>JBDKJP010000090.1:0-25977 GCA_039796575.1 Actinomycetota bacterium
CGAGGCGCACCACCGGGTCACCATCACCGATCAGGCCATCGTGGCGGCGGCCAACCTCGCCGACCGCTACATCAGCGATCGGCACCTGCCCGACAAGGCGATCGACCTGATCGACGAGGCCGGCTCCCGGCTCCGGATCCGCCGGATGACCGCGCCGCCGGACCTGCGCGAGTTCGACGACAAGATCGCCGACGTGCGCCGCCGCAAGGAGGGCGCGATCGACGCCGCGAGCATCCTCAAGCCGATGCTGGCTCGTGGCGAGCTCCAGACCATCGGGGCGACCACGCTCGACGAGTACCGCAAGCACCTCGAGAAGGACGCCGCACTCGAGCGCCGCTTCCAGCCGGTGAAGGTGGAGGAGCCCACGCTGGCCCACACCATCGAGATCCTGAAGGGTGTGCGCGACAAGTACGAGGCGCACCACCGGGTCACCATCACCGATCAGGCCATCGTGGCCGCCGCCAACCTGGCCGACCGCTACATCAGCGACCGCCACCTCCCCGACAAGGCCATCGACCTCATCGACGAGGCCGGCAGCCGCCTGCGCATCAAGCGCATGGGCACGCCGCCCGACCTGAAGGAGCTCGAGGTCAAGCTCAACGACGTGCAGGAGGCCAAGAAGAAGGCCGTCGAGGAGCAGCGCTTCGAAGAGGCCGGCCGTCTGCGCGACCAGGAGAAGAGCCTGCTCGAGGAGAAGGCAGCCAAGGAGGCCGAGGTCAAGGCCAGCGGCGTCGACCTGTTCGACGAGGTCGACGAAGAGGCCATCGCCGAGGTGCTCAGCATCTGGACCGGCATCCCGGTGTACAAGCTCACCGAGGAAGAGACCGCGAAGCTCCTCAACATGGAGGCCGAGCTCCACAAGCGCATCATCGGCCAGGAGAACGCCATCAAGGCGGTCAGCCAGAGCATCCGCCGCACCCGCGCCGGCCTGAAGGACCCGAAGCGTCCGAGCGGCTCGTTCATCTTCCTCGGCCCCACCGGTACCGGTAAGACCGAGCTGGCGAAGACCCTCGCCGAGTTCCTGTTCGGCGACGAGAACTCGCTCATCGCGCTCGACATGTCGGAGTACATGGAGAAGCACACGGTGAGCCGCCTCGTCGGTTCGCCCCCCGGCTACGTCGGGTACGAAGAGGGTGGCCAGCTCACCGAGGCCGTGCGGCGCAAGCCGTTCAGCGTGGTGCTGTTCGACGAGATCGAGAAGGCCCACCCCGACGTGTTCAACACGCTCCTCCAGATCCTCGAGGAAGGCCGTCTCACCGACAGCCAGGGCCGCAGCGTCGACTTCCGCAACACGGTGATCATCATGACCTCGAACCTCGGCACCCAGGACCTGCGCAAGGCCAACATGGGCTTCACCAAGGCCGACGAGGCCATGAGCTACGAGCGCATGAAGGACAAGGTCAACGACGCGCTGAAGGGCCACTTCCGTCCGGAGTTCCTGAACCGCATCGACGAGACCATCGTGTTCCACGAGCACTCTCGTGAGGCCGTGATGCAGATGGTCGACCTGATGACCAAGCGCCTCATCGGTCAGCTCGAGAGCCAGGGTCTCGGCATCGAGCTCACCCAGAGCGCCAAGGAGCTCCTCGCGGTGAAGGGCTACGACCCGCAGCTCGGCGCCCGCCCGCTGCGTCGTGCCATCCAGCGCATGATCGAGGACGTGCTCAGCGAGAAGCTGCTGTACAAGGAGTTCCACGCCGGCCAGATCATCGTGGTCGACACCGAGGACGATCCCGATCGCCCCGGCGAGCAGCGCCTCAACTTCCGTGGCGTCGAGGGCTTCCAGCCGCCGTCGGCGGTCGAGCTCGCGGCCACGGGTGCCGAGGGCGAACCGCCGGTCGCGCCCACCGAGTGACGCGGCTGCGCTGAACTGGGCGCGCGAGCGCTGACAGAATGATCTCCGTGCGTCGCGTCCTGCTTGCTCTCGTCGCCGCGCTCGCATTGGCGGCGTGCAAGGTCGACACGACGGTCGACGTCGTGGTGCAACCCGACGGCTCCGGCACCATCACGCTCACCGCCACCGCCGACGCCGAACTGGTGGCGAAGGCGCCGGGCCTGGCCGACGACCTCCGCTTCGACGACGTGGAGGCAGCCGGCTGGACCGTCGAGGGGCCGACGGTGCTCGACGACGGCGGGCTGCAGGTGACGGTGTCGCATCCGTTCGCCACCGTGCAGGAGGCCACGGCGCTGCTGCAGTCGTTGAACGGTCCCGACGGCCCGTTGCACGACGTGGTGATCGGCCGCACGGTCACCGACGACGACATCACCACCACGCTGTCGGGCAGCATCCGCGTGTCCAACGGGCTCGACGCGTTCGCCGACCCCGACGTGCTGGCCGCCATCGGTGGCAGCCCCTACGCCGACGACCTCGCCGCAGCGAATCTGCGACCCGCCGACGTGCTGACCTTCACGTTCACGGCCGACCTGCCGGGTGAGCCCGTGGTCGACCCGAACGGCTCCGCCGCCACCACCGCTGCGCCGGTCACGGTCGACGGCACCGCGCCCGAGGTCGACGACGACCTCCACGTGTGGACCGTACCGCTCGACGGCACCACCGCCGACCTGGCCACCACGTCGGTGCTCGCCCAGGGCGGCGGCGGTGGCGTGTGGGGCACCGTGGCCACCGTGGCGCTCGTGGCGCTCATCGCATGGGTCGTGTTCGCCATCGGGTTCATCGCGATGGTGGCCAAGGCACGCCGCGATCGCGCCCGCCGCCGCGCCGCGCGCTGACACCCGGGAACCCTGTCACACCCCTTCCGTACGGTGCGTCGCATGACCAAGATGCGCCTCGTGTACCGCTGCACCCAGTGCGGCGCCGCCACCCCGAAGTGGGCCGGCCGGTGCGGCTCGTGCGAGGCGTGGAACTCGCTCGAGGAAGACGTGCACGCCAACGATGCGGCGCTCACCACCCGCGGCGCAGGTGCACCGGCGGTGCCCATCGGCGAGGTCGATGCGCAGTTCGCCCAACCGCACAGCACCGGCCTGCTCGAGCTCGATCGCGTGCTCGGCGGCGGGTTGGTGCCGGGCTCGGTCACGCTGCTCGGCGGCGAGCCCGGCATCGGCAAGAGCACCATCCTGTTGCAGCTGCTGGCCACGTGGCCCACACGCACGCTCTACGTCAGCGCCGAGGAGAGCGCCCAGCAGGTGCGCCTGCGGGCCGAGCGGTTGCAGGCGGTACGGCCGCACCTGTGGCTGCTGCCCGAGACGTCGCTCCCCCACATCATCGCCGCCATCGATCAGGTGCAGCCGCAGCTCGTGGTGGTCGACAGCATCCAGACCATCGCGCATCAGGAGGTGTCGTCCGCGCCCGGCAGCGTCGTGCAGGTGCGCGAGTGCGCACACCGGCTGGTCGGCGAGGCGAAGCGGCGGGGCATTCCGGTGGTGCTCGTCGGTCACGTCACCAAGGAGGGCGGGCTCGCCGGGCCGCGCGTGCTCGAGCACGTGGTCGACACGGTGCTCAGCTTCGAGGGCGACCGGCACCACGCGCTCCGGTTGCTGCGCGCGGTGAAGCACCGCTTCGGCCCCACCAACGAGCTCGGCGTGTTCGAGATGACCGGCGACGGTCTGCGCGGCGTGCCCGACGCGAGCCGGCTGTTCCTCACCGATCGTCGCACCGGCGTGGCCGGCTCGGCCGTCACGCCCACGCTCGAGGGGCAGCGACCGCTGCTGGTGGAGGTGCAGGCACTCACCAACAAGATGCCCAACGGCGTACCACCGCGGCGCAGCGCGCAGGGCACCGACCCCGGTCGTCTCGCGTTGCTGCTGGCCGTGCTCGAACGGCGGGCTCGCCTGCCGATGAGCCAGCACGAGGTGTTCACCTCCGCCGTCGGCGGTGTGCGGCTCACCGAGCCGGGTGCCGACCTGCCGCTGTGCCTCGCGCTGGTCAGCGCGCTGCTGCACCAGCCGCTCCCGCCCGACCTCGTCGTGTTCGGTGAGGTGGGGCTCGCGGGCGAGCTGCGCCAGGTGGCCCACGCCCCTCGCCGGCTCGCCGAGGCCGCCCGCATGGGCTTCCAGCGGGCCATCGTGCCCGCCAACTCCCCCGCCGATGCGTCGGGCATGCAGTTGGTGCGCGTCGGCACGCTCACCGAGGCACTCATGGCCGCTGGATTGTCATCGCGTGCCGCTGCTGCCGCCGGGTGACCCCTCCCCACCGGAGGCACCACCTCGTAGACTGCTCGCACCATGCCGGCCCAGCCCACTCCCAACGACGTGCTGCACGACGCCCTCGCGATCGTCGCGCCGGGGACGCCGTTGCGTGACGGCATCGATCGCATCGTGCGGGCGAAGATGGGTGCGCTCGTGGTGGTGGGCGACGACGCCAACGTGCTCGCCATCTGTTCCGGAGGCTTCCTGCTCGACGCCGAGTTCACGCCGCAACGGCTGAGCGAACTGGCGAAGATGGACGGCGCCATCATCCTCAGCAGCGACGCGTCGCGCATCGCCCGGGCGAACGTGCACCTCGTGCCCGACCCCACGGTGCCGACGTCGGAGACGGGCACCCGTCACCGCACCGCCGAGCGAGTCGCCGTGTCGCTCGGTGTGCCGGTCATCAGCGTCAGTGAAGAGATGAGCGTCATCAACGTGTACGCGGGTGGCATGAAGCGCCAACTGCAGGACATCGGCCGGCTGCTCGACCGGGCCAACCAGGCGCTGCAGACGCTCGAGCGGTACAAGGACAAGCTCGACGACGCGACCAGCGCGCTCACCGCGCTCGAGATCGAAGACGTGGTCACGGTGCACGACGTGGCCGCGGTCATCCAGCGCGGCGAGATGGTGCGCCAGATCGCCGCCGAGATCGAGACCATGATCGTCGAGCTCGGTGTCGACGCCCGGCTGCTGCGCCTGCAGCTCGACGAGGTGTTCACGTCGCTCGATGACGAGCTCGACCTCGTCATCGCCGACTACCCCGACATCTCGGGCGAGCCCGGCACGGGGGTCGACGGCGACGCACCGGCCACCCCGAAGGGGCTGCGCCTGCTGGCCCGGGTGCCGCGCCTGCACGACCACGAGGCGCTCGCCATCACCGAGCACTTCGGCGAGCTGGCGAAGCTGATGCGCGCCAGCGCCGACGACCTCGCCGCGGTGCCGGGCATCTCGTCGAAGACCGCGTCGGCCGTGAAGGACACGCTCGACCGGCTCACCGAGAGCACCATCCTCGATCAGTACATCTAGGTCAGGGCGACCGGCCAGTCGTCGGCGAGGATCATCGGTGGCCGCTCGTGGTGCACCCCGAAGAGCTCGGCCGACCGTTGAAAGGCTGCGGTTCGCTCCGCGAGTCGATTGTCGTTGAGCACGGGCCGCAGATACTGGCGCCACTCGCGCAGCAGTTCGTCGGTGACCTCCGACGGCGCGGCGGTCAGGACGAAGGCGGCGGCCTCGTCACCGTTCGGCGTCGGCACGACGCGCGACAGCGCGGCCGGACTCGAGTCGATCGAGCCCAGTCGGTGGAGGAGCCGAGACGGCATCGTGACCAGCCAGCCATAGCCCGGCACCGTGTCGGGCACGATCCGATCGTGCAGGTACGGGTGGCGGGAGTAGCGACCGAACCATGACGCCGATGGCCGGCACTCAGGCGCCAGCGACAGCACCGTTGCTGCGTGTTCGAGTGCCCAGGGTCCCATGGCCGGGTTGGTGTACCCGTCGGCGCCGATGTCGAGCGCGGTGAGATCGCTGAGGAACCACTTGCTCCACAACGAGTGCTGACTCGTCGTACGGTCACCGCCGTCGGGTGGCGAGAAGCTGAACCCGGTCGCGATCACGTCACCGGGGCGGGGTTTGGCCATCTCGCCCAGCACGCGTGTGCGCTTGGGGTTGGTCGTCGTCGAACCCCGGGCCTTGTGCCGCGGAGAGGGCACGTAGGTCACCTCGAACTTCGTCGTCCAGTCCGACCCCACCCACGGAGGCGGCGCATCGAAGATCGCGAGGGCGAGCGCGTCGGCCACCGACCGTTCACTCGGATCCGACGAGCGCAGCTCGAACATGAAGGTCGTCGACGTGGTCATCGCTCCCCGACCACGGAGGCCGCATCGATCGGCCACGGCAGCGCAGCAGAGAGTGCTGGCAGACCGAGCGCGCGGCGCTCGTCGGTGACGATCGACGTCGCCAACGCCCGAGCCGCGTCGACGTCGAGCGACGCATAGTCGTCGGCGAGTGCACGGAACGCAGGATGGATCGCACCCTGCAGACGACGGTCGGCCGACGGGGTGTCGCCCAGTAGCGCTGCGGCGATGCCGGCGTCGAGGTCGTTCTCGCCGGCGACGAGCCGGGACAGGGCGTCCGTTCCCTCGCCGTGCCGTTGGCGGAACCGTTCCACCGCCGCAGCGGCGGCCGCGACGACGCCGTGCATCGCCGCGGTGAACGCGGCGTCGTCGCCGGTGAAGGCCACGAAGTGGGAGCCGCCCAGCGGACGCTCGACGTCGTCGAGGCACAGGTGGCCGCTACGTGCCCAGAGGTGTTGTGTCCCGACGTTCAGCGAGCAGCCCTCGCCTCGCGCCGAGGGTTGGAACTCGACGTTGACGAGCCACCACGCGTGGTCGTCGACCCAGATCCTCGAACGACCCTTGCGGCGGAGCCCGAGCGGCGCCAACCCGGCGGTCGCGGCTGCGCCGATGAGCCTGTTGGCCGTCGCGGTCACGAGGTCTCCTCCGTCAGGTGGGGCGGTACGGGGTGGTGACGCCGGGCTGGTCGCCCTCGAACGTGACGGCACCGTCGGCGACGAGCTTGATGAGGTGCGCCAGCACGCTGCGGCCCGCCGCTTTGTACAGCTTCTCGTTCACGCCGACGTAGAGGCGCTTCACCATGTCGGGGATGAGCGCCACGCCGTCGCGCACCGCGGCCAGCACCTGCGCCTCGCGGTCGAGCCGGTGCGCCACGAACGCATCGATGAACGGTGGCACGTCGGTGACCGGCGAGCCGTGCGTGGGCCATAGCGACGCGGGCCGCAGCGCACGCACCCGTTCGAGCGACGCGAAGTAGTCGCGCATGTCGCCATCGGGTGGCGTGATGACGGTGGTGCTCCAGCCCATGATGTGGTCGCCGGTGAACAGCGCCCGCTGCTCGGGCAGCCAGAAGCACGTGTGGTTGCTGGTGTGCCCCGGTGTGTGGATCGCCTCGAGCGTCCAGCCGTCGCCGCGGGCGGCCACATCACCGGTGACGACGCGGATGTCGGGCGTGAAGTCGAGATCGAGCGACTCCTCCACCTTCGCCTCGCCCGCTTCCTCGGCGGCCTTCGCCGCGGCGAGCTCCTCCTCGTCGGGCTCGTCGGGCGTGTCGTCCTCCACCCAGTTCGGGTTCAACACGTGCGGCCCGAACGCCACGGTGGGTGCGCCGGTGGTCTCGCGCAACCAGGCGGCGAGCGGTGAGTGGTCGGAGTGGCAGTGCGTGACGAGGATGGCGGTGACGTTGCGACCGTCGAGCGCGGCGGCCAGTGCCTCCTGGTGCGCCGGGATCGACGGGCCCGGATCGATGACCGCGACGTCGTGGTCGCCGACGAGGTAGGTGCCGGTGCCGAGGTAGGTGAACTTCGACGGGTTCTTCGCGATGACGCGCTGCACGTGCGGCGCCACCTGCACGGCCTCGCCGTAGCGGGGGTCGTCGAGCGTGACGAACGGGATGGCGCTCACAGCCCGACCACCTTCACCGAGCCGACCTGCTTGCCGTGACCGAGGACCTTCTCCTCCCAGGCGGGCGCTGCCACACCGAGCGCGGCGAGCGCCGCCGACATCACGCCGGGGCGAGCACGGTCGCCACCGTCGGCGATCTTCAGCGCCACGGCTCGACCGTCGGGCAGTGCGGCGGCGAACACACCGTCGGCACCGTCCTTCGCCATCAGGCCCGGCACCTCGCGCATGAACCAGGTGACGTCGCGCTTCGCGCCGCCCACCATCTCGGGGTGCTGCGTCATCGCCACGTACACCGCGTCGCCGGCCGGCCCGGCCGCACCGGTGGCGATGTTGCGGAACGCCCGGGCGAGCCCGGTGAGCGACATCGCGTGGGTGGGTGCGCCACAGCCGTCGACGCCGATGTGCGCGTGCGGCTCTTCGCACAGGTCGTCCATCGCCGCGGTGATGCGCTGCTGCAGCGGATGGTCGACGTCGAGGTACGACGCGTCGTGCGCCCAGCCGTTGTGCACGCAGGTGGCGAGCATGCCGCTGTGCTTCCCGCTGCAGTTCATCTGCAACGGCGTCCGTCCGCCGCCCGCTGCGATGATCGCCCACGCCGACGCCTCGTCGAGCGGCATCGACGCAGTGTTGCCGAGGTCGTCGGGCGTGAGGCCGGCGCGCTCGAGGATGCGGCGCGCTGCGTCGAGATGCATCGGCGTGCCGTCGTGGCTGGCGCACACGAGCGCGAGCTCGTCGGCCGGCAGCTGCAGACCGGCACGCACCATGGCCACGGCCTGCATCGGCTTGATCGAGGAGCGCGGGTAGACGAGCACGTCGGGGTCGCCGACGGCGAGCTCGACCTCGCCGGTCGGGCCGAGCGCGACCACGGCGCCGAAGTGCACCGACTCGAGGAAGTCGCTGCGGGTGGTGACCGCCACGGGGGCGAATGCGTCAGGGGTTGCCATTGCTGCCGTTCGATGAGGATGGAGGGTCGGACTTGCGGTCGCGGCGTCGTCGCCGCGGGGCGATCTGCACGAGGTCGCTCTCGATGACCTCGTGGCGTTCACCGACGTCGGACAGCAGCGCCTGTGCCATGGCAGCACCGGGGATGGCCAGCACCGCGCCCACCGGTCCGAGCAGCGCGGCACCACCCAGCGCTGCGCCGAACGCGACCGCCGGATGGATCTCCATCGTGCGTGCCGTGATGCGTGGCACGAAGAGGTAGTTCTCGATCTGTTGGTAGACGACCACGAAGATGAGCACCGAGATGCCCTTGCCGGGCGAGTCGATGAGTGCGATGAGCACGGGCAGCGCACCTGCCAGATACGTGCCCACGACCGGCAGGAACTGGCTCACCACACCCACCCACAGTGCCAACGCGACCGGCGCCTTCGTGCCCAGCGCCTGCAGCACCACCCAGTGCGAGAACGCAGAGAGCCCGGCGAGCAGCGCACGCGAGTAGAGGTAGCCGCCGGTCTTCTCGATCGCGATGTCCCACGTCTGCAGCACCTGCTGCTGGCGCTCGGGGGTGAGGCGGCTGCACAGCGCACGCCGCAGCTTCGGCCCGTCGGCCACGAGGTAGAAGGTGAACAGCGCCACCGAGAGGGCCTGGATCATGATGCCCAGCGCGGCGACGGAGATGTCGATCACCCGACCGCTCTGCCCGCGGATGAACCGCTGCACGGCACCGCTCGGATCCTGGATCTCGGCGATCACGTTCGACGCATCGATGTTGAACCCGAACGTGTCGTTGGCGAAGTCGACGAACCGCGTGACGTAGTCCTCGGAGTTCTGCAGCAGGTCGGCGATCTGCTGACCGACGAGCGCCGCGATCGCGACGATGAAGATGACGAAGCCGACGATGACGCCGAGCACGAACACCGCGGTCGCCGTGCCGCGCCGCCAGCCGCGCTTGGCGAGCCGGTTCACGCCGGGCTCGATGGCGAGCGCGAGGAACATCGACACCAGCAGCAGCGTCAGCAGGCCGTAGAGGCGCTCGACCACGGTGTCAACGCGCACGGCCACCAGCCAGCCGACCCAGAAGATCAGCACGGCCTTCCACACCCAGCGGGGCATGCGGGTGCGCGTGGACATGTCGCTGTCGGGCATCAGCGCGACCTTACCGACCGGTCAGCGGTGCCCGAGGCACCGGCGCAACGCCGGTGCGAGGTCGCCTCTCGGCGCCACGTCGACGGTGTGCAGACCCAACCACTCGGCCATCGTCTCGAGTTCGACCGCGAGGTCGTGTGCCACCTCGTCGGTCGGCACACCGGGTTCGGCGAACGCACCCTTGACGCGCAGCACGCCCTCCTGCCGATCGGCCTTCATGTCGAGCCGGCCGACCAGCGAGTCACCCCACAGCACCGGCAGCACGTAGTACCCGTAGACCCGCTTGGGTGCCGGCGTGTAGATCTCGATGCGGTAGTGGAAACCGAACAACCGCTCGTTGCGATCGCGGTGCCAGCACACCGGGTCGAACGGGCTGAGCAGCGCGCACGCCTGCACCTTCCGCGGCAGCGTCGCGTCGGCGTGCAGGTACGCGGGCTTCGCCCAGCCGTCGACCTGCACGGGCAGCAGGCGACCTTCCTCGACGAGCTCCGCGAGCAGCGGCTTGCACGGCTCGTTCTTCTGGCGGTGGTAGTCGGTGAGGTCGGTCATCGTGCCGACGCCGTGGTGCCGTGCGGCGAGCAGCAGCAACTCCTTGCGCGCCTCGCGTTCGGGCATGGGCGGCGTCGCCAACACGTCGGCCGGCAGCACCCGCTCGGTGAGGTCGTAGATGCGCGCGAAGTCGCTCGGCCGGCGGACTGCCGTCACCTCGCCCTTCCAGAACAGGTGCTCGAGCGCCACCTTCGCGTCGTCCCAGTCCCACCAGGTGCCCTTCTTGCCGACACGTTCGCTCAGGTCGCCGGCCGCGACCGGACCGTCGAGCTCGATGCGACGGCGTACCTCGTCGATGTAGCCGGGACGTCGCTTGGCGAGATCCCAGTACTTCGACCACTTGTGGTCGCGCTCCATCTGCCAGCGGTGCAGGTGGTGATGACGAGTGGGCACGTGGCTGGCCTCGTGCACCCAGTACTCGAACAGGTCGCCGGCGAGCGTGGCGTCGTGGATGAGCGACCGCGGGTGCGGGCCGAGGCGCGCGAACAGCGGCAGCTCCTGGCTGCGCACGAGCACGTTCACCGAGTCGATCTGGATGAGGCCCATCCGATCGAGCACGCGTCGGAGATGGCGACGATCGACCCGGCCGGTCGGGCGCGGGTCGTTGAAGCCCTGTGCGGCGAGCGCGATGCGCCTCGCCTGTGCGAGCGAGAGTCGCTCGACCGCCACCGTGCGGCCGGGTCAGTCGGCGACGGTGATGGTGACCGAGTTGATGACCACGTCGGTCTTCGGACGGTCACCGTGGCCGGTGGGCACCTTCTCCATCGCGTCGACCACTTCGAGGCCCTTCACGACCTGACCGAAGTGGTTGTACTGCGGCGGCAGGCCGACGCCGCTGGGACCGCTGATGAGGAAGAACTGGCTGCCGTTGGTGTCGGGGCCGGCGTTGGCCATCGCGAGCGAACCGATCTGGTAGCGCTGCTTCACCGGCTCGTCCTGGAAGCGGTAGCCGGGGCCGCCGCGGCCCGTGCCGGTGGGGTCGCCACCCTGGCAGACGAAGCCCTGGATGATGCGGTGGAAGATGACCCCTTCGTAGTACTTGTACCCGGCGAGGAACACGAAGTTGTTGACCGTGACGGGCGCGTTGATGGCGTCGAGTGCGATGACCATCGTGCCCATGCTGGTGTCCATGGTGGCCGTGTACCGCTTCGACGTGTCGATGCCGAACTCGGGCGTGTCGTTGAACTGCTGGGTCTTCGGTGCGGAGCCGTCGAGGGCCGGGAAGGGGTAAGCCATGCGCGCCACGCTACCCGCACCCGGCTTCTGGGCGTGCCCCGTCCCAGAACACCTTCTGGTGGCTGTGCGTCCCGGAAACCGGGACGCACAGCCACCAGTTCGGCGAATTTTGCCGAAGCGCCCGCGACGCCGTGCCCAGTGTGGGCGTGAGACTCCACCAGCTCGATGCGTTCGCCACTCGCCATCACGGCCTCATCACCCTCCCCGACGCGCAACGGCTCGGCGTGAGTCGCAGCAGTTGGTATCGGGCACTCGACTCGCAGCGCCTCGAGCAACTCCACCCAGGCGTCGCCCGACTCTGGGGTTCGCCCGACACGTTCGAACAACGATCGCTCGCGGCCGCGTGGGCGGTCGGGCCCGACGCAATGACGTCGCACCGAACCTCTGCGCGACTGTGGGGCGCCGAACGACCTGACGACGATCCTCTCGACGTCATCGCACCGCAACGGACACGAGGTACCGAACCCGTCGGAGTGATCGTCCATCGACCACGCGATCGGGCCGACCTGCGGCCGATCGCGCGCAGAGGCGTCCCGACGACGAACCCGATGCGGATGCTGCTCGATCTCGGCGCGGTCGACGAGGCGAGCGTGTACGACGTGCTGATCGCGGTGATGTCGGCGAAGGTGGCCTCACCCGCCGCCATTCGCAGCACCTTGATCCGCCACTCGAAGAAGGGTCGCCACGGCGTGACGGCACTTCGCAGCGCGCTCAAGAGGTGGGCCGACGAGGAGCTTCCGCCCGACTCGGAGCTCGAGGACCGCATGGCCGCCCTCGCTCGCGAGTACCGGCTGCCGCGCATGGTGTTCCACGCCAGGGCACAGGGGTACGAGGTCGACTTTCTCATCGCAGGCACGCGCATCGTCATCGAATGCGACGGCTGGAAGACGCACGGCCTCGATCGCGACCAGTTCGAGTTCGACCGCATCCGCAACGTCGACCTCGCCGCGGCCGGCTACGTGATGGTGCACATCACCTGGCGTCGGCTCACCACCCAGCCCGCTGTGGTGGCCGAGCAGTTGTGGAACGTGCTCCGCGAGTGGGCCCCGGAGCTGGTTGCCGGCGCAACTGGTTGACCTCCGTCCCGGTTTCCGGGACGGAGGTCAACCAGAAGCACTTCTGGGACGAAACACGCCCAGAAGCCCATCGACCCCGGGGAGGGTCAGTTGCGGGCGTTGTAGTCGGCGATGAGGCCGTTGGCCTGCTCGGCGGCCGCGTCGAGCGCGGACTGCACGTCCTCACCGTTGAACACCGCCGCCACCGCGGTGGCGAGCACCGAACGGATCTGGCGCAGCGGGCCCACCACCGGGCCGGCCGAGGTGGGGCCGTCGGGAGTGTCGAGCAACTGCTGGTACGCCACGGCGAAGCGCGGGTCGGCGGCGACGGTGCCCTTGTACGGCTCGAGGTCGAGCGCATCGGTGCGGTTGGGCACGTAGCCCGTCGCGACCGCCCACTCGCTCTGCACCTGTGCACCCACGAGGTAGGTGAGGAAGTCCCACGTTGCCGCGGTGCGCACGTCGTCGCCCGAGTCGACCATCCACAGTGCCGCACCACCGATGAGCGCACCAGGGGCGCCGTCGGGACCGGGCATCGGGCCGACGCCGACGTCGTCGGCGTTGATGTTGGGGAACTGGCCGCTGCCGAGCACGGCGAGCACCGGACCGAGCGACGCCGACGTGTTGATGGTCATCGCCGAGGGCTCGGCCTGATCGGCCATCTTCAGCAGGTTGTCGTAACCGGTCTGGCTGTTGTCGCCCACGTCGACCGCGAGGCCGTCGTTCAGCATGTCCTGCAGGAAGGTGAGCAGGTCGACGCCGGTCTGGTTGTTGTAGAGCACCTTCGTCGCGCGGTTGGTGCGGCCGTTGTCGCCGTCGACGTAGAACTTCTGCGCCTTCGCGAACCACTGCTCGACGTACCAGCCGCCACCGGAGTCGAAGCCGCTCTCGAGCGACAGGCCGTACTTGGCGGCACCGGAGTCGACGATGGTCTGGCTCATCGAGCGCAGATCCTCGAGCGACGCCGGCGGCGTGTTCGGATCGAGGCCGGCTGCCTCGAAGACCCGCTTGTTGTAGAAGAGCACCGGGTTGGAGATGTTGAACGGCATCGCCCACTGCACGCCCGACGTGCTGTACGCCTGCAGCGCGGTGGGGAGGAAGGCCGAGGTGTCGAAGCCGCTGGCGTCGACGCACTTGCCCACGGGGATGGCGCTGGCCGTGTCGACCATGGCCTGCACCTGGTACTCGGGGAGCTGCACGATGTCGGGACGGTCGTCGGCGGAGGCCTGGTAGTAGTTGTCGGCGGTCTCCTCGTAGGAGCCCTGCACGAGCGAAACCTTCACCTTGTCCTGCGATGCGTTGTACGCGTCGGTGAGGCGGGTGAGCTCCTCGCCGAGCGGGCCGCTCATGCCGTGCCAGAACGTGATCTCCACGGGGCCGGCCGCATCGGCCAGCGCCTCGGTGGGGCAGTCGGGCAGCGTGTCGACCGCGACCGACGTGGTGCTCTCGGCGACCGTGGTGTCGCCACCGGTGTCGGCGACGGTGCTGTCGCCGGCGGGCGGCTGGGTGTCGCCCGAGTCGGTGATGCTGCCACCGCCACTGCAGGCGGCGACGAGGGTGACCGCGGCGAGCGCGACGGCGAGGCGGGGGGTTCGCGTGCGCATCAGCCCTTCACCGCCCCGGCGGTGAGACCGCGAACGAGCTGACGCTGGAACAGCACCAGCATGATGAAGATCGGCAGGGCAGCCACCACGAGTCCTCCTGTGACCAGATTGATCTTGCTGATGTCGTTGTTCTTCAACCGCTCGAGACCGACCTGCACGGTCTCGTGTGCGCGATCGCCACGGATGACCTGCGAGGGCCACAAGTAGGCGTTCCACGTGCCGAGGAAGGTGAACAGACCCAGCGCCCCCAGCGTAGGACGAGACAGCGGCGCCGCAACCTCCCACAGGAAGCGCACATGGCCGACGCCGTCCAGCGCGGCAGCCTCGCGCAACTCGCCCGGCAGCTGCAGGAACACCTGGCGCACCAGGAAGATCCCGAACGTGCTGGCCAGCGACGGGACGATGAGACCCTGGTAGCTGTTCACCCAACCGAGCGCGTCGGCGGTGCGTTCGTTGATGACGACGGTGACCTCGGCCGGCACCAGCATGGTGGCGAGGAACAGCACGAAGATGGGGCCCTTCAACGGGAACTGCAGGAACGCGAACGCATACGCGGCGAGCAGGCTGGTGAGCACCACACCGAGGGTGACCATCACCGACACGAACAGGCTGTTCATGAGCAGGCGGCCGAGGTTGCCCTGGGTCCAGGCCGCCTTGATGGTGCTCAGCGTGAGGTCGACGGGCAGCAGCGACCGCGGGTGGTCGAGCGAGTCGGGGCCGGTCTTCAACGCCTGCAGCACCACGGCGTAGATGGGGAACAGCACGATGATCGCGAGGACGACCAGCAGCGTGTACCGGCCGAACTTGCGCGCCCCGCGCACGGTGTCAGCGGCCATAGTGCACCCGCTTGTCGAGCCCACGGAACTGCACGAGTGCGAGCGCCAACGACAGGACGAACAGCAGCACCGCGGCCGCCGACTTCGTGCCGAGGTCGCCGCTGATGATGCTGTTGCGGCCGTAGATCAGGTACGGGATGGTGGTGGTGCTCTTCTCCGGGTTCGGGCCGCCGCTGGTGAGCAACGCGATCTCGCCGTAGGTCTGCAGGGCACGGGTGGTGAGCACCACCGTCACGAACAACAACGTCGGGGCGATCATCGGCAACGTGACGTTGGTGAACCGGCGGACGTTGCCCGCGCCGTCGACGTACGCGCTCTCGTAGAGGTCGCGGGGCACGCTCTGCAGCGCCGCGGTGACGATGATGAACGTGAACCCGAGGTTCGCCCAGATGCTGCTGAACGCCACGGCCAACAGCGCCGTGCCCGGATCGTTGAGCAGACCGGGGTTCTTCAACACCGGGAACCAACCGCTGAAGAGATCGGCGAACACACCGATCTGCGGCTGCAGCAGCACGAACCACACGAGGCTCGCCACGGCGACACTGGTGGCGACGGTGCTGGAGAAGATGGTGCGGAACACCCCGATGCCTCGCAGGTGCTTGTCGGCGAGCACGGCCAACCCCACGCCGAGCACGAGGCCGGCCGGCACGGTGAGCGCCATCAGCTTCAGCGACACGCCGAGCGAGTGCTGGAACTCGGCGCTGATGAACACGTCCCAGTACCGACCCCATCCGGCGTCGACGCACTTCGTGCCGGTGACGTCGCAGCGGAGGTGACCGTTCTGCACGGCCTTCACCAACGGGTACACCGTCCAGACCGCGATGAGCACGACGCTGGGCAGCAGCATCACCACCGCCCAGGGCACGTCGCGCAGCCGGCGCTTCATTCGATGCGCTCCCCCGACTCGGGGTCGAACCGGTGCAGGCGGCCGGGCTCGGCGTCGAAGGCCACGGGGTCGCCCACCTCGGGCAAGAACGACGTCGGGTCGAGGCGCGACACGAGCCGCGTGCCGTTGGCATCGGCGAACAGCAGCACCTCGTGGCCGAGGTGCTCGACCTGGCGCACGACGGCGTGCAGCGGACCACCGGGCACGAGCCGAAGGTGCTCGGGGCGGATGCCCACCTGCACGGTCTCGCTGCCCCACATGCCGGCGGGGAGCAGGTTCATGGGCGGGGTGCCGATGAACTGCGCGACGAACGCGGTGGCCGGCCGGTCGTACACCTCCTGCGGGGTGCCGACCTGTTGCAGCTTGCCTTCGTTGAGCACGGCGACGCGGCTGCCCATGGTCATCGCCTCGACCTGGTCGTGCGTGACGTAGATGAACGTGCTGTCGATGCGCCGGTGCAGGTCGACCAGCTCGGCGCGGGTGTCGCCGCGGAGCTTCGCGTCGAGGTTGCTGAGCGGTTCGTCCATGAGGAACACGGCCGGGTTGCGCACGATGGCGCGGGCCAGGGCGACGCGCTGGCGCTGGCCGCCGCTGAGTTGCCCGGGCTTGCGCTTCAGGTGGTGCTCGAGACCGAGCACCTCGGCGGCGCGCACGGCTTCGGCCGCGCGTTCGGACTTGCTCACACCGCGCACCTTCAGCGGGAACTCGATGTTGGCCGCGACGGTCTTGTGCGGGTACAGCGCGTAGCTCTGGAACACCATCGCGATGTCGCGTTCCTTCGGCGCCACGTCGTTGACCCGGCGATCACCGATGTACACGTCACCGGCGGTGGGGTCCTCGAGGCCGGCCACCATGCGCAGCAGCGTGCTCTTCCCGCAGCCCGACGGGCCGAGCAGGATCATGAACTCGTGGTGCTCGATCTCGAGTGTCACGTCGTCGACCGCGTGCACGGCCTCGTCGCCACTCGCGAAGGTCTTCGAGATGTGATCCAACCGAACCTGCGCCACGACCGAACGGTAGCCTGCCCTGCGTGTCGGACCATGATCCCTCCCCGGAAATCGAGCCCGCCGTCGAGGCACCCGTCGAGGCCACCGAGCAGTCGACCGACGAGGCGCCGGCCCTCGACCTCGATGCCGTCGAGCGCGACCTCGCCGACGTGGAAGTGGCGTTGGCCCGGCTCGACGCCGGCAGCTACTGGACCGACGAGGTGACGGGCGACCCGTTGCCCGTCGAGCTGCTCGAGCAGCACCCCACCGCGCGCCGCGCCTGACCTGCACACATCCGCCCGCGACCGTCGCTCCGACGACGGACGCGCGAGGCGACCTCCACTAGGGTTCCGCCACCGCACGTTCGTTGCCGGAGGGGGATTCCGTGGCCGATCCGTACAAGCCGAGAACACCATTCGCGCCGTGGGACCGGCGTCAGCTGCCCGGGCTGTTCGACGTCGAGGAGACCGCACGTCGGGTCGGCAACTACAAGTGGGCCGAGATGAAGTTGTTCGAGGCGCTCGGCGGCTGGGTGGCCACCGTGCCCGAGCTCGACGTGAAGATGCGTCTCGGCACGCACTGCTACCACCACGCATGGCACGCCGAGCTGTGGCACAAGCGCCTGCCCGAGCTGCGTGAGATGAACCCCGACCGGCTCACCCAGCCGGCCAACGATGCAATGGTGCAGTTCGTGTCGGCGCTCACCGAGCCCGAGGCACCCGAGCTCACCATCGAGAAGCTCGTCGGCGTGTACCGCGTGTTCATCCCGCACTTCATCTCGGCGTACACGTTCCACATGAACAACACGAGCGAGATCACGGACGCCCCCACCATCCGCACGCTGAAGCTGGCCCTGCAGGACGAGTTCGAGGACTGGCGCGACGGCGAGATGATGCTGCAATCGCTCATCGAGACGCCCGAGGAGGTCGACCGTGCGGCGGCTCACCAGGCGAAGCTCGAGAAGCTCATCCTCGCGGCCGGCGGCATCGCCGGCCCCGGCTCCATCGGAGGCAACTGATGCGCAAGTTCTTCCCCGTCGACAGCCTCGCTCGCGACAGCCGCTTCAACCAGATCACGATGAAGCAGAGCCAGGCCGACCCGCGCAGCTCGCTCATCAACAACGACGAGAAGCGCCCGAAGGCCAACCGCCTGCAGCCGTCGCGCCCGGACGCCAGCGACGCCGCGCGCAGCCTGATGCACGGCATCTTCGTCGGTGAGATCCAGGCGCTCGAGGGCGCCGGCCGCACGTGCCACGACTTCGAGACCGGCACCGAGGCGCCGTTCGCGCTGAAGCTCGACATGGCCCGCCAGGCGTGGGACGAAGCCCGCCACGTGGAGATCAGCGTGAAGCTGAGCGAGTGGATGGGCACCGAGATCGGCCAGTACGCCGAGAACACGGTGCTGTTCGAAGCCGCCTGCAGCACCGACCCGGTGCTGCGCCTCGCCGGCGTGAACCGTGCGCTCGAGGGCCTGGCCATCGACGTGTTCACCACAATGAAGGAGTTCGGCGACATCGCCGGCGACCCGTACCTCGAGTTCTGCGAGGACTGGATGCTGGCCGACGAGGTCACCCACGTGAAGATGGGCAGCGACTGGCTGCGCCGCATCACCGAGAACGATCCCGAGCGGCGCAAGAAGGCACTCGAGTTCCAGAGCGTGGTCGACAAGATCTTCAGCTTCGGCGGCACGCGCAGCGACAGCCAGGAGTCGCCCATCGGTCTCGCCCGCCGGTTCCGCGAGCTCGCCGGGTTCAGCGACGACGAGGTCGAGGACATCGCCGACGTCAGCCTCAAGGCGCTCGAGGAGCGCAAGGCGTTCGCACGGCAGGCCCAGGCCGAGGCCGTCGAGCAGTTCAGCGCGTCATGACCGTCAGCGTCACCCCGGCAACCTTCTCGTTCGTCGACTTCGACGCCGACCTCATCCGTCGCATCGGTGACGGCCTCGTCGAGGTGCTCGCCATCGACCGTGCCGTGCACGTGGAGGTCGACGAGTCCACCCCGCTCGGCCGCGTGCGCACCGACATCGGTGACGCCATCACGGTGCACGTCGAGAGCGGCGCGTTCGAGGACTCGCGCAAGCCGCGGCAGCAGAGCGAGGAGGCCACCACGGCCAACCTCGGCCGCGCGTTGCTGCGTGCCCGCGACCGCATCAGCGGCGGGTTCGGCGAGGCACCCGCCGACGACGAGCTCAACCTGCGCCAGATCGCCGCATGGGAGACGTACTGCGTGGGCCGTCTCGCACGCATGGGCGTGCCCGTGAACCAGCAGCGGTGGAAGTACAACTTCCGCAACCGCCACGGCTTCACCGACGTGGCCGACGCCGCATTCGAACGCGTGTGGGGTGCTGATGGCCTCACGTGGGGCGAGCTCGAGACCATCAGCCTCGAAGGTGCAGGGAGCCCCGCATGAGCCAGCCGTCCGTCAGCCGCATCGCCGTGAACGGCGTCGAGCTCGTGGTGCACCAGGCCGGTGACCCGGCCAACCCCACGGTCGTGCTCAGCCACGGCTTCCCCGAACTCGCGCACAGCTGGCGGCACCAGATGCAGCCGCTCGCCGATGCCGGCTACCACGTCATCGCGCCCGACCAGCGCGGCTACGGCCATTCGTCGGCACCCACCGAGGTCGACGCGTACGGCATCGAGCAGCTCACGGGCGACCTGTTCGGTCTGCTCGACCACTTCGGCAAGGACGACGCCATCTTCGTCGGCCACGACTGGGGCTCCATCGTGGTGTGGGAGGCCGCGCGTCTGCGGCCCGAGCGCGTGAAGGTGGTCGTCGGCGTGAGCGTGCCCTACGTGGAGTGGCCCGGCCCGCCCACGCAGCTGATGCGCATGGTGTACGGCGACCGCTTCTTCTACATCCTCTACTTCCAGCAGGTCGGCCCGCCCGAGGCCGAGCTCGGCGCCGACGCCCGCGCCACGATGGCGAAGGTGCTGTACGGCGCCTCGGGCGAGGCGACGGCCGGGCGCGAGATGCCGACCGAGCTGCCGCCCATGGAGGGCACCGGCTTCCTCACCATGATGAGCGACCCGCCCGCGCTGCCGTACCAGGGCCCCGAGGGCCCGTGGCTCACGGCCGACGACCTCGACGTGTACGGCGCCGAGTTCGCGAACAGCGGCTTCTTCGGTCCGGTGAGCTGGTACCGCAACCTCGACGCGAACGCGACGGTGGTGAACGGCATGGGCGCCGACCGTCTGGCGATGCCGAGCTACTTCATCACCGGCGACGTCGACGTGGTGCGTCTGATGGACCCGAGCGGTCCGGAGCGCATGCGCAACCTGCTGCCCGACTACCGCGGCGAGACCATCATCCCCGCCGCGGGTCACTGGGTGCAGCAGGAGGCCCCGCAGGCGTTCAACGACGCGCTGCTGTGCTTCCTGCGCACGCTCTGACTAGTTGCGGTTGAGCTTCGCGAGCAGGCGGAGCAGCTCGAGGTACAGCCACACGAGCGTGATGAGCAGACCGAACGCGCAGAACCACTCCATCTGCTTCGGCCAGCCCTCCTTCGCGCCACGCTCGATGAGGTCGAAGTCGAGCGCGAGGTTCATCGCTGCGAGGCCGGCGGCGAAGATGCTGAAACCGATGCCGAGCAGCGAGGCGTCGTTGATGAACGGCACGGTCGCGCCGAACAGGCTGAGCACGAACGACACCAGGTAGAACGCCATCAGGCCGAGCGTGGCCATGATGATGTTGCGGCGGAAGCGGTCGGTGACCTTGATGATGCGGGTGTTGTAGAGCACGAGCATCACGGCGAACACGCCAAGTGTGGCGCCGACGGCCTGGACGACGATGCCGTCCTGCCACTCGTTGTAGGCCCGCGAGATGGCGCCGAGGAACACACCCTCACCGATGGCGTAGATGGGGCCGAGGATGCGGGCCAGTCCCGGCTTGAACGCCACGGCGATGGCACAGACGAAGCCGACGATGATGCCGGCGATGGCGAGCCCCGGGAGGTTCCAGTCGCCGGCGGCGTTGACGTCGGTGGTGTTCCAGCCGTACGTGGCCGCAGCGAGGAGGAGGACCAGCAGCACGCCGGTGGCGGTGGCCGTGCCACCGACGGTCATCACCTTCGCGCCGGCCCACGGGCTGACGGGACCGTCGTCGATGGGGGTCTGGCGCGTGGCCGGGTCGGGAGCGGCCCACCCGGCGCGGGTGGCAGCTGCCACCTCGGTGGCCTTCTTCTCGTTCATCAACGGGTTCGCCATCGGGGGACCTCCGGGTCGAGCGGACTCGACGCGAGGCTATCGCAGGGCGACGACCGACGTCAGCGCAGGTCGTGGGCGCTCGGACCGTCCCACAGGTCGATGTCGGGCGGTGCCGCCAGCAGCCCGGCGCAGCTCTGCGCCATCTCGACCATGATCGAGCTGTCGAAGTGCGCCCGCTGCACGTCGGTGGAGTCCCACTTCTGGATGACGAGGTAGCGCCCCAGGTGCGTGTACGAGGCACACAGATCCACGTTGCGGCACCCAGGCTCCATGCGAGTGAGCACCACGTACTTCGAGAGCACGGCCAGCAGTGCAGCCGGGTCGGACGCGTCGAATCGCATCGTGACGACGGCCAGTTCGACGGTCTGCTCCTGATCGGCGGCCACGAAGAGCGACCTTAGTCGTCAGCTCTCGCCACAGACGGCGAGGGACCTTGTGAATCTGTGCACGGGAGGGTTGGGGGGCTTGACCTCGTCGGTATCGTGACCGAAATCACCGACTCGACCGCACGGGCCGGCTGATGAACGTTCGAAGGATCGAGGAGACACCGTGGCGAAAGACCGCGTGGAACGCGACGAGGAAGATCTCGTCCGGTTGTACCTGACCGACATCGGCCAGTACACGCTGCTCACCAAGGACGACGAAGTCCGGCTCGCCAAGCAGATCGAGGCCGGCAAGGCCGCGATCGCCGAGCTCGACACGGCGAAGGACCTCACCGCGGCACGCAAGCGCGACCTGCGCCGCCAGGCCCGCGAGGGCGAGGACGCCGAGCGCGCGTTCGTGCAGAGCAACCTGCGTCTCGTGGTCTCCATCGCGAAGAAGTACCAGGCCTCGGGCCTGCCGCTGCTCGACCTCATCCAGGAGGGCAACCTCGGCCTCATGCACGCGGTCGAGAAGTTCGACTGGCGCAAGGGCTTCAAGTTCTCCACGTACGCGACCTGGTGGATCCGTCAGGCCATCACCCGCGGCATCGCCAACACGGGCCGCACCATCCGCCTCCCAGTGCACGCCGGCGACACGCTCGCCCGCCTGCAGAAGGCGCGCAGCCGCCTCGAGCTGAAGCTCGGTCGTCCTGCCACGCTCTCCGAGCTGGCCAAGGAAGTCGAGATGCCCGAGGACAAGGTCACCGAGGCCCTGCGCTTCGCCGCCGAGCCCCTGTCGCTCAGCGAGCCGCTGCGCGAAGACGGCGACGCCGAGCTCGGCGATGTGGTCGAGGACCGTTCGGCCGAGTCGCCGTTCGAGGTGGCCGCCACCGCGCTGCTGCCCGACGAGATCGCCCGCCTGCTGGCCCCGCTCGACGAACGCGAGCGCGAGATCCTCAAGCTCCGCTTCGGTCTCGACCGCGGCGAGCCGCGCACGCTCGAGGAAGTGGGCGAGCACTTCAACCTCACCCGCGAGCGCATCCGCCAGATCGAGGCGCGTGCGATGAGCAAGCTGCGTCACCCGAGCAGCGACACCGGCGCCCGCGACCTGCTCGCGGTCTGAGCCACACGCACCGTCGCTCACCTGGGGCGACACGAGCCGAAGTCCGCGACAGCGGTGCACTGCGCTAGAACGGTGGCGCGCCCGAGCGAGCGTGGGAGGTGGCAGGCATGGAACTCATCGATCTGATTCCCAACTCGATGTCGTTCCGCGTCGTCACCACGCTCGACGTGCACGACCCCGAGGCGGAGCTGCCCGCCGGCTTCACCGGCCGGGTGAAGTTCCACGAAGAAGGCGTCGTGGTGGCCGTTGCCTGGTACGCCGACGGCCAGCTGCACAACCCGGGCAAGCACCACCCGGCGTTCCGTCGCTTCCGCCACGACGGCCGGTTGAAGTACGAGATGTTCTACACCCACGGTCTGCTGCACGACCCGGCCGACCACGTGCCGGCCGTGCGCGGCTACTACGCCGACGGCAAGGTGCACTACGAGGAGCGCTACCACGCCGGCAAGCGCAACGACGCGAAGGACGGCACGGGCGCGATCCGCAAGTGGCGGCACGACGGCACGATGCGGCACGAGCTGCACTACCGCCTCGGCCGCCGGCTGGTCGAGGGGCAGAGCGACACCGACCCCACGCCCGTGGCGGCCTCGTCCGGTCGCCCCGCGGCGCGACCGCCGGCCCCGCCGCGGCCACCGCGGCCGCCGGTCGAGCGGCCGTCGAAGCCGCCGCCGCGCCGCCCACCCACTGCCTGATCCCACGGCGCGATCCGACGCGGCGTGACCGGGGACCTAAGCCCCTGAACCCCGTGCGGTCGGCCGTCATACCGTGACGTCATCCGCCGACCCGCGCAGGTGACCGTGGCCGATCAGCCGCTTCCCGATCTCGAACCGTGGTACCGCCTCGTGGCGGAGCACGTCATCGACGTCGTGCTCCTGCTCGCGCCCGACAACCACTACCTGTGGGTGTCGCCGTCGATCGTCGACGTGCTCGGTTGGCAGCCCGAGGAGGTGGTCGGCCGATCGTTCCGCGACTTCGTCCGGCCCGACGATCAGGAACGAGTGTTGCAGGCGCGACGCGACGCCCCTGGCGGAACCGCGCAGCTCGACGAGTTCGAGGTGCGGTGTGCCGACGGCTCGTACCGGTGGCTCTCGAGCCGATCGACGGCCGTCACGCTGCCCGACGGCACCCCTGGCCGCGTGGTGGCGTTGCGCGACGTCCACGATGCGGTGCTGGCACGTCGCGCGCTCGCCGAGTCGGATGCGCAGTTCCGGCTGCTCGCCGAGCACGCCAGTGACGTGGTGTGCCTCGCCGGTCCCGACCATCGACTGCGCTGGGTGTCGCCCACCATCGAGCACACGTTGGGCTGGTCGCCCGACGAGCTCATCGGGATGACGCTCACCGACCTCGCTCATCCTGATGACAGGCCGTCGCACGACGCCGCGCGCGAGGCGCTGTACGAGCCGCACCCCGACGGGCTGGCGCTCCAGCGCTTCCTCGGGCGGCTGCGCGCCAAGGACGGCTCGTATCGCTGGATGTCGGGCACGGCCCAACCCGAGCTCGACGAGCAGGGCGACCTGAAGGCGGTGGTGGCGGGCCTGCGCGACGTGTCCGACCTCATCGCTGCACGCGTCAGCGCCGAACGCCAAGCGGAACTGGTGCACGCGCTGATGGACGCCGTCGGTGACGCGATCATCGTGTACGACCGCGACGCACGCCTGCAGTACGTGAACCAGCGCGCCGCAGTGCTGTCGGGGCTGCCGATCGAGGAGATGACCGGGCGGGCGCTCTCGGAGGTCGGTCGACTCGCCGATCACCGCGGGCCGTTACCCGACTTCGTGCACTCCCTGTTGCATCACCTGGCCGAGGTGTTCAGCGACGGGCGGTCGCTCGACTTCGAGTTCTGCGTCGCGCTCGACGAGGCCCCTCGGTGGTTCCACACCACCCTCTCCCCGGTGGTGGGCGCCGACGGCAGCATCGCCATGGCAGTGTCCACCAGTCGCGACGTCACCGAGCGCCACCATGTGGAGGAGGACCTCACCCGGCGCGCCACCCGCGACCAGCTCACCGGACTGGCGAACCGCGCCGTCCTGCTCGACGAGATCGCCCGTGCGCTGGCCGCGGCCGAGCGCACCGGCCGAGCCACCGCGGTCCTGATGATCGATCTCGACCACTTCAAGGCGGTCAACGACTCGCTCGGCCACGATGTCGGCGATCAGTTGCTCATCGCTGCCGCACGCCGGTTGGAGAGCACCGTGCGCAGCGGGGACGTCGCCGGTCGGCTGGGTGGCGACGAGTTCGTGGTGGTGATGCGCGACCTGGATGTGCTCGACGATGCGACGCAGTTGGCGCAGCGCATCGTCGACATCTTCCGCACCCCCTTCTCGCTCGACCGGGCCGAGGTCACCGCCAACGCGAGCGTCGGCGTGGCCACCGCGTCCGAGCTGTCGACCGACGACGGTGATCTGCTGCGCGATGCCGACGCAGCGCTCTACCTCGCCAAGCACCAGGGCCGCGATCGTCACGCCGTGTACACCGAGTCGGTGCGGCACACCGTGACCGATCGGCTCACGTTGAGCACCGAGCTGCGGCCGGCGTTCGAACGCAACGAGTTCGAGGTCTGGTACCAGCCGTGCGTCGACCTCGCCACGAACCGAGTGGTCGCGCTCGAAGCGCTGCTGAGATGGCGCCACCGCAGCGGCGAGTTGCTCGACGCGCACCGCTTCATCGATGTGGCCGACGAGGCCGGCGTGCTCACCGACATCGGCGAATGGGTGCTGTGGCAGGCATGTCGGCACGCTGCCAACTGGACCCACGACGACTCGGCACCGTTGACGATGTGCGTGAACCTGTCCGCGAGTCAGCTGGCCGAGCCCCGCCTCCTGGCGGCCATCGACGAGGCGCTCTCCACCAGCGGGCTCCCTGCCGGGCAGCTGTGCCTCGAACTGTCGGAAGCCTCGTTGCTCCGCGAACAGCAGGGTGCCGCCGGGAACCTCGTCGCCATCCGCGAGCGGGGCATTCGTGTCTCGATCGACGACTTCGGCACGGGCAACGCATCGCTGGCCTGCCTGCGTGAGATCCCGGTCGACGCCATCAAGATCGACCGCGGGTTCGTCGCCGACCTCGGCACCGACGAACGCGACCGCCGCATCGTCGCCGGCATCGTGGCCCTCGCCGACCAGCTGGGCGTGGCGGTGACGGCAGAAGGTGTCGAGGACCAGGAACAGGCCGAGGCGCTGCGTGCCATCCACTGCGACACCGCCCAGGGCTTCCTGTTCTCCCGGCCGATGCCGGCGCAGGACGTGGCCGACTACCTCGCACGCGCACTCCTGCCCTGTTGAGGCGGCGACGTGCCCGCGGGCACATCTGAATTCATGCTCCGATCCCGTGCGATCGCAAACGAACGGCCATAGCGTCGTTCTTCTCCCCCCGTCATCGATCGAACGGACTCCCCCATGATCGCTCGCATCGGACGCTGGTGCTATCGGC
>JBDKJP010000091.1:0-2849 GCA_039796575.1 Actinomycetota bacterium
CCACAGGGGCTCCCGCATTCGACGACGTAAGACACCGTCAGATTCGCAGAGCCCCTGTACCGCGCCCGGGGACCTACACCAGCACCCTCATCCCACCCTCAGATCCGAAGCGCCATGAAACTATGGGCCCGGTAGCGAATGAGTCAATGAGCCGTCAAGGTTGCCCTGCACCGCTGATCATCTGATCTCAGAGCATCCCGCCGGCAGTGCGCCCAGCAGGAACCACGCCGCCGCGTCCCACACCGAGTCGGTCCACTCCGCCGTGGGTGGCGAACCCCTACGTCTTCGATGCGCCGTCGGCAGATCCCTTCGCATAGCGGCGAGCAGCACGGCGTACATCTGTCGGCCGAGGACTCTCCCATCCCCGCCACACCGAGACGAGACGCAGAGAAACGACGACCACGATCGAGATGTAGCCAGCGCTTCTCGAGAAGCCGACCTGACGCACCATCAGCACCTCAACGGCAGCGCCGACCGCCGCGGCGCTCACAAGCAACGTGCCTGGACGCAGCAAGTCGGGTTGCGTATTGACAACCACATCGCGGAGCAACCCTCCACCAGTACCTGTCGCCACGCCGAGCAGTACACAGGTGACCGCCGGAAGACCGGCGTCAAGTGCCTTGGCTGTCCCTACAGAGGCGTAGACCGCCAGGAAACCGGCATCCAAAACTACGTACATCGCACCTGTCCACTTGGCGTCCGTCGCCAGACTCTCGGAGAACAAGGCCACGACGCACCCCGCAGCGATCGCCACTGGCAGCAGCCACGGTGACGTCAGGGCCACTGGCGTACCCCGCTGAAGTAACGTGTCGCGAAGGATTCCCCCGCCAAGACCGGTGACAATCGAAAGCACGAGGATGCCGCCGAGATCGAACCCGTGACGCACCGCTACCACGGCGCCGCTGAGGCCCCCGAGCGCCACAGCCGCGAGGTCGATCCCGAGTGGAACATCGACGATATCAGCAGCGGACGAGCCGATCATGGTGATGATCGCCCCCCGCAGGCGACACCGACGGGTTCAGACCACGAGCTTGACCACATCACCGTTCTTGACGATCGCCTTGAAGTTTCCGTCCGGGTCGGCGATGAGATCAAGATCCGTAAGCGGATCTCCATCGACGAGTACAAGGTCCGCGATCGCGCCCACCTCAATGCGACCCAGGACCCCAGGGTAAGGGTTCCTGGCGCCGGACAACTGCAGAAGGTCAGCGTTGGTTGACGTCGCCATGGTGAGGACCTCTGCAGGGGTGTACCACCGGCTCATCTTGGCAAGTTGTTTGCCTTGCTTCAGTGCCAGGTCAGCAGAGAACAGCGTGTCGGTACCCCATGCAACCCTGATGCCGTGCTTGATGGCGAGCTCATAGGCGCGAAGGGTTCCCTTCGACATCTCGAGCTGCTTCGGACGTGACGACGGCGCTACGGGAATCGCATCCTCATCGTCGAGGAACGGCTGAAGACACCACCACGCGCCTGCCGCGGCAATCATTTCGACGGTCTCCTCGTCGACAAGTTGCCCATGCTCGATGCATCGAACGCCGACACGTAGCGCCTGTTGGACCGAGCGCGGCGTGTAGGCGTGCACCGTGACGTACGTGCCCCAGTTCTCAGCCGCCTCGACACCAGCTCGTAGCTCGGCCTCCGTGAATTGAGTGACATCCAGAGGGTCGTACGTCGACGCAACACCTCCGCCGGCCATCAGCTTGAGGTGGGATGCACCGAGCATCAACTGTTCACGGGCGGCCCGCAGAACCTGGTCCACGCCGTCGGCGATGGCGGCCCCGCCAAGCCGCTCGATGTGGGCCAAACCACAGCACGGGTCGCGAGGCACCTCGTACGGCATGCGGAAATCGCCATGACCTGCAGTTTGGCTGATCATCGCACCCGCTGGGTAAATGCGCGGACCGGACACAACGCCTTCGTCGATCGCCCGTTTGAGTCCAAAGGTCGGCCCACCACAGTCTCGAACCGTCGTAAATCCTCGCATCAACGTCGCTGTCGCCTGCTGCCCGGCAACAATCATCATGTAATAGGGATCCGCAGTCAACGCAGTGACACTGTCAATGCCGGTGAAGGCGGCATGCCAGTGAGCGTCGATCAGTCCAGGGATCAGGGTCTTCCCCACCCCGTCGATCACCGTTGCGCCATGCGGAACGTGCGAGGCGGGATCGTGGTGTCGCACGTCAGAAATGGTGGATCCGTCAACAACAACGTCTTTCGAAAGGAGCAGCGAGTCCCCATACCCGGGAAAGACAGCTACATCACGGACGATGAGAGTGGACAAGAGTTCCTCCAGGCAAGGGGGACGACAGGAGTGAGCAGATTAGCAACGGTCTGCAGGACGGCATGACAACAGCACCTCGTCGCCCGCTCTGCGGCGTCCGGCGAGAACCTCCGATCAGGCAGTCATCGCTACTCGCCTGCACCGACTGAACCGGCCGGTCAGCCGGTGAGCGGGTCGCATTGGCACAGGCGTGGGACGTCGTGGCGACGCAAGATTCTCGACACGGCTCTGGCCGAGACACCGAGCTCTGGTCCAAGCCAGTCCTGCACGCAGCGTTGCTCGCGGCGGGCGTCGAGCACCTTCTGTTCGATGGCGGCACTGGTGCGGGTCGGACACGGGTGCGGGCGGCTTGAACCGGCCGGTCTTTTGCATCAGATCCGGGTGGGTGTTGGGGCTTGTCGTTGGCCCCGGTTTCGAGCGTAGTGCTCGGCTTCGAACTCGGCGGGCGGGATGTCGCCGAGTTCGCTGTGAAGTCGGCGGTTGTTGAACCAGTCGACCCAGGCGAGGGTCTCGAGTTCGACGTGTTCGGCGTGCCGCCACGGGCCGCGGCGGCGGATGAGCTCGGTCT
>JBDKJP010000092.1:0-2964 GCA_039796575.1 Actinomycetota bacterium
GTGGGCGCTCGTCGGTCCTCCTGGGTGAGGGGAGCGTTGACATCGCGTTGACAAGCCCTGCCGACTGCACCGCTCTGTTCGACCGAGTGCGCTCGGACGCCGACGAGAGCCGATGGACGCCGCGGCGAGCGGCCGGATCCCGCCGTCGACCTTCGGGGGCGGCGCGGTCGGGCCGGCGAGTACGTTGCTGATCGATATGACCTCGTTGGCCGATGCCGTCCTTCCTCTGATTCGGACTCGGTCGGATCTCAGCCGGTGGAGCGCAGCAAACGCGCACGGCAGCGACATGCACCAGGCGATCGACGTACTCGAAGCGGCCCGTCCGAGCACCGACCCGGCCGAGTGCTACACGGTGGTGCACGCTGCGCTGGCGAGCGCGGTCAAGGTGATTGCCCGTGCTGATGACTCGAGCGGGATCATCGGCGATGCCTGCCGTCGACTGCTCGACCTGCACCCGCGGGCCGCGGCCGATGCCAGGGTTGTGCCGGGCACGTTGGTCGACTGGATGATCAAGTTCCAGTTCGACGGTGACGTCGACTACTTCGAGCTCGACCCGGTCGCCTACGCCCCGGCCCTCGGCGATGCCGGCATGACGGTGTACCGGGCACGCCTCGAAGCGGTCCGCTCGACGTTGGCGCCTGAGCCGGTGGAGGCGGGTCGCTGGTCGGTACCCGATCGCCACGAGCGTTGGGTGCTGGAATGGAACGACCGGCGCCTCGCCGTCCACGACCGCGACATCGACGCGATCATCCGTACCCACGCCCGTGACCGCAGAGTGGCGGCGTGGCTGCAGGACACTGCCAAGGCGTTCGAGGAGATCGGCGAGATCGACCTGGCGATCAACTGGGCCCGCCAGGCAGCGGACCACGATC
This sequence comes from Actinomycetota bacterium, assembly GCA_039796575.1. Lineage (GTDB taxonomy): Bacteria > Actinomycetota > Acidimicrobiia > Acidimicrobiales > Ilumatobacteraceae > UBA668. The sequence goes on from JBDKJP010000092.1 coordinate 873, forward strand.
ACGGTCACCAGGCGCTGCAGGCCGCCGACTACTGGTGCGAACTGCTCGCGCTGCATCGTCCCGCCGACCTTCTCGCCACGCGACGCCTCGTGTTCACCCGATGGCCATCGGCCACCACCGCAGCACGCCTGCATCGAGACGCCGGCCGTTCGTGGCCCGACTACCGCGACGACGTGCTGGCCACGTTGGCCGCAAGACCGGATCAGGCCGTGCTGTTCGCGCTCCACACCCTCAAGGATCCCCGATTCGCCTGGGAACAGGCGGCGGCCCTCCGAGAGGACGACGACCACACCTGGGCCGAGGTCGCCAAGGCATACGAATCGATCGACCCGCTCGCCGTGCTTCCGATCCATCGACGGCTCGTCGAACACGAGCTCGTCAACGCTGGCGCCCAGCACTACCAGCGTGCAGCCCGACGCCTCGCAAGGATGCGCAAGCTCGCCGCCGGCACCGACCAGGCCGAGGTCGTCGACACGTTCATCACCGAGCTGCGCGACACGCACCGGCGACGTCCCCGACTGCAGCACGAGTTCGACCGGGCGGGACTGCCCTGAGCCCTGGCGCTGAGCGCCGGCTCCCTGTGCTCGGGTACGATGCCGACGTGGCCAAGACCGCCGACGACCTGCGCGAGGAAGTGCTCGCACTGCCCACTCAGGAGCGTGCGCGGATCGCCTCCGAGTTGCTCGCCAGTCTGGACAGCGAGCCGGTCGACGAGCACGAGATCGATGAGCTGTGGTCGACAGAAACCCGGCGACGCGCGGCGATGCTCGACACTGGCGAGGCGAGCACGCTGAGCTGGGGTGAGATCGAGCGGCGGTTCGTCGAGCGTCGCGCCCAGCGCGACGCGTGAGCCTTCGTGTCGAGTACCACGAACTCGTCGACACCGACCTCGAGCACGCCTGGACCTGGTACGAGGACCACGAGCGCGGACTCGGCGACCGCTTCCTCGACGCCATCCGCACAACCGTGATCGGGGCGTCGCGATGGCCGAACGCCGGCACCCCCGTTCTTCGCGACGACGATGACGAGATCGTCGAGCGCAAGCTCCCCGCCCACGGCTTCCCATATGCCGTCCGCTACCGGATCCTCGACGACCGGCTGATCGTGATGGCCGTCCTCCACCAACACCGACGCCCCGACTTCGGCAACGACCGGCAGGCACCATGACACTGGTCCAGATCGTGGCGCGGGGCGAGGAACCCGATGGATACCTCGACAGTGCCCCGCTGTGCCCCCACTGTCGTTGCCTGCGCGACTCCGACTGGGTGTCCCCGACGTATCGCGTCCGCAACCGACACGACTCGGTGTACTCCGGAGGCGGGGTGCTGCTCGTGTCGCAACGGTTCATCGAAGCAGTTCGGGAGCAAGCCGTTGGTGATGTCGGGTGCAGGTTCGAACAGCTCGCCGTCGACCCGCAGTACTTCGCCCTTGTGGTGGACCGCGTCCTCGAGGTGGACCGTGCCGTGGGCGAGCTCGAGGTTGGGGGCGAGGTCTGCCCGGTGTGCGGCCGACAGTCGACATACGGCTGGGCCGAGCGGTTCATCCCACCCGCAGACGACGTTCGCGAATTCGCCCGAAGCGACATCGAGTACGGCGGGATCCCCACCGGGCCCTACCCGTCGGCGCAGCGTCCGCGGGTCTATGTCGATGACGACCTCGGTCGAGCGCTTCGCGCATTGAAGGTGTGCCAGATCAGACCGCTCGGTCGGTGATCGGTGATCACCTCCACGCATCTCGTTCCTACGCCGACGAGGCAGTGAACGAACGAGCTCCCTCGCTCGGCAACGACCTTCGGGTTCTCGCCCTACCGAGGTTCATCCAGGCCCGGCACTCGGTCGCAGTGGTAGGTACTCGGCCGTCCCCGTGGGCACTCGCCATAGTCGCCTCACACGCCCGGAGCTGTGACCAGCACGACCCAGTGCCTCCTAGCGGCGACGAGGACGGACGAATGCACGCCACCACCCACGAGATCGGGGCGTTGACATCCGGTTGACAACGGGCAAGCGAAGAGGCCCTCCTCGCTGAGCGAAAAGGGCCTCTGAGCTGGTATTACTTGGTGGCGGGGGCAGGATTTGAACCTGCGACCTTCGGG
>JBDKJP010000093.1:0-26937 GCA_039796575.1 Actinomycetota bacterium
CACGCCGAACACGTCGAACTCGAGACCCTCGCCTGGGTCGACTGGTTCAACAACCGCCGACTTCACAGCGAACTCGGCGACATCCCACCCGCCGAGTTCGAAGCCGAGCACTACGCTCGAAACCGGGGCCAACGACAAGCCCCAACACCCACCCGGATCTGATGCACAAGACCGGCCGGTTCATTCTGGGCATGCCCAGAATGGTTCCGAGCGGCCGTTCGGAGCGGGTTGGGACAGAATGAGCGCCGTGCGGCGCCGATCGATGCTCCTGACCTTCGTGATCGCGGGCGTCGCCATGACAGGCCTCGGATGTTCTGGTGAGGACGCTGAGTCGTGCGTGGGGCTTCAGCGAGAACTCGACGCACTCTCTGCAACGACTCAGGACGCCGTCCAGACGTGGCAGAAGATCGAGGACTTGCAGATCGCAGTCACGCGGATGGAGCAGATCAAGGCAACGCTGGCGTCCGACTTCGCCCACGGCTCGTAGACCGCCCAGATCGCCGATCTCGCGCAATCCCTGGGGAGCGTGTGATTGTGAACGGTGAGCCCAGCACTGCCCTCCGGGTGGTTGCTTTCGCGGAGCGACAACTGGCGTTGTCACAGTGACAACTCGTGTTGTCGCTTCTCCAGCTCGGTACCCCGATGCCCCATGGTCGCCGCCGCCGTGAGTCCGCGCCGATCTGCCGCCACGCGCTGGCGGGCGGCGGTGAGATCGCACACACGCGCTGAGCGAAACCCTCCCGGGTCGGCAGGTCCTGGCCCGGTAGCCTTGTTCGCCGTGCCGGAGTTCCAGACCAGCCCCGGGATGCGCGACATCCTTCCCCCCGAATCGGCCCGTTGGCGCCGGTTCGTGGACGTGTTCGCCCGCACCGTCGAGTCGGCCGGCTACGGGCAGGTCATCTCGCCGCTCCTGGAAGACCTCGGGGTGTTCCAGCGCATCGGCGACGCCACCGACGTGGTGTCGAAGGAGATGTACGACTTCGTCGACAAGGGCGGTCGTCACATCTCGCTGCGCCCCGAGCTCACGGCCTCCATCTGCCGTGCCTACGTGCAGCACCGGCCCCTTGCACCGTGGAAGATCTGGTACTCGGGCTCGATGTTCCGGTACGAGAAGCCCCAGCGCGGCCGCTACCGCCAGTTCGATCAGGTGGGCATCGAGGTGCTCGGCGCCGACGACCCGAACCTCGACGTCGAGGTCATCGCGCTCGGCTGGGAGTTCTACCGGGCGCTCGGGCTGCAGCAGGTGAAGCTGGTGCTCAACTCGCTCGGCGAGCCCGACGACCGTGCCCGCTACGTCGAGGCACTGAAGGCCCACTTCGAGGCCAACCTCGATGCGCTCAGCGCCGAGAGCCAGGTCACGCTGCAGAAGAACCCGCTGCGCGTGCTCGACTCCAAGCGCGAGCAGGACGCGGCCCTGGTGGCCTCGGCGCCGCGCATCGCGCAGTTCTACAGCGAGATGGCCGCGTCGCACTTCGAGGCCGTGCAGGCCGGTCTCACGGCACTCGGCATCCCGTTCACCGTCGAGCCGAAGCTCGTGCGCGGCCTCGACTACTACCGCCACACCACGTTCGAGTACCAGGGCGGCACGCTCGACTCGGCACAGAACGCGCTGGGCGGCGGCGGCCGCTACGACGGCCTCGTCGAGTCGCTCGGCGGCCCGGCCACGGCGGGCGTGGGCTTCGCGTTGGGTCTCGACCGCACGCTGCTCGCCTGCGACGACGAGGGCGTGTTCGCCGCGCCGTCGGCTGCGGTCGACGTGTTCGTGGTCGACACCACCGGCGGTGCCGAGGCGCTGCGCATCACCGCCGAGCTCCGCGCCGCCGGCATGCGCGCCGACCGTGCGTACGAGAACCGCAGCATGAAGAGCCAGATGAAGGTGGCCGACCGCAGCGGTGCGGCCTTCGCCGTCATCGTCGGCAGCAACGAAGTCGAGTCCGGCACCGTGGTGGTGCGCCCGCTGCGCGCCGAGCCCGCCGGCCCCGACACCGCGAGCGGCCAGGTGGCCGTGCCGCGATCCGATCTCCTCTCTCACCTCACGAAAGCAATGTCATGAGCTCCACGTCCATGCGTACCCATCAGTGCGGCGCACTGCGTCCCGAGCACATCGGGCAGACCGTCACCCTGGCCGGCTGGGTGGCCACCCGTCGCGAACACGGCGAGAAGCTCGCGTTCGTCGACCTGCGCGACCACAGCGGCGTCACCCAGTGCGTGTTCGACAACACGGTCGACGTGCGCGCCGAGTACGTGGTGCGCGTCACCGGCACCGTCGCGGCCCGCCCGGCCGAGAACGTCAACTCGAAGATCCCCACCGGCGGCATCGAGCTGCAGGACTGCGAGGTCGAGATCCTCAACGCCGCGGAGGCGCCGCCGTTCCCCATCAGCGAGCGCGCCGACCAGGTGGCCGAGAACACCCGCCTGCAGTACCGCTACCTCGACATCCGTCGTGAGCGCATGCAACGCAACCTGCGCCTGCGTGCCGCCGTGAACAGCGCCATCCGCGGCGCGATGGAGGCCCAGGGCTTCGTCGAGGTCGAGACCCCGATGCTGGTGCCGAGCACCCCCGAAGGCGCGCGCGAGTTCATCGTGCCCAGCCGTCAGCAGCCGGGCTCGTTCTACGCGCTCCCGCAGAGCCCGCAGCTGTTCAAGCAGCTGCTCATGGTGGCGGGCATCGACCGCTACTACCAGCTCGCCCGCTGCCTGCGCGACGAGGACCTGCGCGCCGACCGTCAGTACGAGTTCATGCAGCTCGACGCGGAGATGAGCTTCGTCGACCAGGACGACGTGCACAGCGCCATCGGCGCTGCCGTGCTGGCAGCGGCCGAGGCGTGTGGCAAGGACACCGGCGGCGAGATCGTGAAGATGACGTGGCACGAGGCCATGAACCGCTTCGGCATCGACAAGCCCGACCTCCGGTTCGGCATGGAGCTGCAGGAGCTCACCGACGTGTTCTCGGCCACCGAGTTCAAGGCGTTCGCGGGTGCCGAGGCCATCAAGGGCATCAACGCCTCGGGCAAGGCCGACGAGTACGGCCGCAACAAGCTCGACGCGATGACCGACAAGGCGAAGAAGATCGGCGCCAAGGGCCTGGTGTGGCTGAAGGTGGCCGCCGACGGCACGTTCGAGTCGCCGGTCGCGAAGTTCCTCTCCGAGGCCGAGACCGCCGCGCTTCGCGAGCGCCTGTCGGCCCAGCCCGGCGACCTGCTGCTCATCGTCGCCGACAAGTGGGACATGGCGTGCGAGGTGCTCGGCACGCTGCGCAACGACCTCGGTCGTCCGCCGGTGTTCGATGGCCCGTACCGCTACCTGTGGGTGGTGGACTTCCCGCTGTTCGTCGGTGTCGACGAGGTGTCGGGCCGTCCGCGCCCGGGTCACCACCCGTTCACGCAGCCGCACCCCGACGACGTGCACCTGCTCGAGACCGAGCCGCTGAAGGTGCGCAGCCAGGCGTACGACCTCGTGCTCAACGGCTGGGAGCTCGGTTCGGGCTCCATCCGGATCCACCAGCCCGAGTTGCAGGCACGCATCTTCTCCATCCTCGGCATCAGCGACGAAGAGGCGCAGAAGAAGTTCGGCTTCTTCCTCAACCCGTTCCGCTACGGCGCCCCGCCGCACGGCGGCTTCGCGTTCGGCATCGACCGCCTCGTGGCCATCCTCGCCGGCGAGGAGAACATCCGCGAGGTCATCGCCTTCCCGAAGACCCAGTCGGGCATGGACCCGATGACCAACGCGCCGACGCCCGTGGTGCAGAAGCAGCTCGACGAGCTGGGCATCCGGGTGCTGCCGCCGAAGGCCTGACACCGAGTGGCCAGCCTGTTCTTCCGCGCGGGTGTGGTGATGGTGGTGCGCCACCCCGACCTCGAGCACGTGATGGCGTTCGAACGCGCCGACGCGAGAGGGAGCTGGCAACTGCCCCAGGGCGGGATGGACGAGGGCGAGACCCCCATCGAATCGGCGTGGCGTGAGCTGCGCGAGGAGACCGGGCTCGGGCCCGAGCACGTCGACGTGCTCGCCGAGTTCCCCGACTGGGTGGCCTACGAATGGCCCGACGAGCTGCGCAAGGGCAAGCCGAACCGCAAGGACCGCATCGGCCAGGTGCAGCGCTGGTTCCTGTTCAACGTGCACTCGCTCGAGGTGGAGCCCGCGCCCGACGGCAGCGAGTTCGTGGCCTGGAAGTGGGTCACCACTGACTGGCTCATCGACCACGTGCCCGAGTTCCGGCGCGACGCGTACCGCCGCGTGCTCGGCACGCTCTGACGGCTACCGTCGTTCGCGTGTCCGACCTGTTCAGCGCCGCCGCCGAGGATCGTCTGCGTCAGCAGGCGCCGCTCGCGGCGCGGCTGCGGCCGCGCACGCTCGACGACGTGGTGGGTCAGGAGCACCTGGTGGGTGCGGGCAAGCCGCTGCGCCGCCTCGTCGAGCAGGACCGCCTCACCAGCGCCATCTTCTGGGGGCCGCCCGGCACCGGCAAGACCACGCTCGCCCTGGCGGTGGCGGGCAGCACGAAGCGCGCGTTCGAACAGTTGAGCGCCGTCACCGCCGGCGTGAAGGACGTGCGCGAGGTCATCGAACGGGCACGGCACCGACTCGGTGAGCAGGGGAGGGGCACCATCCTGTTCCTCGACGAGATCCACCGCTTCTCGAAGAGCCAGCAGGATGCGCTGCTGCCCGCAGTGGAGGACGGCACGCTCACGCTCATCGGTGCCACCACCGAGAACCCGTTCTTCGAGGTCAACGCCCCGCTGCGCAGCCGGAGCACGCTGTTCCGCCTCGAACCGTTGCGGCACGCCGACATCGTCACGCTCATCCACCGCGGCCTGCAGGCCGAGGGACGCCGCGCCGACGAGGAGGCGGTCGCGTACCTGGCCGACCGCGCGGGTGGCGATGGCCGTCAGGTCCTCACCGCGCTGGAGGTGGCGTGCGCGCTGTCGCACCCCGACACGGTGACGCTGGAGCACGTCGAGGCCGCGCTCGGCACGAGCGCGTTGCGCTACGGGCGCGACGACCACTACGACGTGGTGAGCGCGTTCATCAAGAGCATGCGCGGCAGCGATCCGCAGGCCGCCGTCTACTACCTGGCGCGCATGTTGGAGGCGGGGGAGGACGCTCGCTTCATCGCCCGCCGGATGATCATCTTCGCCAGCGAGGACGTGGGCATGGCCGACCCGCAGTCGCTGCTGGTCGCGGTGGCGGCGTCGCAGGCGCTCGACCACGTCGGGTTGCCCGAGGCGCAGCTCAACCTCAGTCAGGCCGCCATCCACCTGGCCACGGCACCGAAGAGCAACCGTGCGGCGCTGGCCATCTGGAACGCACGCAGCGACGTGCAGGCCGGTGCGGTGGGCGAGGTGCCGCCGCACCTGCGTGACGCGCACTACCAGGGTGCACAGGTGCTGGGCCACGGCGTGGGGTACGACTACCCTCATGACCACCCCAACGGGTGGGTGGCGCAGCAGTACCTGCCCACCGAGCAACTCGACAAGCGCTACTACGAGCCCACGTCCCACGGGAACGAGGCCAGGGTGGCGCAACGGATGGACGAACGCCGAGAGGAGGGCACGGAATGACCGCAGGTGAACTGGCCGTGCTGATGGCGGCGGTGCTGTGCTGCATCGGGTTCGCGGCACTCGTGGTGGTGTTGATGCGCGTGCTCGACAGCCTGAAGGCGCTGCGCGGCGAAGTGGAGTCGTTGCGGGCCGAGACGCGTCCGTTGCTGCAGGAACTGCGCAACACCACGCTCGACACCCGCATGGTGGTGGAGGAAGCCCGCGACGACCTCGAACGCTTCGACCGCGTGCTCGGCTCGGCCGAGGCCATCAGTGGCGCGGTCGCCGGCGGCAGCCGAATGGCTCGTGCCGCGCTCTCCGCCCCGATGATCAAGACCGTCGCCATCGGCACGGGCACGTCGCGTGCGGTGCGCCGGCTGCGTCGCAAGGAACGGAAGAGCGCATGATCAAGCGGCTCACGTGGTTCGTCGGGGGTGCCGTGGCCGGTGTGGCCGGTGCCAGCGTGGCGAAGAAGAAGGCGAAGACCGTCGTGGTCGAGTACGCGCCGGCGCAGATGGCCAAGCGTGGCTCCGATCGGGTGCGTGAGGCGCTCGCCGAGGGGCGCCGAGCCGCGAAGGCGAAGGAGGCCGAGATGCGCGCCCGCCTCGACGGCCGCGTGCACTCGCTGGCCGACGAACTCGACGAGGGCGACGCTGTCATGGTCGGCGGGGTGCCGGTCGAGCCCGGTCAGGTCATCGTGCTGAAGCAGGTGCGCGACACCAAGGCGCAACAGCCGGGCCGTCGCCGCAAGCAGGCATGAGCGAGGCGCTCGCCGCCGACCTGCGCGCTGCGCTGTCGCCCGACCGCGTGCGCACCAACGCCACCGAGCTCGGCCTGTATCGGCGCGACGCATCGAACATCGAGGGCAGCGCCGCGGTGGTGTGCTTCCCGCTCGACGCTGCGGAGGTGCAGGCGGCCGTGCTCGCCGCGCAGCGCCACGGCGTGCCGTTCGTGGCCCGTGGCGCGGGCACCGGCCTGGCTGGTGGTGCCACGCCGCTCGACCAGGCACTGGTCATCGCCACCACGAAGATGAACCGGGTGCTGTCGGTCGACGCGGTGAACCGCATGGCCTGGGTGGAGCCCGGCGTGCTGAACCTCGACCTCACCCGCCAGATGGCGCAGTTCGGCCTGCACTTCGCCCCCGACCCGAGCAGCCAGCAGAGCTGCTCCATCGGCGGCAACGTGGCCAACAACTCCGGTGGTCCGCACTGCCTGGCCGACGGCGTCACCGCGTCGCACGTGCTGGGTGTGGAGGTGGTGCTCAGCGACGGCTCGCTGGTGCAGCTCGGCGGTGAGGAGCCCGAGGTCGAGGGGCTCGACCTGCGCGGCGCGTTCGTGGGCAGCGAGGGCATGTTCGGCATCGCCACCCGCGTGCTGGTTCGGCTCACCCAGAACCCCACCGCGGTGAAGACGATGCTGATGGACTTCGCATCCGTCGACGACGGGGCGCGCACCGTGAGCGCCATCATCGCGGCCGGCATGGTGCCCGCGGCGTTGGAGATGATGGACCAGTTGTGCGTGCGCGCCGTGGAGGCGTACATCCACGCCGGGCTGCCGGTCGACGCCGCAGCCGTGCTGCTGGTGGAGGTGTCGGGCCCGGTGCACGCCGTGGAGGCCGACGCCGAACGCATCGTCGCCATCGGCCGCGAGCACGGCGCCGGCACCGTGCGCATCGCCAAGGACGAAGCCGAGCGGGCGCTGCTGTGGAAGGGCCGCAAGACGGCGTTCGGCGCCATCGCCCGCATCAAGCCGAACTACTACCTGCACGACACCGTCGTGCCGCGGCGCATGCTGCCCGAGGTGCTGCGCCAGGTCTACGAGATCGCCGACCGCCACCACCTGTTGGTGATGAACGTGTTCCACGCGGGCGACGGCAACCTCCACCCGCTGCTCGTGTTCGACAAGCGCGAGCCCGGCGTGATGGAGCACGTGCACGCCGCCGGCGAGGAGATCGTGCGTGCCTCGGTGGCTGCCGGCGGAGTGCTGTCGGGCGAGCACGGCATCGGCCTCGAGAAGCGCGACTTCATGCCGATGATGTTCGCCCCGGCCGACCTCGCGGCGCAGGCCGCGATGCGCGCGGCGTTCGATCCGAGTGGCCTCGCGAACCCGTTCAAGGTGCTGCCCAGCCCGGCGGCGTGCGGCGACGCGCAGCACGTGCCCGAAGGTGCGTGGGTGTGATCGACCTCCAGCAGTTCACCGACGCCGTCGGCAGTGAGGGCCCGGTCACCATCGCCGGGCTCGGCACGCGTGGCGGTGCGGTGCCGGGTGTGCGTGCGGTCGCGGCGCCGGCGGGCATCGAGTGGGTGCAGCCCGACGAAATGATCGTCTCGTGCGGCGCCGGCACGCCGGTCGACGAGCTCGTCGCGGCGTTGGCCGAGCACGGCCAGACGGTCGCGCTGCCGGCCGGCGGCACCGTGGGCGGTGCGCTCTCGGTGGGGCAGTCCGACATCCGTCGGCTCGGGTACGGCCCCGTGCGCGACGTGCTGCTGCAGGCGCACTACGTGTCGGCGGCCGGCGAGGTGGTGAAGGCCGGTGGCCCGACGGTGAAGAACGTCAGCGGGTTCGACCTGTGCCGCCTGCTGGTGGGTGCGCGTGGGGCACTGGGCTTCCTCGGCGCGGTCATCCTGCGCACCCGACCGCTGCCGCAGCACTCGCAGTGGCACCGCGTCGCCTGCGCCGACCCGTCGGCCGTGTTCCCCCGGTTGCACCGGCCGACGAGCGTGCTGTGGGACGACGCCACGCTGTGGGCGTTGCTCGAGGGCCACCCCGACGACGTGCGCGCCGAGGCCGCCGCCGTCGGCCTCGCCACGTGCGACGGGCCGCCCGCGCTGCCCACCGGCAGCCGCCGCAGCGTGGCTCCGTCGTCCATCGGTTCGCTCACCGGCACGTTCGTGGCCGAGGTCGGCGTGGGCGTGGTGCACCACACCGAGCCGTGGACGCCGCCGGCCCGTGAGGCACGCGTGGTCGAGTTGGCCCGCGCCGTGAAGCAGCAGTTCGATCCCGCCGGTCGCCTGAACCCCGGCGTCGATGTCTGACCCTGCGGCATCGGCGGCGTCGGCCGCACGGCAGTGGGGCCTGCCCGACCCGGTGCTGCTGCGCAACGGTATGAACACACTCTTCACCGCGGGCGACGAGGTGGTGCTGCGCGTCGGTCGGCCGCCCGCGGCGATCTCCGTGGAGCGTGAGTGGGCCGCGCTCATGTCATCCATCTCGGTACGGATGCCCCGGTTGATCGATGACATGAACGCCGGCGACGGGACGGTGGTCACGGCGCTCGAGCGCATCCATCCCGTCGGGTCGGTCGACTGGTGCGCGACGGGGGCGATGGTGCGGCGCCTGCACTCGTTGCCGCTCGACGCGGCCCCGGGGCTGCCGTGGTGCGGCGACTTCCCGCACTGGCAGGTCGACGTGCTGCTCGACGACGTGCGTGGCGACATCGACGCGGCCGCACTGGCCGGGCTCGACGCCTGCCTGCGGCGCTGGGATGGATGGCGCGAGCGGATGCGCGACGCGCTGGTGGTGTGCCACGGCGACATCCACCCCGGCAACGTGATGCAGGCCGCTGACGGCCCGGTGTTGCTCGACTGGGACCTGCGCTGCCACGCGCCGGCGGGTTGGGACCACGGCCCGCTGCTGCAGTGGAGCGAGCGCTGGACCGACCGTTGGGGCGGCGGCCCGCACGCCTACGAGCAGTTCGCCGAGGGCTACGGCGAGTCGTTGCGCGACGACTGGATGACCGGCGCGCTGGCCGCGATGCGGATGGTCATCGCCACGCTGATGCGCGTGCGCGCCGGCCGCACCGACGTGGTGGCCGCCGCCGAGGCCGAGCGCCGCCTGCGGTTCTGGCGCGGTGACCCCGCCGCCCCCCTCTGGGAACCCCAGTGAGGTCGTTGGGCTTCTGGGCGTGAATCGTCCCGAAACTGCTTCTGGTCGGTTTCCGTCCCGGAAACCGGGACGGAAACCGACCAGAACGGCGCCGTGATGCCGCGCCGCGCGGTCAGTGGGGTTGGCAGGTGGGGCAGAAGTAGCAGGCCCGGCCGCCGAGCTCGATGGTCTGGACGGGGGTGCCGCAGCGCAGGCACACGTCGCGGTGGTACACGTACGTGGTCTCGCCGCGACGGTGGTGGCCCTTCTTCACCCGCATCTCGCAGCGGTCGACGGTGATGATGCGGTTGTCCTTCACGCCCTGGCGCAGCATCGACACCGTGGTGGTCCAGATGGCGTGCAGCTCGGCGTCGTCGAGGCCGGTGCCCGGCCGGGACGGGTTGATGCCGTTCACGAAGAGCGCCTCGGCGCGGTACACGTTGCCCACGCCGGCGAGCACCTTCTGGTCGAGCAGCAGCTGACCGATGGGCTGCTTGCTCTTGCGGATGCGATCCATCGCGAGTTGCGGCTTGGCGTCGCGCCGCAGCGGGTCGGGGCCGAGGCGTCGAACGATGGCGTCGCGGTCGTCGGCCGTGCCGATGCTGCAGTCGGTGGGGCCGGCGAGGTCGACCGTGCCGAGATCGGTGGCCATGCGCATCCGCACCATGCCGACCGGCTCGGGTGCCTCCGGGCCCTTCGCGACGCGGAACTTGCCGAACAGCCCGAGGTGCACGTGGCCGACGAGACCGTTCGCGTACCAGTAGAAGAGATGCTTCCCGTACGGCTCGATGCGGTCGAGGACCACGCCGTCGACCAGCGCGGCGTCGGCGGCGAAGCGACCCTGTGGTGACGACACCGACACCGGACGACCGGTGAGCAACGGCGTGTGGTCCTTGGCGATGCGGTGGATGGTGTGGCCTTCGGGCATGGCGGTCGTGACGCTACGGTGAGGCGGCGTGAAACTCCACTTGAACGACGAGGAACTGGCCACGTGCGTCAGCTGCGGGCTGTGCCTGCCGCACTGCCCGACGTTCCGCGTCACGGGGGAGGAGGCACTGTCGCCGCGAGGTCGCATCGCCGCCATCCGCGCCGTGCACCTCGACGACGCGCCCGTCACGCCCGAGTTCGTGTCGTTCATGGAGACCTGCGTGCAGTGCCGCGGCTGCGAGCCGGCCTGCCCGTCAGGCGTGCCGTACGGCCACCTGCAGGAGGGCGTCCGCGAGACGCTCGCCGCGCAGCACCGCGTCACCCCGCGCTGGCAGCGCCTCGGCTATTCGTTCCTGCCCCGCCACCGTCTGCTGCTGCTCGGCTCGTCGGCGTTGGCCGTGGCGCAACGACTGCACCTCGTGCCGAAGTCGGCGGGTCTGCCGCGTCTGCCGTTGCGGCGAGGCTCGGCCGTGCACTCGACGGGTGATCAGGTGTGGATGTTCACCGGCTGCGTGATGGACGCGTGGTTGCGCGACACCCACCGCAGCACCACCACGGTGCTCGACCACCTCGGCATCACCTACCGCACACCAGGCTCCGGCGGTGGTTGCTGCGGGGCGCTGCACACCCACGCCGGCCTCACCGACGCCGCCCGTTCGCTCGCCGCGAAGGTGATGACGTCGATGCCGGGGGAGGCGCCCATCGTGGTGAACTCGGCCGGGTGTGGCGCGGCGCTGAAGGAGTACGGGCATCTGCTCGGCACGCCCGAGGCGGTGGCGTTCAGCGCACGCGTGCTCGACGTGCACGAGTACCTCGCCCCGCACGTGCACCGCCTGCAGCCTGCTCGGCAGCTGGGCCGTGTCATCGTGCAGGACCCGTGCCACCTCCGCCACGTGCAGAAGGCCCATCTCGCCGTGCGCACGGTGCTCGAACCGGTGGCCGAGCTGGTGGAGCTCGACGACGACGGCGTCTGCTGCGGCGCCGGCGGCGCCTATTCGGCGATGCAGCCCGAGCTCGCCGGCCAGATCCGCGACCGCAAACTCGAGGCCATCGCCCGCGCCGGCTCCGGCGTGGTGGCGAGCGCCAACCCTGGCTGTGCGATGCATCTGGCGGCGGCCGGCCTCGTGGTGCGGCACCCGATCGACCTGTTGGCGTCGGCGCTGTGAGCGGCTCGTACGACCACCTGGCCGACCGCCTCGACGCGCTGGCGGAGGAGCTCGACGAGCTGATGTTCGACCAGCTGCGCGAAGCGGCGGCCGAGAAGTCGGGCCGCCCCGCCGACGACAAGCGCCTCACCCAGGCCCGCCGAGCCATCGAGAAAGCCAGCCACCTCCTCCGCGGCCGCGAGTCCGCCCCCGACTGACTCGCGGGCAGGTCGCGCGAACTCAAGTTCGCGGGGTTGGTTCGAGCCAGTCGCTGACGGCCAGGCCGCACGTCACCTCGACATCCTGTCCGACCGAGATCCAGTGCTGGTCGGGATCCGTCGCCCCGACGCCGAGGTGGACGTCGATCATGTCGTACACCACCCGGTCGCTGTCACAGCCCCTCGGCATGGTGAGCACGAGGTCGGCCGACTCGTCCGGCTCGAGCAGGAAGTCGGCGAGCGGGACGGGCCGCACCGTCTGCACGCCCGGTCCCGGCAGTACACCGACGGTGCCGGAGTCCTCGCCGAAGCGGAGGCCTGCGACCCACGTCGGCTGGAGCAGCACACACGGCTCGTCGCTGCGGTTGGTGACACGCGCCACCTGGTAGGCGTCGGTGAGCGTCTGGTTCGTGTCGTTGCCGGCGATGCCCGACTCCACGACCTGCGAGACGAGATCGGTCGTCGTGCACACGTCGGGACCGGCCACGGTGAGTGCCGCCGATGCGTCGAATCCGTACACGTACAGCGAGTACGAACCCGGCGGCACGGCAGGAACGGCAACCAGGAGGTCGACGCTCAGGCCCGTGTCCGGAGCGATCGAGAGGCCGCCCGGCTCATCACCGACCGTCCGGAGCGACAGCGGGTACTTCTCCATCCCGGCACTGAGCACCAACTGGATCGGATCGAGGGTTTCCTGCGCCGACCCGATGTTCGTCGCCGTGAGGCGCACGTTGCCAGTGCCTCCCGGGCACCACGGTCCGTCGAGCACCTGCACCTCGATGTCCAGCGCCTGGTTGCTGGGCACGACCGTGTGGATGGTGCCGGTCTCCTCGTACGGCACGGACAGGTTGGTGAGGCACGTCACCGGATCGACCGGGATGGTCGTGGAGGCCGCGGTGCTGGAGGAGGTGGCGCCCGTGGAGTCGGCGGGGACGGCCCTGTCGCTGCCGCGACCGCCAAGGACGGCGACGGCCACCACCACGAGGATGAGCGCGGCGGCGACCAACGCCAGGCGCAGCGGCAGCGACGACGTGGCTCGCCGTGGGGAAGTGTGGGCCTCGTCGGGCTCGGGGGCGTCGTCCTGTGCCATCGCCAACAGCTCGCGCACGCGGCGGTCGAACTGGTCGTCATGCTCGGTCATCGCCCAGCACCTCCCTCAGGTGGTCACGCGCCCGTGCCAGTTGCTTCTTCACCGTGCCGTCGCTCACGGCGAGCGCAGCGGCAACGCGTTCGATCGGCCAGTCGAGCCAATAGGTGAGGTAGACGACGGCTCGCTGCTGCGTGCTCAGCGCGGCGAGCAGCGCCCGTGCGTCATCCGGCGTTGCGGGGAGCACCACGCCATGCCGCCCAGCGGCCCGCTGCTCACGAGCACGACGGCGGTACGACGAACGGTGCCAGTCGGCTGCGGTGCGTGCCACGGCCCCGAACCAGTACGCCCGTACGTCGTCGGCCCCGGCGAGCGAGCCGCGGGCGATGGTGGCGGTGACGGCGTCGTTCACCACGTCGTTCGCGTCGTGCGGCCCGACGAGCACGGTGGCGTAGCGCACGAGGTCGGCGGCATGTGCCCGGTACTCCGCGTCGACGTCCACGATGGTCATCATCCCTCACGTCGTCGCCACCCCTGCGCCAGGGTGACGCTGAAGTCGAGAAACTCAGAGGGGGAGGACGTCGTCGCCCTGGACGATGGTGCCGGGCTCGACGACCTTGGCGTAGACGCCGACGGCCTGGCCGAGGTCCTTCACCACGTGGCGCAGGATGGCCCGGTCCTGCGGGATGTCGTCGGTGACCTGTTTCGTGATGGCGGCGCAGCGAGGGCAGTCGTTGACCACCTCGATGACGGTGCTGCCGATGCGGAACCGGCGCCCGGCCCAGCCGAACTCGGGGTGACCGGGCTCGTCGCCGGTGTCGACCACGAACGTGGGTCGGAAGCGACGCACGTCGATGACCGAGTCGGGGAGTGCGGCCCCCATCGACCGCAGCGCCGACGTGGTCATCACCAGCAGCGGGAAGCAGTCGTAGAACGTGCCGGGAGGGGAGTCGAACTCGACGACGTTCGGCCCGAACTTCTCGAAGTCGGGCAGCGGCTCGTCATCCTCGCGGGCGAAGATCTCGCGCAGGTACGCCATCGGGTCGGTGACCGACGGATCGGGCTTGCGGCGGTAGTAGTCGAGGTCGGTGGCGGGCCGCAGCTGCTCGAGCACCACGGCGCGACCGAGCGCCTCGGACAGCACGTCGGCGGCGTCGGCGTCGCTACTGGTCAGCGTGCGACCACCAGGCATCGTGATGGCGACATGACCAGAAGCGAGGGGAGCGGCAGCGAGCTGCATGATGCCCGGCGTCTGGCGGGTGTTGCCGAGGTTGCCGGTGGCAGTGTCGCGCACGGCCCACGTGCGGTCGCCGACCATGCCGAGGAGGTCGAAGTCGGCCTCGGCCACACGGTTGCCGATCATCGACTTCACCGGGTACTGCCACAGCTCGGTGACGTGCACGTTCACCCCTCCACGAACGAGTTGCAGAGATCGATCATCTCGCGCAGGTCACCGTAGCCGTGCTTCGCGAACACGAACGCGATGCGCGGCAGGTGCACGCGGTCGTGCTCCTTGCGCTCGGGCCCGATGGCCTCGCTGACGTGGATGTCGCCGCTCTTGCACAGATGCCCGAACCGCTGGTTGAGCAGCCGTAGCTGCTCGATGGTGGGCTCGTGACGGAGCCGGATGACCAGCGTCTCGCCCACGTACCGCATGGAGTCGTAGTTGCGGTAGAAGCCGATGATCTCGTTGACCGCGACCTCGCAGTCGTCGGTGATGAGGTACAGCGAACGGTCGGCCTCGCTCACGAGTCCGCGCTCGACGAGCTGCTCGCGCACGAAGTGGTCGACGGTCTCCCAGTACGGGTCGCCCGGCACGTCGAGGAACACGATGGGCACGGGCAGGCCCTTGCCGGTCTGGGTGAGCGTGAGCAGCTCGAACGTCTCGTCGAGCGTGCCGAACCCGCCGGGCAGGCACACGAAGCCGAGGCTCTCCTTGATGAGCATCAGCTTGCGGGTGAAGAAGTACTTCATGCTCACGTACTTCGAGTCGCCCTCGATGACGTGGTTCGCGCCCTGCTCGAACGGGAGGCGGATGGACACGCCGATGGAGTTCTCGCGTCCGGCGCCCTCCATGCCCGCCTGCATGATGCCGGGGCCGGCACCGGTGATGACCATCCACCCCTCGACGGCCAGCCGGTAGGCGACCTCCTTGGTGGCAACGTACAGCGGGTCGTCCTCGCGGGTGCGGGCCGAGCCGAAGATCGACACCTTCGGCGCGTCCTTCGCGTGGGCGAACATCTCGAACGCGTCGCCCATCTCCTGCAACGCGGCGGCCGCGATCTTCAGGTCGAGCGTGTCGGGGTGCTGCTGCACCAGGTCGACCGCGGCGCGCAGCAGCTGCTGCGCGTGCCGCCGATCGGCACCCTGCGGCATGCCGTCGAGCAGCGATGCGAACAGTTCGTCGGCGGCGTGCGGCTCGCTCATCAGCCGAGCGTCGCGGCCTTCTCGCGCAGTGCGTCGAGCAGTTCGTCGAAGCTCTTCTGGAAGCTGGCCACACCCTCGCGTTCGAGCTTCGCCGCGACGTCGTCCATGTCGACGCCCACCAGCGCGAGCGACGCCCACGTGCGCTTCGCATCGTCGACGCCGACGTCGATGGTGCGGGCGACGGTGCCGTGGTCGGCGAACGCCTCGATGGTGTTGTCGGGCAGCGTGTTGACCGTGTTGGGACCGATGAGTGTGTCGACGTAGAGCGTGTCGGGGTAGGCCGGGTTCTTGGTGGACGTGCTCGCCCACAGCGGCCGCTGCGGCACGGCGCCGTCGTCGGCCAGGGCCTGCCAGCGCGGACCGCTGAACGTGCCCTGGTACGCCGCGTAGGCCAGCTTCGCCTGGGCGATGGCGGCCTTGCCCTTCAGCGCGAGCGCCTCGGGCGTGCCGATGGCGTCGAGACGGGCATCGACCTCACTGTCGACGCGGCTGATGAAGAAGCTGGCGACGCTGGCCACCTTCGCGAGGTCAGCGTCGGTGCTCTGCTGGAAGCGCTCGAGGCCTTCGACGTAGGCGTCCATCACCTGCTGGTAGCGGTCGAGGCTGAAGATGAGCGTCACGTTGATGTTGCGCCCTTCGGCGATCATCTGGCGGATGGCCGGGATGCCTTCGACCGTGCCGGGGATCTTCACCATCAGGTTCGGGCGGTCGACGCTGTTGTGCAGCGCGCGGGCGGCCGACTCGGTGCCCGGCCCGTCGTGGGCGAGGCCGGGGTCGACCTCGACGCTCACGTAGCCGTCGCCGCCGAAGCTGTGCTCGTACAGCTCGGCGAACGCGTCGAGCGCGCCGTGGATGTCGGCCAGCACCATGCCCCAGTAGTGGTCGATGGTCTCGCCGCCGCCGGCCACGAGCTCGCGGAACTGGTCGTCGTAGTCGGCCGAGCCCTGGATGGCCTTCTGGAAGATGGTGGGGTTGCTGGTGAGGCCGCGGATGCCGCCGGCGATGAGGCGGGCCAGCTCGCCGCCCGTGAGGTAGCTGCGCTTCAGGTTGTCGAGCCACGGGCTCTGGCCCTGCTCGTGGTACAGGTGCGCGAGACGCTCCATGGTCATCCCTTCGATCCGGCCAGGGCGGTGGCGCGGGCCACCACGTTGGCGACGTTGATGCCGAGCTGCTCCATGACGACGTTGCCCGGTGCGCTGGCACCGAAACGGTCGATGCCGATGCTGTCGTCGGCGAACTGGGCCCACCCGAACGTGACCCCCGCCTCCACCGACAACACGGGGACGCCGGCGGGCAGCACGTCGGCCCGGTACGGGGCCGGCTGGCCGAGGAAGCGGTCCCACGACGGCATGCTCACCACGCGTGCGGCGATGCCGGCCGCGGCCAGTTGGCCTGCGGCCTCGACGCACAGGCTGACCTCGGAACCGGTGGCCAGCAGCACCACCTGCGGCGCATCGGTGTCGACCACCACGGCCGCGCCCACGTCGACGGCGGAACCGTCGGTGCACACCGTGACGTTCTGGCGGGTGAGCACCAGCGCCGTGGGGCCGTCGTGCTCGACCGCGGCGCGCCATGCGGCGACGGTCTCGTTCGCGTCGGCGGGACGGATGACCTGCAGGCCGGGGATGGCGCGCAGGGTGGCCACGTGCTCGACCGGCTGGTGGGTGGGGCCGTCCTCGCCCACGCCGACCGAGTCGTGCGTGAACACGAACACCACCTTGGCGCCGCTGAGCGCCGCGAGGCGCACGGGCGGGCGCATGTAGTCGAGGAACACGAAGAACGTGCCACCGGCGGGCAGCACGCCGCCGTGCAGCGCCATGCCCACCATGGCCGAGCCCATGCCGTGCTCGCGGATGCCGTAGTACACCTGTCGGCCGCCAGGCGTGGCGGCGGCCATCGGGGTCTGGCCGGCGAGCTTCGTGCCGGTGTTGCCCGTGAGGTCGGCCGCGCCGGCCACCAGGCCGGGCACCGTGTCGAGCGAGGCGTTGAACGCCTTCTCGATGGCGACGCGGGTGGCGATCTTCTCGCCCTGTTCGAACACCGGCAGCGACGACTCCCACCCGGCGATGCCGGCGGCACCCCAGCAGGCGTCCCACGCGGCGCGGTCCAGGTCGGCCGCATCGAAGCGGGCCTGCCACGCGGCCACCGCGGCCTCCCCGCGATCGGCGCAGTGCGCGCGGTACGCGGCGACCAACTCGTCGGGGGCCCAGTACGGCTCGTCGGGGATGCCCATCACGGCCTTCGTGCGTGCCGCCTGCTCGACCGTGAACGGGTTGCCATGAGCCTCGTGACGATCGGTGAGGTCGGGCGACGGGAAGCCGATGTGCGAGCGCAGCACGAGCAGGCTCGGTGCGTCGGTGACCGCCATGGCGCGGCGGATGGCGGCCTCGAGCGCATCGCAGTCGTCGGCGATCTCGCCGAGCTGCTCGACGTGCCAGCCGTAGGCCTGGAACCGGCCGACCACGTCGTCCGAGTACGTGAGGTTGGTGTCGCCGTCGATGGTGATGTGGTTGTCGTCGTAGATGCAGATCAGGTTGCCGAGCTGCTGGTGGCCGGCGAGCGACGCGGCCTCGTGGCTGACGCCCTCCATCAGGCAGCCGTCGCCGGCGAGCACGAACGTGTGGTGGTGCTGCACCTCGGCACCGAACGTGGCGCGCAGGTGGCGCTCGGCCATCGCCATGCCGACCGCGTTGGCGAAGCCCTGGCCGAGCGGGCCGGTGGTGACCTCGACGCCCGCGGTGTGGCCGACCTCGGGGTGACCTGGCGTGGCCGAGCCCCACTGGCGGAACGCCTTGATGTCGTCGAGCTCGAGGCCGTAGCCGGCGAGGAACAGCAACGAGTACTGCAGGATGCTGGCGTGCCCGCCCGACAGGATGAACCGGTCGCGATCGGCCCAGTGCGGCTGGCCGGGGTGGTGCTGCATCACCCGTGCGTAGAGCGTGTGGGCGAGGGGAGCGAGGGCCATCGCAGTGCCCTGGTGGCCACTCTTGGCATAGAGCGGAGCGTCCATCGCGAAGCCGCGGATGAGCGAGATGGCCTGCTGTTCTTGTTCTGGTGTGAGCGTACGGGGCACGGGGTGACCTTACTGTGAGGGTCAGGCCGGGGGCAGCAACGTGAACGGCACCAGGTGCCACGGCCCGCGGTCGACACGGCAGTGTGCGAACACCTGCTCGTAGTCGGTGAACTCCAGCTCGCCGCGCACGAGGCGGTACGTGAACTTGCCGGGCTCCACGTTGAACGGGCTGACGTTGCGGGCCATCTGCTCGCTGTCCTCGTCGAGGCCCTTGCGGAAGACCACCTCGAACACACCGTTGCCGCTCTCGCCGGGTGGGCAGAAGATCAATGCGACCAGGTGCGGGGCCAGCGTGACGGGCACGGGGGACGGCGCTGCCTGGGAGAACATCGCGCCGGTGAGGTCGATGCGCGTCGACGGCCCGGGGGCCTGGCGCATCTCGAAGTTCTCGACGAAGAGGGCACTCACGATCTGCATGTGGCGAGGGTACCCGCCATGTCGTGTGGTGTGCCTAGCCCTTCGTGGCGCGTCGCAACTTGGCCCAGAGCTGGTCGAAGATGTCGGCCACCTCGGCGCTGCGCGACCCGTAGGCGTGCACCGGGCGGCGTTCGCCGATGGCCTGGTTGATGATGACGCGCTGGGGGATGACCGGCTGCCAGATGGCCCGCTTGCCGACGATGCGGACGAGCTCGTCGTAGCGGCGGTCGGCCTCTGCGCTCACCGCGGGCACCTTGTTGACGATGACGCCGGTGAGCTCGAGCTCGGGGTTGTGCTGGTCCCACACCTCGTCGACAAGGTCGGCGACGGCACCGATGCCACGCAGGCCGAGCGCGGCCGGCTCGACGACGATGAGTGCGTGGTCGGCGGCGGCCAGGCCGGCCGTGGAGAGCGCGCCGAGGGAGGGCGGGCAGTCGATGAGCACGGCGTGGAACTGGTCGGCGACGGCGTGCAGCGCCTCACGCAACCGCAGCGGGTGACCGCCGTGGTCCTTGGCCAGCAGGCGGGGTGAGCTGGGGATGAGCCACACCTCGCCACCCCAGGCGGACGGCAGCATCGCCTTCGTCGCGGGCACCTTCGACATCACCTCGGCGGCCGAGGTCTCCACCAGCGCGGGGTCGTGACCGAGCACCCAGGTGCTGGATCCCTGCGGATCGAGGTCGACCACGAGCACCCGCCGGCCGGCCTCGGCGGCCGCGGAGGCGAGCCCGAGCGTGACGGTGGTCTTGCCGACGCCGCCCTTCTGGTTCAGGATTGCCACAACACGACCCATCCGGCCATGTAAGCACGTCGTGGCACGGATCTGATGCCACGCGCGGATCGCCGCAGGTGATCCCGCCCATTCGTGGTGCGACGGGGTAGAGTGACCCTCAATGTCAACTCTCTAGGTTCGGGAGCCCTACCGTGAAGAAGGGTCGTCACCGTCGCTTCGAAGAAGCGCGGAAACTCAAGCAAGCCGGTCCCACCGCATTCGATCTGGGATTCGGCGGGAACGAAAATCGCCCGTCCAACGACGACGACGACGAGTACGCCGCTCTGGCGGAGAAGTACGGCGTCACGTTCGACGATGACGACGACGAGTCCGACGACTGATCTTCACCGAGGTTCTGCCGTGCCCGGAATCAACCCCCACGGCCAACATGCAGATCCTCCCCAGTCAGATTCGTAACGTTGCCCTGGTCGCCCACGTCGACCACGGCAAGACCACCCTCGTCGACGCGCTCCTGCGCGCCACGGGCACCTTCGCAGCGCACCAGGCGGTCGTCGACCGCGTGATGGACTCCAACGACCAGGAGCGCGAGCGTGGCATCACCATCCTCGCCAAGGCCGCGTCCATCAACTGGAAGGGCACCAAGATCAACCTGGTCGACACCCCCGGCCACGCCGACTTCGGTGGCGAGGTCGAGCGTGCCCTCACCATGGTCGACGGCGTGCTCCTGCTCGTCGACGCCGCCGAGGGTCCGTTGCCGCAGACCCGCTACGTGCTGCAGAAGGCGCTCGCACGCGACCTGCCGGCCATCGTCATCGTCAACAAGGTCGACCGCCAGGACGCCCGCGCCGACGAAGTGCTCGACGAGGTGTATCAGCTGTTCATCGACCTCGACGCCGGCGACGAGCACATCGACTTCGAGATCATCTCCGCGGTCGCCCGCGAGGGTCGTGCGATGAAGGGCATCGGCATGCCCGACGACGACGCCGACCTGTCGCCGCTGCTCGACACCATCCTCGAGGCCATCCCGCACCCGCACGGCGACGTCGATGCGCCGCTGCAGGCCATGGTCACCCAGCTCGACGCGAGCGAGTACCTCGGCCGTCTGGCCATCGGCCGCGTCGTCAACGGCGTCATGCGCCGTGGCGAGACCGTGGCGCTGCTCGAGGAGGAGTTCGCCGAGGGCCAGCCGCCGCTCAAGCGCCGCCTCAGCCAGCTGATGGCGTTCCAGGGCGTCAATCGCGAAGAGGTCGACGAGCTCAGCGCCGGCGACCTGTTCGTGATGGCCGGCTTCCCCGAGGTCGAGATCGGCGACACCATCGCCTCCACCGACACGCCGCTCGCCCTGCCCCGCCTGGTGGTCGACGAGCCCGTGCTGCGCATGACCTTCGGCGTCAACACCTCGCCGCTCGCCGGCAAGGACGGCAAGTTCCTCACCAGCCGCCACCTCATCGACCGTCTCAACAAGGAGATCCTCGGCAACGTCAGCATCAAGCTGTTCGAGACCGGGTCGCCCGACGTCATCGAAGTGGCCGGCCGTGGCGAGCTGCAGCTCGCCGTGCTCATCGAGAGCATGCGCCGTGAGGGCTACGAGCTCCAGGTGAGCCGTCCCGAGGTCATCACCAAGGAAGTCAACGGCAAGCGCTTCGAGCCGCAGGAGCGCGGCGTCGTCGACGTGCCCGACGAGCACGTCGGCACCGTCACGCAGGAGCTCGCCCCGCGCAAGGGACGCATCACCGACCTGCGCCCCGGCGACACCGGCCGCACCATCGTCACGTTCGAGTGCCCGAGCCGTGGCCTCATCGGCTTCCGTTCGCTGCTGATGACCGCCACCCGTGGTACGGCGCTGCTGCATCAGCATCACCTCGGCTGGATGCCGTGGGCGGGCGAGATGCCCGACGCCCGTGGTGGCGCCATGGTGGCCGACCGCCTCGGCGTCAGCACCGCCTACGCGCTCGACAACCTGCAGTCGAGCGGTGAGTTCTTCATCGAGCCCGGCGAGCAGGTGTACGAGGGCATGGTCGTGGGCGAGTGCGCCCGCGAGCACGAGATGGTGGTCAACGTGGTGCGTGCGAAGGAGAAGAACAACATCCGCACGCACAGCCACGACGACGCCGTGAAGCTGCCCGCGCCGCGCATCCACACGCTCGAGACGGCCATCGAGTGGATCGCCGGCGACGAGCTCGTCGAGGTCACGCCGAAGGCCATCCGCATCCGCAAGCGCCACCTCGGCCTCGAGGATCGCCGCAAGGCCAACAAGAAGGTCGCCGTCGGTTAAGCCGACCAGCCCCTGTCCCGCGAACTTAAGTTCGCGGGGTGAGGGGGCGGAACTCGTTCGCGACCAGGCGCGGCACCACCTCGCTCACGTCGTGGGCGGCGGCGGTGGCGACGTCGTCCTCCCAGCCGCGCGCCAGCAACTCACGCCCCGACGCGCACCCGGTGATGGTGTCGTACAGGCGCGGGCGCGCAGCCACGAACGCCGAACGTGCGGCCGCGGCCTCGGGTGAGCACCGCGGCGCGCTCATTGCCGCGGCGGGGTCGAGCGCGGCCAGCACCGCGCCGGCGCCGAGCATGTCCTCGACGGCCGGCCGCAGCGGCCCGTCGTGCGCGCCCCATCGTTCCCCGGAGGCGATGAGGCCGATGGCGCCACCCTCGGCGAGGCCGCGCGCGGCGCGGGCAGTTGCGGTGGCGTTGCGGATGCACCCCGCGAGCACGTGCTGCACGCCCATCTCACGCGCCACGAACGCGAGCGTCGAGCCGTTGGGGGAGGGCAGCACCAGGCGAGTGCCCGGTGCTGCGGTGAGCAGGTCGGTGGGCGAGAGCGAGAGCGCCCCGTCCTCGCGTCGGCCGGCGAGCTGGGCATCGTTCGCGATCGCGTAGCCGGGCGCACCGTCGTCGTTCCAACGGTACGGCAGCACCGTGGCGCCCGATTCGAGCGCGCAGGTGACGGCCGTGGTGAACCGCAGCACGTCGACGATGACGACGACGCTGCAGTGCGGCGCGAGTGCGGCCAGGCCCTCGGCGCCCCAGTCGAACCGGTAGGCCGAGTCGACCTGTGAGGTCACCAGGTGTCCCAGTGCATGATCGGGTCGAGGGGCAGGCGCGTGGCGGGCTTGAAGTCGGTGCCGATGGTGTACGCGATGGGGAACAGGCCGGCCTGGGTGATGCCCTCGGGGATGCCGAGGATCTCGGCGGCCTTCTGCTCGCCCCCGTTCATCAGGTGGATGGTGGTCCACGCCGTGCCGAGGCCCCGCTCGCGAGCGGCGAGCATGAAGCTCCACACGGCCGGGAGCAGCGAGCCCCAGACCGAGGCGGCGGCGAAGGTGGGCAGGCGATCGAGCGCGCCCGTGATGCACGGCACCATCATCACCGGCACACGGTGGAAGTGCTCCGTGAGGTAGTCGGCCGACGACAGCACGCGCGCCTGCTGGTCGACGCGCGGGTCGTCGCTCGGCATTGGGTTGGCGGCGCCGAGGTTGCGGTAGACGGCGAAGTTCTCGGCATAGATGTCGGCGAGTGCCTTCTTCTTCGCCGGGTCGGTGACGAACATCCAGTGCCACCCCTGCGCGTTGCTGCCGGTGGGCGCCTGCACGGCGAGATCGAGGCACTCGAGGATGACCTCGCGCTCGACGGGGCGGTCGAAGTCGAGTCGCTTGCGCACGGCGCGGGTGGTGGAGAGCACTTCGTCGGCGGAGAGGTTCAAATGCATGGCGGGAGTCTTGCACGGCCTGTCAGGCTGGTCACCGTGGACGTCGACCCCGCCGACTATCGGCGCATCAACCTCGCCAACTGGAACAGCCGTGTGCCGCACCACGAGGTCGGGTACGCGCTGCACGAGCATCGAGACGACCCGACGCATCTGTCCGGCGTGGTGCGGTTCGACCTGCCCCGCCTCGGCGACATCGCCGGGCTGCACGGCGTGCACCTCCAGTGCCACATCGGCACCGACACCGTGTCGCTGGCGCGCCTCGGCGCGCAGATGAGTGGCCTCGACTTCTCCGGTCCGGCGCTCGACGTGGCGCGACGGCTGGCGGCCGACTGCGGGCAGGAGATCCGCTACGAGGAGGCCGACGTGTACGACGCGGTCGACGTGTTCGGCCGCGAGCAGTTCGACTTCGTCTACACCGGGATCGGCGCACTCTGCTGGCTGCCGTCGGTGACGCGGTGGGCTGAGGTGGTCGCCGGCCTGCTGCAGCGGGGCGGCTTCCTGTTCATCCGCGAAGGCCATCCGATGCTGTGGTCGATGTGCGACCCGCGCGACGACCAGCAGCTGGTCGTGGAGTACCCGTACTTCGAGACCGCCGGCGTGGTGTTCCACGAGGAGGCCACCTACGTCGAGCAGGACGCGCCGCTCGAGTCGCCCACCATCGTGAGCTTCAACCACTCGCTGAGCGAGATCTTCAACGCGCTGTGGAACGCCGGACTCACCGTCACGCTGTTCGAGGAGCACCAGTCGGTGCCGTGGAACGCGATGGGCGACGCGATGGAGGAGTTCGAGCCGGGGGAGTACCGCCTGCGCGACCAACCCGAACGACTGGCATGCAGTTACACGCTGCGAGCCGAGAAGCGATGACCTGACAGACTCGGGCGCATGTCCGAGGACCGCGTCTCCATCACCATCACCGACGGCATCGCCGACGTGCGCATGACCCGTACCGACAAGCGCAACGCGCTCGACAACGCCATGTTCATGGCGCTCGCCGAGGCCGGCGAACGACTCAAGAACGAGCCCGGCGTGCGGGTCGTGGTGCTCAGCGGCGACGGTGCGTCGTTCTGCGCCGGTCTCGACCTCGGCACCATGACGCAGCTCGCCGGTGGCGGCGAGCGCCCCGCCGACGGCAACCCCGGTGAGATGAAGGAAGGCCGCATCACGCACCTCGGCCAGCAGGTGTGCTGGGTGTGGCAGGAGGTGCCGGTGCCGGTCATCGCCGCAGTGCATGGCCATGCCCTCGGCGGCGGCATCCAGCTCGCACTCGGTGCCGACATCCGCATCGTGCACCCCGACACGCAGATGAGCGTGCGTGAAGTGTTCTGGGGTCTCGTGCCCGACATGACCGGCACGCTGTTCCTGTCGCAGCTCGTGGGTGCCGACGTGGCGAAGGAGCTCGTCTTCACCGCCCGCATCTTCGACGGCCGCGAAGCCAAGGCGCTGGGGCTCGCCACGAAGCTCAGTGACGCGCCGTACGACGACGCGATGGCCATCGCCCGCGAGATCGCCGGCCGGAGCCCCGATGCCGTGCGCGCCGCGAAGCAGTTGGTGAACGGCCTCTACAACCAGGGTGCCGCTGAGCAGTTCGCCGCCGAGCGCGCAGGCATCGGTTCGCTCATCGGCCGCTACAACCAGAAGGAAGCCGTGATGTCGTGGTTCGAGAAGCGCCCGCCGGCGTTCGTCGACCCGAGCTGACAGGAGCACCACCATGACCGACGCCGCCATCGACCCCGACAAGCTGAAGCTCTACTCGTACCAGCTGTTCACCAAGCTCGAGGGTGCCGTCACCGCCGGCATGATCCACCTCGGTGACCAGCTCGGGCTGTACGCCGCGATGCGTCGTGCCGGTCGGCCGCTGTCGACGGCCGAGCTCGCCGCCGAGACCGACACCATCGAGCGGTGGGTGCGCGAGTGGGCGTTCAACCAGGCGGCGGCGCGCATGATCGAGGCGCATGCCGACGGCACGTTCTCGCTGTCGCCGGAGGCCGCCATCGTGCTCGCCGACCACGAGCACCCGGCGTTCGGCATGGGCATGTTCCACCGCCTGCCGCAGACGATGAAGGCGCTGGAGCACGCGCGCGACAGCTTCCGCACCGGCGTGGGGCACGACTACGACAGCCACGGGCCCGAGGGCGCGGTGGGCATCGAGCGCAGCTTCGAGCCGTGGAACCGTGCGTTCCTGGTGCCGGTGGTGCTGCCCGCGCTCGAGGGTGTGGTGGCGAAGTTGCAGGCCGGCGCGCAGGTGGCCGATGTCGGCTGCGGTGCGGGCAGCGCGGTGCTGCTGATGGCCGGCACGTACCCCGACAGCACGTTCACCGGCTATGACATCAGCCAGTACGCACTCGACCGTGCCCGCACGAAGCTCGACGCCAGCGGCCTGCCCAACGCGGCGTTCCACGATCCGCGTCATCAGGGCCTGCCTGAGGACGGCTCGCTCGACCTGGTGTGCACGTTCGACTGCATCCACGACATGGCCCACCCGCAGCAGGTGATCGAGGCGATTCGTGCGTCGCTGAAGCCCGACGGCACGTGGCTGCTCGTCGACATCAAGGCGCTCGACACGTTCGAGGAGAACGCCCGCAAGAACCCGATGGCATCGCTGATGTACGGCATCAGCGTGCTGTCGTGCATGTCGTCGGCGCTCAGCGAGCCGGGCGGCCTGGGTCTCGGCACGCTCGGTCTGTCGGAGAACCGTGCACGTGAGATGGCCGAGGCCGCCGGCTTCACCCGGTTCCGCCGCCTCGACGTCGACCACAGCGTCAACGCCTTCTACGAAGTCCGCCCCTGACCCGTTCAGGCTGGCCCGTCACATCCACGAACATCGGCAAATTGCGGCGAACTCACGGCCGTGGCGACCATGGGGCATCGGGGTGTCGAGCTGAAGAAGCGACAACACGAGTTGTCGCCGTGACAACGCCAGTTGTCGCTCAGCGAAAGCAACCACCGGGAACCGCCCAGAGCGGCAGTTACGCGCTGCGCCGACTGACGCGTTCGCGCAACCACGCCGTAACCCTCGCTGCGAGCACGAGGACGACCAGGAACACAATGAGCGCCGGAATGATCAGAATCCAGAGTCCATCGTTGTCGCCTCGTGGTGCCGTCCACGGGGACAGCAGCAGGGCTGGCAGCCCGAGCGCGACGCCGACAAGGGTGGCACCGGACGGCACCAAGAAGCCACCGACGAGTGCTACCAAGAGCAGGATCCAGAAGAAGGCGGTGCTGCCGAGGTCCTGCTCCGCCCCGTTTGAGTACCGCGGGGCGCTCGCCATCGTGACGGCCCAGACCGAAACACCGATCGCGGCGCTTACCGCCGCAACCAGCGTGCGCTGACGTCCACCGATCGCTTGCATCGTGCCTGAATCGTGCCCGAACTGCGAACGCCTGTCCACCAGTGCTACCTGTTGGAAGTCGAGAGCCTGGCGGCCACCGCTGACATCACGTCGTAGGCGGCCATTCGCTCAAACTGCTCAGACCGAGTCACGTCTGGAGTCGAGGTCATCCGCATGGCGATCAGTTCCTGAGCATCGGTCGCTCGCTCGGGGTCCGAGCCGACGTAGTCAAGGATGGCCTCGATCGCCTTGCGCGTCTCTTGGTCTACGAAGGCGACAATGTCGGGAGCGGAGGGCATCCGCCAACCCTGCCACATCACGGATTGCCCTCCTGCCGAGGTAGCGCCGAGTGCCCGCTCTGTGCGCTTTACGCAAGGGCGATCACAGAACGCGAGCAGACTCCCCAGGGAGTGTCCGCGGACCGACCGTGGGCAGCAGATGTTGCGCCTGGCGCAACATTCGGTGCCCGCG
>JBDKJP010000094.1:0-3418 GCA_039796575.1 Actinomycetota bacterium
AGACGGGGTGTTCGGCTGACGATTCGGGTGGGCGGGCACCGTGCGCGCGGTCTGCGTATTCGGATCCGATGGCAACCGGGGCATGTGTCCCGAACTCGGCGTCGTACAACGCGATGCTCAAGTACGACGAATGGAGCGCCTGCGTCAAATGGTCGGCCGGGTGCCCGACGAAGCCGTCGGAATGTGGAAACTGCGGCTGGAAGATCCTGATCTTCGCCGGTGGGGCCATTGCCCAGGCTGCGTGCGGTGCCGCTGACGTCGCGACCTTCGGCGCGACGTTCGGTTGTCACGCGCTCGCCGCGGGAGCGACCAGCTGGGGAATGCACGCCGTCGACGGCGACATATCGATCAACCTCGAAGACATCCTGTTCGCCGGCGCCGGCGGCCTCTTCGGTGTCCTCGGCCGCTACATCTCACGAGCAGGATCAGCAACTACCGAGGCGGGCTACAGCCCGTCAAAGATCAGTATCAACGAGGAGGCGCTCGACAAGGTGTTCCAGACGCATCTAGCAGACGGACCACTCAGTGCTGGGAAAAGTACCTTCTACGACAACGTGACAATCACACGACTCATCGCTGATGCGGACTCCGTGACACCCGTCGTTCAGTCTGGCAGTGGAAACCTCCAATACATCGTCGACGCCGGTCGAGTGGTCGGAATCGATCGCGCCACTGGTCAGGCGACGTCCATCTACACCGTCGTTACGAAGTCCGGTGGCCAGCTGGTAACTGCTTTCCCAGGGACTCCCCCGTGAGGCAATCATGGCGTTAACAGTCCTACTGCGTACCGCAAGCGGGAAGGTCTTGGGTTCGCTCACCGAGGACGCTGCCCAGCTCATGCGACTCCTCCCACCAACCGGCGATCCCGACTTTCCGTACCTCGGCCTACTTGACCCCTATGGAGACACATACTTTTCGTCGTTTCAGATGCAGGCCATACTTCCTGAGATCCGCCGATTGAAGGAACTCTCGACCGGCCGCTCCGACATACTCGATGCGTTGGAGGAGCTAGCGGAGCAATGTCGCGATGGTGTCCACGTCTACTTGATCTTTGTAGGCGACTGAACCGGCCGGTTGTCTTGCACCATGTCCGGCTGATTATTGGGCGGTGCGCACCATCTGGCCGCCGATCAGAAGCCAGTGCTGGCCGAGTTGTGGTGCGACCTCGATGAGTGCGCGCCATGAGGCTGCCTGGCCGCCGACCAGCGGTGGGAGTCGGATGACCGCGGGTTCATCCATTGCGACTCGCGAGGTGTTCGGCGGCGATCCAGAGTCGCGGGTCGCCTGATTCGAGCAGGTCGAGGGCGACTGCTGCTCGGGGCGCCAAGGCGGCCTTCGGGAGTAGCTCCCAGGCTTCCTCGTGGACCACCCGCAGCACGATCTGCCCGACCGGATTCGGAACATGGGCGACATGTCGGTCAAGATCGGCGAACGACCGTGCAGAGATGTACAGGTCGACGTGGTCGTCGGGTGCCAGCTGTTCGCCGAGGTCGATCGCGGCGCGTCGACCGCCGAGCATCGCGCCCACCAGCTCGGGCAGCGCAGCGGCGTCTGCTCGACTCATGTCGCAGCGCACGGCGTGCGCACGGCGTTGATATCTGCCCGGCCGGCGGATGTCGATCGAACCGTCGAGGATCTCGTGCCACGCCCTCATCGGACCGAGTGGCCGGCCGTGGCTCCCCGGCGAATGGCGTCGCGCGACGACTGCGTCCTTGGGTACCACCCATGCGTTGCCGAAGCGTTGCGCTGGCAGTTGACCACCCACCACGAGCTGGCGGACACGTTCGACCGAGACCCCGAGGAGGTCGGCCGCGTCAGCCAGGGGCATCAGATCGGACATGCAGTGAATCTATTGGAATAATCCAAGATATTCAACTGATGCGTTCCCCAGACCACCTCCGACCCGCCAACCCGAACGCGGCGCCAAGGTCGACCTCACCGAGTCAGTGATCGAGCTGCTCGAGGCCTTGATCGGCACCTCACCATCGTTTTCTGCGCACGCCACGACCAAGTGGGTGATGGTTGAGGATCCATGCTGTTAGTACTTAAGCTAACAACATGGAGTCACCGGGAACGTGGGTTCGAACCAGCCGACGCCGACTGGGTTTGTCGACCCGCGACCTGGCTCGCCTCGCCGATGTGGCCTATCCCACGATCTCGCGCATCGAGAACGGCCACGAAGATCCCCGTTGGTCGACCCTGGAGAAGCTGTCCGCGGTCCTCGGTGACGCACTGATCCCGCTCGGTGACGATCACGACGTCGGGCGCCTGGCCGACCTGAGCGACGCCTGGACCGCAGATGCCTCCGGCGCGCAGCATCCCGACTGGGTGCGTTTCCGCGCCTTCGCCGATCGGTTGACGTTGCATCCCGAGCACACCGCTCGGGCGATCATGCCCGAGCCCCCACGATCGGCGTCGCCGCTCATCGACACACTGCTGGCTGCGATCGCCGAGAAGATCGCCGATGACGCAGGAATCGCCCGCCCCCGCTGGACCCGCGAGCGTCCACCGCTCGCCGAGCCATGGTCGGTGGCGACACGGCCATCCAAGCGCGCCGAAGCCGCCACCACCACTCCGCATCAGTTCGCCCGACGGGGGGTCGTGATCCCGGAATCGACGATCTGGCGTGACCGTGTGCTGGTGCGCCCATGAACGCACCGGGCACGTTCACCGGCGACCGGATCCGCGAGCTCATCCTCGAGGTGGCCGACCTGCTCGACGACGACCGACCGCAAGCAACCCTGATCGTCGTCGGCGGATCGCTGCTGGCCTGGCGCGGTCTGCGGCTGGCGACCGAGGACGTGGACAGCAGCCTCCGCATCGACGCCGACGTCAAGGCCGCGGTGCGTGCGGTCGCCGAACGGCACGACCTCGCAGCCGACTGGCTGAACGATCACTCCGCAGCCTGGCACCCCCAGACCCTTCGACCCGACGATTGTGATCTGCTCATCGATCACCCGCGGCTTCGGCTGCTCGGCGCCCCGCTGTGGTCGGTCTTCCTGATGAAGCTCAACCGCTCGCAGCCCCAGGACGTCACCGACATGATCGCCATGTGGCCGCACGTCGCCGGCACCTTCCCCACGGCGCGCTCAGTCGTCGACGCGTACGCGGCCGCGTTCCCGTTCGAGGAACCCGACGAGTACCTGATCGGACAAGTCGTCGACATCGCACGACGCGCCGGCATGGACCTCACACCCGACTGAACGAGAATCCCAGCGCGCTGCCCGCTCGTCGCCGCACTCGCTCGGTCCGGGTTCGACGCGTGCGAATCAGGCGGTGGATGCGGTCACGTTGGATGCGGCACGGTCGGTGTCGGTGTATGCCGCCGTTCAGACGCATGTGATCATCGATGTGGTCGGCTATGTCACTGGTCCATCGTCGCCGGTGTCGCAGGCGGGTTTGTTCCGTCTGTTCGAGT
>JBDKJP010000095.1:0-9605 GCA_039796575.1 Actinomycetota bacterium
CGACCGGCGACACGCAGGTTCTCGCGCACCGTCAGCCGGGTGAACAGGCCGCGGTCCTCGGGCACGTGCGCCATGCCGAGGCGCGCGATCGACGCTGCACGCATGCCCGACGTCGACCGCCCCAACACCTGCACCGCGCCCGAGTAACGCTCGACGAGACCCGACACGGCGAGCAGCAGCGTGGTCTTGCCCGCGCCGTTCGGCCCGAGCAGGGCCACCACCTCGCCGGCCTCGACGGTGAGGTCGAGGTCTCGCACGACGGGTGTGCCGCGGTACCCGGCGGTGAGGCGCTGCACCTCGAGCAGCACGGCGCTCACGTCGGCTCCCCCGTCGCGGACTGCCCGAGATAGGCGGCGATGACCGCCGGAT
This sequence comes from Actinomycetota bacterium, assembly GCA_039796575.1. Taxonomy (GTDB): domain Bacteria; phylum Actinomycetota; class Acidimicrobiia; order Acidimicrobiales; family Ilumatobacteraceae; genus UBA668. The sequence continues at coordinate 370 of JBDKJP010000095.1, forward strand.
GCCGCTGGATCTCGTCAGGTGTGCCGGTGGCGATGACGGCACCGAACTCCAGCACGTAGATCCGGTCGCACACGTCGAGCACCATCGACATGTCGTGATCGACGAGCAGGATCGACGACCCGCGTTCGGCGATGGCCCGGAGCCGCCCGCCGAGCACGCGTGACTCGTTGGTGTCGAGGCCGGCGGCGGGCTCGTCCATGCAGACGAGTGCCGGACGACCCGCGACGGCGCGGGCGCACGCGACGAGACGTCGTTGCCCGTGGCTGAGGTCGGTGGGATGCCGATCGGCGAGGCCGTCGAACCCGAGCAGTGCGAGCGCCGCAGCGACGTCGCCGTCGACCGCGACCGGTCGCGGCCGCACCAGGTCGCGGAGGGTGCCACGCCACGTCGGACGCTCCAGCGACACCGCGAGGTTCTCGGCGATGGTGAGGTCGTCGAACAGCTCGACCGACTGGAAGGTGCGCGCCATGCCGATGCGTGCCCGCCGGTGCACCGGCGCACCACTCACGTCGGTGCCGTCGAGCACCACCCGCCCGGTGCACGCCACGAAGCCGGTGACGGCGTCGATGAGCGTGGTCTTGCCGGCGCCGTTGGGACCGATCAGCCCCACCACCTCGCCGGCCGCCACGGTGAGGTCGACGTTCTTCACCGCGCGCACGCCGCCGTAGGCGACGGACAATCCCTCGACGCGCAGCCGCTCGCTCACGACGTTGCTCCGCTGATCGCGGGTTCGGTGGCGTGCGGCGCAGCGACCGACGAACGCCGCCATTGCTGCCCCCTGCGGCGCCATGCACCGGCGACGCCCTCGGGCTGGGCGATCGCCATGGCGACGAGGACCGCGCCACCGATGAACGTCTCCCACGGGCCCACGTTCCCCGACACCTTCGACAGGAGGAAGAACACCACACCGGACGGCACGAGCAATCCCGACGCGACCGCACCGCCGACGGTGCCGACACCGCCGAGGTAGGCGAACGCGAGCGCCGTGAGCGAGGCCATCACGCCGAACGAGGCGTCGCTCACCGAGCCGAACCGATACGCGACGAGGCAGCCCGCGACGGCGGCGAGCGCGGCCGACAGCGCGAAGCCGACCAGCTTCGTGCCGGCCACGTGCACACCCGCCGATGCGGCGGCTCGCTCGTTCGAACGCACCGCCAGGATGCGGCGGCCCGTCGCGCTGCGGCGCAGGTTCGCGACCATCACCACGAGCAACCCGGCCACGAGCAGCAGGAACAGACCGAACACCGGGCGCGACGACTCGGAGCCGAGCACCAGCCCGAAGTCCCACCCGAACAACGAGGGATTCGGCACCTTCGCACCGCCCGTCGACGCGTCGCCGACGATGCTCGGGTTCTTGAACACGAACTCGGTGATGGCCACACCGCCGGCCAACGTGACGATGGCCAGGTCGGTGCCGCGCAGGCGCAGCGCGGGCAGCCCGAGCACCACACCGAACACGGTGGCCACCACCACCGCGAGGAGCGGTGCGATGGGGAACGGGATGCCCCAACCGGTCGCGAGCTTCGACAGTGCGAACCCGGCCACGCCGGCGAAGGCCGCCTGCGCGAGCGACGTCTGCCCGCCGAAGCCCGACAACACCACGAACGACAACGCCATCACGGCGCCGATGATCGAGGTCATCAACGCGCCGCGCATCAGCGGACCGGCCCACAGCAGTGCGGCGGCCACCGCCACGGGGAACAGGAACGACGCACCGCGGAGTCGCACCTCCGGCGCGCCGGGGAGGCGCCAGGTGTCGACGGCCCCGCGCTCGGGGAGTTGCTCGCCGCGGAACGCCATCGTGACGATGATGACGAGGAACGGCAGCCCTTCCCGCGCGCCGTACTGCGGGAACCACGACCAGTCGTTCTGCAGCTTGACGATGAGCGACTGCGCCATGCCGATCGCGAGGCCCGCCGCCACCGTGCCGCCGATGCTGCGGAACCTGCCGAGCAGCGCGGCGCCGAGCGCCGGCACCAGGAATCCGATGGTGAACACGCCCGAACCGAGTTGCAGCATCGGTGCCGCGAGCACCACGACCAACCCGCACACCACCGAGGCGAGCACGAAGCTGGCAGCGGCCGTCGACTCGGGTGACCAACCCAGCAACGTGGCGCCCTTCTCGTTCTCCGCGGCCGCGCGGGTGACGAGCCCGAGCCGCGTGAACCGCGACGCAGCCCACAGCGCCAACGCGATCACGATGACCACCGCCGCCAGCCACAGCCCGTCGCGCGGCACGACGATGTCGTCGGTGATGCGCAGCGGATCGCGAGGCAGGATCGGGTCGACGCGGATCGACGAGCCACCCTCGAACCGCCGCTCCACGAGCGACAACAGCATGATCACCACACCGACGCTCGCGACCACCTTCGCCAACGTGGGGGCGCGGCGCAGCGGCCGGAACACCACGAAGTAGACGACGGCACCGAGTGCCGCGGCGGTGGCGAGCGCGAGGACGAGCGCCCACACCAACCCGACGTCACCCTCCCACGAGCCACCGAAGTGATAGCGGGCGGGGAGGCCGGGGATGGGGAACGGGTAGGCGCCGTTGCGCAGATCGGCGTACACGTACGCCACCCACGTCGCCATCGCGCCCTGCGCGAAGTTCACGATCCCGGAGCCCTCGTGGGCGATCACCAGCCCGAGCCCGAGCGCGGCGATCACCGCGCCGGAGCCGACGCCGAGCAGCAGGAAGAACAGGTGGTCGCTCACGCGCGACGGTCGCTCACGGCAGGCTGTCGAGCACGGACACCGCTTCGAGGCCTTCGATGGTGCGCACCTCGCCACCCTCGACGTACTCGGCGAACGGGAATGTGAACGAGCAGATGGACGGGTAGTCGGCGGAGGCGCCGCACGCGATGGGCGAGGTGCCCGGCCACAGCTTCAGGTCGGTCGCGGTGGCCAGGTGGTCGCGGATCGCAGCGCCGGTGACATCACCGTCGACCGCGACCTCGCGGGCGTAGACGGCCAGCGACATCACCATGTACAGCCCGAGCGCACCGAGGCCGAGCGACGCCTGATCGACCTCGTCGGGCTCGATGCCGAGCACCGGCGCCATGATCTCCTGCACGAGTCGCGAGGCCGGCGTGTCGGCGCGGGTGGACACCCCGACGAAGCTCCACCCGACGGCGTCGTCGCCGACCTGCTCGAGCACCTCGGTGCTGCTGCAGATGCCGGTGGTGATGACCGGGGTGTCGATGGCCAGCGAGGCACGGGCACGCATCATGCCGATGCAACCCGCGTCGGCGTACAGCGACACGAGGAGGTCGGGATCGTCGGCCGTGATCTCGCGCACGAGGCCCTGGAACCCCGCGTCGGTCTCGTTGTCGCCGCCCTTGACCGTGGTGTGCGCCACACCGAGCAGGTCGAGCGCGGCGGTGAGCGACGTCTCCGACGAGTTCGAGCCCGGGTTGTCGGCGCTGATGATGCCGACGGACGTCGCACCGAAGTGGTCCTTCGCGGCGAGCGCCACTGCCGCCATCACGGTGGCGTTGCCGCCCGTGAGGAACAGTGCGTCCGCGCTGTAGTCGCCGGGGAGGATGGGCAGCACCCCGATCACGGGCACGCCGGCGGCGGTGTAGGTGGCGTAGTCGGGGAACACGTCGAGGCCGAGCATGACGAGCTCGACGCCCTTGCCGACGAGCTCCTGTGCGCACGCCTGCGACGACTCGGGCGAGCCCTTCGCGATGCACACCTCGAGCTCGATCGGCCGGTCGCCGAAACCGCCGTGCGCGCCGAGGTACTCGACCGCACCTTCCATGGCCTCACGGATGTCGGGGAAGTCGAGCGCGGGCACGCCCTCGGTGTTGACCAGCCCCACCTTCATCGGCTCGCCCGTGGGCGGGCCGAGCGTCGGGAACACGAGGTACGGGTCGTCGGATCCCGCGGCCGCGGTGTCGTCGGTGGGTGCCGTCGTGCCGTTCTCGGCAGCGACGGTGGTGTCCGGCGAGGCGCCGGTGGTGTCGGGCGACGACGCGGCCGTGGTGGCGCTGTCGCCGCCACCCGAGCAGGCGGCAACGAGCGCGGCGAGCACGAGCGTGGCGACGGCCGCGCGGTACGGGTGTTGAGTGGTTCGACGCATCGGCGGTCAGAACAGCGGCGTGTCGGGGATCCAACTGCCGTGCGCGCCGTACGGCACACGCCGCGGCAGGTGCACGATGGCAACCGGCTCCGACGTGAAGTCGCGGGCGTCGACGATGCGCAACGTGGACTCGTCGGTCCTGGTGTCGTGGGCGAACGAGATGATCCATCCGTCGTCCTCGGCGGCATCGACGGACCGCGGCGCGAACACCGGTTCAGCACCGCGCACCCCGTCGCCGAGCTGGTGCTCCCAGCACTGCCCCGTGGTGAGGTCGTACTTCAGCAGCGACGAGCCGTACACGGGCTCCTCGGCCACGCCTTCGCCGGCGAGCGCCATCAGGTAGCCGTAGCGGGCGTCGCACCCGACCAGGCGGTCGTCGACGCGGCCGAAGTCGCCGGGGCGATCGTCGAGCTGCTCCTCGCGCACCGTGCCGGCAGCGAGGTCGATGGTCCACTTCCAGAGTCGACCGACCTCGGCGTAGTCGTCGTTGCTCGTGCCGAACGCCTCGGGTTGGCGCGACACGTGCAGCACGATGCGGTCGCCGTCCTCGTGCGCGTTGACGGGGTGGAACACGTAGCAGGGCTCGATCTCGAACCATCGGACATCGGCGTTGGTGCCGTTGCGCGGCATCACCCCGAGGCGTGCACCGGCGTCGCGACGGAACTTGAACGGCATGCCGGTGGCCAGCGCGTCGAGGTCGAACACGACCGGCAGATCCATGAACACGATGTGGTTCCGGGTGACGTTGAAGTCGTGCATCATCACCATGTTGGGGATCTCGATGCCCTCGAGCTGCTGCAGCACGCCGTCGGCGCCGATGCGGATGTACTGCAGGTGCGGCGGACGCGGGCTGAGGTAGCTGAACGCCAGCAGCTCACCCGTGATGGGACACACCTTCGGGTGCGCCGTCATCGACGTGGTGAGTGCGCCGTCGAGGTTCTCGTAGCCGAGCGTGTTGAGCTCGTCGTCGATCTGCCACGGCCAGTGCCCCTCCTCGAGGCAGAGGATCTTGTCCTGGTGGCGCATCACGTGCGTGTTGCCGGTGCCACAGGTGAGGTCGCCCATGTTCGACATCACGTCGCCGCCAGGGCGGGTGACGTTCGGCGTCTGGATGAAGCGGTTGCGGTACCACTGCGCCCTCCCGCCGCCGAGCCGCACACCGTGCACCATGCCGTCGCCGAAGAACCAGTGGTCGCTGTGCCCCGACTTCGGGTTGGGGCCCGTGCGGACGTACAGCCCTTCGAGCTCCTCGGGCACGGCACCGGTGACGCGCAGGTCGCCGACGGTGAGCTCGTCGTGCACAGGTGCCCAGTTGCCGCGCAGGTGCCAGGGCGTGGCCTGCGCCGCGTGGTGGTCGAGTGCCGTCATGGTGTCCCCTCCTCCGTGCGAGCACCCCCATGCCCGCCGGACGCGGACCGTAGCACGGTCCGCCGACGAAATCTACCCTCGGTAAGATTCCCGCGAGAGGCCCGGCCAGACCAGGTCGGCGAGCCGTTCGGCGAGCGTGAGCACCGGCTCGTCACCCGACTCGATCCACCACAGCGCCACCAGGTTGAGCATCCCGATGATGCCGAACGCCCACGGTTCGACCGACCCGTCGTCGACACCCAGCGAGCGCCGCCAGATGCGGAGCAGGTCGGCGAGCCGCGGCGCCGAGCGCGCCGCGAGGTGCAGCGTGCGGTCGGCCATGTCGTCGCCGCCACGGCTGACGAACAGGAACAGCGAACGGTGCTCGCGGATGGTCTCGAGTGTCGCGTGGAAGAACTGCACGAGCGACTCGCGGCTCGGCTCGAGGCTCTTCACGCGGTCGCGCGCCGTCTTCTCCAGCCGCTGCGACAGCCGCTCGGCCAGCGCATCGCACAGCTCACCGCGCGCGCCGACGCGCGCGTAGACGACCGGCTTCGTGACGCCGGCCTCGGCGGCGATGGCCTCGATCGATGCACCGCTGCCGTCGCGCGCGATGACCCGTTCGGCCGCGTCGAGGATGGCGTCGCGGTCGGCGGTGAGCTTGCCGCCCTGCGGCCGGCCCGGCCCTCGGCGCGCTGGTGTCGTCATGGGTTCATTCACCGCCGAGTGCCGCGACGAAGCCGGCCAGCTCGGCGGGGTCGATGCCGCCCACCTCGCCCGCCGCCGGGAAGCCGCCGGACGCGACGTCGGCCTTGAACGCCGCGAGCGCACGCACGCGCTCGTCGCGGATGCGCTGCTGCAGCGACGCCACGTCGCCGTACGAGCGGGCGTGCCGCGGCACCCGCGGGCTCTCGCCGACGATGTCGTTCTGGAACAGGAACATCACGTCGGCGTCGCGGCCCGAGCCGAGCGAGATGGTGGCCAAGCTCGTGCGAGGGGTGATCTCCGCCAGCACGGGTGCGGGGATGAGCTCGCACTCCACGGCGAACGCGCCCGCATCCTCGAGCTCCTGGAACTGGCGCCACAGCGCGGTGGCCTCGGTGGCGGTGCGACCGACCATGCGCACGCCGCCCAACTGGTTCGAACGCTTCGGCACGAACCCGAGGTGGCCCATCACCGGCACACCCTCTGCGGCGAGCAGGCGCACGGCGTCGAGCCGGCGAGCGGTGATGACCGCGTCGGCACCGGCGCTGAGCGATCGGAACGCCGTGGCGAGCAGGTCGTCGAGGGTGACCTCGCCGCCGAAGTCGATGGCGGCGGTGACGAACAACCGGCTCGACCCGCGCCGCACCTCGGGCACCGATTGGGCGAGGCACACCACCATGTCGATGCCGGCCGCCTCTGCCGCGGCGGCCTCCTCCTCGGTGCCGGCGGTGACCTGCACGAACTGGCGGCCGCTGCCCTTGAGGGCGGCGATGGCGGCGACGGTGACGGTGCGGTCGGCGTCGCGACCGTTGAAATCGAGGATGCGAGTCATCGACGCGGACGCTACCCCGGTGTACCGTCCGGCCATGGCTACAGGACGGTGTTTGTGCGGCGCAGTGACGTTCGAGCTGACGGGCGATCTCATCGCCACGGCGGTGTGCCACTGCGACCACTGCCAACGACAGAGCGGCGGTGCGTTCTCGGTGAACCTCGTCGCGCACGAGTCGCAGCTCACCATCGACGGCGAGCTGCGTACGTACGAGGAGCGCGGCGAGCTCGGTGACGACGTGTACGTGCGTCGCCGGTTCTGCCCACAGTGCGGTTCGCCCATCGTGTCGGAGCTGGCGAAGACCCCCGGCGTCATCGCGGTGAAGGCCGGCGTGCTCGACGACAAGTCGGCCGTCAACCCCACCGTCGAGGTGTGGTGCGTCGATCGTCAGCCGTGGGTGGCACTGCCGGGCATGGCCGTCTCCCTCGACCGCGAATAGCGCGTTCGGGACGCGCCGCGCTCACCACACGGCGTGCAGCACGCCGAGCAACGCACCGCCGAGCACCAACCACGCCGAGTTGATGCGCCAGCGGATCATCGCGGCAAGCGTCACCACGCCGACGACCACCGTGAGCACGTCGACCAGCGCGGTGTCGGCCAACTCCACCAGCACCCCTGCCATCAACCCGAGCGATGCGACGGTGACGCCGTCGAGGAACCCCTTCGCCAGCGGCCGGGTGCGCATCCACGGCACGAGGCGACCGAGCAGCGCGACGAACACGAACGACGGGGCGAAGATGCCCATCGTGGCAACGGCTGCGCCGGCAGGGCCGGCGATCTGCCACCCGACGAACGTGGCGGTCGTGAACACCGGACCCGGTGTCACCTGACCCACTGCGATCGCGTCGAGCACCTGTTGCGACGTCAGCCAACCGAGGTCGTCGACCAACATCCGTTGCAGGAACGCCACCAGCACGTAGCCCGACCCGTAGAGCACACTGCCGATCTCGAGGAACACCAGGAACAGCCGCCACAGGGTGACGGGTATGCCGTCGGCGGATGCGGCGACGACGGGCGCGACGAGCAGCGACCGCAACGCCGTCGACACGCGATCACGCATCGCCCACAGCAGACCGCCCGCGCCGGCGACGAGCAGGATGAGCAACTCGTGCACGCCGGACAGGTAGGCGGAGAAGGCAGCGACGGCGAGCACGGCCTTCCACGGCACCACCAGCACCGTGCGACCCAGACCGAACACGGCGTGGGCGATGATGGCGACGATCACGGGCAGCACCCCGTAGCGCAGGTCGGCGAACTGCGGAGTGGTGCCGTACCGCTCGTAGAGCCAGGCGATGACGCTGACGATCACGACGGCAGGCGCGATGAAGCACACGCCACCGACGAGCAACCCCCGCCACCCGGCACGACGGTGCCCGAGATGGATGGCGAGCTCGGTCGAGTTCGGGCCGGGGATGAGGTTGGTGGCACCGACCATCTCGAGAAACTCGGTGTCGTCGAGCCACTGCCGTCGGCGCACCACCTCGTCGCGCATCAGCGCGATGTGCGCGGCCGGGCCACCGAATCCGATGACACCGAGCGTCAGGAACAGCTTCGCCACCTCGGCGACGCGGCCGGGCGACGCACGGGTGGGGTGGGTCACGCGCGGGTGGCCGGCTGGAACAGTTCGATCGGGTTGCCCGACGGATCGTCGAGCACGATCTGCGACCCGCCCGGCCCGCTGACGACCTCGCTGCGGAACGTGACACCGGCGGCGCGCAGGCGTGCCACGTCGGCATGGATGTCGTCGACGACGAAGTGGAGGCGGTTCCACCCGCCGGCGACCGGCTGTCGGCCGTCGGGCAGGGCGCGGCCGGCCGAGCTGGTCGGACCGCTGAGCAGCACCCGCAGGTTGCCGCGGCGCACGTCGGCGAAGGCCGGCGCGAAGTTGTTCAGCTCCGTGAAGCCGAAGTGCTCGGTGTAGAACGCGAGCGAGGCGGCGACATCGTCGACGATGTAGCGGACGCTCACGAGGTCGTCGTCAGACATGGTGGGAACGCTCCTTGTGCTGGCCCGTCGTGAGGACAGGGAGGATCTGGCGGATGCGGAGGGTCAGGTCGTCGGCCACCGCTCGGAACGCGGGCATGGTGGCGCGGTGGGTACCCGACAGTCGGCTGGGGTCCTCGATGCTCCAGTGCACCGTTGCGTCGTCGGGCGCGAACGGCGGGCACACCTCGCGCACACGGTCGCAGAGGGTGACCACGAGGTCGAAACGGCGGCCGGTGAACCGGTCGAGCGACTTCGAGTCGGCGGTGGTGATGTCGATGCCGCGTTCGG
>JBDKJP010000096.1:0-20189 GCA_039796575.1 Actinomycetota bacterium
GATGGCCGAGGCCGAGCTCGTCGAGCAGCTGCCGCGCACGCGCCTTGCCGTCCTTGCCGCGCTTGGAGCCACCGAGCTCGTCGACCACCAGCAGGTTCTCCTCGGCGGTGAGGAACGGCACCAGGTTGACCGACTGGAACACGAAGCCGACGTTCTCGCGACGGAACTCCGTGAGCTGCTTGGGCGAGTACTCCGAGATGTCGTGCCCGCCGACGACGACCGAGCCCTCGGTGGGCGTGAGGAGACCACCGGCGATGGACAGCAGCGTGGTCTTGCCCGAGCCCGACGGGCCGAGCAGGGCGACGATCTCGCCGTGGTCGACCTGCACGGTGGCGTGGTCGAGGGCGACGATCTCGGCGTCGCCGCTGGTGTACACCTTGCGCACGTCGCGCATGTCGAGCACCGTCATTGCAGCACCTCTTTCGTGATGTGCGGGGTCATGATGCCGTCCCGATGGCGGAGGCCGGATCGACCTTGAGGACCTTGCGCAGGCTGACCGCGCTGCCGAGCACCGCGGCGACCAGCAGGCCGATGAACGTGGAGACGAACCGCGCCGGCGTGAGCTGCAGCGGGACGGCCGCGGGCAGCGCCGCCGCCGCGGCGAGCGCGAGGAGCGCGCCGATGACGAACGAGATGGCGGCGACGATGACGGCCTGCAGCACCACGCCGAAGAACAGCTGACGGGTGGAGGCACCGATGGCCTTCAGCACGCCGTACAGACCGAGCCGCTCGAGCGTGAGGAGGCTGAAGAACAGGCCGACCACCGCGAGCACCACCACGAGCGTGGAGTAGATGATCTGGTTGAACGTGGCCCGCTGCTGCTCGACGCCCGGCAGGGCGAGCACGGTCTCGTCGACCGTGAGGGTCTTGGTGGCGCCGTCGGTGGCGGTGTCGATCGAGGTGGCCAGGTCGCCGGTGCCGCGCACCACGAGTGCCTGCACCACGCCGTCGGTGACGGTGGCGTCGGGCCGGTTCGCGTTCTGCACCGTGCGCCATGTGTCGAGGTCGACCCACACGCTGCCCTGCAACAGGTAGCTGGTGTCGTCGACGAAGCCGACGATGGTGATGGGCGACTTCGCGGGTCCGACGAGGATGGTGTCGCCCTCCGACACCCCCTGGTCGCGGAGGCGTTCGTCGGCGATGCCCTCACCGGTGGCGGGCGGTTCGTCGGGCACGCCCTTCGGTGCGATCTCGTAGCCGGCCACGGCCACGTCGGCCGGCTCGCTCTCGCCCGGCACCTCGGCGCCGAGCAGCACGAACCCGAGCCCGCCCACTTCCTCCACGCCGTCGACCGCTTCGACCGCGGCGCGCTGGTCGGCGGTGATGCGGCTGCGCAGGAACGAGTCGCGTGCGCTCTCGGAGAACACGATCGCGTCGGCCTGCTGCGCACGGATGGCACCCGTGGAACCGAGGTACAGCCCGTCGAGCAGACCGCCGAGGAACAGCAGCAACGTGGCGAGGAACGAGAGCACCACGGTGGCCACCACGAAGCGACTCGGGCGGCGGCGGAGCTCCTTCAGCGGCAGGCTCATACGTGCACCCCCGCACCGGTGGTGGCGGACAGCGGATCGAGCTTGAGCACGCGGCGGATGGCGACCAGCGACGTGAGCAACGCGAGCACCAGCACCACGAGCGACGTGACGACCGCCGGCATCAGCTCCACGGAGACGCCCAGGTTCTTCACACCCTGGATGGCGCCGGCGTAGAGGCCGAAGGCGATCACCGAACCGAGGAGCATGACGAGCACCACCTGCACGAGGAGCGCCGCGACCAGGGTGGCGCTGCGCGCGCCGATGGCACGCAGCAGCGTGAGCGCCGACGCCTTCTGGAACGTGACGATGAGGAAGAACAGGCCGGTCACCAGCGGCACCACGAGGTAGAAGAGCGCCAGGATGATGGCGAAGCTGGAGCGCACGCTGCTCACGCCCGGCGAGCCGTCGACGGCCTGCTGACGGGTGAGCGCCTCGACCCCGTCGACCTCGGCGTTGATGTTCGCGGCGACGACCTCGGGGTCGGCGCCGTCGACCACCTGCACGGCCACCACCGACGGCAGGATCTCCGTGGCGTCGGGGTTGCGGGTGCGCTTCGCCTCCTCGAACGTGGCGAAGTCGACGAACAGCGTGGGCGACACGGAGTAGTTGATGTCGCTCGCGATGCCGACCACCGTGATGGACACGCCGTCGGGCTGCACCTGCACGACGTCGCCGATGTCGAACCCGTCGGCGCGGTCCTTCTCGCTCGCGACGCCCTCGCCGGGGCCCTCGGGCAGACGGCCCTCGATCAGTGTGGTGGGCGCGCCCGGACCGCCGAGCTCGTAGCCGAACAGCACGGCGTCGAGCTCCTCGCCGCCGGCGGTGACGGTGAACGTCGACTCACCGAGCCGCGCCGCCACGGCCACACCCTCGACCTCGGCGACGGCCGCCAGCTGGTCGGGGAGGATGATGGAGCCCTCGAGGTTCTTGCGGGCCTGGTCGTTGTACACGAGCACGTCGGCCGACTGGTTCTTCAGCGCACCGATGAACTGGTTGATCAGCCCGGTGAGCAGCGCCTGTTGGAACAGGATGAGGAAGACCAGCAGGCCCACGGCGCCGGCGAGGAGGCCGAAACGGAGCTTCGCCCGTTGCATCTCCTTCAGCGCCAGGAACATGGCCGACAGGTTGCCGCACCCGGCCGGAACTTTCCAACCGTGCCCTTCGGAAATTCGTCACGCCCCCGGATTGGGTCGCAGCGCGTCGAACCGGCCGGCCGGCCGGATGCGTCGGTAGGCCTCCAGCACCGGCGCCAGCTCACCCGGCGTGACGCCGTGGAGGATGACGCTGTCGGCACCGAGGTCGAGCTGGTGCAGCACCGCCGCCGCACACTGCTCGGCGTTGCCGGTGGCGGCCGGCGCGAGCCACTCGTCGGGGATGAGCGTGGCGACGTGCTCGAGCTCGGTGGTGGTGGCCTTCTGGTCGAGCGCGCCGCGGAAGCCGGCCACGAACGGGTCGGCACGGAAACGGGTGAGCACCTCGGGGTCCCAGCCGTTCGTGCGCACCATCAGGTCGCCGTATGCCTGGAGGTACGTCGCCATGCGACCGACGGTCTTCTTCAACCGCACGTCGTCGGGCAGCCAGTCACCGACGACCGCGAAGCAGCTCCACACGCGCACCGCGGCCGGGTCGCGGCCGGCCTGCTCGGCGCTCTCGCGCACGGTGGCGACGCACCGCTGCAGGGTTTCGTCGGTGAAGAACGTGTGCAGCAGCACGGCGTCGAACGCCCGGCCGGCGAGCCGCAGACTCTGCGGGCCGAACGCGCTCATCAGCAGCGGGATGTCTTCGCGGAAGTCGGGGTCGAGGGCGAGCACCGGCCACTTCCCCGCCGGGCCGTCGTGCCCCAGCACCACCTCGCCCTGCCACAACCGCCGCATCAACCCGGCGAAGTCCTCCATCTGCGCGGTCGTGATGCGGGGCAGCCCGTACGCGTCGAACATGCGGTCCATGCCGCGGCCGAGGCCGAGCGCGAACCGACCGCCGGTGAGGCGGTGCATGGTGGTGGCATAGCTCGCCGTGACCACCGGGTGGCGTGTGTTGTGGTTGGTGACGCCGGTGGTGATGCCCAACGTCTGCGTGCACGCCGCGGCGGCACCCGAGAGGGTGACCGCCTCCTTGATGTTGAAGCGTTCGCTGAGGAACACCGAGCCGAGGCCGAGGGCCTCGCCGTCGCGGCATTCGGTGAGCAGATCGGCAGGCGAGCGGGGCGCGCCTGCGAGCCCGTAGAAGGCGAGTTCGGGGAGTTGTTCCACCCGGTCACCGTAGGCGATCAGGGGGTGGTGTCGTCGCTCCCGCCGCCCTTGCTGCTGTTGCCCTTGCCGCTGCCGCTCGAGTCGTCGTCGCTGTCGTCGTCGCTGTCGTCGGTGGTCGCGGTCGCGCCCGTGCTCGATCCGGTGCTCACGCTCGGCGCACTGCTCACGCTCGACGCGGTGTCGTCATCGTCGTCGTCGACGCTGTCGCCGCTCGACACGCTCGTGTGGTCGTCGTCGAGCGAGCTGTCGGTGTCGTCGTCGAGCGAGCTGTCGGTGCTGTCGTCGTCGTGCGCGGCGGCCACGGCGGCGCAGTACTGGTCGACGCTCAGGCCGGCGTCGGTGGCGGCTCCGGCGAGGTCGAACGTGACCGACACGTCGGTGCTCGACGACGTGTCGGTGAGGTGCTCGCAGGCGTCGTGCGCGCCGGTCGGCACCGAACCGGCGGGGAGCACGAGCACCGGCACCGCGGACGACGTCGCCGAGTCGTCGGAGGTGGCGCTGCCGTCGGTGCTCGACGACGAGTCGTCGGCGCCGAGGACCCGGTTCGAGTCGTCGCGCGAAGTGGAGAAGACACCGCCGGCCGCGGCCGCCGCCGTGCCACCGATGAGCAGTGTCGCGGCCACGATGGCTGCCGCACGTTGCGTGATACGAGTGCCGAACATCGAAGGATCTCCCGTCGTCCTGTCGTCGAGCGACTGTCGTCGGCGCCCGTCACGCCGACGTCAGGACCCTAGGACGCGGAACGGCCCCTCCGCAGCACCTGGGCTGCGAAGGGGCCGAACGACCCATCCACCGGGTCAGGGGGTGGGAAACCCGCCGATCAGGGCTTGCCCTTGCCGTTCCCGTTGCCGCGACCGTGGTCGCCGCCCTTGCCGTTGCCGGGCGTACGGGCCGAGGTGGTCTCGTCGTCGGTGGAGGTGCTGGTCGACTCGTCGTCGTCGGCATCGTCGTCGACGTCGTCGCCGTCGTGGGCCGCAAGCACGAGCTCGCAGTACTCCTCGACGGTGAGGCCGGCGGCCTCGGCCGACTCACCGAGGCTGCGGAAGCCGGGGATGTCGGTGCTCTTCGGAGCGCCCACGCCCCAGGCCGTGCAGTGACCGAAGTCGCGGCCGGGGTAGGTGCTCTCGGTGGCGGCGGCCTCGGTGGTGGAGGTGTCGCTCGACTCGGTGGTGGTGGTGGTCGAGTCGTCGGTGCTGGTGGTGGTGTCGCCGGCGGTGGTGGTGGTCTCGCCCTCGACGGTGGTCTCGGTGGTGCTGGTCTCGTCGCCCGGGATGGGGAGGTCGAGGATCTCGGGGCGGCTGGCGCCGGCGAAGGGCGACGCGCCGCCTGCGGCGGCCGCGGCGGTGCCGGCCATGAGGACGGTGGCGGCGACGATGACGGCCGCTCGCTTGGGGATTCGGGTGCTGAACATGGTGACGACGCTCCTGGGCGGTACGGGGTCGGCGGACGGGACGGGAGTCGTGACCGCGGCCTGGAACGCCCCGACGGCGGACGCCATGCCGACCAGCTCACCCTCGGTGGGCGGCTGATGGGCGGCGGCGAACACCTCGGCCACCCCACGCAGCTCGGCGGGCAGGGTCGCGGGATCGACGCTGCCGCTGACGATGCCGTCGGCGAGGGGATCGGGAACGATGGGCTCGGTCACGACGGTCAGATCGTCTCGGGGCCGCCGTGCATTACAGCGCCGACCGTTCTCGGAGGAAAATGTTGTGCGAGCCGACGGAGCGCACGGTGTTGGGTGACCCGCACCCAGTTGGGCGTGCGGTCGAGCACCTCGGCCACGTGGGCCACGTCGAGGTCGCCGACGATGCGCAGCAGCAGCACCTCGGCCTGGTCGGCCGGCAGCAACGACACGACGAGGTCGATCGACTCCTGGGCCGACATGCCGTCGAGCACGCGGTCGACCGGGTCGTCGCCCGGTGGTGTCGCACGCTCGGCGAACCATTCGCCCGCGACGGGGTCGGTGGCGCGTCGCACCGCGGTGCGACGGTGGTCGGCCAGTCGACGGCGGGCGATGGTGAACACCCAGGCACGGAAACCACTGAGGTCACCGTCGAACGACCCGATGCCCTGCGCCATCGCCAGCCACACCTCACCGGCCAGGTCGTCGGCGACCCGCGGCTCGGCGCTGCGCAGGAAACGCAGCAGCCGCGGTTGCAGGTCGACGAACAGCGCCTCGGCCGCCCACTGCTCACCGGCGCGCGCACCTGCGAGCACGGAGGAGAAGGACGCGTCGTCGAGACGCGGTCGGCTTGCTTCCATCGACAGCAGTATCGGCGAGCCGCGTCCAGGGGTGAATGCGCGTATTTCCAAGATTCGTCCTCTGAGCGTTCGGTTAGTTTCCTGGGCATGCCCGACATCGAGCTCCGCCCGGCCACTGCCGCCGACCGCGTCGCGCTGTGCGACCTGCATCGACGCGCACAGCAGCACGACGGCGTGCCGCAGCTGATGCAGCTCGACGAGATGGAGGAGGAGCTCGACGACGAGCATGTGTCGTTGGCGAACGACGTGCGCCTCGCCCTCGTCGACGGCGAGCTCGCGGGGTACGCGTACACGTTCCACCTCCCGAGCGAGTTGCGCGAGGAACGGTGCTACGTGTTCGGCGAGGTCGACCCCGCGTTCCGGCGTCGCGGCGTCGGCACCTCGCTCATGCGGTGGGGCATCGAACGCGCCGAGCAGCAGTTGCGGTCGTCGGGCAGATCACTGCCGCGGTACATCCGTGCGGACAGCTACGACTTCATCGACGGTGCGCATCGGTTGTTCGCGCACGTCGGGATGCGCGTCGTGCGCTACACCGACGAACTGCTGCGACCCCTCACCGACCTCCCGCCGCTCACGCAACCGAACGGCGCGAGGGTGATCCCGTGGCCGGAGGGTCGCGACGAGGAGATCCGTGTCGCGAAGAACGAGGCGTTCGCCGACCACTGGGGCTCCACCCCCACCGCGGCGTCGCACTGGGAGCAGATGGTGCACGGCTACGGCTCGCGGCCCGACCTGTCGTTCATCGCGGTCGACGCCGACGACCGGGTGATCGGCCACTGCCTCGACAAGCGCTTCCCCTCCGACGACGAGCTGCTCGGCCGGCGCGCTGCATGGATCGACAACCTCGGCACGTTGCGCGAATGGCGCGGGAAGGGCGTGGCGTCGGCGCTCATCGCACACGCCCTGCACGCGTTCGCGGCTGCGGACTGCACGCACGCCTCCATCGCGGTCGACAGCGAGAACCCCACCGGCGCCGCACAGCTGTACCGCCGCCTCGGCTTCCTGCCCGAGCACCGCACCATCACCCACGAGATCGAGCTCGCCTGACCGACCTCCTGCGGGAGGGCGTAACGTTTCCGCATGGAGCTCATCACCACCCCGCTCGACACCATCGCCCCCAAGGTGGCCGCCGCCCGTGCGGCGTTCGATGCCGGCACCACCCGCCCCGCCGCCTGGCGCGTCGCCACGCTCGAGCGCATGCGCACGTTGCTCGAGGAGCGCGAGGGCCGCCTGCTCGACGCACTCGCCGCCGACTTCGGCAAGCCGCGCGCCGAGGCGTGGGCCACCGAGCTCGGCTTCACCATCGGCGACATCAACCACACCATCGCCCGCCTCCCGCTGTGGATGAAGCCCGAGCGCGTCGGTACGCCCGTGGCGTTCAAGCCGGGCAGCTCGTACATCGTGCGCGAGCCCGTCGGCGTGACGTGCGTGATCGCGCCGTGGAACTACCCGGTGCAGCTGTTGCTGGTGCCCATGGTCGCCGCCATCGCCGCGGGCAACGCCGTGGTGGCGAAGCCCAGCGAGTTGGCACCGCACACGTCGGCCGAGCTGGTGTCGCTCATCGACGACATGAACGACCCGGCGGTGGCCGTGGTGCAGGGCGGCGTGGCCGAGACCACCGAGCTGCTCGACCAGCGGTTCGACCACATCCTCTACACCGGCAACAGCCGCGTGGCCCGCATCGTGATGCGCGCCGCGGCCGAGCACCTCACGCCCGTCACCCTCGAGCTCGGCGGCAAGAGCCCGGCCATCGTGAGCCGCAACGCCAACATCGACGTCGCCGGCAAGCGCATCGCGTGGGGCAAGTTCGTCAACGCCGGCCAGACCTGCATCGCGCCCGACTACGTGCTCGTCGAGCGGCCCGTGCACGACCAGCTGGTCGCGGCCATTGGCGCGGCCGTCACGTCGTTCTACGGCAACGACGTGCAGGCGAGCCCCGACTTCACCCGCATCGTCAACGAGCCCCACTTCCACCGGCTCGAGAAGTTGCTGCACGACGGCACGGTCGCGGTCGGCGGCGAGAGCGATGCCGACACGCGCTACATCGCGCCGACGGTGCTCACCGGCATCACCAAGGACGACCCGGTGATGGGTGAGGAGATCTTCGGGCCCATCCTGCCGGTCATCGCCGTCGACTCGCTCGACGAGGCGATGGCATTCGTGAACGAGGGCTCGGCGCAGGGCGACAAGCCGCTCGCGCTGTACACGTTCAGCGAGAGCGACAGCGAGAACGACCGCGTGCTCGCGACGTGCACCAGCGGTGGCGCGTGCGTGAACGGCACGCTGCTGCACATCAGCAACCCGAACCTGCCGTTCGGCGGCGTGGGTGAGAGCGGCATGGGCGCGTACCACGGCAAGTTCGGCTTCGACACGTTCAGCCACCAGCGCTCGGTGCATTCGCGCAGCACGAAGCTCGACCCCGCGTTGATGTACCCGCCGTACACGGCGAAGAAGGAGAAGCTGCTGCGCAAGGGCATGGTGATGCCCGACCCGCGCGACGTGGCGGCCAAGGCGCGGGGCTGGTTCCACCGCGACTGACCCGCTGCAGGGTCAGCCCTGCAGCATCATCATCACGTGCTTGGCGAGCTCCTCGATGCCCGTCCCCTTCGACGCGCTCACCCACATCACGTCGCCCGGGTCGAGCTCGGCGCCCTTGGCGAGCTCCTTCTTGCGCGTCGCGAGCTTGCTCGGCTTCACCTTGTCGAGCTTCGTGGCCACCACGGTGTGCGGCACCGAGTTCTCACGCAACCAGATCAGCATCTGCACGTCGAGCTTGGTCGGCCCGATCTCGCCGTCGACGAGCACGAAGACGAGCTCGAGCTCTTCACGGTCGAGCAGGTAGTCCTCGATCATCCGCTGCCAGCCGGCCTTCTCGCGGCCCGGCACCTTCGCGTAGCCGTAGCCGGGCAGGTCGACCACCGACGCGCCGTTCGGCAACGCGAACATGTTCAGCAGCTGCGTGCGGCCCGGGGTGTTCGACACCTTGGCGAGCTGCTTGCGGTTGGCGAGCGCGTTGATGAGCGACGACTTGCCGACGTTGCTGCGCCCGACGAACGCGACCTCGCCCGACGAGGTGGGCAGGTCGCGGTGGCGCTTGGCCGAGGTGACGAACGAGAGTTGCAGCGGCATGTCACCGGCCATCCTGCCAGCGCCACCGTGCCACCGTGCGCCTTCTGGGCGTGAATCGTCCCGTTTCGGCTTCTGGGCGTGACCCGTCCCGGAAACCGGGACGCTGCGCTCCCAGATCGACGAGGCTCAGTGGACGAGGAAGGCCTCGAACCGGTCGGTGGTGAACACCTCGTCGGCGTGGGTGATGGCGCAGGCGCCGTACTCGGGGAAACGGGCCAGCCAGGCCAGGCCCTCGACGCCCATCACGTAGATGGTGGTGGCGAACGCATCGGCCTCGGCCAGCGACGGGCCGACCACGGTGACGCTCGCGAGGTCGGTGACGGGCAGGCCGTCACGTGGGTCGACGATGTGCGCGCCACGCTCGTAGCTGCCCGACGTGGCCACGCCGAGCGGCTCGTCGCCGGCGAGCACGAACGCGAGGCCCTCGCGATCGTCGGGGTTGCGCACGCCGACACGCCACACGCCACCGTCGTGGTTGCGACCGCCGACCGCGATGTCACCGCCGGCGTTGATGCAGTAGTCGTGGATGCCGCGCTCGACGAGCAGGTCGCGGGCACGCTCGACCGACCAGCCCTTCACGTAGCCGCACGGATCGAAGCGCGTGCCGTTCGGCGACGGCAGGTTCCACACGTCGAACACGCCGTCGGTCTCGGCGATGAGGCGTTCGCAGCGGTCGAGCACCTCGAGCACGTCATCGGTGAGTGCCGGATCGCCGGGGCCGATCTCACCCCGCCCGATGCGGCTGATGGGACTGTGCTCCTTGTACGGGCTGAACACCTCGTCGACCTCGCGGAACCACGCGACCAGCTCGTCGATGACGGCGTGGTCGTGCGAGTCGACGATGTCGATGCTGATGGACGTGCCCATCACCGCTTCGACGTGGTGCAGCGCCATGACGATCAGCCGGCGATGCCCGACGCAGCCTTCGCCGCGTCGATGGCCGACTGGAGCGAGGCCTTGTAGCTGTTCGAGGTGTAGGTGGCGCCCGAGACGGTGTTCACGTCGGCGCTCTGGTTGCTGATGGCCTCGGAGATCAGGGTGGGCAGCGACCGCTGGTTGATGCGCACGCTCTTGTTGTCGCCGTCGGGGTACTGGAGGATCTGCACGTCGACGAGCTGGCCGCCGCTGTACACGGCCTGCACCTGCACCACGCCCCAGCGGTTCGAGTCGGCGGCGCCGACGTAGGTGCCGTCGAGGATGGTGGCGGGAGCGGCGGCCACGGTGACGGTGGTGGTGGGCTCGGCCGAGGTGAGGGTGTCGCCGGCCGTCGTGGTGACGGCCTCCGAGGTCGCGGTCGCGGCGGTGGTGGCCGTGGGTGCCACCGTGGCGAGCGTGCCACCGGTGAGCACCACCGAGTCGGTGGTGCCGGTGTCCTGGCCGGCGAACATCGCCGTCAGGCCGGCGGTGGTGGCCACGCTGAGAGCGAGCGCCCCCACCTTGCTGGCGCGGGCCGGCTTCGCACGGCGGCCGGGGTTCGCCGCGGTGCGCACCGTGGGGCCGCCCTGCTTCGCGGCGCGGGCAGCGGCGGCGCGGGCGGCGGCCGCTTCGAGCTTCGCCGCCTGCTCGGCGCTGACGCTCGTCGGCGCAGCAGCCGTCGAGGCTGCCGGGGCTGCCGCGGCGGGGGCCGAGGGGCGGGCCGTGCCCGGCTTCGGCGGGGGGAGCGCCGAGCCGGTGCGGTTCCGGGCGTTCATCGCCTGCAGGCGCTTCGCCACCAGCGGGTCGATCGGCGGACGGGGGTTCGCCGGCTTCTGGTTCGAGGGCTTCTGGTTCGACATGGGGGGAGGTCGCTTTCGGGTCAGGCCGTGACGGGACGGCGGCGGCCCTGCGAGAGGCCGATGAGACGGATGGTGACGGGGTAGACGGCGAGGCCGACGAGCAGCGCCAGGCCTCGGGTGAACCACGAGACGGTGGCGTCCGAGCCCGACTGGAAGGCGTGGACCATGCTCAGCACGACCGCCGGGATGGAGATCAGGTGCACCACGTGCCAGGCCTTGCGGGGCAGGCGGCGGCGGATGCGGGCCATCGAGGGCACGACGACCAGGACGAACATCCAGGTGGCGACGACGCCCCACCCGATGGCCCAACCGGCCGTGCTGTTCGGCACGACCAGGTCGATGAGCCGCAGGCCGGTGTCGCTGTCGAGGAACGAGACCACGACGTGGATGCCGATGAAGGCGAGCGTGAGGCCGCCGAGATAGTTGTGCAGTGCGAGCCACCAGTTGGGCTTCAACCGGTTGCCGGTGCTGCGACTGGAGAAGAACAGGCCCCACACGAGCGAGGCCACGGCGAGCACCGCGGCGACGATGCCCGTCGCCCGAGTGAGGTACCACCACCACGAAGTCATGCAGATGATGATGGGGCACCAGCGTTGGACCCGGGTCGCGGGAAGGTGAGAGTTCCGTGAGAGCCCGAAGGCCCTGCTCAGCGGGTGAGCGACTCCGCCGCGGCCACCACTTCGTCCTCGCTGAGCAGCACCAACTTCGCCGCGTCACCCAGGGGGATGAAGCTGTCCTTGCTGGCGACCCGGCTCATCCGACCCGCATAGCCGGCGTCGACCAGCGCCGCCAGCACCCCTTCGGAGACGCCGCCGGACCGGCGGGTCTCGTCGACCACGAGCACGTTGCCGGTGGCGCGGGCCTCGCGGAGGATGTCGTCGATCGGCAGCGGGGAGATCCACCGCATGTCGACCACCCGCGAGTGCACGCCCTGCTGCTCGAGGCGGCGCGCTGCCCGCAGCGACAGGAACAGGCCATTGCCGAACGTGAGGATGGTGAGGTCGTCGCCGTCGCCGTAGGTGCGGGCGCGGCCGATGGGCACGTGGGTGTGCGGGTCGGGTGCGGCGGCCCACAGCTTGTCGCCCGGCTCGAGCAGGTCGGCGGTGTGGTAGCGGGCGATGGGCTCGACGAACACGCTCACCGTGCCGTCGACGTGGGCGGCGGCCACCAACGTGCGCAGCATCGCGGCGGCGTCGTCGGGCCGCGCCGGCACGGCCACCACCACGCCGGGGATGTCGCGCAGGACCGTGAGCGAGTCGTCGTTGTGGAAGTGACCGCCGAAGCCCTCCTGGTACCCGAGCCCGGCGATGCGCACGACCATGCCGTTCCGGTACTGGCCGTTGGAGAAGAACGACAGCGTGGCGGCCTCGCCGCGCAGTTGGTCCTCGGCGTTGTGGAGGTAGGCGAGGTACTCGATCTCCGGCACCGGCAGGAACCCCGACACGGCGGCACCGAGCGCGAGCCCGAGGATGGAGGTCTCGTCGAGCAGCGTGTCGAACACGCGCGCCGCACCGGCCTGCCCGAGGAGGCCCTTGGTGACGCCGTACACGCCGCCCTTCGCGGCCACGTCCTCACCGAACAGCAGCATGTTCGGATGCTGCGTCAACAGGTCGGCGAGCGTGGCGTTGATGGCCTGCGCGAGGGTCATCTTCGGCGGCGGTTCGGCGGCGCCGGGCGTGGCCGCCGGACCACGACCGTGGAGCACCACGTTGGCCACGTCGTCGGGGCGGCGCGGGGCGAGCGGGGCCATCACCTCGGTGGCGGTGGCGAGCTGCGGGCGCTGCGCGGCCTCCTCGGCGACGCCGTAGACGTGCGCGCGCAACTCGTCGTGACGCGCCAGCAACGTGTCGGGTGTGGCGCGCCCGCCGGCCACCAGTCGCGCCGCGGTGGCCACGATGGGGTCGCGCGCTGCGTCGGCGCGGATCTCGGCGGCGCTGCGGTAGGCGGCCTCGACGTCGGTGCCGGCGTGGCCGCCGTAGCGCACGGTGCGCAGGTGCAGGAACGCCGGACGACGCTTGGTGCGCACCCAGTCGCCGAGCTCGCGGGTGAGCTCGAGCACGGCCAGCGGGTCGGTGCCGTCGACCGATTCGTAGCGAAGATGCGGACGTTGCCCGTAGGCCGACTGCACCCACCCGTCGGGCGTGCGCACGCTGATGCCCAGCCCGTTGTCCTCGCACACGAACAGCAGCGGCAACGGCAGGCGTTGGTGCGCGCAGTGCAGCGCGGTGTTGACGGCGCCGGTGGACACGGAGTGGTTCGCCGAGGCGTCACCGAACGAGCACACGGCCAGCGCGTCGGGCGCCCACGGGCTCGGGAGCCCGAGCTTCGCGGCACGGCCGATGGCGAACGCCACGCCCACCGCACGCGGCAGGTGCGACGCGATGGTGGAGGTCTGCGGGATGACCGCGAGGTCGTGGCGGCCGAACACCTTGTGACGGCCGCCGGCGATGGGCTCGTCGCTCGCGGCAACCACGCCGGCGAGGATGTCCTCCACGCCGTGCACGCCGGCGCGGGCGAGGTAGAACCCGCCGCTGCGGTAGTGCAGCAGTGCCGGGTCGTCGGCTCGCAGCCCCATGGCGACCGCCGCGTTGCTCTCGTGACCCGACGAACCGATGGTGTAGTAGCCCTTGCCCTTGCTGCGCAGCCAGCGGGCTGCGAGGTCGGTGTGGCGGCTGGCCACCTGCACGTCGAACAGGCGAACGAGGTCGGCCGCCTCGGCGTCGTCGAGCGGCGCGTGCGCCGCGGTGTCGATGGCGAGGATCCCGTCGACCAGTTGCTGTTCCAGCGGCGCGCGCTCGATGCCCGTCACGTTCGCCAGTGTGCCAGACCGGCCGGTCGCCCGTTCAGACGTCGATGCGGTACCGCACGACCAGCGGGTCGCCGCTGCGCTGCACGACGGCGCGGTAGCGGTTGATGAGCGTGCGCATGCCGGTGTTCTCGCGCAGCACGTCGGCGATGATGCGCTGCACGCCGCGCTTGCGGGCGAGCGCCAGCAGCGCATCCATCAACCTCGTCCCCACCCCCATGCCCTGGTACTCGTCGATCACCGTGATCGACAGCTCGGGCGGGCCGTCGTCGCCGGTCATCCACCGGGCCACGCCGATGGCCTTGCCCTCGGGATGGTCGGGCAGCATCACGGCCGCGTCGAACGCGACGATGGCGGCGTTGCGGTACCCGTCGACGTCGGCGAGTCGCTCGCGCACGCTGTCGGGGAGCTCGCGGATGGCCGTGAAGAAGCGGAGGTGTCGCGACTCGGGCGACAACTCCTGGAATGCCTCGTCGAAGTACCGGTCGAAGTCGCCCGGCGCCGCTTCGCGAGTGATGATCGCGGGCACGTGATCGATGCGCCAATGATGGCGTGCCGGCACCACCTGCGCCGTCGAATGCGACGTGTGCCACGCGAGGCAGGTGTCACACGGTGCACCGCCCGGACGCGGCAGCACCCCGGCTGATGGCCGGGGTGCTGCCTGGTTCGTGTTGGGTTCTGGCGATCAGTCGATCTTGTCGACGACGTCCTTGACGACGTCAGCGCCTTTCTCCACCTGGGCGTCCACCGAATCCGGCGTCTTCGACTGCACGAGATCGGCAGCCTTGTCGACGCCGTCCTTGACGGCTTCCTTGTTGCCCCCGATGAGGCCCTTGATCTTGTCCGTGAAGCCCATGAATGTGGCTCCTCCTTTCCCCCGGGGCGGCTGCAGTGCCGACGACAGGAGAAGGTTTGCACACCGTGCCGAGCGACGCCAGGGAGTTCATGACGGGAGATTCACGACGCCACCAGGCCGGGAGACCGCACCGCTCGACACGGTGTGCTCGAGCATCGTGCGCGACGGAGCTTCGGAAAACCTTCGGAAAAACGCAACAGCGGCCCGAAGGCCGCTGTGGTGGTCGAGACCGGCGTCGATCCGGTGACCCTACGCTTTTCAGGTGCAATCGCCTTGATACGGTCGAAACGACCTCGCGCAGCGTAGGAGAGTCGGAACCACTATCAAGGGACCCTGGTAGGCACGGGTGACCGAATGCCAAGGATCGCCGTAGCGCAACACTTGATCGCGTAGGCGGAGGGTGTGTCGTAGGTGCGGCCTACCCGACCAAGCGGCGGGAGCCAGCAGCTAACGCTGACGATCTACGCTTGATCACTATGAGCAGCGAGGTCGCGTCCGCCGTCATTGCCGCGAGTGTCTCGCTGGTCATCGCGCTCGTCACGATGACCGTCAGTAGGAGAACGACCCGAGAGACGCTCAAGCGTGACCACGATCGGCAAACAGCCGAGTTCCGTCGCATGATGACGACCAAGCTGTACGACCGACGTGTGACGGTCTATCCGAACCTGTTCGGCCGCACCGCCGCGTTTCGACGCTCGGCTCTCAGAGACAAGCCACCAAAGGCGTTGGCGATTCACCTCCGAGCCGGGCTGGGGGCGATCGACGATTGGCACAGCACTGAGGGCGGCCTGCTGCTGTCTCCGACAGCTTTGCAGCGCTTCTACGACTTGCGTCGAGCCATCAACGGTTGCCTCTCTGCTATCGACTCCGACAGCCCCGAGGACGAGATTGCGGCGAGGCGGGAAGAGGTCTGGCAATGCAAGAACCGCCTACGCGAGGCGATGAGAAAGGACTTGGGCTTCCTCTTCGAGGAGGACGGCCTGGAGGAGCGGCAGAAGGGCTAGACCGGAAGCTCTGCGACCTTGAGACCGCGTGCTCCCGTTCTGGCCTGCAATTCATCCCCCTTCGGTCGTTCTCGCGTCCTCGATAGCGGCCGAGGCGTTCGGCGGGCGGAACGGGCTTTGGACGCCGACGAAGATGCCCTCATGGAACGCTCGAAGCGCGTCGCTGTCCGCTAGCACGGGGTACGACGGCGGCCACTGGATTCCCTCTCTTGTTGGTGGCCAAACCATGAGCGGAGAGTCTCCACCTTCGCGCCAGCGCTCTGGCCGGTTGAAGGCTTCCCCGCCATACACGCATGCGGCAAAATGCCCGAGACCCAGGGTGACCGCGAATCCGTTCGGCTCGCCTGGGTCTGAGATCACGTCGCCACTTGCCGCGACCGCGTAGAACGACGCCACATAGAAGTTGGTTGGGGTCCTCACCGCGTCATCACGGAACGCCAGCCTGGTGTGGAAGCCGAGCGGAGCGGTGCCTTCATTCATGATGTGCGACAGGTCATCGTCGCTCAAAACAAAGGAACCGGGCTTGAACCGCGACATCAGCGCTGCTGTCTTCGCTATCCATCTGGCGAGCGTGAGTTGATCTGAGACGCTGAGCGTCGTGCGTTCGCCACGGACGAGCGGCCCAAGGACCGCCTGACAGTCACCTTCGAGTTGGGCCATCCAACCCGTATTGCAGGGTTCGCATACTGCACGAACAACCACCCCAGGTTCGGCCTGCTCGAACACGCGGGACGTGTCGTCACCGGCGATTGAGAGGTACTCCCAGCCGGTGTCGTAGCCATCGTGATTGGGACTCACTTCCATGAGCACGGAGAGGAGCCACTGCGGAACCAGGTGTTCCCGAGTGAGCGGAGTTCGTCCACACCAAAGGCAGGCACGCTGGGTTCCAGCCTTGAGTTCGGTCATGTTCGGCTCCTCGGAAAGCTGTCGGACCAGCAGCACGGGAGGTTAGTTGAGGCGTCGCGATCTAACTAACGATAATGTTCTGTTATCGATACTCAGACAAGCCCGGTCCTAAGGTCTGAAAGCGCCCTCGTCATCGTTGAGGGCCTCGAAGAGTCAGCGCGCCTCTACGCCAACAACACCCGATCGGCGAACACGGTCCGGGCCTACAAGTCCGATTGGCGCCACTTCGAGGAGTCAAGTCGGATGGTCGGCGAGTCGGCACTCCCGGCGAATGCTCGCTGGGTTGCGCTGTACGTCACGGCGCTCGCCAGTACATGCAAGCCGTCCACGCTCTCCCGGCGCCTGGCCGCGATCTCGGTGGCGCATCAGCGTGCCGGATTCCCCTCCCCGACGGCGGAGGTGTACGTGCGCGAGGTGATGAAGGGCATCCGCCGAGCCGCTGGGACTGCACCCGCCGAGGCGAGGCCGCTCTTGATCGGCGACGTACGCCGAATCTGTGCCCGACTCGGGGGAGATCGGCAAGCCGTCCGGGACCGTGCCATCCTCCTCGTCGGCTTCGCTGGCGCACTGCGGCGCTCAGAGATCGTCGCACTGAATGTCGAGGACCTGTCACTCCGCAACGAAGGCATCGTGTTGAGCTTGCGGCGCTCGAAGACGGACCAGGAGGGTGAAGGTCGCCTGGTCGCGCTCAAGGCCGGACGTGACCCGGAAACGTGTCCAGTCACTGCGATCGCAGCCTGGATCGAGGCGTCGGACATCACCGAGGGTCCGCTGTTCCGCAGCGTGAACCGCCACGGGACCGTGGGGCAACGGTTGAGCGCACAGAGTGTGACCACCATCGTGCGTCGAGCAGTGCAGTCCATCGGCCTCGATCCAACCGGGTACTCAGGCCACTCGCTCAGAGCCGGGTTCGCAACCACCGCTGCGGCAAACGGCGCGTCCGAACGGGCGATCGCGAACCAAACTGGACATCGTTCGATGTCAGTTCTGCGCCGGTATGTGCGACACGGCTCATTGTTCACCGACAACGCCGTGACTGCGCTCGGTCTCTGAGGAAGACATGCCGGACAAGAAGCCGCTTACCGATCGTCAATTGGCTCATCGAGCGGAGATGCACAACAGGACGATGTCCAGGCTGCAGGAACTCGTCGCCGCGGCCCGCTCGTCCAACTTCACGACCGGCGAGCGAATGACACAGCCACCTGAGGTGCAGGCCCTGCAGCGACGGGTGCGGGGTGTGACCCAGCGATGGTGCCCGATCTGGACCACCGAACTGGCGTCAGTCGCAGACGCCTCGACCACGATCGCACTCGATCACGTTGTTCCCGTCGTGGTCCTGGTGGAGCGGGTCCTCATGGGTGACGACCTCCAGGCCGTCATCGAGCAGTCGGTGTTGTGCCGCCTGACCTACGCCGAGCACCGAACCGGAGGACTAGAGGTCTCGTTTCGCCTCAAGCAGCGGGACCTCTACCTCAAGATGCTCGACTGCCCCATCGAGGAACTCGGCGCCCTCGGTTGGCACCGCTATGCGCGGGCGAGAATCACGGCACGCCCGCTTGAGGAATGGCGGAACCCCCACTTGGGAGGCACGCTGCTAGTGGCGCGTCCTGACTGCTGAGGTGGCGGCCGGGTCGGAGAAGCGTCGCTGGCACCTACCGCTGCGCGACCCCGGCTGTCCGCAGGGTGTTGGCGTCTGCTCGAACGAGCGCCCACCAGCAGATATCGAACAGTTCGATCTGTGTGACGCCCAGGGAGCGGTCCCTGTGAGCCTCGCGCTGCAGTAGTTCCCAGCCTCGATCCGAGCGTTCGTCCGTAAGGCTGCCGTGGATGGCTTCGAGTGCTCGGCTGATACTCAGTCGATCGCGGACGCTCCCGCTCCTCGGTCGATTGCCCAGCACCCAGTCGGGCCTCATGAAGGTGCCGAAGATCGCCTGATTGTCGAGCACGGGCACGGAAGCTCGGCGACGAACGTGCAAGACCTTGGTCGCCAACGACGACGCGAAGCCATCGAGCCAGAGGAGCGACTCGATCGCATCGACAATCAGAGCGCGCCGTTCTTGGTTGAGCGTTGCGAGCGGTTCCTTGGGGACTGCGTCGAGTGCTATCGGCGTTCGCCGGAGCAAGCTCTGCGCCGCTGCACTCGACGGACGGCCTTCGAGGAGGACCGCCCACGCCAGGTCGCCGAACTCGATCGCGTCGCTGTCGAGAAGTGGGGAAACACGGAAGTAGTAGTCGGGGCCTCGTCGGACGTTCTCGCTGTACCAGTTCAGCAGCACCGTCGGCCGATCGATCACAATGTCGGCCCGGATGTGGATGGCGCTGAACGTCATGGTTCGGTTGTAGACCCGGCCGCCAGAATTGGACTAGGGCCTTTCGCACGGATGACGCGTGCCTGCCGGGACCTCGCTGTAGTGGTTGCTGCTGCTGTCAGGAAGGCTTGATGGACGCTGCCAAGCATCTACGTCCGACGAAGCTGTGCGTATCGAACTCAGGCTGGCTATGCACCGTCACCCGTTGGTGGGGTGTCATGGGTGTCATGCCCGCAATGCGACTCAACAGAGTCAATCGGCCAGCAGCTTGGCGGCCATCGTGACGACATCGTCCTCGTATGCATCACCCGCCAACTGATGGAGGGTTCGGCGAATCCAGTCACGGTCGCGGAGGTCCCAACCGGCGGCCTCGAAGTGACCGCGGACTTTCGCCGCCTGGCCGGACGCGATACGTCCAGCGACGAGGCAGTACCCGATGGCGGGCTTCGGCCGAGCAAGCTTGTCCGCGACCAACTGGCGCAGCAGGGCGGCCGTGACGATCTCGCGGTAGTTCGGGTCAGTGAACACTCGGAAGCGCTTCGCGAACGCTGGCTTTGAGCCGTCGAAGGCCGCGTAGTGGACGCCACCCGAGTCGAGGTACGACTTGCACTCCACCCACAGCACGCTGTTCGTCACGGGCTGGTAGGCGAGAATGTCGATGTCCGGCCGGGGCATCGAAGGTAGACCGATCTCCACCTTCTCCGCCTTCGTCAGTTCGACCTTGTAGTTCTGCCGAGTCCAGTAGTGCTCACGTCGGAGCAGTCGGGCAACAAGGTCCTCAAAGGCGTCCATCAGGCTGTGTTCCGTTCGGTGGTTAACGGTGGCGACCAACTCACTACCGCTAGGTCGAGCTTGTCGCCCAGGAGACGGCGAGCCGAGCGAGCCATCTTGTGCTGGTTGGCGCGGAGCCGGTCATGCGACTTGGGCGTCTTCGCTTCCCTCATCACCACGGTTCCGTCGGGGCGTTCGCCGATCACGTCGGGCAGACCGCCGAGCCGACCATCGTTGGCTTCCCGTAGCCGGGATAGAAGGGCCGCAGGATCGCCTGTGAGCGGCTGACAGACGAGATCGGGGCCTACGAGTATGACGCTGCCCCAAAGCTCGGTGAAGACGGCCCAGACGGCGCCGTCCGCCATGAGTTCCCGGGCGATCGCTGCACCGGCTGGCATGACTTCGCCGCCGAGTTCGACGTACCACTCGAACTGCTGGTCGGTAGCGGGCACGTCGTCGGGCCATCGGTCGCCAGGTTTCATGCGATAGGTCTTGCGGTAGTGAGAGCGCGGAGCGCACGGCCATGAGCGTTCGAGCACTGGCACGTCGTCGTCACCGAAGCGGATGGTGTTCATGCTGTTCTCTACATG
>JBDKJP010000097.1:0-64967 GCA_039796575.1 Actinomycetota bacterium
GTTGGTGACAGCGGGGTTGGCGCACGCCCAGTTCGAGACTATCCACCCGTTCGTCGACGGCAACGGCCGCGTCGGTCGTCTGCTCATCACGCTGGTGCTGGTGGAGCGGCAGGTGCTCACCCGGCCGCTGCTCTACCTCAGCTTGTTCTTGAAGCAGAACCGCACCGAGTACTACGACCGGTTGAGCGCCATCCGCGCCAAGGGCGATTGGGAGGGCTGGTTGCGGTTCTTCCTCACCGGTGTTGCGGTCGCTGCGAACGACGCCGTGCGGGTGGCCGGATCGATCGCCGACCTGCGCGACCGCCAACTGCGCGCCGTTGCGGCGGAGAGCCTCGGCCGCTACGCGGTGCCGTTGCTCGATCTGTTGGTGGAGCATCCGGTGGTGACGGTGAAGTACGCGGTCGAGCAGGTGGGCGGCACCCCAACGACGATCGGTGGGCTGCTCGACAAGCTGGTGGCGATGCGGATCATCGAGGAGACCACCGGTCACAAGCGCAACCGCATCTACCGGTACTCGCCGTTCCTCGATCTGTTCACCTCCGAGGACCGTCCGCCCACGTCGTTTCCCGAGGAGGTCACGCAGTGAAGCCGAACGAGGCAGCGTTCGAGGAATACGCGGCGACGTGGCTGTTGGAGCACGGCGGCTACGACCATCTCAAGGGCCCGGGCCAGGCGCGGCCGCCGGCGTTCGACCCGGCGACGGGGATCGACACCGAGGACCTGTTCGAGTTCATCGGCGCGACCCAGGCCGACGCGTGGGAGCGACTCAAGCAGCTCCACGGCGGCCTGCCCGGCGCGCAGTCAAAGTTCGTCACCCGCCTGGCAGCGGAGATCGACAAGCGGGGCACGCTCGACGTGTTGCGCCACGGCGTAGTGGACCACGGCGTGACGATCCGCCTCGCCTACTTCCGCCCGGCGCACGGCCTCACCCCGGAACTCGTTCGGCTCTATGAGGCGAACCGGTTGAACGTCACCCGTCAACTCGCCTACCAGACGGGATCGACCAAGACGATCGACCTCGGCATGTTCGTGAACGGCCTGCTGGTCGCGACGGCGGAGCTGAAGAACGCGCTCACCGGGCAGAGCGTCGAGGATGCGATCGCCCAATACCGCGCCGACCGCGATCCGGCGTCGCCGGCGTTGTCGCGGCGGGCGTTGGTGCATTTTGCGGTCGATACCGAGCGGGTGGCGATGACCACCCGACTCGCCGGCGAGTCGACGCGGTTTCTGCCGTTCAACCTCGGCGATGCCGGTGGGGCGGGGAACCCGGCGAACCCAAATGGGCACCGGACCGCGTACCTGTGGGAGCGGATCTGGCAGCGCGACTCCTGGCTCGACCTGCTCGCCCGGTTCGTGCACGTCGAGCAGCCTCCGAAGGGCTCGAAGGCGGCGCCGCTGGTGATCTTCCCGCGTCTGCACCAGTGGGACGCCGTGCTTGCGCTCGAGTCGCACGCCCGCTCCCACGGCGCGGGGCAGAAGTATCTCGTGCAGCACTCGGCAGGGTCGGGGAAGTCGAACACGATCGCATGGCTTGCGCACCGGCTGTCGTCGCTGCACGACACCGCCGACACGAAAGTGTTCGACAAGGTGATCGTGATCACCGACCGGGTGGTGCTCGACCGGCAGTTGCAGGACACGATCTACCAGTTCGAGCACGCCCACGGGGTCGTGGCGAAGATCGACGCGGACTCTGGTCAGCTCGCCGACGCGCTCGCCGGGCAGCAGTCGCGGATCGTCATCACCACGCTGCAGAAGTTCCCGTTCATCCTCGACAAGGTCGCCGAGCTCGGCCAGCGCCGCTACGCCGTGATCGTCGACGAAGCGCACTCCTCCCAGACCGGCGAAGCAGCGAAGGATCTGCGGCTCGCGCTCGGCGCCACCGAGGAGCAGGAGCTGACCGTCGCCGAGTCCGAGGATATGGGCCTCATCGCCACTCCAGAGGATCCGGTCGAGGAAGCCCTCGCCAAGGCCGTCGCCGCCCGCGGGATGCCGGCCAACCTGAGCTTCTTCGCGTTCACCGCGACACCGAAGGCCAAGACCCTCGAGCTGTTCGGCACGAAGAACCCGGCGACCAACCGGTTCGAGCCGTTCCACCTGTACTCGATGCGCCAGGCGATCGAGGAAGGGTTCATCCTCGACGTGCTCGCCAACTACGTCACCTACGACGCCTACTGGCGTATCGAGAAGGCCGTCTCCGACGACCCCAAGTACGAAGCTCCCGCGGCCCGGCGGGCG
The DNA here is from genome assembly GCA_039796575.1 of Actinomycetota bacterium. Lineage (GTDB taxonomy): Bacteria > Actinomycetota > Acidimicrobiia > Acidimicrobiales > Ilumatobacteraceae > UBA668. Next base: position 2,236 of record JBDKJP010000097.1, read on the forward strand.
ATCGCCCGGTTCGTGAACCTGCATGAGCACAACCTGGCGCAGAAGGCCGAGATCATCGTCGAGCACTTCCGCGGCCACGTCGCTCACAAGATCGGCGGCCGCGCCAAGGCGATGGTCGTCACCGCCTCACGGCTCCACGCTGTGCGCTACAAGCGGGCACTTGACAAGTACCTCGCCACTCACGGCTACGGCGACGTCACCGTATTCGTGGCGTTCTCCGGCACCGTCAACGACGACGGCGTCGACCTCACCGAGGCCAAGATGAACGGCTTCCCCGACACCCAGACCGCCCAACGGTTCAATGACGAAGGCCAGGTGCTCGTCGTCGCCGAGAAGTACCAGACAGGCTTCGACCAGCCGCTGCTCTACGCGATGTACGTCGACAAGGCACTCACCGGCCTCGCCGCTGTGCAGACCCTGTCTCGGCTGAACCGCACCTGCGACGGCAAGGACGGCACGTTTGTGCTCGACTTCCGCAACGACGCCGACGCGATCCGCGACGCGTTCGAGCCGTGGTTCGGGCGCACGGTCGCCCCGCCCACCGACCCGAACCTGCTGTACGACACCCGCGCCGCGCTGGACCCGTTCGGCGTGCTCTACCTCGACGAGATCGAACGCGTCACCGGCCTGCTGCTCACCATGGCGAAGGCATCGGACCACGCCCGCATCCACGCCGCGCTGCAGCCGGCGATCGACCGGTTCCGCGACCTCGACGAGGCCGACCAGGACGGCTTCCGTGAGGCGCTCGACCGTTTCGTGCGCACCTACTCGTTCCTCGCCCAGCTCGTTTCGTTCGGCGACACCAAGCTCGAACGGGACTACACGTTCTGCCGGGCGCTCGCCGCGTTCATCCGCCGCGACCCCGGCACCACCCTCGACCTCGGCAGCGAGATCGAACTCACCCACCTCCGCCACGAGCTCACCTTCGAAGGCTCCGTCGCGCTCACCAGCGACACCGGCGAGATCCAGACCATCTTCAACCCCACCGGACGGCGGACCGAGCCGACTGAGGAACTGCTCTCGCACATCATCGCCACGCTCAATGACCGCTACGGGCTCAAACTCACCGAAGCCGACCGCCTCCACTTCGAAGGCATCGCTGCGTCACTCGTCAACGACATCACCCTCCAGCAGCAGGCCGCGGCGAACACCGTCGACAACTTCCGGATCGCGTTCGAGCAACGCTTCGACGACGCCGTCGTCCAGCGGCTCAACGAGAGCCAGGACCTGACGTACCGGATCCTCGACAACCCCGACTTCCGCTCCGATGTCATCGCCGCCTACCTGCCGCTCATCTACGGCCGCGCCAAGGTCGCCCACCAAGAGCACTGCCCGATCGGCGAACTGCTCGCCCGAGGCGAAGACGCCCACCTCGAGTACAAGTCGACGTTCCGCTGGGACCTCAAACAGGCGACCACGTCGAAGGCCGTCGAGACAGCCGTGCTCAAGACGATCGCTGCGTTCCTCAACAGTCGTGAAGGTGGCACCCTGCTCATCGGAGTCGCCGACGACGGGGCTGTCCTCGGCCTCGAATCGGACTACGCCACCCTCCGCAAGGACGGCAAGGACGACGCCGACCTGTTCCAGCTCGCACTGACCCAAGCCGTGCTCAACGCCGTCGGCGCCGCAGCTGCGACGAGCGTGACGACGCAGATCCACACCGTCGACGGCGACGACCTCTGCCGCGTCCACGTGAAGCCCAGTGGCCACCCCGTCCACGCCGAAGTCACCATCGTCGACAAGAACGGCCAACACCAGAAGAAGAAGATGTTCTACGTCCGCATGAACAACGGCACCAGAGCCATCGACGACGAAGCCGAGATCGAGAAGTACATCGCCAGCCGCTGGGGCGGCAGCGCATGACTGGTCGCCCTCCCAACGCTCGAGTTGGCTCACCCGGCGGCATCTCCGGGCGACCCGTCATCGCCGGTGTCGCACCGTTCCAGCGGATGGTGTCCGCTCGGTCGTCATCTGACCTTTGGGCTTCCCTGGAGGCCTGTGCGGTCGAGAACCACGGGCTGCACCGACTCGACAGCCTCCACGGGAGGAAGCTCCCGCCCGACGCCCACGCGCGGTTCTGCGCGTTCGTCCACCAGGCGCGGCAGTACTTCGAGACCATCGCCGAGCTGGACCCAGTCGCGAAGCCGCTGACGGCCTACTACTTCGCGCTCAACCTGACCAAGGCCTTCCTGACGGTCGCCGACCCGTCGAGCACACAGAGCGACTTTCTCAGGCACGGCCTGAATCAGGACTTCAAGCGAGGTCAGCGCTACTCCTTCAAGCGGGAACGCTTCAAGGTTGACCAGGCAGGAGTCTTTCGACTGCTCGCCGAGAACTCGGGCATGGGCCACTGCTGGGCCAAGGGCCACAGCATCGGTGTCCACGAGGTTCTGAAGTACCTCCCAGATGGCTACGACCTGTACGCGGATGCTGAGGGGCGATCTCCGAGCCTGCTGCCCATCCACTCCGCCGACGTCTACTTCGCTGGCCAAGGCAAGAAGGCCTGGCTTCGAGTCGAGATCGATCGAGATGTGCTCAGGCAACGAAACCTGAGCCCGGAGCGCGTACTGACCTCAGCCAGGATCTTCGGGTCTGCCTTCCGGCTGGTCACCACCGACCTACCTACGGCCTCGTACGAATCGACCGCCGAGTGGGCGTACGGCAAGCGCAAGGACGACGTGCTGCGACACGTCGGCGAGGCGTTCGACGCCCTCATCATCGGGAAGGAGCGGTCCTTCCCCGGAGGCCGCCAGTACATAACGCTCTCCGACCGGACACAGCTCCTCTCGCACGAGGCCGTGACCTTCGGGCTACTGCACCATCTCTCGAACGTTGTGCGCTACCGGCCCATGGACGCTGAGCGGCTCCGCGGCACCAAGTACTTCTGGATCCTCGCCAGCTGGATCGACCGAGCCTCCGAGAGCTTTCTGCTCGCGATGGCGTCGCGGATCACCCGAGAGGAGCACGTCCTCGCGTAGCCACTGTGTGCGCCGGCCGTCACGGGACGTCCCAGTCGCGGAGGACTGAAGACTCCCGAGGTTGCTCCCGGTGGAACTCCCGGAGTTGCTCCCGAGCATCGGGCCGGGCACGACCCGGCTGAGCGGGTTGGCGCTCCCTTGGCCGTCCAAGCCCGCTCACCACCGAGCGTTGGCAGGGCCGTGTCACTTCACCGATGGCACTGGGATCGCGCCGGCACCGGACACCCGACCCGCTCCGATGCGGCGTCGGCCGCGACAGCTCTCCAGCGTGAACCTTCCCGGTCAAGCCCCGCCTCGAGGGTGCCCATCGACCGAGCCGACTCCCGAGAATCGTGCACACCGTCCCGGTGATTATCTGTGAGTGCTGCCCGATCTTGCTCCCGATGAACGATCCGGTCGGTGCGTCTACTGCGCCTCCGAGCGAGTGGACGACACGCACGGCGGCCGGTCCTCTCGCGAACTCGGGCATCGCGCCGGTGGCCGACGATGACCGGCGGCGGCACGACCTGTCGCAGATCGCGGCACAGCGGGGTGCGTTCAAAGACATGCGCGCCGACTCAACATCGAGGCCCACCGACGGCCCGACGATCGTCGGGCTCCGTTCCGGGACCGTGCTCGATCCGAAGCTCGTGGCCGAGCTCCGGGCGGTCGCGGGTCGCACCGACATCGCCCAGCGGGTCCTGACGATCCTCGAGCCGGGCCACGGCCCGAACTCACCGGCCGCAGCCGGTCAACGCGGGCGCTGACCCGTGGTCCACCCGAACCCGGCCCTCGACGCGCCCAGCAGCCGGGAGCGCGTCCGGTGGTACCGTTCGAGCGGAGCCGCTCAGCGCTGTGACGAATACCTGTCGAACGAACTCGCCGACAACACGACGAGCAAGTTCCTCAAGTAGCGGGGCGGGTCACCAGGCGGCAGCCGGCCTTGTGCGGGTCGGCGACGTGCAGGTCGACCACCTCGAGGCCACCGGTACGGGCGAGCACGCCCTCCGCGATGCCGCGGTGCAGACCGCAGATGGCGGCAGCGTTGACGGCCGCCACGTCGGCGAACGGGCACGTGTGCAGCACCACCTCCTGCACCCCCTTGCCACGGTCGCGCACGGTGGGCCGGAACCCGAGCCGGGTGGTCTCCCCCACCAGCGTCGCGAGCGGCCCGTCGGGCGAGGGCGTGACGCGCTCGCCGTGCCGGTGCCCCGCCTCGCGCGGGGTGAGCCCCAGCGACACGGCGTCGGCGAGCATGAGCGAGAGGTGCTGGTACGGGTCGGGGTCGGTGAGTGCCCGGTACACCGACTTCGGTCGGCCGCGGCCGGCCGGCGGCAGCGTCTCGGCCGCCACCAGCCCCACCTCCGCCAGCACCGCGAGGTGTTGACGCACCGCGGTGTGGTGCACGCCGATGACGGCAGCCAGCTGGGCGGCCGTCATCGGTTCGTCGCGGCGGCGCAGCGCATCGAGCACGGCCACGCGGGTGGGCACGGCCAGCGCCTGCGCGCGGCGCAGTGCATCACCGTCGGTCACGTCGGGTCCCTGGTCTCGACGTCCCATGGTGATGCACTGTCGCGCATTCATTCCGGCCGGTGCAACGGCGTCAGTGGCCGGTGAGGCCGGTCGTGTCGACCTCGCCCACGGCGAAGAAGCCGAGTGCACCCTTGCCCACGTTGGCGAACTTGTGGGTGACGAACGGGTACAGGCCGTCCTCGGCGAAGGTGAACTCGACGAAGCCGCCCTGTGCCGGCTGCAGGTCGAGCACCTGCGAACCGCCCTGGGTGTCGTCGGGCTGCAGCAGGTACGCACCCTCCTTGAAGACCGTGTCGAAGATGGTGCCGACGATGTGGAACGCCGAGTTCTCGCTCGGGCCGTCGTCGACCACCCACAGGCGGTAGCGGGTGTCCTTCTCCACTGCGATCGGGGCGAACTTGTACTGGTTGACGTAGCCGTTGAACATCACGGCGTCCCAGTCCTCGTTCGTCATCTTGGTGAGGTTGCCGGGCTGCGCCTCCGGGCCGAGGTAGAGCTCGCTCTGCACCACCACGAACTCCTTGTCGACCGGCTCCAGGTTCGGCGGGTCGATGATGATGGCGCCGTACATGCCGTTGCCGATGTGGTGCAGCGCCGGGGCGGTGCCGCAGTGGTACATGTACGCACCGGCGTAGTCGGCGGTGAACTCGTACACCAGCGACTCACCGGGCTGGATGGTGCGCATCTCGTCGCTCCAGGCCACTTTGCTGGCGTGGAAGTCGATGGAGTGACCCATCGTGCCCTCGTTGGTGAGCGTGATCCGGAACGTGTCGCCGATCTCACCGTGGAGGATGGGGCCGGGCACCTGATGGTCGAACGTCCACATCAGCTGCGTCACGCCGGGGGCGACTTCGATGAGGTCCTCCGTGGCCGCCATCGCGATCTCGTGCACCGTGCCGCTCTCCTTCGGCGGCAGCAGCGGGTCGCGGGCCACCCAGTCGGCACCCGGCATGGCGGTGGCGTCGATGGTGGCGCTGTCGTCGGCCGGCACCGTGGTGCCCGTGCCGCCACCCGAGCCGCCCGAGCCGCCGGTGTCGCCGCCGACGACGTGGATCATCAGCATCATCCCGGCCTCCTTGTGGCCCGGCACCGTGCACCACGCGGCGGTGTCGGCGTCGAACGGGCCGATGACCACGTCGGTGGTCTCACCGGCCTTCAGCATCGCCGTGCCGGTGGTGCCGTTGACCTTGAAGTCGTGGTCGAGCTTGCCCTCGTTGGTGACGTGCACGGTGATCTGCTGACCTGCCGGTACCTCGATGCTGGTGGGCGAGATGGAGATGTCGGCGAGGGTGATGTCGAACTCCGTCTCACCACCGGCTGCCGCACCGCCGCCACCGCCGGTCGCGTTCGGGGTGCTGTCGGCCGCCATGGCGACCCCCACCACTCCGAGGATCAATGCCAACACGCCGATCACGAAGGTGGCCACCCACCATCCGTCGCCGTTCCGCTGCTCACCCATGGTTCCTCCGCTCAGATGAATTCGTAGAGCCTGTGCTCTCAATATTCTCCGGCGCGGTCGACGACGACAGGGGCGAAGGTCCTTGCCCCGCGGCGGCCCGTGCGCTCTACAGTCGGATGCATGCCGATCCATCTCCGCGCCGAACCGTCCGACTACGCCCCCGCAGTGCTCGTGCCGGGTGACCCCCGGCGGGCGGAGTACATCGCCGAGACGTTCTTCGACCCCGGCTTCCGCCTCGTCAACAGCGAGCGTGGCGCGCTCGGCTTCACCGGCACGTTCCAGGGCAAGCCGATCAGCGTGCAGTCGGTGGGCATGGGCTGCGCGAGCGCCGGCATCTACTACAACGAGCTCATCCAGCTCGGCGCGACGCGCATCGTCCGCGTCGGCACGGCCGGCGGCCTCGCGCCCGGTCTGCAGATGGCCGACACCGTCGTCGCCATCAGCGCCACCGCCGACGACCCGGTGGTCGCGCAGATGACGCAGGGCGAGGCCCACTCCCCCACGGCGTCGTGGAACCTCGTCGAGATGGCCGTGAACCGCGGCCGCGAGCTCGGTGCCCGCGTGCACGTCGGCCCCATCGTGTCGAGCGGCCTGTTCTACGACCCGCGCCAGGGCATCATGCAGCGCTGGGCAGACCGCGGGCATCTCGCCGTCGAGATGGAGGCAGCCATGCTCTACACGCTGGGCGCGCTGCACAAGGTGGAGACGCTGTGCATCTGCACCATCAGCGACCTCATCACCGACGAGAACAACGCCGAGCGCATCAGCGACGCCGACATGAAGGTGGGCGTCGACCGGATGATGCAGGTCGCCTGCGACGTCGCAGTCGCCTGACCCGCGAACTCAAGTTCGCGCGCCGTTGCGCGAACTTAAGTTCGCGGGCCTTCCCGCGAACTTGAGTTCGCGCGTTCGGGTCAGATGAGGCCGAGGTCCTTCACGGCGTCGCGCTCCTCGATGAGCTCGGCGACGCTGGCATCGATCTTGCCGCGGCTGAACTCGTTGATGTCGAGGCCCTGGACGATGGAGTACTTCCCGTCCTTGCAGGTGCAGGGGAAGCTGGAGATGATGCCCTCGGGCACGCCGTAGCTGCCGTCGCTCGGAATGGCCATGCTCACCCAGTCGCCGTCGGCGGTGCCGAGCGTCCAGTTGCGGATGTGGTCGACCGCGGCGTTGGCGGCCGAGGCGGCCGACGACGCACCACGGGCCTCGATGATGGCCGCGCCGCGCTTGGCGACGGTGGGCAGGTACGTGTTGGCGTACCACTCGTGGTCGCCGACGGCGTCGTACGCGTTCTGACCGTTCACCTTCGCGTGGTACAGGTCGGCGAACTGCGTGACCGAGTGGTTGCCCCAGATGGTCATGTTGGTGATGTCGTTCACCGTGGTGCCGGTGCGCTGCGCGAGCTGCGTGACCGCACGGTTGTGGTCGAGACGGGTCATCGCCGTGAAGCGGCCCGGGTCGAGGTCGGGGGCGTTGTTCATCGCGATGAGCGCGTTGGTGTTGGCCGGGTTGCCGACGACGAGGATCTTGACGTCCTTCTTCGCGCTGTCGCTGAGGGCCTTGCCCTGCGGCTTGAAGATGCCACCGTTGGCGGACAGCAGGTCGCTGCGCTCCATGCCGGCCTTGCGGGGCATCGCGCCGACGAGCAGCGCCACGTCGGCGTCGCCGAACGCCACGTTGGCGTCGTCGGTGCACACCACGTCGGCGAGCAGCGGGAAGGCGCAGTCGTCGAGCTCCATCTTCACGCCGTTGAGCGCACCGAGCGCCGGCGTGATCTCGAGCAGTTGGAGGATGACGGGGGTGTCGGGGCCCAGCATGGAACCCGAGGCGATGCGGAACAGGAGGCTGTAGCCGATCTGGCCGGCTGCACCCGTGACGGCGACACGAACAGGAGTGGTCATGTCCGCGAGCGTACGCCCGCGAGCCGAGCGTCAGGAAATGGTGGGGGGTCGGCAGCAAGGGGGGACGGAGTGTGGACTATTCAGTCACACCCTGTGACGAGACTGTCGATCATGGTGTCGGCGGTCGATGCGGGGTTGGTGACGCGGGCGGTGGTGTTCACCGTCGACGAGTCGCATGCGCAGGATCGGGTGTTGCGCAACTACTGCGGGGCAGCCCGGTACGCGTACAACTGGGCCCGCCGGACAATCGTCGAGAACCTCGAGGTGCGTGCCTCCGAGCGGCAGGCCGGGGTCGTGGAGGAGTCGTTGACGCCGTCGCTGTCGTGGTCGGCGTACTCGTTGCGCAAGCAGTTCAGCCAGGTGAAGGCCGACGTTGCGCCATGGGCGGGCGAGGTGGCCAAGCACTGCTTCGACACCGGCATCAACCAGGCGGCGGACGCGTTCAAGAACTGGTCGACATCACGCAACGGCGGCCGTGCCGGTGCACGGGTCGGGTTCCCACGGTTCAAGTCACGCAAGACCGCGAAGCTGTCGGTGAGCTTCGTCGAGTTGAACCACCAGCTCTCGTGGTTCCACCCATCACGGCACGCGGTCCGGTTGATGCTGCCGCAGACCCTGTTGCAGTCGAAGGACCGGCATGTCCGAGCACAGATGCAGCAGCTCGTCTGGCTGCACACCGTCGAGTCGACACGACGCCTGTACCGGCTCGTCGAACAGGAACGGGCCACGATCCAGAAGGTCACGATCTCGTACGTGGGCGGCCGCTGGCAAGTGTCGTTCCTCGTGCGCTACCGGGTTGGCGCACGGCCGCAGAAGTGCGGACATGCCCGCATCGGTGGCGCCATCGGCGTCGACCTGGGCGTCACGCATCTGGCGACCCTGTCACGGCCGGTTCCCCATGTCACCGATGCAGCCGGACATGTTCCGAACCCTCGCCCGCTCGCACGCCAGTTGGAACGGTTGAAGGACCTCGATCGGCGTCTCGCCCGCTGCACGGCCGGATCGAAGCACAGGGCCACGCTCATCCGCCGACGCGCCCGCCTTCACGGCCGAATCACCAAGACGCGTGCCATGGCGCATCATCAGCTCGCGAACGAGCTCGCGGCCAGGTTCGATCTCGTCGGTATCGAGGACCTCAACGTCAAGGGCATGACGCACAACCGGCCGCTCGCCCGCGCGCTCGCCGACGCAGGGTTGGGCCAGTTGGCCGAGATCATCACCACTGAATGCACCGACCGTGGCGCGCCTGTCGTCAAGGTCGGTCGCTTCTCTCCGTCGTCGAAGACCTGTTCGTCCTGTGGGACGGTGACAGCCAAACTGTCCCTCAGTGACCGAACCTTCGACTGCACCAGCTGCGGAGCTCACGTCGATCGTGATGTGAACGCCGCAGCCAACATTGAGCGCGAAGCCGTCCGGTTGCACGCTCAACAGCAAGCCGACCTCGTGTCGGGTGTCGCCGGGCTACGACCGGAGACTCGAAACGCTGCGCGGAGGGCACACAAGACCGAACCGGCCACGGCCGGGACGGCAGTGTCTGTTGATGCCAGAACCAGGCAGCCACACCCTCGTGTGGCATGAGACCTGGACGGGCCGACGACAACGTTGGCCGGTACGGACAGTGAGACCTTGACGACCGGAATCGTCCACAGTCATCACCCCTTGCTACCGAACCTAGGAAATGGTGGGCAGACCGACTTCGCCGAGGATGAGGTTCGCGTAGAAGTTCGTGGCCTCCACGCTGCACGTGATGTGCACGCCGTCGGGGCACAGCTCGACCTGTTGCGACTGCCCGTTCCAGTCGAGGATGGTGACGTTGGGGTGCCGTGCCGGCAGCGCACCGATGCGCTGGTTGTTGCCCTCGATCCACTCGAGGTCGGCGCGCACGGTCATGAACACCACGTCACCCGCGTTGGAGGGGATGGCCGCGACGATGGCGTCGTACTGCTCGTCGGTGACGGGGCCGTTCGTGCCGACCTGCACCACCACGATGGTGCCGTCGCCGATGACACCCTGCTCGGTGAGGCCGGCCACCACGTCGCGCACGGCGTTGGGACCGCGGTTCTCCTCCGCGTTGACGAACACACCCTGTCCCTCCAGCTGGCTGCGGGCGCCGACCATGACCGACTCGCCGATGGCCACGTAGCCCTCCGGCTCGGGCGGCAACGTGGTGGTGGTGCTGACACTGGTGGTGGACTGGCCGGGCACCGTGGGCAGGACCGTGGTGGCGGTGGGGTCGGTGGCGTCGGTCGGTTCGTCGACGAGCGAGCACTGCACTGCACCCACGCACTGCGGTTCGGCGGCGACCATGCTGTAGGTGGCGAGGCCGAGCGTGATGAGCGTGGCGACGGCAGCCACCATGCGCTTCGGGTCGCTGCGGATGGCGCGCACCATCGCACCGAACTGACCCTTGCGGATGGGGGTCTCGACGTACCGGTAGCTGGCCTCGGTGATGACGCACGTGAGCGCCATCGCGAACACGAACTCGAACAGCGTGAGCTCGATCTGCGCCTGCTTGCGGATGATCTGGAAGATGGGCCAGTGGTACAGGTACAGGCCGTAGCTGCGGGTGCCGATCCAGTTGAGCACCGGGTGCCCGAGCAGCTTGCCGGTGACCGCGCCCTGGTGCGTGGCGGCAGCCACGATCATCAGCGTCACGACACCGGTGAGGAAGAACCCGCCACGGAACAGGTACGGGTTGTAGCGGCCGTTCTCGAGCAGGTACATCCACCAGAACAGGAACAGCAGCAGCACCATGCCGACCGCAGCCACCAGGTCGACGCGCCGGCCCTTGTCGCGCAGGGGGCCGCGCATGATGGCGGCGGGGCGCCACAGCATGGCGAAGCCGGCGCCGAGCAGCAGCCCGCCCGATCGTGAGATCGATCCGAGGTACAGCGTGTCGTTCACGCTGATGCAGCGGCCGAACAGGTGCAAGTAGCCGTTGCTGTTCTCGGTGCTGCACGCGAGGGGCACGAACCCGTCGGCGAACACCAGGCCCATCACCACGGCGACCACGAAGCTGGCGCCGATGAGCTTCAGGCCCACCGACGGCAGCCGGCGGCGCGACCGGTGAAGGATGAACACCATCACGAGCGGCCAGAAGAAGTAGTACTGCTCCTCCACCGCCAGCGACCACAGGTGGCGCAGCGGCACGAACGCCTCCGACGAGGCATAGCCCTGGCCGACGAGGATCTGGTACCAGTTGCTGACGTAGAAGATGCCGGCCACGAAGTCGCCACGGGTCTGGGCGCGCACCGCGGGGTAGAACGCGGTGATGTACACGGCGAGCAACGCCATCATCACGTACAGGGCTGGCAGCAGGCGGCGGGCGCGGCGCATCCAGAACTCGCGCAGGTTCACGCCGCCGGTGCGTTCGTCCTCGCCCATCAGCAGCAGCGTGATGAGGTAGCCGGAGATGACGAAGAACACCTCCACGCCGAGGAAGCCACCCTTCAGCCAGGTGTGGTTGGCGTGGTAGATCATCACCGCGACCACGGCGATGGCGCGCAGACCATCGAGGCCCGGCAAGTACGGGACCCGGCTGAGGCCACCCGAGGGTGTGCCGGAGAGGGGTTGGGGGCGCCGGTCCGACATTCGGGTCACCAGTATGGTTGATGGACGGCCACGGCACGCCCGTCAGCGGTCACTTCTTCAGATCCGGTCGGCCGATCGCGTCGAAGATGAGGTTCGCGTAGAACTGCTTCGCCGTCGCGGTGCGGAGGTGGTAGCCGTCCTTCGCCAGTTCGCCGCTGATCTGCTGCGAGGCCGCCTCCCAGTCGAGCACCTTCACGTTCGGGTACCGGGCGGGCAGTTGACGGATGCGGATGTTGTTGTCGGCGATCCAGCCTCGGGGTGCTCGCACCGTGAGGAACACCACGAGCGGCGTCGCCTCGGCCGGCAGGTAGCTCATGATGCGGTCGAGCGTGTCGTCGCTGACGCCGCCGTTGGTGCCGGTCTGGATGACCACGGTGCGGCCGAGCTGGCCGGCGGTGCGCAGCATCGCCACGACGTCGGCCACGTTGCCGCCCTGACGGCTGACGGCTGCGTTGACGAGCACGCCGCCGGCCTGCAGCTGCGGCGCGGCGCCGAGCATGACGCTCTCGCCGATGGCGTAGGTGGGCAGCAGGTCGACCGGGTCGGGCACGGTGGTAGTGGGTGCCGCCGTGCTGGGCGCGACGGTGGAACCGGTGACCCGTTCGGTGGTGGACGGCGCGACCGACGTGGCCGGCAGCGTGGTGCTGACGCCGGCCGCGATGGCGTCCTGGCCGCGCTCGCTGTCGCACGCCACCTGGCCGACGCACAGGACCTCGGCGGTGGCGATGCTCACCGTGGCGAAGCCGGTGACCACCGCGATGGCCGACGCCAGCACGATGGTGCGGCGACGGCGCTGTCGGGCGGCCGGGGTGCGCGGCTTGCGCTCGCCGCGCAGCCATTCGCCGAACCGCCCCTGGCGCACCGGCAGCTCGACGAGCCGGTAGCTGAGCTCGGTGACCGGCACGGTGATGAGCATCGCGATGCCGAACTCGGCGAGCGACAGCTGCGTGCCGGGCTCGCGGATGATCTGGTAGATCGGCCAGTGGAACAGGTACAGGCCGTAGCTGCGCGTCCCGATCCACTGCAGCGGGCGGATGCCGAGCAGCCGGCCGATCCAGCTGCGGCGGTGCGTGGCCGCGGCGATGGTGCCGACGGTGCACACGCCCACGAGCAGCAGGCCGCCGCGGAACAGCCACGGGTCGTAGCTGCTGTCGGTGGTGTCGAACAGGAACTGGCGGTTCATCATCAGCGCCAGCCCGGCGAGCGAGAGCAGCGCGACGAGGTCGACGCGGCGGCCACGCTTCTTCAGCGGGCCGCGCATGATGGCGACGGGCCGCCACAGCAGCGCGAACGCCGCGCCCAGCAGCAGGCCGCCGGCACGGCTGAACGTGTTGAGGTACAGCGCCTCGTTCACGTTGATGCACCGGCCGAGCAGCTCGATGTAGCCGTGGCTCTCGCCGGGGCCGCACGCCGGCGCGCCCGACGCGTCGGCACCCAGGAACACGGTGCCGCTCACGTACATCGCGGCGGTGGTGGCGGCGATGAACAGGCTGCCGCCGAAGAACCACAGCGCGACGCGTGGCAGCCGGTCGCTGCGCCGGCGCAGCACGAGCGCCATCACGAGCGGCCACACCAGGTAGAACTGCTCCTCCACGGCGAGCGACCACAGGTGACGCAGCGGCGAGAACGCCTCGGCCGCCGTGTAGCTCTGGCCCACCCAGATCTGGAACCAGTTGCTCACATAGAGCAGACCGGCCACGAAGTCGCCACGGGTGGCACCCATCGGGCGGCGATCGAAGAACACCATGTACACCGCGAGCGCGCCCATCATCACGTACAGGGCGGGCAGCAGGCGGCGAGCGCGACGCATCCAGAACTTGCGCAGGCTCACCCGCCCGGTGCGCTCCTTCTCGGCCACCAGCAGCAGCGTGATGAGGTAGCCGGAGATGACGAAGAACACCTCCACGCCGAGGAACCCGCCGGACAGCCAGGCGTGGTTCGCGTGGTACACCATCACGCCCACGACGGCGATCGCGCGCATCCCGTCGAGCCCCGGCAGGTACGGGACGCGGCTGATCTGGTTGCGCATCACCGGGTGCGTGTGGTGGTCGGCTGCATCCCTGCCGTCGGGCGGCAACGTGGGGGGTGGCAGTGTGGGCGCGGACATAGAGGACCGTCGCCCAGTCTGGCCCAGCGGCGGCCGCGAACCCCGTCACCCGGGGCTCGCGACCGCGAGTGGGATCAGAGCTGCAGGGCCTTCACCTCGAGGAACTCCTCGAGGCCGAACTTGCCGGCTTCGCGGCCGAGGCCGCTCTGCTTGTAGCCGCCGAACGGCGCGGCCGGGTTGAAGCGGCCGCCGTTCACCTCGACCTGACCGGCGCGGATGCGGCGGGCGACGGCCGTGGCCTTGTCGGCGTCGCCGGCCCACACACCACCGGCGAGGCCGTAGATGGTGTCGTTGGCGATCTCGATGGCCTCCTCCTCGGTGTCGTACGGGATGATCGACAGCACCGGCCCGAAGATCTCCTCCTGGGCGATGGTCATGTCGCGGGTGACGTTGCTGAAGATGGTGGGCTGCACGTAGTAGCCCTGCTCGAGGCCCTCGGGGGCGTCGGCGCCACCGGTGATGAGCGTGGCGCCCTCCTCGATGCCCTTCTGGATGAAGCCGCGGACGCGGTCGCGCTGGGCGGCCGACACGAGCGGGCCGACCATCTTGCCCTCTTCGAAGGGGTTGCCCGGCTGGAACGCCATCTGCGCGGCGCCGGCGGCGATGGCCTCGGCCTCGGCGAGACGCGAGCGCGGCACCAACATGCGGGTGAGCGCGGTGCAGGTCTGGCCGCTGTTGAGGAAGCACTTGCCGACGCCGTCGGGGATGGCCTTCGAGAAGTCGGCGTCCTCGAGGATGACGTTCGCGCTCTTGCCACCGAGCTCGAGGGCCACCTTCTTCACGGTCTGCGAGGCCACTTCGGCGACGCGCTTGCCGGCGCGGGTGCTGCCGGTGAACGACACCATGTCGACGTCGGGGTGCACGGCGATGGCTTCGCCGACGACCGGACCGACGCCCGTGACGAGGTTGAACACGCCGGCGGGCAGACCGGCCTCGTGGATGATCTCGGCGAGGATGAACGCGTTGATGGGCGCCACTTCACTGGGCTTGAGGACGACGGTGTTGCCGGCGGCCATGGCCGGGGCCACCTTCAGCGCGATCTGGTGGAGCGGATAGTTCCACGGGGTGATGCAGCCGACGACACCGATGGCCTCGCGCACCACCAGGCTGTTGCCGACGGTCTCCTCGAACTCGTAGGTCGACAGCAGCTGGGCCGCGCCGGCGAAGTTGCCGGTGGGCAGACCGACCTGGATCATCTTCGACAGCCACAGCGGCATGCCGACTTCCTTGGCGATGACCTCGGCGATCTCGTCGGCGCGTGCACCGAGGCCGGCGACGATCTTGTTCAGGTACTCGGCGCGGGTCTCCTTCGGCAGCGCGTTCCACGCGGGGAACGCCGCCTTGGCCGCAGCGACTGCCGCGTCGACGTCGGCGGTCGAGCCGTCGGGGATGGTGGCGATGACCTCTTCGGTGGCCGAGTCGTGGACGCTGAGCGTGCCGGTGCCGGTGGACGGGACCCACTGGCCGTTGATGTAGAGCTGTTCGTACGTGCGCATGGGCACGACAGTAGGCGCACTCAGTGCGGATCGCGCAGCCCGAGGTTCCCCATGATGGTGGTGGTGGCCCAGCTGCGGTTGAGCGTGTAGAAGTGCAGACCGGGGGCCCCTTCCTCCATCAGCCGCGCGCACAGCTCGGTGGCGATCTCCACACCGATGCGCTCGGCCTCGTCGAGGTCGTCACCCGCCTTCTCCATCCGTTCGACGACCCAGCCGGGCACGTCGGCACCGCTCATGTGCGCCATGCGCGTGACCTGCCCGAGGTTGCTGATGGGCATGATGCCGGGGACGATGGGCTTGTGCACGCCCAGCGCGGCGAGCTCGTCGCGCATCTCGAGGTAGTGCTCGATGTCGAAGAAGAACTGCGTGATGGCGAAGTCGGCGTACTGCAGCTTCGTGGCGAGGTGCTGCCGGTCGCTCGCACGGTCGGGCGAACGAGGGTGCAGCTCGGGGTGCGCAGCAACGCCGACGCTGAACCCGCCGAACTCCTGCACGTCGTGCACGAGCTCGAGGCTGTACCGGTAGTCGCTCTCCGACGGGGCATCGCCGTGGGCCGGCGGGTCACCCCCGAGGGCGAGGATGTTCTCGACGCCCTCCGCGCGGTAGTCGATGAGGATGTTGCGGATGTCGGCCCGGGTGTGGCCCTGGCAGGTGAGGTGCGCCATCGGTGAGATGGGCGTCTGCCGGCGCACCCAGCTGACGAGGTCGGCCGTGCGGGTGCGCGTGCTGCCACCCGCGCCGTAGGTGACGCTGACGTAGTCGGGCTCGAGCGACTCGAGCTCACCGATGGCCCGGCCGAGGCTCAGCCAGCCGGCTTCGTGCTTCGGGGGGAAGAACTCGAACGAGACGGTCGGCCCTTCGGCGAGGAGATCGCTGATGCGTGCCACGCCCTACAGCTTGGCGCATGGGGCTCGTCGATCGGCGTCGGTATTCGAAAAAGCAGAAACCGTCAGTGCCGGAAGTGGCGCTCGCCGGTGAACACCATCGCGATGCCGTGCTCGTTCGCCGCCGCGATCACTTCGTCGTCGCGCACGCTGCCGCCGGGCTGCACGACGGCAGTGACGCCCGCCGCCGCGGCGGCGTCGAGGCCGTCGCGGAACGGGAAGAACGCGTCGCTCGCGCACACGCCACCCGCCGCGCGGCCGGCCGATCGGCGCGCCGCGATCTCCGCGGAGTCGAGCCGGTTCTGCTGGCCCGCGCCGATGCCGAACGCCTGCAGGTCCTTGGCGAAGACGATGGCGTTGCTGCTCACCGCGGCGCACACCTTCCACGCGAAGTCGAGATCGGCGAGCTGCGCTGCCGTGGGCTGCGCCTCGGTGACCACACGCCACTGGTCGCCCGCCGGCGCGACCACGTCGGCGTGCTGCACCAGCAGGCCGCCGTCGATGGCGCGCAGGTCGAGCACGCCACCCACTGGTGCCGACGCGGCGAGCACGCGCAGGTTCGGCTTCTTCGCGAACACCTCGAGCGCGGCCGGCTCGAACGACGGTGCCACCACCACCTCGGTGAACACCGGAGCCAGCGCCTCGGCCATCGCCACGGTGACCTCGCGGTTCACGGCGACGATGCCACCGAACGCGCTCACCGGATCGCACGCGTTGGCGCGCACGTAGGCCTCGTGCACGTCGCCGGCCACGGCCACGCCGCACGGGTTGGCGTGCTTCACGATCACGCAGGCCGGACCGTCGAAACGGTGCACGAGCTTCCACGCGGCCTCGGTGTCGTTCAGGTTGAGGTAGCTGAGCTCCTTGCCGTTGTGCTGCACGGCGGTGTCCCACCAGCTGCTCGCACCGGCGATGCGGTAGCGGGCGCCCTGCTGGTGCGGGTTCTCGCCGTAGCGCAGCGGCTGCGCCAACTCGAGCGACAGGTGCAAGCCCTGGGGCAGCTCGGTCGACGGGTCGTCGACCGCGTCGAACCAGTTCGCGATGGCGGCGTCGTAGGCGGCGATGGTGGCGAACGCGTCGCGGGCCAACCGGCGGCGGGTGTCGGCCGACACCACACCGGTGGCCGTCACCTCGTCGAGCACCGCGGCGTAGTCGTGCGGGTTCACCACCACGGCGACGTGCGCATGGTTCTTCGCCGCCGCGCGCACCATCGCGGGACCGCCGATGTCGATGAGCTCGATGCTCGGGTTCGCGTCGAACGGGTACAGGTTCACCACCACCAGGTCGATGGCCTCGATGCCGTGCTCGGCCATGTCGGCCTGGTGCTCGGGCTTCGTCGGATCGGCGAGCAGACCGCCGTGCACCTTCGGGTGGAGGGTGACCACGCGGTGGTCGAGAATGGCCGGCAGCCCGGTGAGCTCGACCAGGTCGGTGACGGGCACGCCCGCTTCGGCGACGGCCTTCGCGGTGCCGCCGCTGCTGACCACCCGCCAGCCGGCGGCATGGAGGCCGGCGGCCAGCTCGACGATGCCGGACTTGTCGTACACGGAGAGCAGCGCGGTGGGCATGTCGACGAATGTACGTGGCCGCGACGGTCCGCGATGAGGGCGCTTTACAAGGTGTACGTTTCGCGAACGGACCGTTCACCGGTCCACCGGCAATGGGAGGGATTGCATGGACCTCAGCAAGGTCAGCAAGGGCGGTCAGATCTTCGCCGCCTCGGGGCTCGTCTACTTCATCGCGTCACTGCTGCCGTGGTACAGCATCCCCGACGAGTTCGCCATCCTCGGCATTCCCACGAGCTTCAACGCGTGGGGCGACATCGGGTTCCTGTGGGGCAGCCTGTGGGCGCTCCTGCTGCTGGCCGGTGCCGTGCTCGTCGCGCTGCCCGCGTTCGGGGTGAAGGCGCCGAAGCTCCCCGAGGTCGCCTTCCTGGTGGTGGCCGGGCTCGCGACGCTGTTCACCCTCCTCAAGCTGCTCGTCGGCGAGAGCGACCCGATCTCCGCCTCGTTCGGCATCTTCCTCGCGGTCATCGCCGCGGGAGGTGCGGCGTTCGGGGCGTTCCTGATGTTCAAGGAGTCGGGCGGCGACCTGAACGACCTCAAGGACGTCAACAAGCTGAAGAGCCAGTTCGGCGTGGCCGGCAACGCCGGTGGTGCCGCAGCACCGCCCCCGCCGCCTCCGCCGCCGGCCCCGGGCAGCACTCCTCCGCCGCCGCCCCCGCCGCCGCCTCCGCCGGCACCCTGAGCCACGCAATCCACTCGGTCACGACGGTGGCCGACCGGTAGGTTCGTCGGGATGACCGCACCTCTGCTCGACACGCAACGGCTCGTGAAGCGATTCGGCGACTTCACGGCCGTGAACGGCATCGATGTGCAGGTGCAGCCCGGTGAGGCGTTCGGGTTCCTCGGCCCGAACGGTGCCGGCAAGAGCAGCACGATGCGCATGATCGCGTGCGTGTCGGCGCCCACCGAGGGCAGCCTGCACATGTTCGGCCTCGACGCGGCCACGCACGGTGCCGAGATCCGCGCCCGCATCGGTGTGGTGCCGCAGCTCGACACGCTCGACACCGAACTGTCGGTGCAGGAGAACCTGTGGCTCTACGGCCGCTTCTTCGATCTGCCTCGCGCCGAGAGCAAGCGGCGGGCGAAGGAGCTGCTCGAGTTCGCGCAGCTGTCCGAGCGCGCCGACAGCATCGTCGACCACCTCAGCGGCGGCATGAAGCGCCGCCTGTCCATCGCGCGCTCGCTCATCAACGAGCCCGAGTTGCTGCTGCTCGACGAGCCCACCACCGGCCTCGATCCGCAGGCCCGGCACGTGCTGTGGGATCGCCTGTACCGGTTGAAGCAGCAGGGCGTCACCCTCGTGCTCACCACCCACTACATGGACGAGGCCGAGCAGCTGTGCGACCGGCTGGTGGTGATGGACCAGGGCCGCATCGTGGCCGAGGGGTCGCCGCGTTCACTCATCGAGCAGTACGCCACGCGAGAGGTGCTCGAGCTGCGCTTCGCCGCCGGCACCAACGACCAGCAGGCCAGCATCCTCGCGGGCATCGGTCAGCGCCAGGAGGTGCTCCCCGACCGCGTGCTCGTCTACGCCGACGACGGTGAGGGCGCGCTCGTGCAGGCACACGATCGCGGTGCACGGCCCGAGAGCGCACTCGTGCGCCGCGCCAGCCTGGAGGACGTGTTCCTGCTGCTCACCGGACGCAGCCTGGTGGACTGACCCATGGCCTCCACCGTGCACCGGGCCGTCACCGGCCCTCTCCGCGTCGCCGAGTGGCACCTCGTCGTGTACCGCCGCTTCTGGCGGATGAACGTGATGTCGAGCTTCCTCCAGCCGATGCTCTACCTGCTCGGCCTCGGGGTGGGCGTCGGTTCGCTGGTCGATGCCAACACCGCGTCGGGCGACACACTCGGCGGGTTGTCGTACGTGGCGTACGTGGCGCCCGGCCTGCTCGTCACCACCGCGATGGCACTGTGCGCCGGCGAGAGCATGTGGCCCATCCTCGGCGGGTTGAAGTGGCAGCGCGGCTACCACGGCATCGCCACCACGCCGCTCACCGCCACCGACATCGTCATCGGTCACGGGTTGTGGATGGCCGTGCGCGGTGGCACGGCGGCCGCCGCGGTGTCGGCGGCGCTGGCGCTGTTCTCCGACACGCGCAGCTGGGGGCTCATCCCCGCAGTGTTCGTGGCGGCGCTCGTCGGTGTCGCGTTCGCGATGCCCATCATGGCGTTCAGCATCAACACCGAGATGGACGGCTCCTTCGCCGCGCTGCAGCGGTTCTTCATCATCCCGCTGTTCCTGTTCGGCGGCGCGTTCTACCCCCTCACCCAGTTGCCCACCGTGGCGCAGTGGCTCGCGAAGATCCCCCCGCTGTGGCACGGCGTGGTGGTGGCCCGCAGCTTCACCACCGGCGATGTCGACTGGCTCGGCACGCTCGGCCACCTCGCGTACGTGAGCGTGTGGATCGTGGTCGGCACGGTCGTGGCCGTGCGCCGCCTGCGTCGGAAGTTGTACCCGTGAGCGCCGGCCTGCTCCGCATCATCCCGCCGGCCATGGTGGTGCGTCGTCCGCACCGCATGATCGAGCGGCACCTCGTGGCGTACCGCCGGCAGTGGCTCATCATCGTCAGCGGGTTCTTCGAGCCGCTCTTCTACCTCCTCAGCATGCGGGCCGGTCTCGGCGACCTGGTCGGCACGGTCAGCGTGGCCGGCAAGGAGGTGCCGTACGACGCGTTCGTGGCACCGGCGCTCATGGCGTCGAGCGCGATGAACGGTGCCATCTTCGACTCCACCGGCAACGTGCTGCACCGGCTGAAGTACGCGCGCATCTACGACGCGGCGCTCGCCACGCCGATGAGCCCGGCCGACGTGGCCACCGGTGAGATCGGCTGGGCGCTGCTGCGCGGGCAGCTCTACGCCATCAGCTTCCTCGTCGTGATGGCTGCGCTCGGGCTCACCGGCTCGTGGTGGTCGCTCATGGCGCTGCCGGCGTGCGCGCTCATCGGTCTCACGTTCGCGGCGCTCGGCTTTCTGGGCACCACGTACATGCGCGGCTGGTCCGACATGGACATCGTCACCACCCTCACGATGCCGCTGTTCCTGTTCTCCGCGACGTTCTTCCCCATCAGTGCCTACGGCTCGTGGGCTTGGGTGGTGCAGCTCTCGCCGCTGTATCACGGTGTCGCGTTGGTGCGCGCCGCGAACGCGGGCGTGTGGAGCGCCTCGTTGCTGTGGCACGTCGCCGTGCTCACCGCCGTCGCGCTCGTCGCACTCACGCTCGCGGCACGTCGGCTCGACGCGCTCCTGCGCCAGTAGCGCGAGACTCTCGGGCGTGACGTACCGCTTCTCGGCACCGTTGTGGCGATGGAAGGGCGAGAGCCCGTGGCACTTCGTGACGCTGCCGTTCGAGCAGGCCGACGAGATCGACGAGCGCACGTCGCACGTGCAGCGTGGCTTCGGTTCGGTGAAGGTGAAGGTCACCGTCGGGCGCACGACGTGGAGCACGTCGCTGTTCCCCGCGACGTCGGAGGAGAGCTACATCCTCCCGGTGAAGGCCGCGGTGCGGAAGGCCGAGCGCCTCGTCGAGGGTGAGTCGGTCGACGTGGTGCTCGAGCTCGTCGACGTGTGACCAGCGACACGACGGACGCCACCATCGCTCAACATCGGACCGGGCATGGCCGATACTGCCTGGTGCATCGGCGTCACGAGCGCCGAGCGACGGGGAGGAGACCCAGATGACGAAGACCACGACGAGGATCGCATGCGCGGTCGCCAGCCTGGCGCTGGTGGGCCTGGCCGGTTGCGGCGACGACAGCAGCAGCGGCAGCGGAGCCGGCGACCTGAGCGCCGAGGAGCAGGAGTACGTCGACGCGATGATGACGTCGCTGCAGGCCGACGACACGGCGCCGTTCACCGACGAGGAGGGCAAGTGCCTCGCCGAGGGGATGATCACGACCATCGGCGTCGACACGCTGAAGGAGGCCGGCATCACGCCGGAGAGCATCGGCAGCGACGGTGACGTCACGTTCCCGAACCTGGCCGAGGACAAGTCGGCGAAGCTCGTCGACCTGTTCTTCGACGGCGACTGCTTCGACTTCGGGTCGCTGATGGCCACCGCCATCGCGCAGGACCCGTCGGTGTCCATCCCCATCGACAAGGCGGAGTGCATCGGCGACAAGATCGCCGACAGCGACGGCTTCAAGGAGGCGTTCATCGCCAGCGTCACCGGCGATGACAGTGCCGACCCGTTCTCGAGCGTCGGCGACATCTTCCAGATCTTCGCCGACTGCGACGTCGACCTCGCCGACCTCGGCGGCTGATCCCGCGTTCCGACTCGCGTCGCGGCAGGACGGTTCCGTCTGCCGCGACGCGAGTCGTTACCCTCGGCGCATGAACGTCATCGACGCCGTCAACACGCGCATGTCCGTCCGCCAGTTCACGGCGGAACCGGTGGCCGACGAACTGCTCCAGGGTCTGGTCAGCGACGCGTCCCGCGCCCCCAGCGGCGGCAACGTGCAGCCGTGGCGCATCTACGGCGTCAACGGCGAGTCGATGCAGCGCCTGCGCGAGTTCCTCGCCACCCAGCCGCCCATCGACGAGCCCGAGTACGACATCTACCCGAAGGGCCTCACCGAGCCCTACCGCACCAACAGGTTCGTGTGCGGCGAGATGATGTACGCCACCCTCGGCATCGAGCGTGAGGACAAGGACGGGCGACGCCGCCAGTTCGCGCACAACAACGACTTCTTCGGCGCCCCCGCCGCCATCTTCTGCTATGTCGACCGGCAGATGGGCCCGCCGCAGTGGAGCGACCTCGGCATGTACCTGCAGACGTTCATGCTGCTCGCCGTCGAGCGCGGCCTCGGCACCTGCGCGCAGGAGTACTGGAGCGTGCGGCACAAGGCGGTCACCGCGTTCGTCGGTGCGCCGGAGCAGGAGATGATGTTCTGCGGCATCGCGGTCGGCCATCCCGACCCGGCGGCGCCCATCAACACGCTGCGCACCGAACGGATGCCGCTCGACCAGTTCGCCCGCTTCCTGTGAGGGAGGCGGTCGCGCTCGAGGTTCGGGCGTGGCTGCGCGCCAACTGGGACGACTCGCTGTCACTGGTGGAGTGGCGAGCACGTCTCGTCGATTCGGGATGGGCCGTGCCGAGCTGGCCGACACGCTGGTTCGGCCGCGGCCTGCCGGCCTGGGCCGACCAGGTGGTGGCCGACGAGCTCCGCGCCGCGGGTGCCGTGGGCACACCGCTCGGTTCGGGCATGACCCTCGCCGCGCCGACCCTGCTCGAGCACGGCAGCGACGAGCTCAACGACCGCGTCATCCGCCCCACGCTGACGGGTGAGGTCACGTGGTGCCAGCTGTTCAGCGAGCCCGGTGCCGGCAGCGACCTCGCGTCACTGTCGGCATGGGCCGAGCTCGACGGCGACGAGTGGGTGGTGAACGGCCAGAAGGTGTGGAACACGAGTGCGCACCACGCCGACCTCGCCATCCTGCTGGCCCGCACCGACCGCGGCGCGTCGAAGCACCACGGCATCTCGTACTTCGTGCTGCCGATGCGCCAGCCCGGCGTGGAGGTGCGGCCGATCGTGCAGATGAACCGTCACGCCAGCTTCAACGAGGTGTTCCTCACCGACGCCCGCATCCCGGTCGGGAACCTGGTCGGCGAACTGCACGACGGATGGCGCATCGCGCGCACCACGCTCAGCCACGAGCGGTCCTTCGCCACCATGCGCCGGCCCAGCATCGGCCGCCCCGATGTGCCGCCGGGCCGCGCCACCCGCGAGGCGCAGGCGGAGGCCGACGACCACTTCGCCACCTACGTCTGGTACCCGCAGCGCGCGGGCCGCGCCGACCTCGTGGTGCCGCGAGCACAGGCGCTCGGCGTCGCCGACCATTCCGTGGTGCGTCAGCAGATCGCTCGCCTGCTGTCGTTCGCACGAGCCAACGAGTGGACGGCGGCCCGGGCCCGCGCCGCACGGGCGCTCGGCCGCCCGCCGGGGCCGGAAGGGTCGCTCGGCAAGCTCGCTGCCTCGGAGGTCGCCCGCCGGTCAGCCGTCGTCCACGCACTCATCGGTGGCGCGGGCGGCATGCTCACCGACGGCGACCGGCCGCACGACGCGACCGTCGCCGAGGTGTTGGTGAGCACGGTGGCGCAGTCGATCGCCGGCGGCACCGACGAGATCCAGCGCAACATCATCGGCGAGAAGATCCTCGGGCTGCCGCGCGAGCCCTGACGCAGCGCGTCAGGGAAGCCTCGGCGGGGGCACGAGGCCCTGGTAGCCGCGCATCGTGGAGAAGCGCTGCTGGAGGTGCCAGCCGTAGCTGTGGCGCACGTCGTCGGTGCCGTCGTCGCCGGCCAGTGGGCCGACGCTCGCGGCGAGCCCGGGCTCGACGAAGAAGCCGATCGACTGGCGGTGCGTGCCCGAGTCGAGCACGCGGTGCGGCGTTGCGCGCACCCGCCCTTCGGTCATCACTTCGAGCACCGTGCCGAGGTGCACCGACACCGCGTTGGCCACCAACGGCACGTCGCGCCAGGTGCCGTCGGGCGCCTCGGCCTGCAGGCCGCCTTCGCGCTGCCACAGCAGCGACACGCCTGCCACATCGGTGTGGCGCACGGCGGCGATCGGCCGACCATCGGCCGCGACCGCAGCGTTCGGGTCGACCGGCCAGTCGTCGGGCTTCACGGGGTAGTTGAGGAGACGGAGCGTGGAGTTGCCCTCCCGGAACCGGCGCTGCAGGTCGGCATCGTCGAACCCGGCCCACCGCCCCGCCGACAGCATCACGGCCATGCCGACACGTTGCATCAGCTCGTAGTACGACTCCATCGCGACGCGCCATCCGTCGCACGGTTCGGGCTCGGGCCACACGTTCTCCTCGGCGAAGACGTGCATGCCCTCCACGTCGGGCCCGGGGAACGGGCGCGCCGGGCCGATGTCGAACATCTCGTTGTACGCCCACTCCCCCGGTCGCAGCGACGAGCGGTAGCCGCGGTACACGGTGCGCGCCGCGGGCTCCCACACGCGGGTCGACACCTGACGCTTGCCCTCGTCCGACAGGTCGTAGAAGCGGAGCGCGGTGCGTGCCCACTGGTCGACCATGTCGGCCTGCGGGTAGCCACTCACCACGAAGCCGCCGAACTGCTCGATCGCAGCACCGATCGCGGCGTCGACCGTCGGCCACTCCGCACGCCGGCCGTCGTGCAACAGCGGCGCGATGTCGATGATGGGGAGTTCGTCCATGGGGACTCCTTTCACGGCACGAGGTGCACCTTGATGGCGCCGCTGGCACGGTCGGCTGCGACGCGGAACGCCTCGACGGCGTCGTCGAGGCCGAACGTGTGGGTGACGAGCACGTCGGCCACCTCCGGGTGGGCGGCGAGATGATCGGCCGACTCGCGGAAGTCGTCGTGGTCGGCGGCGTGCGAGTAGCCCATGGTGGGCACGAGTGTGACCTCCTTGAACATCAGCGCGTTCGACAGCTGCACCGGCGTCCAGAACATGCCGAACTCCAGCACCGTCCCGCCGGGCACGGCGGCGGCGACGCAGTGGTCGAACGTCTCCTGTGTGCACACCGCGTCGAGCGTGGTCTCGTACGCCCAGCCCTTCGGCCGGTCGACCACACGCGCGCCGAGCGCCTCGGCCGCGGCCGACTGATGGGCGTGACGGCTCACGATGTCGACCTCCACGCCCCACGCCTGCAGGGCGACGGCGGCCAGCAGGCCGATGGAGCCGGCACCGACCACGAGTGCCCGACTGCCGGGCGGCGGCGCGGCGCGGCGGACGCCGTGCCATGCGATGGCCAGCGGCTCGACGAGCGCGGCGTCCTTCGGGCGCGCGCCGTCGGCCATCGGGAACACGCGGGCCGGGTCGACCTCGACCAGGTCGGCCAGGCCGCCGTCGATGGCGATGCCGTGCGCGGTGCCCCAGCCGTCGCGGCACGCGCTCATGAACCCGCGCCGGCACGGCTCGCACGAACCGCACTCCCCCGTCGGGCGGACGGCAGCGAGCCGACCATCGGCGAGGAAGCCGCCGAACTCGTGACCCATCGCCACGCGGGCCATCCCGGCCGCCACCATGTGCAGGTCGCTGCCGCAGATGCCGGCCTCCGCGACGCGGACCACGCGATCGCTCAGCGCGGGCGCATCGACCTCGACCACCCGCACCGCGCCGGCGTCGGCGACGACCGCTCGCATCACGCGTACAGCTGCCGCAGCTCGGGCTCCGGGTCGTGCAGCAGCTCGACGGTGGCGTCGATGCGCAGCGTCGCCCGTTGCTCGGTGTCGTACGCCGCCCACGACGGCGCTCCCTTCGCGGAGAACGAACTGATCTCGTCGGCGAAGCGCGTGGCGATGGCCTGCCGCTCCGGGCCGTCGCCGAGCATCATCTCGATGCCCTGGGCACCGAGGTTGTCGAACGCGAACGGGATGTCGAGCGCGTGGGCCGAGCCGAGGATGCCGCCGAACGCGGGTGACGCCCACGTGAACCAGTACATCCACGTCGAGTTGCCGGCGGCGGCGCGTGCCTCGGCGAGCCGCCGCGCCGGGACGCGGAACACGCGGTCGGTCTGCGCCGCGGCGATGAGGCCGAGGGGGCTCGCACCGGCGCGTGCCGCCTCGTACGCCGCCGTCGCGTCGTCGGCCCGGTCACCGAAATGCAGCGCCGCGTGCTCGTGCCACTGCTCGGGTGTTGCCGCCGAGTACCGCGGGTCGAACGCGAGGAACAGCAGGTTCTCGTCGCGGTTCGTGCCGATCGAGAGCGGCACCGGGTTCGCTGCGGCCGCAGCGACGATGTCGTCGGGCAGACCCAGGCCGCCGGCTGCGGGCGTGAACATCTCGTACTCCGTGTTCGGCATCACGAGTGTGGCCGCCTGCGCCGCCATCAACTGCTCCACGGTGAGCGCACGCGCCTCGTCGATCGAGGCGACACCGGCGTGACCGAGGAATGCCGTCGCCCACTCCTCGGCCAGCGCGAGCGTGCGCAGCTGGAGGATCGACGGGCTCATCGCCCACGCCCGATGGAACAGACCCTGCGCGTCGGGTGCGGCCATCAGGCTCACCACGGCCGAGCCGCCTGCCGACTCGCCGAAGATGGTGACGTTGCTCGCATCGCCACCGAACGCACCGATGTGGTCGCGCACCCATTGCAGCCCACAGATCTGGTCGAGCGTGCCCCAGTTGCCGGCCCCGAGGAACCCGAGCGCCCCGAGGCGGTAGTTGATGGTGACCACCACGTGGCCGCGGGCGGCGAGACGGCTGCCGTTGTACCACGCCACCGACCCCGCACCGTTGAGGTAGGCGCCGCCGTGGATCCAGTACAGCACGGGCAGCTTCGAGTCGGCCGTCGCCCCGGCCGGCGCGTACACGTCGAGGAACAGGCAGTCCTCGCTCATCTGCGACGCGTCGACGCCGAGCAGCTGCTCCATCATGCCGGGCACCTGCGGCGCCATCGGGCCGGCGACCCCCAGGGTGGCGGCCGGGTCGTACGGCACCAGCACGGGCGCCTCGAAGCGGGCAGCCGTGGCGTACCGGATGCCTCGGTGCACGGTGATGTCGGGAGCGGTCGCGGCGCTGACGTTCGGGTCGGTCATGGCCGAACACTAAGCCCCCGCACCACCCACCCGTTCCACCCGAGCCACCCCTCCCCCCCCACGTTCGTGTCATCCCCGTACCGGGAAATCCTCGGAGATCGAATGACCGGGGCGGCGGCAAGGGCTGCGATCTAGGGTCGCGGGCATGGCAACTCTCGACGGGCTCACGCTGCGGACAGCCGAGGAGGCCGACCTCGACCAGGTGTGCGAGTTGCTGGCCGAGCGCGGCGACCCTGCCGACGCCGAGGACCTCCGCCTCGTGGTCGACGACGCCGACGAGGGCCTCGGGTCGGTACTCGTGGTGGTCGACGGCGACCGGGTCGTGTCGACCGCCACGCTGCTGCAGGAGACCGTCACCATCGGCGGGGTCGTGGTCCCGGCAGGTCAGGTCGAGATGGTGGCCACCGACCGCGCCTACGAGGGTCGCGGCCTGGTGCGCGCGCTGATGGACGAGTGCCATCGCCGATCGACCGCCCGCGGCGACCTGCTGCAGGTGATGATCGGCATTCCGTACTTCTACCGACAGTTCGGGTACGTGTACTCGATGCCCATCCCGCTCACCCGCGAGCTGCGTGCCGCGCCCGGCGCTCCCGCGGGTGTGGAGGTGCGTCGCGCCACCCTCGACGACATCCCGGCGATGGTTGCGCTGCAGGACGCCACCCAGCGCGCCGCCGACGTGCGCATGCCGCACTCCCCCGGCTGCTGGCGATGGGTGACGCAACGTTCGGGCTCGCACCAGCTCGTCGCCGTCCGCGACGGCGAGGTGATCGCGACGGCACGTGCGACGCCGCCCGAGGAGGGCATCGTGCTCGGCGAGATCGCGGGCGACGACGCCGGCATCCGCGCCATCGTGGCGGCGCAGGCTGCACACGGCGAGGTCACGCTCCTCGAGCGACCCGGCACCGCGCTCGACGCGGTGGTCGACGCGCACACCGAGCCGCACCCGATGCCCGACCGCGCCCGGGAGTGGTTCTACTCACGCATCGCCGACGTCGCACCGTTGCTCGACCACCTCCGCCCGCTGTTCGTCGAGCGACTCCGCGCCAGCGGCATCGGCGGCCGCCACGAGGTGCTGCTCTCGTCGTGGCATCACCACGTGCGCTTCACCATCGACGACGAAGGGATGTCACCCGTCGTCGCCGGCGGCGCGGAGCAGACGCCGGGGGTGAAGGGCGGCGCAGGGGTGCCACCCGATCAGATGGCCCCGTTGCTCCTCGGGCCGTTCGGCGCGGCTGGGCTCGAGGCCCGTCATGCCGACGTGCGGCTGAATCGCATCCGGGACCTGATGGAGATCCTGTTCCCACCGATGCAGAGCGATCTGCTCACCTTCTACCTCGCCTACTGACGCAAGCCGAAGCGAGCCCCGCAGGTCACTCGATGCGCATGCCGCTGATCGCGCGGGCGATCACCAGCTGCTGGATCTCGGACGTCCCTTCGAAGATCGTGTGGATCTTCGCGTCGCGGTGCCAACGCTCGACCGGGTACTCACGGGTGTAGCCGTAGCCGCCGAGGATCTGGATGGCGTCCTCGGTGACGCGCACGGCCACCTCGCTGGCCTTGTACTTGCTCATCGAGCCTTCGCCGTTCTTGAAGCCGCCGTTGCGGGCCAGCCACGCGGCACGCCAGATGAGCAGACGCGAGGCGTCGATCTCGGTGGCCATGTTGGCCAGCTTGAACGCGATGGCCTGGTGCTGGATGATCGGCTTGCCGAAGGTCTTGCGCTCCTTGGCGTAGTCGAGCGCATACTCGTACGCCGCGCGGGCGATGCCCAGCGCCTGCGCGCCGACGCTCGGGCGGGTGGCCTCGAACGTTGCCATCGCCGGCTGCTTCTCACCGCTACGGCCGATCTCGCGGGCACGGGCCAGCTTCGCGTCGAGCTTCTCCTTGCCACCGAGCAGGCAGCTGCCCGGCACGCGCACGTCGTCGAGCACCACTTCGGCGGTGTGCGACGCCTTGATGCCGTGCTTCTTGTACTTCTGGCCCTGGCTGAGGCCCTTCGTGCCGGGCGGCACGATGAAGCTCGCCTGACCGCGACCCTTCAGCTCGGGGTCGACCGCGGCGACCACGACGTGCACGTCGGCGATGCCGCCGTTGGTGATCCACGCCTTGGTGCCGTTGAGCACCCACTCGTCGTTGGCCTCGTCGTACACCGCACGGGTACGCAGGTTGCTGACGTCGCTGCCCGCGTCGGGCTCGCTCACGCAGAACGCGCCGAGCTTCACCTGCTGCGCGTCGCCGTAGCACTGCGGCACCCATTCCATGACCTGCTCGGGCGTGCCGTTGCCGCTGATGCCGGCGGCCGCGAGGGCCGAGCCCATGATGGCCATGCCGATGCCGGCGTCACCCCAGAACAGCTCCTCGATCGCGACCGGCAGCGTGAGGCCGGTCGGGTCGCTGAACGTGTTCATCAGGAACTCCCAGCCGTACAGGCCGATCTCGGCAGCCTGCTGCACGATCGGGTACGGGAACTCCTCGCGCTCGTCCCACTCCTCGCCGGCGGGACGGATGACGTTCGCCGCGAAGTCGTGGACCCAGCTCTGGATGGCGAGCTGGTCGTCGTTGAGGGAGAAATCGGCCATGGTGGAACTACCTCGGGGAAGGGAGGGGACGAAGGTCGGGCATGAAGTTACCCGTCGGTAACACTACCCAGCGCCTGGTACCGGCTTGCAACACGACCTCTGACAAAGTGGGCGGAGATTCGAGGGGGATCCACATGAAGCGGACGATCACCGCCGTGCTCTGCGCGGCGATCCTGGTGGCAGCGTGCAGCGACAGCGGCTCGGACAGCGAGGGCACCGCCGCACCCGGCACCACCACGGCGGCCACCGACGCGGCCACGACCACCACCACGCCGCCGCCCGCGGAGGCCGACGCCGCCACGGTGGCCGCGGTGCAGGCCGCGGTCGACGCCGGCCCGGCCGGGTGCGACCCGCTCGACACCACACGCTGCATGCTGCCGTTCCCCAGCAACGCCTACACCGTGGCCGACAGCGCCACCGACACCGGCCTTCGCGTCGCGTTCCCCGCCGACGGCATGCCCACCAACGAGAGCGGCGTGCAGGTCGACGCCACGGAATGGAACCGCAACGACGGCTTCAGCCCGAACACCCCGCTGCTCACCTACCTCGCCGGGCTCGACCCCGAGGCGTCGAACCTGCCGAAGTGGACCGACATCGGCAGCTCCCTCGCCGACGACGCCACCGTGGTGCTCATCGACCTGGCCACCGGTGAGCGCATCCCGCTGTGGGCCGAGATCGACAGCCACGCCGCGGCCGACGAGGACCGGCTGCTCACCATCCGCCCCGCCGTGTCGCTGCCCGAGAGCGGCACGTACGCGGTGGCGCTGCGCGGCATGAAGGACACGAGCGGCGCCGACATCGCACCGAGCGACGTGTTCCGCGTGTACCGCGACAACCTGCTCACCGGCATCGACAGCATCGAGGCCCGCCGCGCCGACATGGACGCCACGCTCGCCACACTCGAGGGCGCCGGCATCGAACGCGCCGACCTGCAGCTCGCGTGGTCGTTCACCGTGGCGAGCACCCGCAACATCAGCGAGCGCATGCTGCACATCCGCGACACCGCACTCGCCGAGCTCGGCGACGCCGCCCCGGCGTACACCATCACCGCCGTCACACCGAACAGCGACGACAACATCGCGCTGCAGATCGACGGCACGTTCACCGTGCCCAACTTCCTCACCGGTGACGGCGCGCCGGGCAACGCGTTCAACTACGCGAGCGACGACGTCGACGCACTGCCCGAGGTGAACGCCACCAACCCGACGCTGCAGGCGCAGTTCGTGTGCAACATCAGCGTCGCCACCATGAACGGCACCGAGCCGGCGCACCTGGTGCAGTACGGCCACGGCCTGCTCGGCGACCACCACGAGATCGACGCCGGCAACGTGCGCGCGATGTCGAACGAGCACAACGTGGTGCACTGCGCCACCAAGTGGGCCGGCATGAGCGAGGACGACATCGGCAACGCCGCCGCCACGCTCGGCGAGTTCGGCAACTTCGACACGATGGCCGACCGTCTGCAGCAGGGCGTGCTCAACCAGATCTTCCTCGGTCGGCTGATGACCCGCCCCGGCGGCCTCGCGGACGACCCGAACTTCCAGCGCGCCGACGGCACGCCCATCGTCGACACCACGCACCTCGACTACGACGGCAACAGTCAGGGCGGCATCATGGGCCTGATGCTCGCGGCGGTGTCGCCCGACATCGAGCGCGCCGTCCTCGGCGTGCCGGGCATGAACTACTCGCTGCTGCTCCCCCGCTCGGTCGACTTCGACACCTACGAGGCCATCATGAAGCCGGCCTACCCGAACGACCTCGACCGGGTGCTCATCTTCGGCATGGTGCAGATGCTGTGGGACCGCGGCGAGGGCTCGGGGTACGTGCAGCACGTCACGAACGATCCGTACGAAGGCACGTCGGCCAAGGACGTGCTGCTGCACGTCGCGTACGGCGACCACCAGGTGACCGAGCTGTCGGCGTTGGTGGAGGCGCGCACGCTCGGCATCCCGATCCACCGCCCCGTCGCCGCCGAGGGCCGGTGGGCCGAGGTGGAGCCCGGCTGGGGTCTCGACGACCTCACTTATCCGAGCGACGGTTCGGCCATCGTGATCTGGGACTCGGGCATGGAGCCCATCCCGTTCGAGAACCTCGCCCCGCGCGTCGGCGACGACTCGCACGAGGACCCGCGCGCCGATCCCGACGTGCGCGTGCAGAAGGCGAGCTTCCTCTTCGACGACACGCTCGTCGACGTGTGCGACAGTGCGGCCTGCACGGCCGATCACCGCGAGTGATGCGGGTGTCCCGGCGGCTCAGCCGACCGGGATGCTCAACAACTGCTGGGCCACTGCCTCGAACGTGAGCTTCGCGCCCGGCTTGTAGGCGTGCACGCCGTCCCACCGGTAGGCGAGATCACTGGCGATGGGCTCGCTGCAGTACTCCGGCGGGCCGGTCACGAACGTGGTGGTGTCGGGGTTCTGCGCGGCCACCTGACGGAGCAGGTCGTTGAGGTGCTGCACGTGGTCGTCCATGCCGCGCTCGGGCAACGCCGGCACACCGGCACCCTTCACGTCCTGGGGACGCATGCACGCGATCTCGAGCAACGCCACCTTCGTGCCGACCGAGCTGAGCGCGTCGATGCCCTGCTGCACACCGTTCACGAACCGGGTGTCGTTCTCGGGCGAACCGAACGGCATCGCCACACCGTCGACCGTGACGTCGAAGACGTCCCAGGCGCCGATCACCACGAGCGCCACCTCGGCGCCGTTGGCCTGCGCGGCCTGCGCCCACTTGCCGTCCCAGCCCTCGCAGTTCGCGAAGTTGCGGGTGTAGCCGTCGCGGCTGCTGACCGCCTTGCCGCCGTCGTACACGCTGCAGCCCTCCACCGAACCGTCGCTCACGGTGAACGTGCCCTCGATGCCGTCGGGCAGGTTCACCTCCAGCGAGTGCGCCATCGAGTCGCCGACGATGACCAGTCGCCTGGGCAGCGACGCGGGCGTGACGGGCGTGGTCGGCTCGGGCGTCGTGGTGCTGGTGGCCGCCGGGTCGGTGACGCCCACGGGTGCCGTGGCCGCCACCGTGGTGGTGCCGAGCGCCGCATCGGGATCGAACACCACTTCCTCACCGCCGGCGTCGACGGCGGCGTCGAACGACGTCGGCGCCGAACGGTAGAAGGTGAGCAGCGAACCGCCGAGCGCGACCACGCTCACCGCGGCACAGCCGATGAGGATGCCGCGGTTGTGCTGCCGCCGGTCCTTCCAGAACCGGCCGAGCGCGCCCTTGCGGATGGGCGTCTCGATCCAGCGGTAGCACGCCTCGCTGACGGGGATGCTGATGGCCATCGCGAGCAGGAACCGCGACCACGAGCCCGTGTACGCGTCGCAGATGCGGCTGATCGGCCACGTCCACAGGTACAGCCCGTACGAGCGCTTGCCGATCTCCACCATCGGCTTGCTGCCGAACACGCGCCGGGCGCCGACGGCCCACGGGTGCACCACCACGCCGACCAGCGCCGACGACGCGAGCGTCACCATCGGCAGCATCCACACGTACGTGGCGCCGTGCGACACGTGGCCCGTGACGAACGAGGCGAGCAGCAGCACCACCGCACCGATGGCCACCACGTCGAGCGTGCGGGCGGCGTTGCCGCGCGGCGCACCGGTGACCCGCCACGGCCGCCACAGGAACGCCATCGCCGCGCCGAGCAGCAGACCGCTCGAACGGGTGAACGTGCTGAGGTACAGGAAGTTCACCGTCGACACCGGCTGCATCGACATCGTGAACGGGTTGAAGAACTGGGTCGGCCACCCGACCAGGTAGCAGACCGCGGTGCCCACCATCACGCCGCCGGCCACGAACACCAGCGCCCGTCCGCGCTGTCGATCCTGGTCGGCACGCTTCGCGATGAGCATGAACACGATCGGCCAGATCAGGTACCACTGCTCCTCCACCGCGAGGCTCCACAGGTGGCGGAACAACGTGGGGGTGCCGCTGAAGTACTCGACCGCGCTGAAGATCTGTCCCCAGTTGGCGAGGTAGAAGATGCCCCACGGGTAGTCGCGACGCAGCTGCGTGTGCTGCTCGGCGGTGCCCCAGAACACGGCCCACACACCGATCACGACGAGCATCGTGAACAGCGCCGGGAGCAGGCGCCGCCAGCGTCGCACCCAGAACTGCCAGACGTCGACGCGGTGCGTGCGGTCGCGTTCCTCGATGAGCAGGCTGGTGATGAGGAAGCCGGAGACGACGAAGAACACCTCGACGCCGAAGAACCCGCCCGTCATCCACTGGAACCCGGCGTGATAGAGGATGACCGCGATGACCGACATCGCACGCACACCGTCGAGGCTCGGCTGGTAGCCCATCGAGGGCCGCTCCGACATCGCAGGTCGGCGGCGCTCGAGTCGCTCGAGCCGGTCGAGCGCGGCGTGCTGGGTCACTTCGGCCACGGTGTTGAAGTCTCGCAGGTGATCAGTGGGCGGGGGTGGTCACCACGGCGTCGACGGCCGTGTTGCGGTTCACCCGCCACGCCACCGCCAGCAACGCTGCGACGCCGGTGATGACGCCGCCGAGCACCATCGGGCTCCACACGCCGAGGCGATCGAAGGCCGAACCGGCGAGCGGCGGACCGAGCACGCGACCGACCGCGTACGACGACTGCTGGAAGCCCATCGCCTCGCCGCGCCGTTCCTCGCCCGCCTCGCGGTTGACGAGCTCGATCATCGACGGCGACACCACGCCCTGGCCGATGCTCACCAGCAGCAGGCCGAGCGCGAGCAGCAACCAGCTCCTCGACACGCCCGTCACCACCAGTCCGACGGCGACCACCACGAGCCCCATGCCGTACAGCCGCGGCACGCCCACCCGGGCGGCCAGCTGCGCGAACCCTCCGCCCTGCACCACCACCAGCACGATGCCGATGCCCAGGAACACCACCGCGGTGGAACCTTCGGTGAGGTCGAACCGAGCGCTGCCGAACAGCGAGAACGTGGCCTCGAACGCCACGAACGCGAACGTCGTGAGGAAGCCGAGGAAGGCCAGGCGGCGCAGCGGCGTCTGCGACGGCACGTGGAAGCCGCGCTCCTGCTTCGCCGGCGTGGCGCGCTTCGTCTCGGGCAGGCGCACGATGGCGGCCACGGCGTTGATGGCAGCGAGCGCGGCCGCCACGTAGAACGGCACGTGCGGGCCACCGAGTGCAGCCAGGCCACCGATGGCCGGGCCGAGCACGAAGCCCACGCCGAACGCGGCGCCGAGCATGCCCACCAACCGCGGACGCTGCGCCGGTTCGGCGATGTCGGCCACGGCCGCCTGCGCCACCGACAGGCTGGCGCCGCTGGCACCGTCGATGATGCGGCCGAGGAACAGCACCCACAGCGCGCCGGCGGCACCCGTGACGAAGCTGCCGATGGCCGTGCCGACCAGGGAGATCACGATGACCGGCTTGCGGCCGATGCGGTCGCTCAGCCGGCCGAGCAGCGGGGCGAACACGAGCTGCGCGAGCGAGAACGTGGCGAACAGCCAGCCCACCGCGTAGCCCGACGCCCCGAACCGCTCGGCGTACACGCCGAGGATGGGCACCACGATGCCGAAGCCGATGAGGTCGAGCGCGACCGTGGACCAGATGGTCCAGTAGCCCTTGGGCAACGGGGTGCGCTCCCCCTTCTCGCGACGGCCTGACACGGTCCTCCGTTCTACCGCCTCCACACCCCCGCGATCCGCTTCTGCCCCGGAATCCCTCACCCCTGCGGCCACCGTGGGCAGGAAATGTTGCACCCTGCGCAACATTTCATGCCCACGCACCGATGTGACACCCCTCGGGCACTCTCTCCAGATGGATGCACGCTTTCGTTCCATCGCGGCACTGGCCGCCGAGCAACACTCCGTCGTCTCACTCACCCAACTCGCGAATGCCGGTGTGACACCCTCGATGCGCTCGAGGTGGGTCGAGCACGAACGCCTCGTGCGGCTCGGACCACGGTCGTTCCTCATCGGCGGCTCCGAACGCACCTGGCTGTCGGAGCTGACGGCCGCCGTCGCCGATCACGACGGCCACTGCTTCATCGCCGGGCGCTCGGCTGGGCGGATGATGGCCCTCGACGACTTCGTCGGCGCCGACGTGGAACTGCTCACGCCCCGAGCGACCCGCGGCCGCGCACGGCCCGGCGTGCGGTCCACGCGGATGCCGATCCCCAGCACCGATGTGCAGCGCATCGCCGGGCTGCCCGTGGTGCGGGCCGAACGACTCATCATCGATGCGCCGTTGTTCGACTTCACACGCGCCGAGACCGAGAACGCCATCGACTCCGCCATCCGCCGGCGACTCGTCAGCGAGCAGCGACTCCGCACTCGCGTGATCGCGGAGCATCGCCCAGGTGTCAACGGCAGCCGACTCCTGCTCGACGCGCTGGTCGACACCGGCGGCGAGAGCCGGCTCGAGCGCTGGTTCCTCCAGTTGTGCCGTGACCACCGCCTGACTCGGCCTTCGACGCAACGGGTGTTCCGTGATGGCAGCCGCACCATCGCTCGGGTCGACTGCTGCTTTCCCGGAAACCTGGTGGTGGAGGTGGCCGGGCACGGAACCCACGCCACCCGTCGGCAACGCCAGGTCGACGCACAGCGACACACCGAGCTCACGCTGCTCGGCACGAGGGTCCTCACGTTCACCTACGAGGACGTGCGCGACCGGTCCGGCTGGGTGGCAGCCACCATTGCTCGAGCCCTGCGCGTGGCGGCGTGACGTGCGTGGGCACGGAATGTTGCGCAGGACGCAACATTTCATGCCCGCGGTGGGTCAGCGGCGGAGTTTGGTGCCGTCCTTGGTGGTCTCGACGGTCCAGCCGGCGGCCTGCAGCTCGGCGCGCAGGGCGTCGGCGGTGGCGAAGTCCTTCGCGCCACGGGCCGCGTCGAGCGCGGCGGCCTTCTCGGCGGCCTCGGCCGGCACGTCGCCGCCCGCGTTGAGCACCAGGCCCACCGCGGTGCAGATCTCGTGCACCGCGGCGACGAGCGCCGGAGCCGCAGGATCGCCGGCGTCGAGCGCGGCGTTGGCACGGCGCACGGTGTCGAACAGCAGCGCCATCGCGGCGGTGGTGTTGAGGTCGTCGTCCATGCGCGCACGGAACTGCGCGATCACCTCGGTGTCGGGCGACGCTGCCGTCACACCGGCGGTGCGGGCGGCGAACGAGTCGAGGCCGGCCAGCGCCTTCACCGCGGCATCGATGTTGTCCTGCCCCACCGTGACCGGTCCGCGGTAGTGCGACTGCAGCAGCAACATGCGGTACGCCCGCGGGTCGTAGTGCTCCATGAGGTCGAGCAGGTTGGCCACGTTGCCGAGGCTCTTCGACATCTTCTCGCCCTCGGCGTCGACCACGAAGCCGTTGTGCATCCAGTGGTTGGCGAAGCGCTTGCCCAGCGCCACGGCCTGGGCGCGCTCGTTCTCGTGGTGCGGGAACTTCAGGTCCATGCCGCCGCAGTGGAGGTCGAACCCCTCACCGAGCAGGTCGAGGCTCATCACCACGCACTCGCTGTGCCAGCCGGGGCGGCCATCGCCCCACGGCGACGGCCACGACGGCTCGCCCGGCTTCGACAGCTTCCACAGCGCGAAGTCGGCCGGGTGCCGCTTCTGCTCCGCGCCGAACACCTCGCGTTCCCCGCCACCCTCGAGCAGGTCGGACAGGCGCTGGTTGGCGAGGAGGCCGTAGTCGTCGACCGACTCGACGCTGAGGTAGACGCCGTCGTCGGTGGTGTAGGCACGGCCACCGCGGGCCAGTTCGTCGATCATCGCGACCATCTCTTCGACGTACTCGGTGGCGTGCGGCACGTCGGTGGGGCGCTCGACGCCGAGCTTGCCCATCGCCTCGAACCACACCGCTTCGCACTTGTGCGTGATCTCCTGCCACGGACGGTCTTCGCGGTTGGCACGCTCGATGATCTTGTCGTCGATGTCGGTGATGTTGCTGGCGAGGCGGACGCGGAGCCCGCTCCACTCGAGGTAGCGACGCAGCACGTCGTACACGAGCGTGGCGCGACCGTGGCCGAGGTGGGGCGGGCCGTACACCGTGGGGCCGCACAGGTAGATGCTCACCGTGCCGGGCTCGCGCAGTTCGAGCTCGCGGACCTGCCGGGTGGCGGTGTCGTACAAGTGCAGCATGGGTCGACAGCCTACGAGGCACACGGTGGACGAGTTCGCAGATTTCACCCATCCGCGCACGGACCGGCTCCGAAACATGGGCACGTGCTGATGATTAGCACTAAACCCACCCCCACACCCCAGGAGCCCACCATGAAGCGCAAGTTCCTCGCCGTCATCGGTCTCGGCCTCGCCGCCGCCGTCGCCGTCCCCGCCGTGGCGCCCGTCTCGGCCGCCACCCGCCCGACGCTGGCCCAGATCCTGCTGTCCGACAGCAAGAAGGACGCCAAGAACGGGTTCGACGCCAACCCGAACGACTTCGACATCGTCACGCAGGCCGTGCTCGCCTTCCCCGACCTCACCGCCGCCGCCAGCAGCCCCGGCACGCTGACCGTGTTCCTCCCCACCGACTACGCGTTCCGTGCGCTCGTGCGTGACCTCACCGGCACGACGATGTTCAAGGAGAGCGACATCTTCAACGCCGTCGTCGGCCTCGGCCTGCCCACCGTGAAGGCCGTGCTGCAGTACCACATCCTCGGCACGCAGGTCGACTACCGCACGGCCCTCAAGGCCGACGGCGCCAGCCTCACCACGCTGCAGGGCGGCACCATCACCGTCGACGTCACCGGCCGCTTCTTCAAGCGGGTCGTGCTCCAGGACAAGGACCCGGACCTGCGTGACCCGAAGGTGGTCATCGCCGACATCCGTGCCTCGAACGGCATCGCCCACGCCATCGACCGGGTACTCCTGCCCATCAACGTCTGACCCACACGTCGGCAACGGTTCCCCCCACGCACGGGCCGGGGACCCTGGGATTCACCAGGGTCCCCGGCCCGTCCGTTCGGTAGCCTTGGCGAACTATGGCGAACATCCCTGACAAGCCGTCCCTCGACGGCATCGAGACACGCTGGATGCAGCAGTGGGAAGCCGACGGCACCTACCGCTTCGACCGTTCCGCGGGTCGCGACGAGGTATTCGCCATCGACACGCCGCCGCCCACCGTGAGCGGCTCGCTGCACATCGGCCACGTGTTCAGCTACACGCACACCGACACGGTGGCCCGCTACCAGCGCATGCGCGGCAAGCGGGTCTTCTACCCCATCGGCTGGGACGACAACGGTCTCGCCACCGAGCGCCGCGTGCAGAACGTCACCGGGGTGCGCTGCGACCCGTCGCTGCCGCACGACCCGTCGTTCACCGCACCGTTCAACGGCGACGTGCCGAAGGATCACCGGGCCATCCCGGTGAGCCGGCCGAACTTCGTCGAGCTCTGCCGTGAGGTCACCCACCTCGACGAGCAGGTGTTCGAGGAACTGTTCCGTCGCCTCGGCCTCAGCGTCGACTGGTCGCTGCTCTACACCACCATCGGCGACCGCGCCCGCCGCGTCAGCCAGCGCGCGTTCCTGCGCAATCTCGCCCGCGGCGAGGCCTACCAGCAGGACGCGCCCACGCTGTACGACATCGACGAGCGCACCGCCGTGGCACAGGCCGAGATGGAAGACCGCGAGATGCCGGGCGCGTACCACCAGGTCGCGTTCCACCGCACCGATGGTGGCGGCGACCTCGTCATCGACACCACCCGCCCCGAGCTGCTCGCCAGCTGCGTGGCCATGGTGGCGCATCCCGACGACGCCCGGTTCCAGCCGTTCTTCGGCACCACCGTGCGCACGCCCATCTTCCACGTCGAGGTGCCGGTGCTGGCGCACCCGTTGGCCGACCCCGAGAAGGGCACCGGCATCGCCATGATCTGCACGTTCGGCGACGTCACCGACGTCACCTGGTGGCGCGAGCTCAACCTGCCGTCGCGTGCGCTCATCGGGTTCGACGGTCGCTTCGCCTCGGAGTGCCCGTCGTGGATCACCGCGCCCGAGGGCCAGGCTGCGTATGCCGAGATCGCCGGCCTCGCACCGAAGCAGGCGCAGAAGAAGATGGTCGAACTGCTGCAGGCGTCGGGCGAGATGCTCGGCGACCCGCGGCCCATCACCCACCCGGTGAAGTTCTACGAGCGCGGCTCGCGCCCGCTCGAGATCGTCGCCACCCGCCAGTGGTACATCCGCAACGGCGGCCGCGACACCGAGCTGCGCGACGCGCTCGTGGCCCGCGGCGGCGAGCTCACGTGGCACCCGTCGTACATGCAGCACCGTTACGACAACTGGGTCGGCGGCCTCAACGGCGACTGGCTCGTCAGCCGTCAGCGCTTCTTCGGCGTGCCCGTCCCGCTGTGGTACCGGCTCGATGCCGACGGCAACCCGAAGTACGACGACGTGCTCGTGCCGAGCGAGGACCGCCTGCCGGTCGACCCCAGCACCGACTGCCCCGAGGGCTTCACCAACGACCAGCGCGGCGTGCCGGGCGGCTTCATCGGCGACCCCGACGTGATGGACACCTGGGCCACCTCGTCGCTCACCCCGCAGATCGCAGGTGGCTGGGAGGAGGACGACGGGTCGGTCTTCGAGCAGGTCTTCCCCTACGACGTGCGGCCGCAGGGCCACGACATCATCCGCACGTGGCTGTTCGCCACGATGGTGCGCAGCCACCACCAGCACGGCTGTGCGCCGTGGCACAACGCGGCGCTGAGCGGCTGGATCCTCGACCCCGACCGCAAGAAGATGTCGAAGAGCAAGGGCAACGTGGTCACGCCGATGCACCTGCTCGAGCAGTACGGCACCGACGCCATCCGCTACTGGGCGTCGAGCGGACGCCCCGGCGTCGACACCGCACTCGACGAAGGGCAGATGAAGGTCGGCCGCAAGCTGGCCACCAAGCTGCTCAACGCCACGAAGTTCGTGCTGTCGTTCGGCGAGCCGCCGGCCGGCGCCGCCGCCACCGAGGCCATCGACCAGGCGATGCTCGCCCGGCTCGACGGCGTCATCGCCGATGCCACCACCGCGTTCGACGGGTTCGACTACGCCCGCGCGCTCGAACTCGTCGAGGGCTTCTTCTGGTGGTTCTGCGACGACTACGTCGAGCTCGTGAAGGGCCGCGCGTACAACGGCCACGGCGAAGCGGCCCGCGACTCGGCGCTCGCCGCGCTGCGCACCGCGCTGCACGCCGTGCACCGTCTGTTCGCCCCGTTCCTGCCGTTCGTCAGCGACGAGGTGTGGAGCTGGTGGCAGACCGGTTCGGTGCATGCGCAGACGTGGCCCACGCCGGGCGCCGGCGGCGACGCCGCGATGCTCGAGCCGGTCGGCTAGGTGCTCGCCGCCATCCGCCGCGCGAAGACCGAGGCCAAGGCCAGCCAGAAGGCCGCCGTCTCGGTGGCCGTGGTCAGTGGCCCGGCCGACGTGCTCACGATGGTGCAGGCCGCACAGGTCGACCTGTGCGACGCCGGCTCGGTGGCCGAGCTCCAGTGGGTGGAGGCCGAGGCGCTCGCCACCGACGTCACCCTCGCACCGGTCGAGCCGACCGAGGGCTGATCAGCGGCGCGTCAGCCGTTGACGTGCCAGCCGAGCAGCACCAACTCGTCGTCGACCACGCCGAACGTGACCGCGACCTGCGCAGTTCCTCGCTCGAACTCGGCGTCGAGGAACACGTTCATCAACTCCGTCGCACCCCCGAGCTGCGGCACGTCCTGTGTCTCACGGGAGTGATCCACGACGGAGTAGTCGCCGGTGAACGGGCCGACGGCGCCGTCGATCTGCTCGAGCAAGCCCGCGATCTGGTCCTCGGTCGCCATGCCCTCGTGGAACAACGCGTTGATCTCGCTCGGGTCGCCACGCTCGATCGCGGCCATCACGTCGGCCACCATCGGCTCCATGTCGCGCTCGACCTCGAACGAACCGAGGCGATCGGCGGCCGGCACCTCGTTCACCTTCGCCACGGCACCGACCACACCGAGCACGAGCACGAACGCGCCGATCAACAACGCCAGCGGCCCACGGGTGTGCGGACGGTCGCGCCCCTCGCGATCGGCGAGCTCCTCGGCGGACTGCAACGACACCACCGTGGTGGACGCGGCCATGTCGCCCAACCGGCGACGGTCCTTGTTCGTCATCATCGCCACGAACCCGACGAGGTAGAACGCGGGCAGCACGTCGATGCACCGGAGCAGGGTGCGCACCGCCACGGTGCCCGCCTTGGGTGAACGACCCTCGCGGTCGAGCACCGTGAGGCCGAGGAGCCGCTTGCCGGGCGAGGTGCCCGTGAGCAACTCGGTGACGCCGTAGTACACCGCCCACGCCAGCACGGCGACGAGCAGCCCGAGGCCACGCACCTCGACGCGGAACGTGCCGTCGCCGGTGGTCCGGTCGGACGACACGGCCACCAGCACCAACGCCAGCGGCACCGCGTCGATGAACCCGGCAGCCACACGACGGCCGACCACCGACGGCATCGGCACCTCCTGCATGGGCGGCGCCACCGGGGCCGCAGGCGGCGCCCAACCCATCGGTGCGGCGGGTTGCTGGGGATCGATGGGTTCCATGGTCATTCCTCGACGGGTGGGGTGAAGTTGCGGAGCTCGACGACGGGTGCGGCCAGCGACGGCGCGGCGAGCTGCCCCGCCTCGAAGGCCTCGAGGGCGAGACGGCGCCAGCGACGACGAACGAGGTCGTGCGCGCCCGGCTCGGTGGCCACCGTCAGCCGGTAGACGTAGCGGTCGTCGGTGGCGTTCGTGACGCCGACGGCCGTGGGCACACCGACCAAGCGGTCCGCCACCTCGGGGTCGTTGCCGAGCGCCGCGCACAGGGCGGCGGCTTCCCGGTCGAGCTCGGCGAGCGAGGTCGACCGGGCGACCTCGAAGTCGAGCACCGCCATCGGCGACTTCGACAGGTTCGCGACGCGCAGCACGCCGCCGTGGGGCACGTGCCAGATGCCGCCCTGGCCGTCGCGCACACGGACGGATCGCAGCGTGATGCGCTCGACCGTACCGGTGGCATGGCCGAGGTCGACGACGTCGCCCACGCCGTACTGGTCCTCCGACAGCACGAACAGACCGGAGATCACGTCGCGCACCAACTGCTGTGCCCCGAATGCCACGGCGCCGCCGACCACGGTGGCCGTGGCCACGAACGCACCGATGTTGATGCCGAGCTCACCGATGATGGTGATGACCGAGACGGTCCAGATCACGCCGATGAGTGCGCCGCGCAACGCCCCGGCGAGCGCGCGTTGACGCCCCTCGGCCCGCGCCTTGTCGATACCGGGAAGCTCGATGGTGCGCTTCACGAACCGGCGGATCGCCCGCTGCACCAGCAACGTGAGCAGGTACGCGACCAGCAACGCGAACGCGATGCGGACCGGGATCCAGAGATGCCAGGTCTCCAGTTGCTGCACCCATTCGGGCGGCGTTTCGGCGAGCACGACCGCGACGATAACCCTGCGACCACACGCACTAGCCTGTTCATCGCAATGGAGACCCCCACCCCCGAGCCGCCGGCGGCCCCGTTCAGGCCGCGTCACACCACCGCGCAGAAAGTCGTGCTCGGGGTGAACATCGTGCTCGTCGTCGCCTGCGTCGCCGGGGCGGTCGGCCTGCTGTACGGCAAGCGCCAGCTCGACAACCGTCTGCAGACCGCGAAGGTCGAGGTGTCGACCACGCTCGCCTCCACCGGCACGGTCAGCTCCACCACCATCGCGCTCGACACCAGCACCACCACCGGCGGCACCTTCCCGCCCGCCGACCCGACCGCGAAGAACTTCCTCATCACCGGCTCCGACGCGAACGCCTGCGTCGACCCGGGCTCGCCGTGGGCCAACGCCGCCGACCAGGCCCGCGAGAACATCGGCAACCGCAGCGACACCATCATGGTGATGCGCGTCGACCCGGCCACTCGGCAGGCCGCCGTGCTGTCGTTCCCCCGCGACCTGTGGGTGAAGATCCCCGGCAAGAGCAAGAACCGCATCAACTCGGCGTACGTGAAGGACGACTACTCGCTCCTCGCGTCCACCCTGTACGAGAACTTCGGCATCGTGATCGACCACTACCTGCAGGTCGACTTCTGTGCGTTCAAGCGCATCGTCGACGCCGTCGGCGGTGTGGCCGTGCCGTTCGAGACGCCCATCCAGGACAAGAACGTCGGGCTCAACATCACCGCCGCCGGCTGCCACACGTTCAGCGGCGACGAGGCACTCGCCTACGTGCGCTCGCGCCACCTGAAGTGGATCGACGAGAACGGCAAGGCCCACGAGGACCGCGCCAGCGACCTCGGCCGCATCTCGCGCCAGCAGGACTTCCTGCGTCGCGTGCTGCAGGCCGCGCTGGCGAAGGGCCTGTTCGACCCCGCCATCGCCCAGGCGCTCATCCAGTCGCTGCAGACCGAGATCGTCACCGAGGAAGGCTTCACGGTGAACGACATGCTGCGTTTCGCCGGCGTGCTCCGCGACGTCGACCCGGCCGGCATCAACACCTACCAGGTCGAGGCGAGCCGTCTCATCGTGTCGGGCAACGACGTGCTCGAACCGAAGATCGGCGGCGAGAACATGCAGGCCATCCTCGCCATCTTCCAGGGTCGTGCCCCGCTGGCCGGCGCCCCCGACCAGGTGTTCGAGACCACCACGACGTCGTCGGTGCCGGGCGGCAAGCCCACCACCACGACGGCCACCACCACCACGGTGGCCGGCACCGGCACCACCGTCGTGGCGCCGGAGGAGAACGTGAAGGGCGACATCGTGCCCTCGGAGGACGTCGTCTGCTGACGACGCCCGCTGCGGCGTTCAGCCGCGATCGAGCACTCTCGCCAACGCCTCGGCCACCTGTGACGGCCCGCTCACCGTGGTGATGCGCGCCCCGATGCGCGACGCGAACGCCTGGGCCTCCTCGTCGTCGCTCTCCGGGGCGATGATCACCACCTCGTCGAGCAGACCGGCGGCGGCCACCGGGTCGCCGTCGACCGTCGACCGGCAGTCACTGAGCAGCACGGTGATCTTGCGACCGGCGCGGCTGCGCGTGAGTTGGTCGTGCGCAATCCACAACGCGCCCGCGAGGTCGGTGGTGCCGTAGCCGCGCAGTGCCAGCACGTCGGTCAC
Organism: Actinomycetota bacterium; assembly: GCA_039796575.1. GTDB lineage: Bacteria > Actinomycetota > Acidimicrobiia > Acidimicrobiales > Ilumatobacteraceae > UBA668. The sequence goes on from JBDKJP010000097.1 coordinate 46,870, forward strand.
CACCAGGTCGCTCGGCTTCGGCGTGGTCTGCCCCTTCGCCACGACGACGTCCTTGCCGAACGCGAGCACGCTGTAGTCGTTCGGCGAACGGTTCGCCACCGCCGCTGCCGCCACGGCCGACGTGGCGAGCGGCTTGCCGCCCATCGAGCCGCTGCGGTCGACCAACAGGCACAGCGCGGTCTCCGGCTTCACCCAGCCCCGCACGCGGAGGCGGTCGGGGTCGACGGCGCCGCCGTGCGCCTCGAGGATGGCCTCCAGGCTCGCGTCGACGTCGAGGTCACCGCCGTCGGCGCGGTACGGCAGCTCCTTCAGCGTGCCGATGCCGCGTGGCCGTTGCGGACCGCGACGGGCGACGTCGAGGAACAACTTGCCCGCCAGCCGGCGCGCCAGCTCGCGCAGCTTCTGGTCGGTGGCGCCCACCAGGTCGGCCAGGAGCGCGAGCGTCTCGTCCGGATCGTCGCGCAGGCCCTCGTCGATGGCGTCCTCGTTCAGTTCACCGACCTCGGGCGACACCTGTTCGAACTTCGGGTTGCGTGCCAGGTCGCGACGGGATGTCGTGCGTTTCTGGTTCTTCGCCACTTCGGCGTCGGCCTCGTCGCCCTCCTTCGCAGGGGGCGGCTGGCTCATCGGCCCTTGCTGGCCCCCGTCGGGGCGTGGGCTTTTCCCTCACCGTCCCCCTCCCCCGCGGCGGGGTCGGGTTCGGCGAACACCTCGTTCCACAGCTCGGTCACGATCGACTCGGCACTGCGCGAGCAGCCCTCGCGCAACCGCAGCCGACCGCTCAACGCCACCAGCGCGGCGTCGAGCCCGACGGCTTCGTCGTCGGCCGAGGTGCCACGCATCTTCGACAACGTGGACGCGACCGCCACGGTGTCGATGGCGCCGCGCACCGACGAGCCGATGCGCACGTCGCCGTGCGTGCGGGTGCGGCGCACCACTTCCACCACGCGACGCAGCCACACCGGATCGACCGCCGCGTCGGGCAGCGCGGCCTGCACGATCGAGGCCTCGTCGGGCGCGTCCTGGTAGTCGACCGACAGGCGGCACACGCGGTCGTACACCGCGCTGCTGATGCGCGCCGTGCCGATGGCGTCGAACGGGTTCATCGCCGCGACCAGACGGAAGCCGGGCGACGCTGCGACACGGCCGAGCCGCGGCACGTGGAGCTCGCGCTCGCTCATCACCGTGATGAGCACGTTGAGCGTCTCCTCCGGGATGCGGTTGATCTCCTCGACGTAGAGCAGCGAGCCGTCGCGCATCGCGGTGACCAGGGGGCCGTCGACGAACACGTCGGGGTCGTAGCCGTCGCTCAGCACGCGGGCCGGGTCGAAGTGGCCGACCAGCCGCGCCGGCGTGAGCTCGGCGTTGCCCTCCACGAACTCGAACCCGAGGCCGAGCTCGTGCGCGACCGCGCGCAGCAGCGTGCTCTTGCCGGTACCGGGCGGGCCCTCGAGCAGCACGTGCCGGTCGGCGGCCAACGCGGCCACCACCAGCTCAATCTCACGGACGCGGCCCACCACACGGGTGAGCACCCGCTGCGCGAGCCCGGAGTGGTCGAGGTCGCTCACTCGTACACGATGACGCCGCGGATGTTCTGTCCCTGGCGCATGGCTTCGTAACCCTCGTTGATCTGGTCGAGGGTGTAACGGCGGGTGATGAGCTCGTCGAGCTTCAGCTGGCCATCGCGGTACAGCCCGAGGAGGTTCGGGATGTCGCTGCGCGGGTTGAGCGAGCCGAAGATGGTGCCCTTGATCTCCTTGTTGTACATGGCGATCTCGAACAGGTTGACCGAGCTCTCGGTCTGCGTGATGGGGGCGACCGCGGTGACCACGATGGTGCCGCCCTTGCCGGCGAGTGCCGTGCCGAGCTGCATCATGTCGCCGTACATCACACCGGGGGTCATGATCACCTTGTCGGCCATCTGCCCCCAGGTCATCTCGGTGACCATCGGGAACGCTTCCTCCATCGAGGCGAAGGTGTGCGTGGCGCCCATCTCCATCGCCTTCTCGCGCTTGAACTCCACCGGGTCGACGGCGATGACGCGCTTCGCGCCGGCCATGGCCGCACCCTGCACGGCGTTGATGCCGATGCCGCCGACGCCGACGATGACCACGGTCTCGCCGGGGCGCACGTCGGCGCGCTTGGTGGCGGAGCCCCAGCCGGTGGCCACGCCGCAGCTGACGAGCGCGACCGCGTCGAGCGGCAGGTCGGCGTCGACCTTGATGACCGACGCCTCCGACACGCACGTGTACTCGGCGAACGTGCCGAGCTTCGCCATCAACTTCACCGGCTCACCGTTCAACCAGTGGCGCACGGTGCCGTCGGAGATCTGCCCGGTCTGCATCGCACCGGCGCCGGCGTCGCACAGGTTCTGCCGACCGCTGCTGCAGTAGCGGCAACGTCCGCACGACGGGATGAAGCTGGCCGACACGTGGTCGCCCACCGCCACGCTGGTGACGCCGGGGCCGACCTCGACCACCACGCCCGAGCCCTCGTGGCCGGCGATGACGGGGAAGAACGGCGGCATGCCGGCGGCCTCGAGCATCTCGGCCGGCGGCACCATGTCGCCGGTCACGAAGTGCTCGTCGCTGTGGCACAGGCCGGCCACCTTCCACTGCACCACCACCTCACCCGCGACCGGAGGGTCGACGGTGAGCTCCTCGATCTGCCATGGCTGGCCGACGGCGCGCAGCACCGCGGCTCGACACTTCCTGGACTCACCCATCGTTCCCCCGATCGTGGTGTGGTGGCTGGTGCGACGTGCGCGCGACGGCTCAGTCGTGCTCGTAGACGAGCACGCCGCGGATGTTCTCGCCGGCGTTCATCGCGGCGTAGCCGTCGTTGATGCCCTCGAGCGGGTACGTGCGGGTGACGAGACCGTCGAGGTCGAGCTGGCCCTGGGTGTAGAGCTCGAGCAGACGCGGGATGTCCTTGCGCGGGTTGCCCGAGCCGAACAGCGAACCGATGAGCTGCTTCTCGAACACGGTGAGGAACACGGCCGGGATGGCGATGCTGGCCTCACCCACCGGGTGGATGTTGGTGACGACGATCTTGCTGCGCTTGCCGCCCAGCCAGAACGCCTCGCCGAGCACGTCGCCGTTGCCGACGCCGCAGGTCATGATGACCTTGTCGAAGCCGCGGCTCCAGGTGGTCTCGGGCAGTGCGGCCAGGGCGTCCTGGATGGAGGCGTGGGTGACGGTGGCACCGAACTCCATGGCCTTCTCGCGCTTGAACTCGATCGGGTCGATGGCGGCGATCACTGCGGCGCCGGCCATCTTGGCGCCCTGGATGGCATTGCTGCCGATGCCGCCGCAGCCGACGACGGCCACGGTGTCGCCGGGCTGCACGTCGGCTGCGTACACCGCCGAGCCCCACCCAGTGACCACACCGCAACCGAGCAGGCAGGCCCGGTCGAGCGGCAGGTCCTTGTCGATCTTGATGCAGCTGGCCTCGTGCACCACGGTGTGGTGGGCGAAGGTGCCGAGCGCACCGATGGCCAGCGTGAGGTCGTTGCCGTCCTTGTCGTGATGGCGAGACGTGCCGTCACTGAGCTGCATGCCCGTGGCCGTGATGTTGCCGAGGTCGCACAGGTTGCTGTGGCCGCTGGCGCAGCTGGGGCACTTGCCACAGGCCGGCACGAAGCCGAACACCACGTGGTCGCCGGGGGCGACGCTGAACACGCCGGGGCCGACCTCGAGCACCACACCAGCGCCCTCGTGGCCACCGATGGTGGGCAGCGGGGCGGTGGCGCCCGCGAGGTCGCCCGTCACCAGGTGCTCGTCGCTGTGGCACATGCCGCTGGCGACGATCTTCACCAGCACTTCGCCGGCCTTCGGCGGATCGAGCTCGATCTCCTCCACGCTCCACGGCGTGTTGAGTCCACGGAGAATTGCGGCCTTGGTCTTCACGATTACCCCCACGAGTCGACGTTGTGCTCGGCACCATAACGCGGCGGCACCACCGGGCACCATGTGGAGGGATCGCCGCGCCGATCAGCGAGGAAGGCGCAGGCCGAGGCCCTTCTCCAGCGCGACGTCGAGCACCAGGCGTGCCGCCGCCGCATCCTCCACGGCGTGGCCGGTGCTCTTGTAGACGGTGACCTCGTCGTCCGCCGTGCGGCCGGGATGGTCGCCGTTCACCACCCGCCCGATCTCCACCACACGAGCCAGGTCGATGCCCTGCAGTTCGGTCGCTCCTGCCGGCGGCGCACTGGCCGCGGCGCCCATCCACTCGACGAACACCGTCCCGTGCGTGAAGTCCGGATGCAGCTCGGCCCGGTTCCCCACCGAGCCGACGTGGGCACCGGCCTTCACCCATGCCGGCTCGATGACCGGGTGGTCGGCATCGGTGGTGAGGCACACGACGTCGGCGCCGCGCACGGCCTCCTCGAACGAGACCGCGGTGGCCGCAGGATGGCGGGCAGCGAGCGCGAGTGCCGAGCCCTTGCTGCGCGACGCGACGCGGATCTGCGACCACGGCCGCAGGTCGGCGAACGCGGCGAGGTGGCTGTGCCCCTGCACGCCGCCACCGACGATGGCGAGCACCGTGCTTTCGGGGCGGGCAAGCAGATCGGCGGCCACCGCCGCGCTCGCCGCGGTGCGCAGCGCCGTGACCGACGCACCGTCCATGATGGCCACGGGCGTGCCGGTGTGCTCGTCGCACACCACGATGAGGCCCTGGTGCGACGGGATGTCGGTGCCGTGGTTCTCGGCGAACACGCTCACGGCCTTGATCGCCAGGCCGACGCCCTCGACATAGCCGGGCATCGCCGCCAACATCCCCTTCGGCGCGCGCGCCGCGATGCGCGCCGGCACGTCGGCCCGCCCCGCCGACAGCAGCCCGAAGGCCACGCGCAGCCGCTCACGCAGCGCCGGCATGGTCAGCAGCCCCCGCACGTCGGCTTCGGTGAGGTACACGATGTCGTCCATGCCGGATGGCTTACCACGACCACCCGGCGGTACGGTGCCCGACCGTGAGCAGGGTCGACGACGTCGGAGAACGTGATGGCTGGCGGTGCTGGCTGTGCGACGAGCCGGTCGATCCCGCGATGTCGGTGAACGACCCGCGCGGCCCGAGCGTCGATCAGATCATCACCAAGGCCCGAGCCAAGGCGAAGGGGCCGGCCGAGGAGCGTCTGGCGCACCGCGGCTGCAACACGCGCAAGGGCGCCGTCGCCCCAGTGGTGCCGTGGCCCGAGCACCTGTTCGTGGTCGATCCGGCGCCCATCTTCGAGACGGTCGAGAACCTGCAGCGCAAGGGCGGCCGCGCGGTGGTCGGCCGTTGCCCGTCACGGGCCGACGGCGACGAGGCAGCGGCGTGGCTCGTCGACCGGGTCACCCGCCTCGCGCCCGGCGCGCCGATGCGCGCCACGCTCGAGCCGGGCGGCGGTCAGTTCATGCTCGTCCTCCACGCCTGACCGAGTTCCCCAGCGAGGTCGCGGAGATTCCACCGTTTCGGTGGGATCAGCGCGACGTGACGAGGATGATTGCGCGGCGAAGGGCCCTTCGTGGCACTGCTACGTTCGTGCAGATGACGTGCGCTGCGACGAAGGCGACGATCCTGGCGTTCGGCCTCCTCGCTCTCGCTGCCTGCACCGACACCGACGAAGGTGGTGGTCGGGGCGCGGCCACCACGGCTTCGACTGCGACGATCCCGTCGACCTCGTCGACCGCGCCGCCCACCACCGCCGCTCCGACCTCGACGACAGCAATGGTCTACGACGCAGAGGCGCTGAGCGAAACCTTCGACGCCGCCACGGTTCGCGTGCTGCGCGACGAGTGCGGGGACGCCGCCTCCGGGAGCGGCTTCGCGATCGACGACCGCCACGTCGTCACCAACCAGCACGTCGCCGGCCCCGACGTGCACCCGATCGTCGAGCTCCGCGACGGACGCCAGATCGAGTCCACGCTCATCGGATTCGACACCGAGGCCGACATCGCGGTGTTGGAGGTACCTGCCGGCACGTTCGACACTTCCGTGCAGTGGGCCGAGAGCGACACCGTGTCGGAAGGCCAGCCACTCACCGTGATCGGCTATCCCGGCCTCGGCGACTACGACGTGCTGCAGGTGAGTGTGCGAAGCATCTCCGACAGCGGCCTCATCAAGGTCTCCGAGGGGATCGACGCCGGCAACAGCGGAAGCCCGGCGTTCGACGAGTCCGGCGCAGTGGTGGGTGTCGCCCGCGCCGTCGACGTCGCCACGTACGCCATCTACGGCGTCCTGATCCCGGCGGACCTCGCACGCACCTCGGTCGAAGGTTTCATCGCTGCGCCACAGTCGTACGTGCCGCCGTGCGACCTCGACGAGGACATCGGACCCGACGACGAGTACGTCCCAGGCAGCGAGTCGGTGGGCACCTGGCTGATGCAGCTCGGCTCCGTCGGCGACGACGTGGCCCAGGACCTGATCGATCAGCAGCTCGATCGCTTCTCCGAGTTCGCCCCCGGCGTCCGGGTGCTCCAGAGCAACGACTTCCCGGCCACGTTCGTCACACCCAACCGCATCGTGTTCTATGTCGGCGGCTTCGAGAGCGAAGAGGCCGTGAAGGCGCAGTGCGCCGGGCTCGGCCTGGCCTATCCCGACGACTGCCTCGCACGCTTCCTCACGATCGACTGACCGAAACCGCGGCGACGTCGCGGCGGATCCACCGTTTCGGTGGGATCAGCGCGACGTGACGAGGGCGTCGGGCAGCGGGGCCGACGTGACGAAGTGGAGCACCTGCACGGCGCGGGTCATCGCCACGTAGAGCAGGCGGGCACCGCGCTCGCTGCCGTCGAAGATCTCGTGCGGGTTCGCCACCACCACGCCGTCGAACTCGAGGCCCTTCACGGCCTCGGCGTGGAACACCGGCACGTCGTCGTGCCCGAGCGAGTGCACGCGGTCGACGGCGTGCAGACCGATCGCCTCGAGTGCGTGGGCGATCTCGGGGAACAACGCCTCGGGCGCGACCACACCGCTGTTGTGATGGCGATGACGCACCGCCTTCACCTCGTCGGCGACGGCAGCGGCGAGCGCGCCACGGTCGACCACCGTGACCGACGGCGCGTCGCCCTCGGCACGCACGCTGCGACTGGCCTGGGTGGTCACGCCCGTGAACGGCAGGAGGCGGTTGGCGACGTCGAGGATGGGTGCCGGCACGCGGTAGCCGATGGTGAGGTGTGCGACCTCGGCCGCCGTGTCGCCGAGGCGTAGCAGCCGCAGGGCGTCGTCCCAGTCGCGCTGCCCGGCGGGCGTGGTGCTCTGCGCGAGGTCGCCGAGGATGGTCATCGAGGCCGACGGGCTGCGCCGGCCGATGCATCGCAGCGCGACGGCGGAGTGGTCCTGCGCCTCGTCGACCACGACGTGCCCGTACACGAACGGCGTGCCGACGAGCAGCGAGTTCGCCTCGTCGACGAGGAACTGGTCGGCGACCGTCCATGCGCGCCGCTTGCCGCCCGGCCCGGGCAGCAGCTTGTCGACCAGCTTGATCGGCTGCTGCGTGGGCCACGCCTTCGTGAGTGCCGCACGCAGCACCGGCGCCTTCTCCCACACGTCGTCGCGGTCGAAGCGGCGCAGCATGTCGCGCTGCACCATCCCCTTCAGCGAGTCGCGACGCTTGTTGACCGGGCCCTTCGCGTCGAGTGCCTGCGACAGCCACTCCGCCACCTCGTCGCGGGTGATGGTGAGCGTGCGCGCCCCGAGGGGCACGCGCAGGTCGTCGTCGGGCACTCGCACGTGCTCGACGACCGCGGCTTCGAGGCGGGCGAGCATCTCCTCGCTGCCCTTCTCGCGACGCAGGTCGGCCGAATCGACGCCGGTGATGTCGACCTTCGGCACGCACAGGTCGAGCGCGGTGCGCTGCTGCACACTGCGCTCACCGAGGCTGGGCAGCACGTTGCCGATGTAGTCGAGGAACACCTTGTTCGGCCCCACGACGAGCACGCCGTCGCGCACCAGCCGCCGACGGTGCTCGAACAGCAGGAACGCTGCTCGGTGCAGACCGACGGCGGTCTTGCCGGTGCCCGGACCGCCCTGCACCACGAGCACCTGGTCGAGCGGCGCACGGATGACGATGTCCTGCTCGGCCTGGATGGTGGCGACGATCTCCTTCATCGCACCGGTGCGGGCCGCGCCGATCTCGGCCAGCACCGGGTCGGGGATGCCAGAGCCCGACGCGTCGTGGTCGGGGTCGTCGAGCTGTTCGTCCAGGTACGCGGTGAGATCACCATCGGCGAGGGTGAAACGACGGCGGTGCGCCAACCCGAACGGGTCGGCGTGGGTGGCCCGGTAGAACGGCGCCGCGATGGGCGCTCGCCAGTCGACCACCACCGGCTCGTGGTGCTGGTCCTCGATGTGGCGGCGGCCGATGTACCAGGTGTCGGCGGCCGGGTTGCCGGGCGTGCCCTCCTCGGTGATGCGACCGAAGAACTCGCCCGCACCCGGGGTGCGCAGGTCGCCGAGCGCCTCCGCCACGGTGACCTCGATGTACTCCTTGGTGATCTCGTCGGCCGACGCGTCGGGGTCGAGGCGCGCAAAGCGGTCGATCATCGCGTCGCGACAGCGGATGGAGAACGCCAGGCGTTCCCGTTCGGCGTGCAACTCGGGGAACAGGTCGTCGCTCACAGGGGCTGCCACGCTAGCGACAATCGGGGCACGGCAGGTATAGCCTCGGCTGCATGGAGCAGGACGCCGTCATCGAACCCGCCGAGCAGGACATCGTCGTCGAGGAAGAGCTGTTGGTGGAGGAGATCTCCATCGACGGCATGTGCGGTGTCTACTGACCTGCTGAACCCGCTGCTCGAACGGCCGCTCGCCCTGCACCCGCAGGTGGCGTTGCGGCCCGAGCCGTTCGGTGCACTCGCCTACCACTACGGCAACCGCCGTCTCGTGTTCCTGCAGCACGCCGACCTGGTCGCCGTCGCGCGGGTGCTGGCCGATCACCCGAGCCTCGCCGCGGCGCTCGACGCGTGCGGCATCGATCGGCGTCGCTGGCCGTCGTTCACCAAGGCCGTCGAGTCGTTGATGAAGTCGGAGATCATCGTTGAGCGCTGAAACCCTCACCACGCAGCTCAAGGCCGGGCTCGACGCGCCCATCTGCCTCACCTGGGAGCTCACGTACGCGTGCAACCTGCAGTGCGTGCACTGCCTGTCGTCGTCGGGCCAGCGCGACCCGCGCGAGCTCACCACCGCCGAGGCGAAACGCGTGCTCGACGACCTCCGCGACCTGCAGGTCTTCTACATCAACATCGGTGGCGGCGAACCGATGGTGCGCCGCGACTTCTTCGAGCTCGTCGAGCACTCGGTGGGCAACGGCATCGGTGTGAAGTTCTCCACCAACGGCGCGTTCATCGACGCCGAGAAGGCCCGCCGCCTGGCGAGCATGGACTACCTCGACATCCAGATCAGCCTCGACGGCGTGGATGCCGCCACCAACGACGCGGTGCGCGGCGTCGGTAGCTACGACATGGCGATGCGGGCCATGGAGAACCTCGCCGCCGCCGACTTCGGGCCGTTCAAGATCAGCGTGGTGGTCACCCGCCAGAACGTGCCGCAGCTCGACCGGTTCAAGGCACTCGCCGACGGCTTCGGCGCACAGCTGCGCGTCACCCGGCTGCGGCCGAGCGGCCGCGGCGTCGACAGCTGGGACCACCTCCACCCCACCAACGCCCAGCAGCGCGAGATCTACGACTGGCTGATGGCCAACGGCGACAACGTGCTCACCGGCGACTCGTTCTTCCACCTGAACGCGCTCGGCGACCCCCTCCCGGGTCTCAACATGTGCGGCGCCGGTCGCGTGGTGTGCCTCATCGATCCCATCGGCGACGTGTACGCATGTCCGTTCGTCATCCACGACGAGTTCCTCGCCGGCAACGTGCGCGACCCGGGCGGCTTCGGACACGTGTGGAAGCACAGCGAGCTCTTCCGTTCGCTGCGCGAACCGCAGTCGGCCGGCGCATGCGCGAGCTGCGGCTCGTTCGACGCCTGCCAGGGTGGTTGCATGGCCGCGAAGTTCTTCACCGGACTGCCGCTCGACGGTCCCGATCCCGAGTGCGTCGGCGGCGACGGCGAGGTGGCGCTGGCCGAGCTCGCGGCGGTGCCGGTGGTGCTCAAGCCGCGCCCGTCACAGGACCACACCAAACCGGAACGGCGACTCGTCGTCACGTAACCTGCACCGCGTATGTGGTGGTTGATGGTCGTCCCTGCCTACTTCGTGGGCACGTTCCCCAGCGCGGTGATGGTGGCGCGCAGCAAGGGCGTCGACATCACCAAGGTCGGCTCGGGCAACCCGGGCGCCAGCAACGTCTCGCGCACGCTCGGCCGCAAGTACGGCATCGCCGTGTTCGCGCTCGACGCGCTGAAGGGCATCATCCCTGCGCTCGTCGGCATGTTCCTCGCCGGCGACAAGGTGGCCTACGCGATGATCGCCGCCGCGGTGCTCGGCCACATGTTCCCCGTCACGCGCCGCTTCCAGGGCGGCAAGGGAGTAGCCACGATGGCCGGCGCGATGTTCGTGATGCAGCCGGTCATCAGCGCCATCCTCGCCGTGGTGTGGTTCGTGGTGCTCAAGCTCAGCAAGAAGAGCTCGGTGGCATCCATCGCGCTCATCATCGGGCTCCCCGTGCTGGCGGTGCTGTTCGACGTGCCCACGTGGGAGATCATCACCATGGTGGCCATCAACTCGCTGCTCCTGCTGCGCCACGCGGGCAACATCAAGCGTCTGCTCCACGGCACCGAGCTGTCGGCATCTCGTTCCGAGTGAACGGCGAGTAGCGTCGTCGGCATGGCCGACATGGACGACTACAACCAGCAGATCATCGCCGAGTTCCGCGCGAACGGCGGCAAGGTCGGTGGCCGCTTCGAGGGTCTGCCGATGGTGCTGGTCACGCACACCGGCGCCAAGTCGGGCGTGCGCCGCACCACCCCGCTCGTGTGCAGCCGCGACGGCGACACCGTGGTCATCATCGCTTCGATGGGCGGCGCGCCCAACAATCCGGCCTGGTACCACAACATGGTCGCCAACCCCGGCGTCACGGTCGAGGTCGGCAGCGACACCTACGAGGCCACCGTGGTCGTCACCGAGGGCGACGAGCGCCAGCGCCTCTTCGACGCGCAGGCCGCGATCATGCCGTTCTTCAACGACTACGCCGCGAGCACCAGCCGCGTCATCCCCGTGCTGAAGCTGGTGCGCAACTGACCATGCGGTTGCTCGAGCCGCTGCAGCTCGGCGCCGTCACCGCCCGCAACCGGGTGATGTTCGGGCCGCACGTCACCAACCTCGGCGACCACCTCCGCGGGCTCACCCCACGGCACGTGGCGTACTACGAGCGTCGGGCGAAGGGCGGCTGCGGCATCGTGGTGGTCGAGGGTGCGAGCGTGCACCCGAGCGACTGGCCGTACGAGCGAGCGCCGCTGGCGTCGCAGTGCGCCACCGGTTGGGCCGCCATCGCCACGGCCTGCCACGCACACGGCGCCACCGTCATCGCCTCGCTCGATCACGCCGGCGGCCAGGGCAACAGCGCATACAGCCAACGCGAGCTGTGGGCACCGAGCCGCGTGCCCGAGGTGAACACCCGCGAAGTGCCGAAGTGGATGGAGCCCGACGACATCGCTGCGGTGGTGCAGGGCTTCGCCGACGCCACGCGCGCCGCCATCGATGCGGGCTGCGACGGCGTGGAGATCAACGCCGGCCAGCACAGCCTGGTGCGCCAGTTCCTGAGCGGCCTCACCAACCACCGCGGCGACGAGTGGGCCGAGCGCACCCTGTTCGCGAAGCAGGTCATCCGAGCCGTGCGCGCCCAGGCCGGTGACAGGGTGGTCGGGCTCCGCCTGTCGTGCGACGAGCTCGCGCCGTGGGCCGGCATCACCCCCGAGATGGCACCCGGCATCGCCGCCGAACTGGTGGCCGAGGGCATCGACTACGTCGTCGTGGTGCGCGGCTCGATCTTCTCCGTCGAGAAGACCCGGCCCGACTTCCACGAGCCGGCCGGCTTCAACATCGACGTGTGCCGCGCCGTGAAGTCGGCGCTGCCGAGCACTGCGGTGTTCCTGCAGGGCTCGCTCGACGCGGCCACCGCCGAGTGGGCGCTCACGGAGCACGTCGCCGACGCCGCCGAGATCACGCGCGGTCAGATCGCCGACCCCGACCTCGGCCAGAAGCTCGCCGAGCGAGCCATCGACCATGTGCGCCCGTGCATCCGCTGCAACCAGACCTGCCAGGTGCGCGACGGCCGCAACCCGGTCGTCACCTGCGTCGGTGAGCCGAGCAGCGGTCACGAGACCGACGACCCCAACTGGCTCGCCGTGTCGCCCCGCCCTCGCGACGTCGTCGTGGTGGGTGGCGGCGTCGCCGGCATGGAGACCGCACGCATCGCCGCTGCACGCGGCCACCACGTCCGCATCGTGGAACGCAGCGACGAACTGGGCGGCGTGGCCGCGCTGCTGCCGCACGCCAAGCCGCTCGTCGACTGGCTGGCGCGTGCGGTGGAGGACGCCGGCGTCATCGTGCAGACCGGCACCGAGCACGTCGATGCGGCAACCGACGAAGTGGTGGTGCAGTGCACCGGCGCACAGCCCGGCATCCGGCCGTTCGAGGTGCGCGACGGCGCCACCGTGATCGACGTGCTCGACGCGTGGCGGGCCGTCTTCCACGGCGCCGACGCCCCCTGGCCCGCCGAGGGCGCCATCGCGCTCTTCGACCCGATCGGCGGCCCGATCGCCGTCGCGCTCGCCGAGGCGCTCGGCGACCGTGCCGTGCTCATCACCCAGGACCAGATCGCCGGCAACGAGCTCAGCCGCACCGGCGACCTCGCCCCGGCCAACGTGCGCCTCGCGCAACGCGGCGCACGTATCGAGCGCCGCGCCGTGTTGCGACTCGCCCGCCCCGGTGCGGTGGAGCTCGACGACCGGTTCAGTGGCGAGCGCCGCACCGTGGAGTGCGTGGCCCTGGTCGGCTGCGGCTTCCGCCTGCCCACCGACCCGCTGCCCGACGTGCACCACCAGGCCGGGGACTGCGTCGCCCCGCGCACCATCCTCGAAGCCGTCCTCGAAGGCCGCCGCACCGCGCTGTCCCTCTGACGGGGCTTCTGGGCGTCGTTCGTCCCAGAATCGCTTCTGGGCGCCCTGCGTCCCGGAAACCGGGACGCAACGCCGCCAGAAGCGAGCGAGCGCGGCCCAGTAGAGTCGGCACATCATGAGTGCGTCGACGAGGAAGCCCACCGTCACGCGCCCCGCCGCCGTCCTGTGGGACATGGACGGCACCATCGTCGACACCGAGCCGTACTGGATCGCCACCGAGTACGCACTGGTGGCCAAGTTCGGCGGCGAGTGGGACGACGAGAAGGCCCACTCGCTGGTTGGCAAGGACCTCCGCGACTCGGCGGCCATCATCCGCGACCGCGGCAGCGTCGACCTGCCCATCGACGACATCGTCAACCGGTTGCTCGACGGCGTGATCGCCCAGGTGCAGCAGCGCGTGCCGTGGCGTCCCGGCGCCCGTGAACTGCTGGCCGAGGTGCGCAGGGCCGGGGTGCCGAACGCACTCGTGACGATGAGCTGGACGCGCTTCGCCCACGCCGTCGTGGCTGCGTTGCCGCCGGGCACGTTCGACGTGGTCATCACCGGCGACGAGGTGAGCCGCGGCAAGCCGCACCCCGAGCCGTACCTCGTCGCTGCGGCGAAGCTGGGTGTGCGGGCGAAGGACTGCGCGGCCATCGAGGACTCCCCCACCGGCGTGCGCAGCGCGGTGGCCGCCGGTTGCCGCACGTTCGCGGTGCCGAACGTGGTCGACCTCCCGCCGTCCGACGAGTACACCCGCGTCACGTCGCTGCACGAGATCGATCTCGCGACGCTCGGCATCACCGGCCCGACGCCGAAGCGCAGGAGGCCGTGGGGGAAGCTCGCCGTCGCCGTCGGCGTCGTGGCGGCGCTCGGTGCGGGCGCGGCGTTCCTGCTGCGGGCCGATCCGCTGCCGCCGCTGCCCGACATCCCCGTGAGCGGGTGGGCGCCGTACTGGACCACCGCCGAGGCCACCGCCACGGTGCAGGCCAACGGCTCGATGCTGCACGAGGTGTCGCCGTTCTGGTTCGAGGCCGCGGGCGCGAGCACGATCGAGCACTCGGGCAACCTCGACGCGGCGGCGCTCCTGCCGCTCATCGCCGCCATCCGCGACACCGGCGGCCTCGTGGTGCCGAGCATCTCCGACGGCATGCCCGCCGGCGGCATGGCGGCAGTGCTGGCCGATCCCGCACAGCGGGCGGCACACGTCGACGCGGTGGTCGCGCTGGTGCGCGACAACGGGTTCGACGGCATCGACATCGACTACGAGCAGTTCGCGTTCGCCGACACCCGCTCGACGTGGGAATCGACCCGACCGAACTGGGTGGCGTTCATCACCGAACTGGCCGACGCGCTGCACGCCAACGGCAAGGTGCTCACGGTGAGCATCCCGCCCATCTACGACACCGACCGCACCGCCGACAGCGGGTACTGGGTGTACGACTACGCGGCCATCGGCGAGGTGGTCGATCGCATCCGCATCATGGGCTACGACTACAGCGTCGGCGAGGCCGGACCCATCGCCCCGTACGACTGGGTGCAGTCCGCGGTGCAGGCGGCGAAGAAGGCCGTCGACGACGACACGAAGCTGGTGCTCGGCATCGGCATGTACGGCCGCAACTGGGTGGTGGGCACCACGGGCACCTGCCCCGCGTCGGCCGAGGGCACCGCCCCGGTCACGTTGCGCGGCGTCGAGGAACTGGCAGCGAAGCGCAGCGCCACCCCCGTGCACGACCCGGTCACGCAGGAGGCCGAGTTCACCTATCAGCTCGAGGTGAACGACGGCACCAGCGCCTGCACACAGACCCGGCAGGTGCACTACATCGACGAGCAGGGCGTGCGCGCCCGCATCGACCTCGCCCGTGAGGAGCGCATCGGTGGCGTGGCGCTGTGGGCGCTCGGGTTCGACAGCGAAGCGGTGTGGCCGGTGATCGCGCCGGTGGCCCGACCGCAGGCCAACGACGCCGCGGCCACCACCACCGCTCCGTCGGAATAGTTGCGCCCGCAATGAGGTTGGCCCCGTCATGAGCACGATCAACGTCCAGCGAGCCGGCGACCGCTTCTTCACCGACGCCGGCTGGCTGAAGAGCCACCACTCGTTCAACTTCGGCCACCACTACTCACCCGCCCACGACGGCCACGGCCTCCTGCTGGTGAACAACGACGACGTCGTCGCCCCCGGCCAGGGATTCGGCACGCACGGCCACCGCGACATGGAGATCGTCACGTGGGTGCTGTCGGGCCGCCTCGAGCACCGCGACAGCGAGGGCAACCACGGCGTCCTCTACCCCGGTCTCGCACAGCGGATGAGCGCCGGCCGCGGCATCCGCCACAGCGAGATGAACGCCAGCCCGAACGAGCCCGTGCACTTCGTGCAGATGTGGGTGCTCCCCGACACGGCCGGCGTGCAACCCGGCTACGAGCAGCGCGATCTCAACGCCGAGCTCGGCAAGGGCGGCCTCGTCGCCATCGCCAGCGGAGAGGGCCACGAGGGCGCGATCAGCATCCATCAGCGCGGCGCCGTGCTGTGGGGCGCACGCCTCGCGGCCGGCGAATCGGCGGCCGTGCCGGGCGCCCCGTTCGTGCACGTCTTCGTCGCACTCGGCAGCGGCGCACTCGAACAGGCGGGCGATCTCGCCCAGGGCGATGCCGTGCGACTGACCGATTCTTCCGAGCTCCGGTTCACGGCCGGCGCAGAAGGTGCTGAACTGTTGGTATGGGTCACGGAGTAGACGCACAGCAACGAGCCGAGCTCGACGCACGACGCGCCGAGCTGGCAGCGCAGTACATCAAGCCGAGGGCCGAGCGGCCCGCGAGCACCGCCCGGGGCGTGCACCACGCCGCGCACATCTGCAGCGACGTGGAGCGCACCGTGCAGTTCTACGACGGGCTGCTCGGCTTCCCGGTGATCGAGATGTTCGAGAACCGCGACTACGAGGGGTCGACGCACTTCTTCTTCGACCTCGGCCACGGCAACTGCCTCGCCTACTTCGACCTGCCCGGCCTCGACCTCGGCGAGTACGCCGAGGTGCTCGGCGGCCATCACCACCTCGCCATCTCGATGGAGCGCAGTGAGTGGGAGGCCGCGAAGGCCCGGCTGGAGGCGGCAGGCATCGAGTGCGCCCATGTCGACGGGTCGTCGCTGTACTTCCGCGGCCCCGACGGCGAGCGCCTCGAGCTCATCAGCGACCCGCTCGGCGAGATGTACGGCAAGTCGGTCGGCTGACCGCCGCACGAGTTTCCGCGGCGCGGCCGCTCGCCTACCATCCGGACATGGAATTCCACTTCGCCACCGTCTGGGAATCACTCGCCGATCAGCTCGCCGACCTCACCGCCGTGGTGCACGGGAACCGTCGGTACACGTGGAAGGAGTACGACGAGCGCGCCGCCCGAGTCGCCGCTGCGTACACCGCCGCCGGCCTCGGGCCCGACAGCAAGATCGGTCTCTACCTCTACAACGGCAACGAGTACCTCGAGGCCCACTACGCCGCGTTCAAGATGCGCGGCGTGCCGATCAACGTGAACTACCGCTACCTCGACGAGGAGCTGGTGTACCTGCTCGACAACGCCGACGCCGAAGCGCTGGTGTTCCACTCGTCGCTCGGCGATCGCGTCGACCGCATCCGCGAGCGCCTCCCGAAGCTGAAGCTGCTCATCGAGGTCGACGACGGTGGCACCGGCCAGGTGGCCGTCGCACGCCGCCACGAAGAGGTCATCGCCAGCCACGAGCCGATGCCGCGCATCACCCGCGACGAGGCCGACATCTACATGCTCTACACCGGCGGCACCACCGGCATGCCGAAGGGCGTGATGTACACGATGGGCGACATCACCCGCGCGTTCGCGCAGCTCGGGTTCCCGCTCATCGGCCTCACCCCGCCCGAGTCGGCGGACGAGATCGCCGAGATGGTGAAGGGAGTGCTCGAGACCGGCAACCGCATCATCTCCATGCCGTGCGCACCGCTCATGCACGGCACCGGCGTGTGGCTCGGCGCGATGATCCCGCAGCTCGCCGGCGCCGCCGTGGTGACGCTCGAGAGTCGCTCGCTCGACGCCGACGAGATCCTCGGCACCGTGCAGCGCGAGGGCATCACCAACATGACCATCGTGGGCGACGCGTTCAGCAAGCCGCTCATCAAGGCCATCGACGAGGCCGCCGCACCGGGCAAGCCGTACGACACGTCGAGCCTGAAGATGATCATCTCGTCGGGCGTGATGTGGACCGCAGAGGTGAAGGAGGCGCTGCTCGACCGCATCGAGCAGGCCATCCTGCTCGACGCCATCGGTTCGTCGGAGGGCTCGATGGGCAGCAGCGTCACCATGAAGGGCCTGCCGCCGAGCACGGCGAAGTTCACCCGCAACCCCACCACGAAGGTGTTCACCGACGACGACCGCGAGGTGCAGCCCGGTTCCGACGAGGTCGGCATGGTGGCCGCCGGCGGTGCGATGGTGCCGATCGGCTACTTCAAGGACCCAGAGAAGTCGGCCCGCACGTTCCGCACCATCGACGGCGTGCGCTACTCGTTCCCCGGCGACATGGCGCAGGTGGCGGCCGACGGCTCGCTCATCCTGCTCGGCCGCGGCAGCCAGGTCATCAACTCGGGCGGCGAGAAGATCTTCCCCGAGGAGGTGGAGGAAGCGGTGAAGCGCGTCGACGGCGTGGTCGACTGCCTCGTGGTCGGCATCGAGGACGACCGCTTCGGCCAGGCCGTCACCGCCATCGCCTCACTCGCCGACGGCGCCTCCCCCGACGAGGCATCGATCATCGCCGGCGCGAAGGGCGACCTCGCCCACTACAAGGCCCCCAAGCGGGTGGTGTTCGTGCGCCAGGTGCCGCGCGCCCCCAACGGCAAGGCCGACTACAAGGCCGCCAAGCAGCTCGCCTACGACGCCCTCGGCCTCGGCGAATAGCCCCTCCCCCGCGAACTCAAGTTCGCCGGGCTGGCCCGCGAACTTAAGAGGCCGCGCGGATAGGTGGCGATCTGGGGTGAGGGTCCACCGGTCGCGGTGGAGGCTCGTGTTTGATCACGAGTGCGATCCAACAACCCCGACCGGTGGAGGTTTCC
>JBDKJP010000098.1:0-19280 GCA_039796575.1 Actinomycetota bacterium
GCGCCTCTCACGCCGGCTGCACACTCCCGCTCAACCGCCACAGAGCGCCGACCGATCATTAGATATGTCGAAGCAGCAGTGTCCGTGCGGATGCGGGGCAACCATTGCCTGGTACAGGCCAAATGTCCCGAGGCAGTATGGGCTGATCTCGACGGCAGGCGAATGAACTGTTGGATGAAGCAGCCGAGGATGTGCTGGCATCTCTTGACGAAGAGAGCCGAATGGAGATCCACCGCCGAAGAGCTTATGGTCGAGCGTTGCAGTGTCAGCTGCTTGACCACCTCCACGGAGCACTTACCCCGAGACACCTCAACATGATCGAACTGAACCGTGCGGTCGCATCGCACAGTGACTTCGTGATGGGCTTCGTCGAAGCCGCCCTGAAGCCGCAGGCGTACAGGAGCCAGACCGTTCCGGAGGAGGCTGGCACCGATTGCGGAGATCGCTAGCCCAGTCGCCAATGGCCGGTACCGGAATCGGTCCTTCGGTCCTCCGACACCACTGAGTCCGGTGCTTCCAGCGCCGGACTCGTTGCGTTTTCGGCGGTCAGCCGGCGGTGGCCGCCTGGGTCTTGCCCTCGGCCCAGTTGATGATCTGGTTCGCTCGTCCGTAGTACAGCCAGAGGTAGACCTTCTGCTTGCCGCTCCAGACCGCCTTCAGGCCGGTCGGCACGTACACGATGCTCTTGAAGCCGTCGCGGAGCGGCTGGAACTCCTTCGTCGTGCGGAGGAAGTAGTAGCGGCGTGTGCGGAATCGGATCGACTGGTCGGGGCCGAGCTCGGCATGGTCGCCGAGCGCGAGGGCCGACGAGACGATGCCCAACGTGAGCGGCACGAGGATGATCGCCATTGCGCCCCAGTTGCCATCGGCTGATGCGGCGACGGCGCCGGCGAGTGCGATGAGCGCAGCGATCCACAGCTGAACGATGACTCGATTGGGTCGGATGATGGTGTTGATCTCCACGACCTTAGCCCAGCAGTTCCTTGGCGATGCCGACCCAGTAGTCGGTGCTGAGGGCGAGCGACTCGACGTCGATGCGTTCGTCGTTGCCGTGGAACCGCGACCCGAACGACGACAGCGTCATCGACGGCGAGAACATCGCCGCGCCGTAGGCCACCGAGCCCTTCGAGCGGTAGAACCGGGCGTCGGTGCCACCGACGATGAGGCCCGGCTGCAACTGGGCGCCGGGATACGCCACCTGTGCCTGCCGCTCGAGCACGTCCCAGAACGGGTTGTCGTACGACGAGGCGGTCGACAGGAACGACTGCAACGGCGAGATCTCGACATACTGCGCCATGTCGCCGAGCGCCTCGGCGAGGTGCTGTGCGACGTCCTCGTCGGTGGTGCCCGGCACGGTCCGGATGTCGACGTCGATGTCGACCACGTCGGGGATGGTGTTCGTCTTCTGGCCGCCGTGCACCACGTTCGGCGAGAACGTCGTGTGCGTCTGCGCGTGGCAGCCGCGGGCGGCGGCAGTGGGCATCTGCTCGATCGCGCCCCAGATGCGGGCCGGGTCGAGCAGCGCGGCCTTCACGTCGTCGGGCTGCGACATGGCTTCGACCTGGGCGCGCCAGATGTCATCGATGTTCGCCGCCGGCCGGTAGGCGGCGATGCGGCGGATCACCTCGGCGGCCTTGATGAGCGCGTTGTCGGCGCCGAACGGCATCGACCCGTGGCCGGGGGAGCCGTGCACTCGCAGGCGGCGCCAGGCGATGCCCTTCTCGCCCACGTTCACCACGATGCGGCGCACACCGTCGTGGCCGACGGCCGACCAGCCGCCCGACTCGGTGAGCACGTAGTCGGCGCCGACGGCGTCCCAGTGGTGGTCGAGCATCCACTCGGCACCCCAGTGGCCGCCGGCCTCCTCGTCGGCCACGCCGAAGTAGATGAGCGTGCCCTTCGGGCGCCAGTTCGAACGGGCGAGGTCGCGGAAGGCGACGGCCATCGACGACGTGATGTTGAGCATGTCGATCGCGCCGCGGCCCCACACCTCACCGTCGATCAGCTCGCCGCCGAACGGGTCGCGCGACCAACCGTCGGGGTTCACCGGCACCACGTCGGTGTGGCCCATGAGGCACAGGCTCGGGGCGTCGGGGTCGGTGCCCTCGATGCGGGCCACCAGCGAACCGCGGCCGGGTCGCGACTCGAACCGCTGCACGTCGAGGCCGGCACCCTCGAGGAACGTCTGCAGCAGGTCGGCGTTGCGGGTCTCGCCGCCCGAGTCGGGGGTGCCGTCGTTGACGCACTCGTTGCGGATGAGCCCCTGGAGGAGCTCGACGGTGGTACCGGTCAGTTCGCTCATGGACGAACGCTATCGCGCGGAGCGTGGGGAGGTATCCACCACTCGCGCGAGGAGTGAGTGCACACTGTGTCCATGCCGCCCGGGGCCGAACGCTCCCCGCGCCAACTCTGGCGCCTCGCGATCCTGGTGGCATTCGCCACCCTCGCGGCGCTGTTCGTGCGCATCACCGGGCCGACCGAGCAACTCGCCACGGGTGCCGACCCGGTGCAGGCGGCGGCGGGGCCGACGCGTCCGCCCGCCCTCACCGTGGCGCTCACGGGCGAGATCCTCCCGCACCCGTCGGTGGTCGAGCACGCCCGCCGGTTCGGCGCCGCCACGGGCGTCGCGTACGACTTCGGGCCGATGTTCGCCCTGATCGCCGACCACCTCGCCGCGGCCGACCTCGCGATCTGCCACCTCGAGGTCCCGGTCGCGCCGGCGGGCGAACCCCTCAGCGGCTACCCCGACTTCGGCATCCCCGCCGAGATCGGCCCCGGCATCGGCAGCGCCGGCTGGGACCGCTGCTCGACGGCCTCCAACCATGTCGTCGATCGCGGCACGGCGGGCATCGTGGCCACGCTCGACGCGCTCGATGCCGGCGGCGTCACCCACCACGGCACCGCTCGCAGCGCCGACGAGGCCGCCGTCACCGGCGTGATCGAGGTCGACGGCGTCCGGGTGGCCCACCTCTCGTACACGTGGGGGTTCAACGGCAGCTCGCCTCGTGAGGCGTGGATGGCGAACACCATCGACCCGGCCCGCATCCTGGCCGACGCCACCCGTGCCCGAGCCGACGGCGCGGCCGTGGTGATCGTGAGCGTGCACTGGGGCGACGAGTACGACAGCGCCGGCTCGGCGGCCCAACGCAGCCTCGCGGACCAGCTGCTCGCGTCGCCCGACATCGACCTGCTGGTCGGCCACGGCCCCCACGTGCTGCAGCCGATCGAGGTCGTCCACGGCAAGTACGCCCTGCTCAGCGTGGGCAACCTGGTCGCGAACCAGGGGAGTGAGCGCCCGTCCACCTATGACGGGGTGATCGTCGACGTCACGTTCTCGCTCGGCGCCGACGGCCGCTACTCGGCTGCCGCCCCGATGGTGCACCCCACCTGGTACGACCCGTCCGCGGGTGTGGTGCGGGTGGTGTCGCCGTCGCTCGCCGACCCTGCGCTGGCCCCCATCGCGCCGCAGTTGCAGGCATCGTTGGCCCGGACTCGGGCGGTGATGGACCCGTACGTGGTGCTCGGCTAGGTCGTCCGGCCCACCTGAGCGTTTCCGAGGGTTTTCCGAAGGTTTTCAAAGGGTGCCGGATCTAGACCTGCACCCATGACAGACGTGCGGGACGATCTTGGAACTTCGGAGGAGCAGGCGGGCATCAACCGTCGGCGGCTCATCCAGCTCGGTGCGGCGGCCGGTGCCGTCGCTGCGGTGGGTGCCACCACGCAGGTGGTGATCCCGAAGCTCGAACAGAAGGGGTTGATGTCGAAGGACGGCGTGTTCGACGCGGCGTCCATCGCGTGGGCCGACGCGCTCTACACCGAGGCGTTCCCCACCAGCCCGCTCATCCTGTCGCCGTTCAGCGACGCACTGCCCATCCCGAAGGCGCTGCGTCCGGTGCCGAAGACCGAGTACGGCGGATGGGCATCGCCCCCCGGTGGCGGCGCGGGCCAGCAGAACTCGCTCGGCAACGAGCGCCACCAGATCTGGACGTCGAAGCTGGGGTACCCCGACCCCATCGTCTACAAGATCAAGCTCCAGGTGGCCGGCCACTCGTTCACCTCGTCGCAGGTGATGCCCATCAACAGCGCCGGTCAGCCGACCGTGTCGTACGACGACAAGGGCAACCAGTACCCGGCCGGCACGGTCCGCACCCTCCCGAAGAGCACCATCTACGGTTTCAACGGCACGTTCCCCGGCCCGCGCATCAATGCCGAGTACGGCAAGCCGGTGCTCATCCGCTTCGTCAACGAGCTCGACCAGAACCCCGAGAACCTCGACCGCCAGGACTTCGGCGCACCCGACTGGTCGTTCCTCACGCACCTGCACAACGCCCACACCGCGCCCGAGAGCGACGGCAACCCGCACTACACCATGAAGTACGGCCCCCGTTCGCACGGCTACCAGCCGGGCATGTGGTGCGACAACCTGTACCTCAACTGGCCCGCCGGCGGCGACGACCGCGAGAAGCAGAGCTTCTTCTGGTTCCACGACCACCGCATGGACCACACCGGCTCGAACGTCTACAAGGGCATGGTCGGCCTGTACCCGATCTACGACCCCAAGGGCAACCGCGACATGGGCGACGAGCGCTACGGCCTCCGTTTCCCCGGCAAGCGCACCAACAACGGTGACGGCACGTTCGACGTCGAGTACGACATCCCGCTCGCGTTCTACGACTGCGCCCTCGACGACGGCGTCACGATGCACCAGGACATCCACGACGGTCTCGGCGAGTTCCCCGACGCCAAGAACCCCCGCATGCACCCCGAGTGGTGGGGCAAGACGTTCTTCAAGCACTTCCCGAACCACGGCTTCGTCGGTGACATCTTCACGGTGAACGGCACGGCGTACCCGGTGCTCGAGGTGAAGCGCCGCAAGTACCGCCTGCGCTTCCTCGATGCGTCGATCGCCCGCATCTACGAGTTCCAGCTGATGAGCTCCACCCAGGGCCCGAAGTCGGCTGCCTCGCTCGGCTACTCCGGCCCCGAGCTGCAGGGCCAGTGGCGCATCCCCGACGGCGTGCAGTGCATGCAGTTCACCGAGATCGCGGCCGACGGCGGCATCATCCCGTTCGCCATCACCCGCGACTCGTTCGAGCTGTGGCCGGCCAAGCGTCGTGAGTTCATCGTCGACTTCACCCGCTACCAGGACGGCACGCCCACCACCAAGGGCGACGTCATCTACCTCACCAACGTGATGAAGATGACCGACGGCCGCATGTGGAACAGCTCCACCCGCACCTCGCCCGATCGCAACTACAAGGTGCCGGTGATGAAGATCGTCATCGGCGACAACGCCACCGACAACAGCGTGATGCCGACGCCCACCCGTCAGCTGGCGTCGCTGCCCCCGCTGCCCTCGAACTGGCAGAGCCTGCTCGACAACCGCCTCATCTTCGAGGTCGAGCGCGGCAGCGTCGGCGGCGAGACCGAGTGGCTCATCAACGGTCGCCAGTTCGACCCGATGTCGGTGTGCCGCAGCCTCAAGAACCCGGCCGGCAACACGCCGCTCGCCCAGCAGAAGAAGGGCTCCTTCAACCTGTGGGAGATCCGCAACGGCGGCGGCGGTTGGGTGCACCCGTTCCACCTCCACATGGAGGAGCACCGGGTGGTCATGCGCAACGGCAAGGTCGTCACCGGCGGCGGCGACAAGGGTCACCCTGACGACGTGTCGAAGGAAGACCTCGTGGCGCTCGACCCGAGCGAATCGGTCATCCTGTACCGCGGCTTCCGTGACTTCGTCGGCCCGTACGTGGCGCACTGCCACAACCTGGCCCACGAGGACCACGCCATGATGTTCGGCTGGGAGATCACGTGAACCGGCTTCGCTCGCTCCAGGCCGACTGGCTCACCGTCGGATGCGTGGCGGCGGTGGTGGCACTCGCCGACGGCTTCTGGCTCACCTCCCTGCAGGGAGCCGTCGGTGCCATCGAGCGCCTGTCGCCGCCGTTCGAGCGGTGGCTGCGCGACTCGCTCATCGTGCTGCCGTTCTTCGTGGCGGCGGTGCTGGCGGCGCTGCTCCTCACCCGTCGCTGGGTGGGCGATCGGCGGGCAGGCGTGCAGTTGCTGGTGGCCGGCCTGTTGATGGTGGCCTTCACGTTCGTGGTGGGCGTGCTCGAGGTGGCGGTCAGCTCCGGCTACGACTACTACCTGCAGACGCACCACATCGTGATCGCCGAGCACCTCAAGCACCCGACGTACCGCATCGTGGGCAGCACCCCGGTGCTCGTCGGCTCGGCCACGTGCGACGCGATCTGCCAGGCGAAGACCGCCACGTGGAACGTGCACGTGCGTGCCTTCTGGTTCTCGACCGTGCTCATCGCTGTCACCAACGCGGTGGCGGTCGCGTGGGTGTTGGCCATCCGTGGCGGCCGTGTGTGGGCACGCCGCACGGAGGCCGCACCCGCGGCGGCCGAGCCCGCCTACGCAGGGGTGTGACGCTCTCCATCCACTAACGTCGGCCTCCGTGGAACAGGTGGTCGTGGGCGCAGCATTCGTCGCCCTGTTCACCTTCTGGTGGGTCAACAAGGCCGCGTGGAACCGCAACCCCGAGGGCCAGGAGCCCGGCGTCCCGTTGGCGGATCGCACGCTCGAGATCCCGCCGCCCGCACTGCGCCACGCCGTGCCCTCGGCGACGTTCCGGCCCGACATCGAGGGCTTGCGGGCGATCGCCGTGCTCCTGGTGCTCGTCTACCACGCCGAGTTCGCATGGGCGGCCGGTGGGTTCATCGGCGTCGACGTGTTCTTCGTCCTGTCGGGCTTCCTCATCACGTCGCTGTTGCTGCGTGAACTGCGCACCACCGGCACCGTGTCGCTGTCGAACTTCTGGGCGCGCCGGGCGCGCCGCCTGCTGCCCGCCTCGGGCCTCGTGCTCGTCTGCACGCTGCTCGCGGGGCGCGCCATCCTCGACGGCCTGTCGCAGGAGGAGCTCGCTCGCGACGCCATCGCCGCGAGCGCGTTCGTGGCGAACATCCGCTTCTTCTCCGTCGGTCGCGACTACCTCACGTCCGAGCTGCCGCCGTCACCGCTGCTGCACTTCTGGTCACTCGCCGTGGAGGAGCAGTTCTACATGGTGTGGCCGGCGCTGCTGATGCTGCTCACCCGCGTGCTGCGCCTCGGCCGGCGGGCGCTCGGTGGCGTGATCGGCGTGATGTGGCTGGTGTCGTTGGTGGCGTGCGTGATGATCACCACCCGCAACCAGCCGTGGGCGTTCTTCATGCTCCCTGCTCGAGCGTGGGAGTTGCTCACCGGTGCCGCCCTCGCGTTCATCGGCGGCACCGTGGTCGGCATGCGCGAGCGGCTCCGCGGCACGCTCGGTTGGGCGGGCCTCGCGGTCATCGTGGCCACGGCACTCGTGCTCGACGGCTCGTATCAGTTCCCCGGCTGGATCGCCGCGGTGCCGGTGCTGGCCACCGCACTCGTCATCAACTCGGGTACCGCTGAGGGCGGCCCCGGGCGGTTGCTGTCGGTGCCGGTGATGCAGTGGCTCGGCGGCCGCAGTTACGCGATCTACCTGTGGCACTTCCCGATCCTCATCCTCGCCGACCGCGAGTGGGGCCCGCTCCCGGCGGGCACGCGGGTGCTGCTGCTGGTGCTGTCGGTGGTGCTCGCCGCGGTGAGCTACCACTTCCTCGAGAACCCGGTCCGCCACTCGAAGGCGCTCGCCGCGTCACCGGCGCGCAGCCTGGCCCTGGGCGCATGGATCGCGTTGATCGGCATCGGTGGGTCGGTGCTGCTCATCAACAACCCGCCGACGCTCGACGCCGGCGTGGAGGCCGTCGCACCCACGTTGGTCGTCGACACGACCACCACCGTTGCCGCCACGGTCGCGCCCGGTGCGTCGTCGACCACGGCGCTCGCCACCACCACGACGGTGGCCGCACCCGTGGCCGATGCCTCGCACGACAACCCGGCGGCGCTCGCCGCGCTCATCGCCGCGAACCTGCCGACGCTGGAGCAGGGCGTGCAGACGAGCAAGGTGCCGAGCAACCTCTCGCCGAGCCTCGCCACCGCCCGCGACGACAAGCCGCAGGTGTACAGCAACGGCTGCATGGTCGACTTCGGGAACAACCAGCCGGCGCAGTGCATCTACGGCGACCCCAACGGGTCCACCACCATCGTGCTGTTCGGCGACTCGCACGCCGCCCAGTGGATGCCGGCGATGCACCAGGTGGCGTCCGAGCGTGGGTGGCGGTTGATCGTGCACGTCAAGCGGGCCTGCCCGACGGCGGAGATCCCCACCGAGAAGGACCCCAACCGCACCGACTGCGTGCCGTGGCGCGAGAAGGTGATCGAGCAGATCGGCCAGTTGCAACCCGACCTCGTGGTGATGTCGGCGTATCGCTACAAACAGGTCGGCTCGGCGGCGGGTCGCGACCCCGACGCCGTGTGGCAGGAGGGCATCGACCTCACGGTGTCGAAGGTGCGTCCGCTCACCGACCATCTGCTGTTGCTCGGCGACTCGGCCACGCCACTCGACGACGTACCGAGCTGCCTGGCCGGCAACCTGTCGAACGCGGGCACGTGCATGAACTCGCGCGAGGGTGCGGTGCGGCCGTCGCGGTTGGGTGTCGAGCGCGACGTGGCCGCGAAGTACGACGCCGACTTCATTCCCACGAGCGACTGGATGTGCACCGACACATACTGCCCGGTCATCGTCGGCAACGTGCTGATGTACCGCGACAACAGCCACATCACCGCCACGGCGTCGTTGTTCCTCGCGCCATATGTGGATGCTGCGTTGCAGGCCGTATTGTCCGGCTCATGACTCGACCGTTGAAGATCGGTGTGCAGCTCCCCGAGGTGGAGCGCCGTGTGCCGTGGCCCGAACTCATCGCGATGACCCAGGCCGCCGAGCGCGTCGGCTTCAACTCGGCCTGGTTGGGTGACCACCTCGTCTACGACCTGCCCGACGGCACCCCACGCGGCCCGTGGGAGGTGTACACGTCGGTGGCCGCGCTCTCGGCCGTCACGTCGACGCTGCAGCTCGGCACGCTCGTGTCGTCGCTCGGCTTCCACGACCCGGCGATGATCGCCAAGATGTCGGCCACCATCGACGCCATCTCGGGTGGTCGGTTCGTGCTCGGCGTGGGCTCCGGCTGGAACGAGCGCGAGTACCGCGCCTACGGCCGGCCGTTCGACCGGCGCGTCGACCGCTTCCAGGAGGCGTTCGACCTCGTGCGTCGGCTGCTGGCGGGGGAGACCGTCACCCACACCGGCACCTACTACACGCTCGACCGCTGCATCATCGACCCGCCGCCGTCCCGCCCCGGCGGCCCTTTGTTGATGCTCGGGTCGAACAGCCCGCGCATGGCGTCCATCGCGCTGCCGCACGTGCACTGGTGGAACGTGTGGTGGAGCATCTTCGGCAACACGCCCGAGGGCTTCGCCGAGGTGGTGGCCGACATGCGCGCCCACACGGTGGCCGCCGGCCGCGACGCCGATGCCGTGGAGGCCACGGCGTGCGTGTACGTGCAGGTGCCCGGCGGCGTGGGGCGCACGATGGGCGACCCGTCGATGGCCCGCATCCAGCCGCTGCGCGGCAACCCGCAGGAGCTGGCCGAGCAGCTGGCCGCGTTCGCCGAGGCCGGTGCGAGCCACCTGATGTTGGTGGTCGACCCCATCACTCAGGAGGCCATCGAGTGGCTCGGTCAGGTGCTCGAGGTCCTCGACGCCTGACGGCGAAACCCTGTCACACCCCCTGACGATGATGGGGGCATGACCTCGCCGGCCGACCTGGTGCAGCAGTTGCACGACATCGTCGGGCAGTTGCTCGCCGTCGACATCGCGGCGTGCACCGCCGACGAGCAACAGGCACATGTGCTCGCGGTGCAGGCCGAACGCGACCGGTTGGCAGTGGCCGCCGCCGACTCGATGGTGCCATGGGAGGCCTCGAAGGTGTGGCAGGCAGACGGCACGTTGCGGGCATCGCTCGCGCTCGGCCGTGAGGCGCACTGCGACCATCGTCAGGCTGCCGACGAGCTGCGTCGGGCTCGCCTGCTCGCCCGCATGCCCCATACCCGGGCGGCAGTGGTGGCGGGCAGGTTGTCGATGCACCACGTCGACCTGTTCGTGCGGTACGGCGGCGGTGCCCGGTTCGAGCTGTTCCTGCAGCACGAGGCCTCGCTGGTCGACACCTGCGCCGGTCTCCCGCTGTTCGACGATGCTCGTCGTGCGGTGCAGTACTGGGCCATCCTGGCCGACGACGAGCTCGGGCGAGCACCCCGTCCGCCTCGTCCGTCGGCGGTCTACCAGTCGCGCGACCACGACTCCGGCGAACTGCGACTCGGCGGTCGGCTCGGTGCGGTCGACGGCGAGATCGTCGCCAACGAGCTCGCACGGTTGATGAAGGAGGTCGCGGCCGACGACCGTCGCGACGGGGTGCGTCGCACGACCGCCGAACGTCGAGGCGCGGCGTTGGTCCGCATGGCCACCCGCTCGTCGGGCGCCAGCGGAGTGCCGGCGCGGCCGCTCATCGAGGTCGTGGTCGGTGTCGAGACCGCTGGGCGGCTGTGCCAGCTCGCGTCGGGCACGGTGGTGACTCCCGAGCAACTCGCCGGCCTCCTCGACACGGCCGTGCTCGAGGCCTTCCTGTTCGACGGCGGGCACGCCGTGCTCGGCGTGTCCCGCCGCCGCACGTTCACCGGAGCCCTGCGCCGCGCCATCCAGGTGCGCGACCTCCGCTGCACGCACCCGTCCGTCTGCCCCACACCTGCGGCGGCGTGCGACATCGACCACCGAACACCGGCGGCCCGGGGCGGGCCGACCAGTCAGTTCAACGGCCGGCCGGAGTGCCCACCGCACAACCGGATCCCCGACCTGCACGATCACGAGGTCGAGAGCCTGCCGCCCCGCGACATCACGTACCTCGACCTCCTTCGCGGCCGGCTCCGATGGGCGCACCTCCGCGACCTCGAACTCCACGGCGACGACGACGGCACCAGCCCCGATCAGTAACGTCGCGCCGTGCGCGGATCCTTCGACAGCGATGTGGTCTCCGGATGGTTCGTGGTGATCGTCGGTGTCGTCTTCGTCGCGTTGGCCTACCTGGTGGTCAGCATCACCGAACTGGTGAAGGAGGAGCCGCCGCCCCGTGAGCGCCGTCGGCGGCGCCGACCCGCTCCCGATGCCCCGGCGGCCGACCACGTCGAGCACGCCGCAGCAGTGCTGGCCCTGATCGGCCTGGTGCTGTGGGCGGTCAGCTCACGGTGGCGGGCAGGGTGACGTCGAGCAGCTGCAGATCGGCAGTCGGGTCGCTCAGCGTGTAGGGGGTGTGCGCGGGCATCACGAACGAGTCGCCCTCGCCCAGTCGCATCGGCTCGTCGTCGGCGCGCTGCAGGGTGATGGCGCCGTCGAGCACGAACGTGAACACGAACTCGGCGGAGTGCGACGTGGTGACGGGCGCGGGCGAGCCCACCGGACGCACGACGCGGGCGGCGGCCACACCGTCGGTGGCGGCACCGATGCCGGTGTCGCGGTGCTCGTAGCCCTCGAGCCGCCAGGGCGACCAGGTGGCCTCGGCGGCACGGTGGAACACGAAGCGATGGCCGTCGTCGCCGTACCCGCGGTCGGGCAGCACCTTGCCGGTGGGCAGCGTGGTGTCGGGATCGCCCCACGTCTCGTGCTCGGCGGGGCAACCGATCTCCACCACCTGCATGCGGTCGCTCGCCTCGAGCACCCGGTGACGAATGGTGGACGGCTGCAGGAAGCAGTCGCCCTCGTGCATCACCATCGGCTCGCCCTGGTCCTCGTAGGCGACCTTCACCCACCCGCGGTGGCAGTAGATCATCTGGTACCGGATGTGGTGGTAGTGCACGTAGTCGCCCACCGGGCCACCCTCGGGGATGAGGATGTGCGAGGCGATGAACCGCCCGCCGAGCCGGCCGGGGATGAGGTCGCGGTAGCGCATGCCGGCGCGGCCCTCGCCGAAGCCGGCGTCGTCGCCGGGCCGCGGTGCGCGGCTCACGACGAACGCCTCCTCGAGCTCGGGGACGTGGAGGGGCGGGTGCGCGGCGGCGAACTCGACGACCGTGCCGTTGGGGCCGGTCATCTCGCCCGGCGCGTCGCCGGTGGTGAGGAGCCGCAACCGACCCGGTGCCGCATCGCTGCCCGCCTCGAGCCGCAGCGTGAGCCCGTGGCCCGCAAGTACGGCCATCCGCGGGTGGTCGGCGGGCACGATGGTGCGCACCTTGAACCCGAGCGAGGTGAAGAAGTCGATGGTGGCGGAGATCGGCTCGGTGGCGGGGAGCACCACCTGGGCCGACTCGACGGTGCGCGGGTCGCTCATGGCGCCAATTCTGGTGCGAGCACCCCTCGGTCCACCACCACGCGCTCGTCGAGGCGCACCGTGCAGTTGCGCATCGGCAGGTCGAAGTGGCCGGCGGTGAACCGGCCGGCGGTCTCGTTCGCGCCGGTGGAGTAGAGGAAGTTGCCGGCGTAGGCGCGGGCTTCCGTGCCCCAGGTCTCGCGCCGGTCGTACAGTTGCGCCGAATCCCAGCGCGCGAACTGGTTCATGCCCCAGCCGACGTGGCTGGTGGCGTAGCTCTCGCGGTCACCGAACGCCGACAGGTACGAACGGAACAGAATGGCGTCGACGCCGTCGCCCTCGATCTCCTCGATGTGGTCGTCGACGATGTGCAGCGTGACCGGCGACTCGACCAGGCGGTTGAACGTGAGGTTCATGTCGCCGGGAGCGAGCACGACGGTGCCGTTCACCGAGTGTGCGGCGGGGAACGTGAGCACCAGCCCGCCCGGCCAGTGGGCGATGGAGCCGGGGCCGTCGGTGAGGCCGGTGGAACCGGCGCTGAACCCGCCGGCGAGCTGCACGGTGAGATCGGTGCCGGCGTCGCTGCTCGCGTGCAGCACCGAGGCCGCCTTCAGCCAGTCGTGCCCGAGCGCAACGCGGCGAGGGAGGTCGTCGTCCCACGGCAGACGCTCGAGCACCTCGGGGTGCTCGTTGGAGATCATCAGCACGCGGGCGGTGCCGCCGAGGATGCGGCCGAGCTCGGGGGAGTGGAGGAGCCCTTCGACCGTGCAGTCGATGACGAGGTCGCTGTGCACGAGTGCGGCGATGACGGCGTCGTGGTGGGCGATGGCCTGCGACGCGCCGGTGGAGCGGATGGGCACGGCGTGGGCCGACGGCGGGGTGGGCACGACGACGTCGAACACCCGACCGCCGAGCGACTGTGCCGCGAGGCGGGCGGTCTCCACGAGCACGGGCCGGCTCTGCGACTCGCTGAGGACGGCCACCCTCTCGCCCTCGTGGAGGCCACAGCGGGCGAAGTGCGCGGCGAACGCGCGGATGAAACGCCATTCGGTGGCGGGCTGGTTCATGAGGCCGACTCCACTCGGTCGAGGTGGGAGAGGATCAGTTCGTTCACCGCGTCGGGTGCCTCGGCGTTGAGCAGGTGGCCGACGCCCGGCACCACCGCGAGCGCGGCGCCCGGGATGCTCGACGCGAGGTGCTCGGCGTACGACGGCGGTGTCTCGCCGTCGAGCGAGCCGACCATCACCATGGTGGGGACGTCGATCGATGCGAGCAGTGGCCGGCTGTCGTGCGACACGATGCACTCGACGCTGCTGCGCAGCGCGGTGGCCGAGATGCGCGCCATCGCGGCTCGCTGCGACTCGTACGCCTCGGGGGAGAGGTCGGGGCCGGCGATCTTGCGCAACACCCGCTCGGCCATGTCGGCGGGCTGCAGGCCCTGGTCGAGTGGTGTGAGCCGGTCGGCCTTCCAGACGTCGGGCATCGTGCCGTCGAGGCCGAACGCGGGGCTGGTGGAGAGCAGGGTGAGCGAGCGCACCGACGCCGGGTGCCATGCGGTGAGGTACTGGGCGATCATCCCGCCCATCGAGATGCCGACGACGTGTGCAGGGCCACCGCCGAGCCGCTCGGTCCAACGCGCCGCCGCGTCGGCGAGCCCGCGGAACGTGACCGGCTGGTCGTCGAGCGGTGCGGCGTCGCCGTAGCCGGGGAGGTCCCACGCCGCGACCCGATGATGCTGCCCGAGTGCTTCGAGCTGCGGGTCCCAGGAGATGCGGCTGCCGCCGAGGCCGTGGAGCAGGATCACCAGGCTGCCCTGACCACATTCGCGCCACGCGAAACCGTGGGACTGCACGTCGGCCAGGTCGCTCATTCGCACAGTCTGACCACCCGGCGCCGGGGTGTCAACGAATTCGTCAACGCCGTTGACAAACAGTTCGTGCCTCTGGTCTGATGGCGCGTCATGGGGACTGCGATCACGCGTGACGAGATGGTCGGACTGGTGCGGGCGATGGGCCCCGCCATGAAGGAACGGGCGGTGCAGTACGACCTGCAGGCGAGCTTCCCGTTCGAGAACTTCGCCGACTTCCGGGCCAACGGCCTGCTCGGGGTGAGCGTCCCCGTCGAGCACGGCGGGCTCGGTGCGCAGTACGCCGACTACATCCGCGTCAGTGAGGAGGTCGGCCGGCACTGCGGCGCAACGGGCCTCACGTTCAACATGCACAACGCCACGATGCTGTGGTGCGGTCAGGTGGCCGACCTGCTCGACATGACACCCGAGCAGCGTGCTCGGCACGAGCAGGTACGGGCACGCATGTACCGCGGCGTGATCGAGGAAGGGCACATCCACAGCCAGCCGTTCAGCGAGGGCCTCGCGCCCGGTGCCACCGCCGGCGTGGCCACCAAGGCGGTGCCGGTCGACGGCGGGTGGTTGGTGACCGGCCGGAAGATCTTCGCGTCGCTCTCGGGTGCGGCCACGTTCTACAACGTCACGTGCCAGGTGCCGGGGGAGGACGAGATCCGCCTCCTCGGCGTGCCGTCCGACGGCGAGGGCGTGGAGATCGTCGACGACTGGGACCCGCTGGGCATGCGCGGCACGGTGTCGCGCACGCTGCTGATGAAGGACGTGTTCGTCCCGCACGACAACGAGTGGATGCCCGCCGGGCTCTACAACCAGGCGGCGAACCGCTTCCCGTGGCTGTTCCTGTCGCTGTGCCCCAGCTACCTCGGGCTCACCGGCGGCATCCTCGACGCCACCCGGCTGTACCTGCGCGGCGAGCTGCCCGGCCAGGTGGCCGGCTCCCGCCGCGACCACCCCATCAAGCAGGTCGGCTGGGCCACGATGCAGCTCAAGCACGAGCAGTCGCGGGCGATGCTCTACCGGGCCATCGACGAGGCGGTCATCGACCCCACCGAGGAGGAGTTGGTGCGCGGCTGGGCTGCCGCCATCACGGTGATGGAGCACGCCGCCGAGGTGGCGAGCCTGTCGATCAAGGTGTGCGGCGGGCAGTCGATGCAGAAGAACCTGCCGCTCGAGCGGATGTACCGCGACGCGCGCCTCGGCAGCACGATGCTGCCCTGGAGCGCCGAGGTGTGCACCGAACGCATGGGCAGGGCGCGGTTGTTCGACTGATGGGACGCCCGCCGACGCTCAGTCGCGAACGCATCGTGGAGGGAGCGGTCGCGCTCGTCGCTCGTCGCGGCGCGGAGCAGCTGACCGTGCGTGCTCTGGGGGAGGAG
Source organism: Actinomycetota bacterium (assembly GCA_039796575.1). Taxonomy (GTDB): domain Bacteria; phylum Actinomycetota; class Acidimicrobiia; order Acidimicrobiales; family Ilumatobacteraceae; genus UBA668. Next base: position 15,500 of record JBDKJP010000098.1, read on the forward strand.
TTGGGCTGCGACCCGAGTGCGCTGTATCGCCACTTCCGCAACGTCGACGACCTGCATCGTGCGGTGGGTGACCACTTCCTGTCCGACGTCGACCTCACGCCGCGCCCCAGGGAGGGCTGGCGGGCCACCGTGCGCCGGATGTGCGTCGAGCTGCGTGCCGCGCAGCTGCGGCAACCACGGTTGGCCGCGCTGGTGCACTCGGCCCCGACGCGGCTCGGCAACGAGCTCGCGTTCACCGAGGCGTTGCTGGCGGCGTTGCAGCGCGGTGGCTTCCGACCGGCTGCGGCCGTGAAGGCGTACCACGCGCTCATCGAGCTGACGGTGGGCTCCGCCGCGATCGACGCCGCCGTGGCGGCGCTGCCCGACGCCGAGCGCGAGGCCGAGTACGACCGCTGGCGCGAGGACTACGCGGCGCTCGACGCCGACGACTTCCCGTCGTTGCGTGCCGCAGCACCGCACCTGTACCGCGGCACCGCCGACGAGCGATTCGCCGACGCGCTCGATCTGCTGCTCGCCGGTCTGGTGGCTCGCCGGAAGGCGTAGCAACTACAGTCGTTCCGGGAATTCCGAGAGGGGAACAGCAATGTCGCAGAAGGTTCGTGGAGTCGTGGCGCGGAGCAAGGGTGCACCGGTGACGGTGGAGACCATCGTGATCCCGGATCCGGGCCCCGGCGAAGCCGTGGTGAAGGTGCAGGCGTGCGGCGTGTGCCACACCGACCTCCACTACCGCGAGGGCGGCATCAACGACGAGTTCCCGTTCCTGCTCGGCCACGAGGCCGCCGGTGTGGTCGAGTCGGTCGGTGAGGGCGTCACGAACGTGCAGCCCGGCGACTTCGTCATCCTCAACTGGCGTGCCGTGTGCGGCACTTGCCGCAGCTGCCTGCGCGGCCGCCCGTGGTACTGCTTCAGCACGTTCAACGCGACGCAGAAGATGACCCTCGAGGACGGCACCGAGCTGTCGCCGGCCCTCGGCATCGGCGCGTTCGCCGAGAAGACGCTCGTGGCCGCGGGCCAGTGCACGAAGGTCGATGCGGGCGTGCCCGCCGCCACCGCCGGCCTGCTCGGTTGCGGCGTGATGGCCGGCATCGGTGCGGCCATCAACACCGGCAACGTGGGCCGCGGCGACAGCGTGGCCGTGTTCGGCTGCGGCGGCGTGGGCGATGCCGCCATCGCCGGTGCGCTGCTCGCCGGCGCGCACACCATCGTCGCCGTCGACATCGACGACCGCAAGCTCGAGCTCGCCAAGCAGTTCGGCGCCACCCACACCGTGAACTCGCGCACCACCGACCCGGTCGAGTACATCAAGTCGGTCAGCGGCGGCAACGGTGCCGACGTGTGCATCGAGGCCATCGGCCACCCGGAGGTCTACAAGCAGGCGTTCGAGGCCCGCGACCTGGCCGGCACCGTGGTGCTCGTCGGCGTGCCCCGTCCCGACATGACGCTCGAGCTGCCCTTCATCGAGGTGTTCGGCCGTGGCGGTCAGCTGAAGAGCAGCTGGTACGGCGACTGCCTGCCCTCGCGCGACTTCCCGATGCTGGTCACGCTGCACCAGCAGGGCCGCCTGCCGCTCGACAAGTTCGTGTCGGAGACCATCTCCCTCGACGCGGTAGAGGAGGCGTTCCACAAGATGGAGCGTGGCGAGGTGCTGCGTTCCGTGGTGGTGCTCTGAGTGGGCATCGAGCTCGTCACCACCGACGGCATCTTCGCCCTCGACGGCGGTGAGTGGGAGGTCACCAACAACATCTGGATCGTCGGTGACGATCGGGAAGTGGTGGTGTTCGATGCGGCGCACGACGCCGCACCCATCGCCGCCGCCGTCAACGGCCGTCGCGTGAAGGCCATCGTGCTCACCCACGGCCACAACGACCACATCAACGCGGCGGTGCCGCTGCGCGAGATGGTCGACGCGCCCATCTTGCTGCACGACGCCGACCGCATGTTGTGGGACGTCGTGTGGCCGGGCGAGCAACCCGACGGCGCGGTGACGCCCGGCGAGTTGCTGAAGGTGGCCGGTCACGAGCTCGGTGTGCTGCACACGCCCGGGCACTCGCCCGGGTGTTGCTGCTTCCACGACGTGGCGAGTGGCGCCGTGTTCAGCGGCGACACGTTGTTCTGTGGTGGCCCCGGTGCCACCGGCCGCAGCTACAGCGACGAGCCCACCATCCTGCGGTCCATCTGCGACACACTGCTGGCGTTGCCCGACCACACGGTCGTGCACACCGGCCACGGCGACACCACCACCATCGGCGCCGAGCGCGCCGGCGTGCTGGCCCGCTGCGCCGAGCTCGGCGTCTGACCGCTCAGAGCCTGTGTCCGCTTTGCGCTCGCCGCTCGACGCACTGCGTCGAACACGTTGACTGCGAAGTCCCATTCCGGAGGGTCCGTCGAAGCGGAGGCCCATCGCACCAGCGTCGCACACCGCCCAGACCGATCAGTGATGCGTCGTGACCCTGTCTAGAGTCGGCGCGTGTTCGCTGATGCCTCTGCGCTGCCAGTCCTGGGCGTGGTGGCGATCTTTGTGGTGATCGCCTCGTTCTTCAGCATTCGCAGACTCACTCGGGCAGTCGGCGCCTCAGTCGTGGTCACGGATACACCTCCACCGGGCGCCGATGTACTCAAGTGCGGCTTCGACCTGAGGCGGCCCGATCGGCTCTCAGCGTCGCTCGGCCTGTGCACCGTGCGTGTGTCTGATGAGCATCTCGACGTCCGCACGCCCGTGGGGGACTACTGCTGGTTGAAGGGTGAAGCGACCGTCTCACCGCTTCGACGACGCATCGTGGGTTCCTCAGTTCGCGTGGAGGCCCAACACGCAACGGCGGATGTGATCGTGAGGGACGCTTCGGCACTCGCAGCGGCGCTCGCTCGACACGGCTGGCAGTAGGCGCGCCACTCGGTCCCGCGAGGCGACCCCGGCCAACGCCGCCCAGTACGGCAGTTCGGCACCCTTCTGGGCATGCCCAGAGTGACCCCGGGGTGGTTCTGGGCATGCCCAGAAGGCCGGTGAACCTGATTCTCGAGGCGTTCGTGTCACCCCGGGGGTACTTGAAAGCGTCGTCATGGCCAGAGAGTGCGGAGCGCCCGGTATGTGCGCTCTGCGCAAGAGAGATCACGGGAGGTGACGCAGACTCCCTAGGGCGTCTCCTGGAGGGGCGCGAGGACGCGGCGGGCCACAAGGACGGGGATCGCCCGCCGCGCGGCACGGCTTCTGGGTGGTTTCCGTCCCGGGATCCGGGACGGCAACCACCCAGAACGCGAAGTGGGACGAACGAGGCCCAGAAGCCCCGGTATGGGCGCGCTTCGTCAACCGGCAAGGGCTTGTCGCAACGGGACGCAGGCTTTCAGCTGCGGCGGCGTAGGTAGTCGCGCGCCAGTTCGTGCAGGCGGTCGCGCCCGAAGCTCGGGTCGTGGCCGCCGTGCACCACGGTGACGGGCAGCGTGAGCAGCCGTTCCATGGTGGCGCGGTACGCGGTGATGTCGCTGTCGGGCAGCTCGTCGAGCAACGGCCCGTCGTAGATGGCGTCGCCGCTGAACAGCGTGCCGGTGGCGGCCTCCCACAGGCCGATGGAGCCGGGGGAGTGACCGGGCAGGTGCAGCACCTCGAACACCCGGTCACCGAGGTCGATGACGTCGCCCTCGTCGACGCGCCGCACCGACCGTGATCCCTGCTGGCGGAACGAGTCGAGCGCCACACCGGGCGGCACGGCGTCGACGAAGTACGTGTCGGGAATGGGGTAGCCCATCGCCTCGAGGGCGTCGACCACCTCGTCGCCCCACGCATTGC
>JBDKJP010000099.1:0-29208 GCA_039796575.1 Actinomycetota bacterium
TCACCCCCGACGCCAACCCGGTGCTCGGCGAGACCGTCGAGGTGCGCAACCTGTGGAGCGCCGCCGCGGTGTGGATCAAGGAAGGCCCCGGCATCGCCCAGCTCGTCGCCGAGTGGATGACGTATGGGTATCCCCATATGTGTGACCCGCACGGCAGCGACATCGCCCGCTTCTACCCGCACGAGAAGACCGAGTGGCACATCAACGCCCGCTGCAACGAGCACTTCAACAAGACGTACGGCATCGTCCACCCGCGTGAGCAGTGGGCCAGCCAGCGTGGCGTGCGCCGCAGCCCGTTCTACCTGCGCGAAGAGGCGCTCGGCGCCACGTTCTTCGACGCCCGTGGCTGGGAGCGCCCGCAGTGGTACTCGAGCAACGAGAAGCTGCAGGCGAAGTTCCCCGACGCGTTCACCCCGCGCACCCACGAGTGGGACGCCCGCTGGTGGAACCCGGTCATCAACGCCGAGCACCTGCAGATGCGCGAGAGCGTCGGCATGGTCGACCTGACCGCGTTCAACGAGTTCGACTTCGAGGGCCCGAAGGCCATGGAGTTCCTGCAGTGGGTGTGCGTCAACAACGTCGACGTCGCCGTCGGCCGCAGCGTGTACACCCCGCTCCTCACCGAGCACGGCGGCTTCCGCAGCGACCTCACCATCCAGCGCCTCGGCCAGCACCACTACCGCGTCATCACCGGCGCGTTCGACGGTGGCCGCGACAACTACTGGTTCAACAAGTGCCTCGAGCAGTTCAACGCCCAGCACGGCCTCGGCTCGTGCACCTTCACCGACCGGTCGCAGGCCTACTGCACCATCGGCGTGTGGGGCCCGAACGCCGCCGCCACGATGGCGAAGATCACCACCGATCACACCACCGCTGCGTACGACCTCAGCCAGGACGGCTTCCCGTACGGCGCCGTGCGCGAGGTCATCATCAACGGTGTGCCGTGCACGATGTTCCGCATCAGCTACGTCGGTGAGAACGGCTGGGAGATCTACACCCGCATGGAGCACGGCCTGCAGCTGTGGGACGCCATCTGGGACGCCGGCCAGGAGTTCGACATCATCCCGGTGGGCATCGGCGTGTACGCCGTCACCGGTCGCATCGAGAAGGGCTACCGCCTCATGGGCGCCGAGCTCGAGAGCGAGTACAACCCGGTCGAGGCCGGCCTCGCCCGCCCGAAGGTGAAGAGCGCCGACTTCATCGGCAAGGCCGCCTACCTGAAGGCCCGCGAGGAGAGCCCCGCCGCGATCATGTGCACGCTGTCGATGGACAGCCAGCAGTGCGCCGACGGCTACGACCGCTTCCCGACGGGTGGCAACGAGCCCATCCTCACGCTCGAGGGCGATCGCATCGTCGACAGCAAGGGCCGCGTCTCGCGCGTCACCACGGCCGGTGCCGGCCCGTCGGTGGGCAAGTACCTGCTGCTCGCCTACCTGCCGCCGGAGCACGCCGTCGTCGGCAACAAGCTGCAGGTGATGTACATGAACGAGACGTACCCGGTCACCGTCGAGGTCGCCGGTCCGACGCCGCTGTTCGACCCCACCGACGCGCGGATGAAGAGCTGACCATGCGGGTCCTCGTCTGCGTGAAGCGGGTGCCGGCCCCCGGCGCCAAGATCAACATCACGGCCGACGGCCAGGCCGTCGACACGGCCTACCTGGCGTTCACCACGAGCCCGCACGAGGAATGCGCGGTGGAGGCAGCGGTGCAGCTCGTCGAGCAGCACGGCGGCGAGTCCACCGTGCTCACCCTCGGTCCGGCCGAGGCCGACGAGCAGCTGCGCTACGCGGCCAGTATCGGCGTCAACAAGGCCGTGCTGCTGCCCGTCGTCGAGAACGACTGGGACCCGCAGCGCACCGCGGCGGCCATTGCCGCCGCGGTCCGCGACCTCGAAGCGGCCGACGGCCCGTTCGACATGGTGCTGTTCGGCAACGAGAGCGCCGACTCGGGCAACTTCCAGGTGGGCGTCCGCGTGGCGCACGCCCTCGGTCGTCCGATGGTGAACGGCATCAAGGGCATCGACATCGACGGTGGCACCGTGCGTGCCCGCCGCGAGGCCGATGCCGGTGTCGAGGTGTACGCCGTGCCCATGCCCTGCGTGCTCGGGGTGAAGGAGGGCATCAACCTTCCTCGCTACCCGACGTTGAAGGGCCGGCTCGCGTCGAAGAAGGTCGACGTGGCGCAGGTGTCGCCCCAGGGCGAGGCCGGTGGCCAGCAGATGGTGACGCTGCTGCAGGCGGCGGAACAGGTCAGTCAGACCGTCATGCTCGGCAACGGCCCCGAGGCCGCGCCGGCAGTGGTGGATCTGCTCGAGGAACTGGGGTTGCTGAAGTGAGCGCGCTCGTCGTCGTCGAACACGATCGGGGCGCTCTCAGCCCCGCCACCCTCGAGGCGTTGGCCGCGGCACGCGGCATCGACGCCGAGGTGCACGCGCTCACGCTCGGCGCCGCCGCCGACGGTGTGGCCGCGGAGCTCGCCGCGCACGGCGCTGCCGTGGTGCACCAGGTGCATCACGACCTGCTGAGCGACTACGGCCCCGAGGCGTGGGGCGAGGCGGTGGCCCAGGCCGTGCGCACGCTGCAGCCGTCGGCCGTCGTGGCCTGCGGCACCGACCGCGGCAACGAGGTGATGGCCCAGGCGGCCGCTCGTCTCGACCTGCCGTTCGTGGCCAACTGCAACGAGATCACCACCGGCGACACGTGGAGCATCGTGCGCGTGCGCTGGGGCGGTTCGCTGCTCGAGCAGTGCACGCTCACCGCGTCCACGAAGCTCGTCACCGTGACCCACCACCAGTTCGAGGCCGCCGAGGCCCCGGCCGCCGGCGCCACGCAGGCGTTGTCGGTCGACCTCGACGCGTCGCTCGCACGCACGGTCGTGGCCGAGCGCGTCGAGCGCGCTGCGGGCGTCACGCTCGCCACCGCGCCCCTCGTGGTCGGTGGCGGTCGCGGTGTCGGTTCGGCCGAGGCGTTCGCCCCGCTCGAGGAGCTCGCCGGCCTGCTCGGCGGTGTCGTCGGCTGCTCGCGTGCGGTCACCAACAACGGGTGGCGCAACCACACCGACCAGGTCGGGCAGACGGGCACTCGCATCGCCCCCGACCTGTACATGGCGTGCGGCATCAGTGGCGCCATCCAGCACTGGGTGGGCGCGATGGCGTCGAAGAAGATTCTCGCGATCAACACCGATGCCGAGGCCAACATGGTCACCAAGGCCGACTACGCCGTCATCGGTGACCTGCACAAGGTGATCCCCGCGATCATCGCCGAGGTCCAACGCCGCAGGGGTGCCTGAGGCGTAGGCTCGGGAGCGATGGGCAACAACGAATCACTCCCGCCGCCGCCGAACCCGGGGCAGCCTCCTCAGCCGCCGGCCGGGGCGGTGCCCCCGCCTCCGCCGCCGCCCGCGGTGCCGCAGTTCCAGCCCACGCCGCAGCCTGCGCCGACCACTCAGATGCCCACCCAGGCGTACTCGCCTGCGGGCGCGCCGCCCATCACGCCGGGCGGTCCCGGTGGTCCGGCCACGCCCGGCAAGCCGGCGAACAACAAGCTGCCCTGGATCATCACCGGCGTCGTCGCCGTCGTCGCCATCGTGGTGGTGCTCGTCGTCGCGCTCGGCGGTGACGACAAGGAGACCGTGTCGCCCGGCACCACGGTGGTGCCCTCGTCCGAGGCGGTCACCACGCTGCTGCCCGAGCCCTCCACCACGGCACCCGAGACCACGTTGGTCATCACGGCGCCCGAGACCACGCAGCCGCCCGTCACCACCGCACCGTCCGATCCGGGCGTCGTGGTGGTGGCCGACGACACCAACGTGTTCACGGTCATCATGCTCGACACGTTCGAGCTCGACTCGGCGCCCATCGACTCCGACGGCGTGCAGTTCGCGCACGTCACCGGTGCCGACAACCTGGCCGACTACAACCGCGAGGACGACCACTCCACGTTCGGCATCTCCATCCTCGTCGGCAACGACGCCGATCTCGCCTCGGCGGAGGAGCTGCTCGGTCTGCTCGATCCGGGTCCCGAGGTGTGCACCGATCGCACCACGCAGTCGGCGTACCCCACGTTGAGCGGCAACGCCGAGGTGCTGCTGCTCGACGGGTGCGGTGCCGACGGCCTGTCGTCGAAGGTCATCATGGCGCTCCCGCAGCCCGACCGCGGCAAGATGATCGTCGCGCTCTGCCAGGGCCCCGGCCCGTCCAACACCGATCTGCTCGACTTCACGCAGGCCGTGGTCGAGTCGATCGTGCTGATCTGACGCGACGCGAATGAGCAGCGAAGGGCTGCGACTCGACGACGGCCCGCCGGGCCGGCGCGGCATCGCGCTGGCCACGTGGGGCCTGTTCGTCGGCCTTGCGCTGCTGATGACCGCGGGCGGCCTGTTCTCCACGCTGCTCGGTGTCCGTTCCGAGGAGGTGGGGCTGCCGACGGTGGTCAGCAGCCTCATCTCGGCCGCGTACTACGTCGGCTTCCTCCTCGGGTCGGTGCTCACGTTGCGCGGGCTCGGCAGGGTGGGTCATATCCGTGTGTATGCCGCGCTCGCGTCGTTGCTCGCCGCGGCCACCATCGGCATCGGCATCACGGTCGACGCCACGTCGTGGATCTTCCTGCGGCTCATCACCGGCCTGTGCTTCGCCGGCCTCTACGTGGTGGCCGAGTCGTGGCTCAACGACCTCGCCGACAACGAGAACCGCGGTCGGTTGCTCGCGGTGTACGGCGTCATCACCATCGCGTTCTACGGCATCGGCCAGGTGTCGGTGTCCCTGTTCGACCCGCTGCTCGTCACCGGGTTCGCGGTGGCGGCCATCATCACGTCGCTCGCCGTGGCGCCGGTGTCGTTGTCGGAGGCCGCGGTGGCGCCGGGCCTCGACGCGTCGGAGCCGATCTCGCTGCGCGAGCTGTCGAAGATCGTGCCGACGGGCGTGTACTCGTGCTTCCTCGTCGGCATCGCGCACGGTGCCATCTCGGGCATGGCCGCCATCTACGCGACGCGGGTGAACCTCGGGCTCGTCGGTCTGTTCGTGGCACTGCCCAGCATCGGCGGCGTGTTCTTCCAGTGGCCCATCTCGTCGACGAGCGACGAGATCGACCGTCGCGCCGTCGGCGTGGTGGCCAGCCTGTGCTCGGCCGGTGCCGCCGGCCTGATGCTGCTCGACTCGCCGCACAAGCCGATGGCGTTCTTCCTGTTCATGCTCGTCGGCGGGTTCAGCTATCCGCTGTACTCCATCTCGGGTGCGTACACGAACGACTGGATCGAGCCCGACCAGCTCGGCGGCGCGGCCTCGCAGCTGGTGAAGATGTACGGCCTCGGCGCCATCGCCGGCCCGCTGATCGCCGGTGCGGCCATGGGTATCATCGGCCCGACCGGCTACCCGTGGGCGCTGATGGTGATGCACCTCGTGATCGCGGTGTTCTTCTTCTACCGCTTCCTCGCGTGGCGTGCCCCGCTGGCGAAGCGGCCGTGGAGCGAGGTCTCACTGCCGGCGCGGGCGTTCTACGTGCCCGCCACCATCGTGCACGTCGGCCGCCGCATGGGCCACCGTCGCGCCAAGTCCTGACCCGTCAGGAGAGCTTGGTGAGCTGTTGCTGCTGCCACTCGGCGGTGGCCTTCACGTTGTTGAACGTGAACAGGTGGATGCCCTCGATGTTCAGCTCGTCGGCCACCTTCGCGAGGGGCGTGAGGAACTTCGCCGGGTTGTAGCCACCGGGGCGGAACATCTTGAAGATGGCGCCGCTGTTCTTCTGCAGGAACCGCACGCTGCTGCCGATGTCGAGCTTCGTGCTCAGCGAGATGAGCTTGGCGCGGTCGATGGCACCGGGGGCGCCGATGTGCACCGGCAGGTCGAACCCGGCGGCACGCTCGTCGCGCAGCCACTGGATCCACTGCTTGGTGTCGAAGTGCATCTGCGTGCTGACGAAGCCGGGGATGCCGGCCTCGGCGAGCATCGCCTGCTTGGTGTGCAGCGCGTCGCGGACGACCTCGGGGGAGAGGAACGAGTGGCCGTCGGGGTAGGCGGTCACGCCGATGCGCTTGAGGCCGTGGTCCATCTCGAGGAAGTCGCGCAGGAACGCGACCGCGCCGTCGTACTTGCCGGCGGCCTCGGGTGCGTCGCCGGCCACCAGGAAGATCTCCTGGATGCCGTTGTCGCGGCAGAACGTGGCGAGCTGCTTCACGACCACGTCGTCCTCGGCGAGGCGTGCCGAGAAGTGCGGCACGGCCATGTGGCCGAGGTCGATGATGCGGCGGGTGAGGTCGAGCGTGGTCTGCTGACCCTTGGCGAAGCTGCACGTGACCGACACCGAAGCGCCGGCGGGGATGTGCTCGAGCTGCGCTTCGAGGTTCTTCAGCGGGATGACCTCGAAGCGGGCGTCGGCGATCAGTTGGCGCAGGGTGGTCACTGCATGTCCTTTCAGGCGAATTCGTCGGGGAGTTCGGCCTTGCGGCGGGTGACGAACTCCTGCATCGCGGCGTCGACGGCGTCGTCGAGTGCCGGTGCCTCGTACTCGGCGAGGCGGCGCTTCCAGAGCGCGTTGGCGCGCTGCGCGGCGTCGAGGCCGCCTTCGTCGCTCCACTGCTCGAAGCTCGCGTTGTCGGCGGTGTCGCTGCGGTAGAACGCGGTCTCGAAGTTGGCGAGCGTGTGCGACGTGCCGAGGAAGTGGTTGCCGGGCGGGTTCTCGCGCAAGGCGTCGAGCGCAAGGCCGTTGGTCGACGTGTCGAGGCCACGCACGAACGTGTGCATCATGCCCAGCTGGTCGCAGTCGAGGATGAACTTCTCGTAGCCGATGGCAAGGCCACCCTCCAGCCAGCCGGCGGCGTGGAGCACGAAGTTCACGCCGCCGAGCACGGTGGGTTGCAGCGTGTTGGCGCTCTCGTACGCGGCCTGCGCATCGGGCAGCTTCGAGGCGGTGAGCGAACCGCCCGAGCGGAACGGCACACCGAGGCGGCGGGCGAGCGCGGCCACGGTGTAGAGCACGAGTGCGGGCTCGGGGGTGCCGAACGTGGGGGCACCGGTCTGCATGCTCATCGAGCTGGCGAACGAGCCGAACACCACCGGTGCGCCGGGGCGCACGATCTGGGTGAAGGTCATGCCGGCGAGCGCCTCGGCCAGGGTCTGCACGGCGACGCCGGCGCTGGTGCTCGGCGCCATCGCACCGGCGAGGATGAACGGGGTGATGATGCACGCCTGGTTGTTTTCGGCGTAGACCTGCGCGGCGGCCAGCATGGTGCCGTCCCACACGAGAGGCGACGACGCGTTGATGAGGCTGGTCATCACGGTGCGGTCCTGCAGGTCGCCACCGAAGCCGATGCGGGCGAGGTCGACGCTGTCCTGCGCACGCGACCCGGCGGTGACCGAGCCCATGAACGGCTTGTCGCTGTACTTGAGGTGCGAGTACACCATGTCGAGGTGGCGTTTGCTCACCGGCACGTCGACGGGCTCGCACACGGTGCCGCCCGAGTGGTGCAGCCACGGCGACGAGTAGGCGAGCTTCACGAAGTTCTGGAAGTCGGCGAGCGTGGCGTAGCGACGGCCACCGTCGAGGTCGTGCACGAACGGCGAGCCGTAGTTCGGGGCGAACACCGTGTTGTTGCCGCCGATGACCACGCTGTGCTGCGGGTTGCGGGCGTGCTGGGTGTACTGCGCCGGCGCGTTCTTGCTGACCAGCTCGCGGCACATGCCACGGGGGAACCGCACGCGGGTGCCGTCGACCTTGGCGCCGGCCTTGGCGAACATCGGCAGCGCCTCGGGGTAGTCGCGCACCTCGATGCCGACCTCCTCGAGCACCGTGTCGGCGGTGTGCTCGATGATGGCGAGCGACTCCTCGTCGAGGATCTCGAACGGCCGCATCGTGCGAGTGAGGTACGGCACGCGCTCGATGACGTTGGCGGCGCGCATCGCGGCGCGCCCGGCGCGACCACCGGAACGGCGGCCACCGCCCGAATGCTCGGGAGTTGCGGTGTCGGTCATGACTCCTCCTTCTCGCCGCGGGCACGTCGGCGTCGGCCGCCGCGCTCGGGCGTCGCGGATGCGGTGCGCTCCGGGAGCGTCACCACGCTGGACAGGTGGGGCGACGGGGCCGTGGCGTGGGGGAACGCCATCGCACCGATGAACTCGGCCTGGAAGGCCGGCTCGGTGGCCGTCTCGATCTTCACCACGTGGCGCACGGCCTGCTCCATCTCGCGGCGGGCCTCCACCGAGAGCAGGGCGCGCACGGCACCGGCGCCGGCGGCGTTGCCGACCGAACGCACCTGCTGCACCGGGCAGTCGGGCACGAGGCCGAGGATGAGCGCGTACACCGGGTCGATGTGGCTGCCGAAGGCGCCGGCGAGGCGGATGTCGTGCAGCTCGGTGAGACCGGCGTGGTGCATGAGCAGCTCGATGCCGGCGCGCAATGCGGCCTTGGCGAGCTGGATGGCGCGCACGTCGTTCTGGGTGATGCACAGGCGCACGCCGTCGGCCTCGTGCACGACGTAGCTGAACGTGCGGCCGTCCTCGATGATGCGCGGGCTACGGCCCGCCATGCCGCCCTGCACGACGCCGTCCTGGTCGATGATGCCCGCCAGGTACATCTCGGCGATGACCTCGATGATGCCCGAGCCGCAGATGCCCGAGATGTCGAGCGACTCGGTCGACTCGGCGAAGCCTGCTTCGTCGCTCCACAGGTCGCTGCCGATGACCTTGAAGCGCGCTTCGAGCGTGGCCGGGTCGATGCGCACGCGCTCGATGGCGCCGGCGGTGGCGCGCTGGCCGCAGCTCAGCTGGGCGCCCTCGAACGCCGGGCCGGTGGGGCTGCTGGCGGCGAATTGACGGGTCCGGTCGCCGAGCACGATCTCGGCGTTGGTGCCGACGTCGACCAGCAACTGCACGGTGGACGAGCGGTGCGGGCCCTCGGAGAGGATGACCGCCGCGGTGTCGGCGCCGACATGCCCGGCGATGCACGGCGCCAGGTACACCTGGGCGTGCGGCGCGTGCAGCTCGAAGTCGGAGGCGGGCACCTCGATGGCCTCGGCGGTGGCCAGCGTGAACGGTGCCTGGCCGAGGGGAGTGGGGTCGATGCCGGCCACGATGTGGTGCATGATCGGGTTGCCGACGAGCACGATCTCGAGCACCTCGTCGGCGGTGGCATCGGCCTGCTCGCACAGCTCGTCGATGAGCTCGTTGAGCGCGCCGCGAACGGCCTCGGTGAGGTTGCGCTCGCCGCCCGGGTTCATCATCACGTACGAGACGCGGCTCATCAGGTCTTCGCCGAAACGGATCTGCGGGTTCATCCGACCGGCCGACGAGAGGATCTCACCGGTGCCGATGTCGCACAGGTGGCCGGCGATGGTGGTGCTGCCGATGTCGACGGCGATGCCGCACGCGCGGTCGACGTAGCCGGGCCACGCGGTGATGACGGCATCGCCGCGCACGGCCACCGTGGCGGCGCGGTCCTGGCCGCTGAACGCCTTGTGCACCTGCTGCAACGCGGTGAGCGAGAGATGCGTGACCGTGCGGTTGTGCGCCGACTGCATCTCGGCCACCACGAGGTCGCTCATCGACTCGGCGTCGCCGAGCACCGACGGCGGCAGTTCGAGGTAGTACAGGTGCACCGCCGGGTCGAGCATCACGTCGCTGAGGTCGAGGCTCTTGCGCACCACGGGGCGGTGCACCTGGCTCTCGGGCGGCACGTCGAGCACCACGTCGTCGTTGATGAGGGCGCAGCAGCCAAGTCGGCGGTCGGGCTTCATGCCGCGGCGCTGGAGGTACGCCTCCTCGGTGTCGCCCCACGGGCTCAGCGAGTCGGTGTCGTTCTCGATGGCCCACTTCGGGAAGCTGCCGGGCGAGCACGCCACCTGGCAGCGGCCGCAGATGCCGCGGCCACCGCACACCGAGTCGAGGTCGACACCGAGGTCGCGCGCCGCTTGCAGCACCGTGGTGCCGGGCGCGACCTCACCATCGAGGCCGGAAGGTGTGAAGACGACACGCGGCACGGGCGACTACTCCGCGCGACGTGCGCGTCGGCCGCCGGCGCGACCCTCGCGGGCGCCGGTGGGGGCATCGGGATCGCGGTTGGCGCGGATCCAGGCCATGCAGTCCTGGTCGTTGCCGGCCAGCACGTCGGCCGCCATCACCATCGTCTTCACCTCGGGGTGGAGCGGGTTCATGATGGCCGAGGTCATGCCGTTGGAGATGGCCATGGCCAGGAACGTGCCGGTGATGTTGTTGCGCGCGGGCAGGCCGAAGCTCACGTTGCTGGCGCCGCAGGTGGTGTTCACCTTCAGCTCGGTCACCAGGCGGCGCAGCAGTGCGAACACCTGACGGCCGGCGGTGCCCATCGCGCCGATGGGCATGACGAGCGGGTCGACCACGATGTCGGAGGCCGGGATGCCGTAGTCGGCGGCGCGGTTGACGATCTTCTTCGCGACGTTGAAGCGCACGTCGGGATCGGTGCTGATGCCGGTCTCGTCGTTGCTGATGGCCACCACGGCGGCGCCGTACTTGGCGACGAGCGGGAGCACGCGCTCCATCTGCTCCTCCTCGCCGGTGACCGAGTTGACGAGCGCCTTGCCCTTGTACACCGCGAGGCCGGCCTCGAGCGCCTCGATGATCGACGAGTCGATGCTCAGCGGCACGTCGGTGACGCCCTGCACGAGCTGCACCGCACGGGCCAGCAGCGCCGGCTCGTCGGCCAGCGGGATGCCGGCGTTGACGTCGAGCATGTGCGCGCCCGCGGCCACCTGGGCCAGGGCGTCCGCCTCGACGCGGCTGAAGTCGCCGTTCTTCATCTCCTCGGCGAGGAGCTTGCGGCCGGTGGGGTTGATGCGCTCACCGATCATCACGAAGGGCCGGTCGAAACCGATGACCACTTCCTTGGTGGCGGAGCTGATGACGGTGTGGGTCATTGTTCTTCCTGTGCTTCTGCTTGATCGGGTGAGGCGGGGTCCCATCCGCCGTTGTCGACGAGCGCGTGGAGGCGCTCGTTCGTGAACTCCTGCTCGATGGAGGCGGCGGTGGCCTCCACGGTGGCGACGAGGTCGGCGGTGACCGGGTAGCTGGTGCGCCGCCACTCACCGACGTACTCCTGGGCGGTCTTCTTGCCGGCCACCATGGCGGCGCGGTCGATGGCCTTCTGGAAGCGGTGGGGGAGCACGACGCCGTGCTTCTCCTCGCCGAGCTTGCCGTTGATCTGCGCGGGGATGTCGCGCCACAGGATGAGGACGATCTCGTCCTTCGACCGACGTGACATGTCAGGCGACCTTTCGAATCGAGACGCTCACGGCGTCGTGGAAGTGGGCGAGGCCGACGTGGCGGTGCTCGAAGCGCAGCCCCAGGCGTTCGGCGGCGTCGCGGCCGGCGGCCACCACGTCGTCGCGCTCGGTCTGGGTGAGCAGCATCAGCCGGGTGTAGTTGCCGAAGTACGCGGGCAGCAGCTCGGGGTGGCGGTCGAGGCGAAGCCCCTGCCACACGAGCGCCTCGAAGTGCTTCGCCAGGAAGTCGGTGAGGTAGAACGTGCCGAGCTCGGATTCGGTGAGCTCGCGGAACAGCGGGCTGCCCGAGAAGAACTCGTAGCAGTGGTCGCCGGGGAGGCGACGCAGGTTCGGTCGCTCGGTGAGCAGCGCATCGAGGCCGCCACCGGTGCCGCAGTCGGCGTAGCCGACGAGCACCTCGCGGTCGCCGTGCGGGTCGAGCTCGTCGAGCAGTTCACGCAGTGCCGGCACGATGCGATCGGGCCGGTTGTGGAAGTTCGCCGGGAGGTAGCGGACCTCGACGTGCTCGGACAGGCCGTCGGCCGCGAGCACCGCACGGAGCTCGCTGACCAGTGCCCCGCAGGCCAACACGAGTGGCTGCGACATGTGTCGACTCAGACGGACGGGCCGGGGGGCTCGGTCTTGCCGCGGCGGGCGGTGACGAGCTGCTTGGCGGTCTCGGACGCGACGGCCGCATCGCGGCAGTAGGCGTCGGCACCGATGGCGGCGCCGAACTCCTCGTTCAGCGGCGCGCCGCCGACGAGGATGATGTACTGCTCGCGCAGGCCACGCTCCTGCAGCGTGTCGATGACCACCTTCATGTACGGCATGGTGGTGGTGAGCAGAGCCGACATGCCGAGGATGTCGGGCTGGTGCTCGTCGAGCGCGGCGAGGAACGCATCGGCATCGGTGTTGATGCCGAGGTCGATGACCTCGAAGCCGGCGCCCTCGAGCATCATCGCGACGAGGTTCTTGCCGATGTCGTGGATGTCGCCCTTGACGGTGCCGATGACCACCTTGCCGATGGGCTCGGCGCCGGTCTCGGCGAGCAGCGGGCGGAGGATCTCCATGCCGGCCTTCATCGCGTTGGCGCTGAGGAGCACCTCGGGCACGAAGAGGATGCCGTCGCGGAAGTCGATGCCGACGATGCGCATGCCTTCGACGAGTGCGTCGTTGAGCACCTTGTCGGGCGCCCAGCCGCGGTCGAGGAGGATCATCGTGCCCTCGGCGATCTCGGGGGCGAGACCGTCGTAGAGGTCCTCGTGCATCTGGGTGACGAGCTCGTCGTCGGGGAGTGCTGCCAGATCCAGGTCGTCGCCGTCGCTCATGAGGTGCCTTTCCGCATGTTCCACAATGCGGACCGAATCCGCATCATGGAAAACCTAGCACATCAGGAACCGGATACGCGAGACAGATGTACCGAATATGCGGGGTCCGACATCAGCCTCGCACAGCGCTCGAACCGACCGGTCGCGTAGGCCCAGAAATCGTCGGCCGGATTGCCGTTGACGTGCTGGATCACGCCCCACAGCGTCCACAGCAGATCGCACATCGCCTTGTACGCGACCATGCGTCCGACCTCGTCGGCGGGCGGTTCGCCGCCGAAGTAGGCGCGCAGCAACGCGGCGTCCTGCTCGGGCCCGAACTCGCCCTCCACCGACAGGTCGCCGAGGTCCCACATCGGGTCGTTGTTGCCCGAGTACTCGTAGTCGATGACGTACATCCGCTCGCCCGTGTCGAGGAAGTTCTCGCACAGTGGGTCGCAGTGTGAGGGCACCAGTGGGCGGGCCGACGACTCCAACGCCACACGCGTGGCCTCGGCCGCGGCCTGCAACTCGTCGTAGCCGTCGGGCAGGGTGGCGCCCTTCTCGGCGAGCAGGCGCTTGTAGTCGTCGATCATGCCGAACAGGTCGAAGTCGGTGGAGAACGGCGCCGCGGTGGTGTGCAGTTCGCGGAACGCCCGGCCGGCGCGCGCCACGGCGTCGAGGTCGCGGAACCGTGCGGCATCCATGGTGGCCGCGCCGTCGACGAACCGGGTGACCATCAGGCCGTCGGTGGCATCGAAGAACAGCACCTCGGCGTTCACACCGGCGGCCGCAGCGCTGCGCGCCGCGACCTCCTCGTTGCGACGGTCGATGTACTCGCCGGTGCCCGCCCCGGGGATGCGCAGCACGAAGCGCTCGCCGTCGCGCTCGACGAGGTGGTTCACGTTGGTGAGCCCGGCGAGGCGGGTGGTGGGGCTGTCGGCAGGGAAGCCCGCGCGCTGCAGCGCGTCGGCGATGTCGCTCATCCCTTCAGCCTCGCACCTGCCGGATCGTGCAGCGGGCGATCGTGCCGCACCGCGGGGATGGGCTCGCCGTAGACCTCGATGGTGAACTCGGTGCGGTCGAGCAGTTCCACGGGCAGGTAGCCGTAGACCACCGGCTTGCCCACGGTGTGGCCGAAGTTGGCCGACGTGGTGAAGCCGACGACGCGACCGTCGGCGATGATGGCCTCGCCGCTCACCGGGTAGGCCATCGACTCGAGCGTGAACGTGCACAGGCGGCGGGTGACGCCGGCCTCCTTCTGCGCCACGAGTGCATCGCGGCCGAGGAAGTCGCCCTTCTTCATGCTGACGCGCCAGCCGAGCCCGGCCTCCCACGGAGTGGTGTCGGGCGTGATGTCGGTGCTCCAGTAGAGGTAGCCCTTCTCCATGCGCATCGTGTCGATGGCGCGGTATCCGACGTCGACGATGCCGTGCGGCTCACCGGCCGCGCGCAACGTCTCGTACACGTGTGCCGCGTACTCGGTGGGCACGTGCAGCTCCCAGCCGAGCTCGCCGGTGTAACCGATGCGCAGTGCCAGCACGGGCGCTGAGCCGATGGTGAGCTCGCGTGCGGTGGCGTACGGGAACGCCTCGTTCGACACGTCGTCCTCGCACGCGGCCTGCAGCACGCCGCGGCTCTTCGGGCCGCAAAGGTTGATGACCGCGCGGGCCGACGTGAGGTCGCGCACGATGATGCTGCCGTCGTCGGGCGAGTTCGAGCGGATCCAACCCATGTCGTGCGCGCCGAAGGCCGCGCCAGTGACCACGTACCAGCTGTCGGGAGCCGTGCGGGTCATGGTGAGGTCGCACTCGATGCCGCCGCGCTCGTTGCACAGCTGCGTGTAGATGGCGCTGCCGACGGGCTTGTCCATGTCGGCCACGCTCAACCACTGCACCGCCGCCATCGCGCCCGGGCCGGTGATCTCGAACTTCGCGAACGACGTCTGGTCCACCAGCGCCACGCCCTCGCGCGCAGCGCGGTGCTCGTTGCCGACATGGGTGAACCAGTTCGGCTCGGTGAACGACGGGCGGTCGACGGGCTCGACGCCCTCGGGTGCGAACCACAGCGGACGCTCCCACCCGCCGCGGCTGCCGAACACGGCGCGGTGCGAGGCGAGCGTGCCGTGCAACGGGCTGCGACGGATGCCGCGCGCGGTGGCCTTTTCGGAGCCCGGCGCAGCGAGCTTGTAGTGGTGCGCGTACATCTCCACCATGCGCGTGTCCATGAAGTGGCGCGTCGTGTGATGGAACGAGAAGCGGCGCACGTCGAGTGGCCACAGGTCGAGCGACGGACGGCCCTCGAGCATCCACTCGGCCATCATCTTCCCGGCGCCGCCGCCGGCAGCGATGCCGTACAGGAAGCCGGTGGCCACGTAGTAGTTGTCGAGCTCGGGCACGCGGCCCATCACGAAGTCGGCGTCGGCCGAGTAGGGGATGGGTCCGTTGAGCAGCGTGCGGATGCCGGCGGTCTCGAGGCACGGCGTGCGCTTCGCACCCAGCTCGGCGAGCTGCGCGAAGCGGTCGAAGTTCGGGTCGAACAGCTGCCGCTGGAATGGCGACGGGATGCCATTCGTGCCGAACGCGATGGTGTCGGGCTCGTAGCCGCCGATGAGCAGGCCGGGGCCGTCGGGCTTGTAGTACACGAGGTGATCGGGGTCGCGCATCGTGGGCATCTTCCCCAGTTCGACCGGCGTGTAGCCCTCGATGGGGCCGCTCAACAGGTACTGGTGCTCCACCGCCGTGGCGGGGATGCGCACGCCCGCCATGCGGCCGACCTCCATGCCCCACATGCCGGCCGCGTTGACCACCATCTCGCACTCGATGCTGCCCGGCTCGCCGTCGCGGTCGACGTACTGGATGGTGCTGCAGTGGCGACCGTCCACGGTGATGGAGGTGACGCGGGTGTGCTCGCACACGGTGGCGCCGCGCATGCGTGCGCCGCGAGCGATGGCCATGGTGACCGACGCCGGGTCGATGTAGCCGTCGGTGGGCAGGAACGCCGCGGCGAGCACGTCCTCGGTGCTCATCAGCGGGAACAGCTCCTGCGCCTTCTCGGGCGAGATCACGTCCATCGGCAGACCGAAGCTCTTCGCCATCGTGGCGAGTCGCTTCAGCTCGAGCACACGCTCGGGCGAGCAGGCGAGGCGCAGGCTGCCGGTCTCGTGCCAGTCGACCGCCTGGCCCGTCTCGGCCTCGAGGCCGCGGTACATCTCCACCGACTGCTCGAGCATGCGGGTGGTGTTGCGGCTGGAGCGCAGCTGACCGACGAGGCCGGCCGCGTGCCAGGTGGCGCCGTCGGTGAGCTGGTGCTGCTCGAGGAGCGTCACGTCGGTCTCGCCCATCTTGGTGAGCCAGTAGGCGATGGAGCAGCCGAGGATGCCGCCGCCGATGACGACGATGCGGGCGCGTGCGGGAACGGTCATGGGTCAGGCCTTCACTCGTGCATTGGTGGGGTCGTACAGCGGCTGCAGCGACAGCTCGGCGGGCACGCGGCCACCGGCCACCTCGAGCTCGTAGCTGCCGGCCAGCACCCAGTCGCGGGTGAGGCCGTCGGGGTTGCGGACGTAGCCGTATCCGATTGACTTGTCGATCGTGTAGCCGTAGCCGCCGCTGGTGAGCCAGCCCACGCGCTCGCCGTCGCGGTAGATGGTCTCGCGGCCGAGCAGCACCACCGACGGGTCGACGGTGAACGCGGCGAGCAGCTTGCGCAGGCCGCGCTGCTGCTGCGCCACGATGGCGTCGCGCCCCTTGAACGGGATGGCCTTCTTCGTCTTCACGGCCCAGCCGAGCCCGGCGTCGAGCGGGGTGTGGTCGGGGCCGATGTCGCTGCCCCAGGCGCGGTAGCCCTTCTCGAGGCGACAGCTCTCGATCGCGCGGTAGCCGGCGTTCACCATGCCGTGCGGTGCCCCTGCGGCGACGAGCGTGTCGTACACCCGCGGCGCGTACTCCACCGGCAGGTGCAGCTCCCATCCGAGCTCGCCCATGTACGTGATGCGCAATGCGCGCACCGGGCAGCCGGCGATGCCGACGGTCTGCATCGTGCCGAACGGGAACGCCTCGTTCGACACGTCGGCCGAGGTGACCGACTGCAGGATGGTGCGTGCCTGCGGGCCCATCAGCGTGAGCACCGACCACGCCGACGTGACGTCGAGGAGCTGTGCGTTGGCGCCGTCGGGGATGCTGCGGCTGATCCAGTCGAAGTCGTGCGTGGCGAAGCCGGTGCCGGTGACGATGTAGAACTCGTCGTGCGCCACCCGTGCCACGGTGAGATCGCACTGGATGCCGCCCTTGTCGTCGAGCATCTGCGTGTAGGTGAGCGAGCCGACCGGCTTGTGCACGTCGTTGGCGCAGATCCAGTCGAGTGCTGACAACGCGTCGGGGCCCTTCAGAACGAACTTCGCGAACGACGTCTGGTCGATGAGCACCGCGGCCTCGCGGCAGGCGCGGTGCTCGCGGCCGACCGCACCGAACCAGTTCTGGCGACCGTACGTGTACGCGTCGACCGGGGCCTCTCCCGCAGCGAGGTCGGCGAACCAGTTCGGGCGCTCCCAGCCGAGCTTCTCGCCGAACGACGCCCCGGCGGTGAGCAGACGGTCGTACAGCGGCGACGTGCGGCACGGGCGGCCACTGTGGTGCTCCTCGAACGGCCAGGCCATCGTGTAGTGCTTCGAGTACGCCTCCAGCGTGCGGGTGCGCACCCAGTCGGTGTCCTGGTGCGGCCGGCCGAAGCGACGGATGTCGACCACCCACAGGTCGAACGGCGGTGTGCCGTCGTGCACCCATTCGGCCAGTGCCTGACCGGCGCCGCCGCCGGCCGCGATGCCGAACGCGTTGAAGCCGGCGCCGACGTAGAAGTTCTTCAGCTCGGGTGCCTCACCGAGGATGAAGTTGCCGTCGGGCGTGAAGCTCTCGGGACCGTTGATGAGCTGGCGCATGCCGGCCTCGGCCAATGCGGGCACGCGGCCGATGGCGAGCTCCATCGTGGGGGCGAAGTGGTCCCAGTTGCTGTCGAGCAGCTGGAACTGGAACGGGCGGGGGATGCCCTTCACGGCCCACGGAATGGGGTTCGGCTCGTAGCCACCCATCACCAGACCGCCCACTTCCTCCTTGTAGTAGGTGAGGCGGTCGGGGTCGCGCAGGGTGGGCAGGTTGCGCGGCACCTCGGGCGTGAACGGCTCGGTGATGACGTACTGGTGCTCCACCGGCACGAGCGGCACGTTCACGCCGACGGTGGCGGCCAGCTCGCGCGTCCACTGCCCGCCGCAGAGCACGACCTTCTCGCACTCGATGCGGCCCTGGTTCGTGACCACGGCTTTCACCACACCATCGACCACCTCGATGCTCGCGACCTCGGTCTCCTCGCAGATGGTGGCGCCGCGCATGCGGGCACCGCGCGCGAGCGCCATCGTGATGTCGCTCGGGTTGGCCTGGCCGTCGGTGGGCAGGAACGCGGCGCCCACCACGTCGTGCACCTCCATGATCGGCCACAGGTCCTGTGCCTCCTTCGGCGACAGCAGGTGCATCTCCAGCCCGAAGCTCTTCGCCGTGGTGGCCTGGCGCTGCACCTCGGTCCAGCGCTCTTGGTTGCACGCCAGGCGCAGGCCGCCGTTCATCTTCCAGCCGGTGGCCTGGCCGGTCTCGGCCTCGAGGGTCTTGTACAGCTCGACGGAGTTGCCGAGCAGCTGGGTGATGTTGGCGCTGGTGCGCAGCTGGCCGACGAGGCCGGCCGCGTGGAACGTGGAGCCGGACGTGAGCATGTGCTTCTCGATGAGCACCGTGTCGGTCCAGCCCAGCTTGGCCAGGTGGTATGCCGTGGAGCAGCCGACGATGCCGCCGCCGATCACCACGACGCGTGCAGAGGAGGGAAGTGCGGTCACGTGGGCGATTGTCGCGCACGTGCGACCGCATACCGACAGAGGTGTTGCTTTGTGTTGGAATGCTCACATGGCTCGCTACGAGGAGGAAGTGCTCAACGCCGTGTCGCTGCGGGGCACCATCAGCGTGCGCGAGCTGGCCACGCTGCTGCACGTGAGCGAGCAGACGGTGCGGCGGGTGGTGCAACCGCTGGTCGAGCGCGGCGTGGTCGAGAAGGTGCACGGCGCCGTGGTGGGTCGCAGCCGACCCGGCGAGGCCCCGTTCCTGGCACGGATGACGGTGCACCAGCGCGAGAAGGTGGCCATCGCCGGTGCGGTGGCGGCCCTGGTGCACGACGGCGACAGCATCGCCCTCGACACCGGGAGCACCACCGGGTTCGTGGCACAAGCGCTGCGCCAGCACCGCGGGCTCACGGTGGTGACGAACTCGACGTTCATCGCCACCACGCTCGCCACCATCCCCGGCAACCGGGTGCACATGGCCGGCGTCGAGCTGCGCAACCACGACGGTGCATCGTTCGATGCGTCGGCGTTCGACGTGGTGCGGTCGATGCGGGTGCGTGTGGCCATCCTCTCCGCATCGGCCCTCGACGCCCGTCGCGGGTTGATGGTGCAGGAGCACGCCGAGGCGCAGATGTCGGCCGCCATGGCGCAGATCGCCGAGCAGCGCGTGTACGCGGTCGACTCGTCGAAGTTCGGCGCCGAGGGGTTGGTGGCGCTGCCGTCGTTGCAGCCGGGCGACGTGCTGGTCACCGACCGGGCACCGGCGAAGGCGATGGCGGCGCGGCTGGAGCCGGGGGAGTTGCGCGTCGTGTGAGGCGGGCGCGTACCGTGCCGCCCATGCAGACGTTCCGACTGGGCGCCGACGTCGTCGACGTCGACGTGCTCGCCGCCGACCGGCTCGAGCCGTTCCACCTCGAATTCGCCGACGGCGTGGAGGCAGCGTTGCGCGCCAACGCCGCGCTCGCCGCGGCGCTCGCCGCCGAGGGAGTGGCCTACGGGCGCACCACCGGCGTGGGTGCGAACCGCGACGTGCCGGCCGACGACCACGACGGCGGGCACGGTCTGCGGCTCGTCCGTTCGCACAGCACGGGCCACGGCGACGACCTCGGCGAGCACGTCGCACGCTCCACGATGCTGATCCGCCTCGCCCAGCTGTCGATCCCGGGCTCGGGCATCCCGTTCGAAGTGGTCGACGCGTTGCGTCGCGCCGCGAACGACGGCCGCACGCCGGTGGTGCGCGAGTTCGCCGCGATGGGCACCGGCGACATCGCGCCGCTCGCCGAGCTGGCGCTGAACCTGCTGGGCGAACGCCCGTGGCGTGATGGCGCCGTCGCTGCGTACCTCGACCACATCGAGGGCAGCGGTGCGCTGTCGTTCATCAGCTCCAGCGCGGCCACGCTCGCCGTCGCAGCACATGGTGCGCTCGCCGTCGAGCACTTCATGGCGGGCTCGCTGCGAGTCGCCGCGCTCGGCGCCGCGGCCGTGCACGCCAACCCACAGCAGTGGTCGCCCGGTGCGGTGGCCACACGCCCGTCGCCCGGGGTGGACCGTGCCGGCCGGGCGATGCGCGACGTGCTCGACGCCGGCAGATGGGCGCCGGTGCGCACGCAGGACCCGCTGTCGTGGCGGGTGATCCCGTTCGTCGCCGGGCCTGCGCTCGACGTGGTGGGCGAGTTGGCGGCGGAGCTGCGCAGCGCCATCAACGCCGGCGCCGAGAACCCGCGGTACAACGCCGACGGTGTGGTGCACCACGGTTCGTTCAACCTCACCAGCCTCGGGCTGCGGCTCGACACGGTCCGGCTCGCGCTGGTGCAGTGGGCGTCGTCGTCGCTCGCCCGGCTGGTGAAGCTCAACGACCCGGCGTACACGGGCGGCGGCCGGTTCCTGGCCGACGGCCCCGCCGGCAGCTCGGGGCTGATGGTGCTCGAGTACACCGCCGGTGCCGCACTCGAGACCGTGCGGACGCTGGCGGACCCGACCAGCCGCCACACGGCGTCGATCTCGCTCGGCACCGAGGACCACGCCACCTTCGCCAGCCGCGGTGCGGTGGTGCTCGACGAACAGGTGCGAGCCGCGAGGGTGGTGGCCGCGTGCGAGCTCGTGGCCGCGGTGCGGGCACTGCGCCGACGCGACCCGGCCGAGATGAGCGACGGCGTGCGATCGCTCCTCGATGCGTGCGCCGCGCTGCCCACCTCCACCGACGATCGGCCGCTCATCGACGACCTCGATCTCGCGGTCCGGATCGTGGAACAACTGGGTTCGGCGGCATCGGTCTAAGCTCCCGCCCGGTCGCGTGGGGTGACCAAGGGGGAGTGCCAAATGGAGTCGATGATCTCGGTTCGTGACCTCTGGAAGGTCTACGGCCCGCGCGCCGAACGCATCGTCGGATCGCCCGAGGCGGACATGCCGCGCGGCGAGCTCGAGGCACTGCACGGCAACGTCGTCGCGATGCGCGAGGTGAACCTCGACGTCGCCCCCGGCGAGGTGTTCGTGGTGATGGGCCTCTCCGGCAGCGGCAAGAGCACGCTCATCCGCTGCATCACGCGCCTCATCGAACCCACCGCGGGCAGCGTGATCATCGAGGGCACCGACGTCACCAAGGCCGACGACGACCAGCTGCTGCAGGTGCGCCGCCACAAGGTGAGCATGGTGTTCCAGCACTTCGGCCTCCTGCCGCACCGCACGCTGCTCGACAACGTGGCGTTCGGTCTCGAGCTGCGCGGGGTCGACAAGAAGGAGCGTCGTGAACGCGCCGGCCGCACGCTCGCGCTGGTGGGTCTGCCCGGCATGGGCGACTACAAGCCGCACCAGTTGTCGGGCGGTCAGCAGCAGCGCGTCGGCCTGGCCCGAGCACTCGCCACCGACCCCGACATCATGCTGTTCGACGAGCCGTTCTCGGCGCTCGACCCGCTCATCCGCCGTGAGATGCAGGACGAGATCGTGCGCCTTCGCCGCGAGCTGAAGAAGACGATGATGTTCATCACCCACGACCTGCAGGAGGCGCTGCGCCTCGGCGACCGCATCGCCATCATGCGTAACGGTCGCTTCGTGCAGGTGGGCACGCCGGCGGAAGTGGTGCTCAACCCGGCCGACGAGTACGTGGCCAACTTCGTGCGCGACGTGCCGCGCAGCCACGTGGTGCCAGTGGAGGCCGTCATGGCGCCGCCGAGCGACGGCCCGTTCGCCGGCGAGGTGTCGGCCGACACGAAGGTGCGCGACACCGTGTCGATCGTGGCGCACAGCGACCTGCCGGTGCGGGTGGTGCGCGACGGCGCCACCGTGGGCACCATCGACCGCGTCGGCGTGCTGTCGGTGATCGCCGGCGAGGACGTCTGATGTCGGCGGTCTCCGTCGAGGCATTGCCCGAGCTGGAATCCGACGAGGTCGCCGCGGCGCGTCGCCGCAAGCGCAACACCGCCTACGGCGTGTTCGCCGCGCTGGCCATCGTGGCCGTGGTGGTCGCGCACGAGGTGCCGAGCTGGCTCGACTTCGACATCCAGCAGCGCGCGCAGAACGCCTACAAGTGGACCATCAACAACCGGCAGACCTCGCCGATCTTCACCTACTTCTTCGATCCCCTCCGCGACGTGCTGCAGTGGATGTTCGACGTCACGATGAACTTGCTCGAGTTCCTCCGGTGGCCGGGCGTGGTGGCGCTCACGGGTGCCATCGGCTGGCGCACCGGCGGCGTCCGTGCGGGTCTGGGAGGTGCAGCCGCGATGTTCGGTGTGGGCGTCATCGCCGACTGGGACCTGGCGATGATCACCCTGGCCATCATGTTGGTGGCCGTCTTCATCGCGCTGCTGCTCGGCGTGCCGCTCGGCATCTGGACCTCGCGCAGCGACAAGGTGGAGCAGGTGGTGCGCGTGCTGCTCGACACCGCGCAGGTGCTGCCGATCTTCGTGTACTTCAGCCCCGTGCAGGTCTTCTTCAGCATCCAGGTGCCGCCGGCCATCGTGGTCACGGTCATCTACGCACTCCCGCCCGCGGTGCGGCTCACCAACCACGGCCTGCGCAGCGTGCCGGTGGCGATGAACGAGGTCGGCCAGTCGTTCGGTGCGAGCGCCCGTCAGCAGCTGTTCAAGGTGCAGCTGCCGTTGGCCCGTCGCGCCATCCTGCTCGGCCTCAACCAGGTGATCATGATGGCGTTCGGCGTGGTGGTGCTGGCCTCGCTGCTCGGCACCGGCGACCTCGGCCAGTCCGTGCTCTCGGCGCTGCAGAAGCAGGACGTCGGCGCTGCGGCTGCCGCGGGCCTCGGCATCGTGCTGATGGCCATTGCGCTCGACCGAGTCACCACCGGGGAGCGCACGCACCGCTTCAATCGTTGGTCGACGATGCTGCCGAAGGTGCCGCACCACGTGGCCCGTGGCATCGCGGTGGGCAGCGTCGTGGCTGCGGTCGCACTTGCCCACCTGTTCGACTGGACCACCTACCCGTCGTGGCTCACCGTCGACATCGCGCCGTTCATCAACGACGCCGTCGACTGGGTGCAGACCAACCTCAGCGACGCCACCCAGGCCGTGAGCGACTTCCTGGTCACCAACGTCATCAACCCCCTCTACCGATTCCTGGTCTGGCTGCCCTGGTTCTTCGTAGTCGTGGTCATCTCGTTCATCGGGTTCACCAGCAAGGGGTGGCGCCTCGCCACCGGCGTGGGGTTGTGCATGGTGCTCATCGCCGCGATGGGCACCATCCCCGGTGGCGGTGGGCGAGTGGCGCTGTGGGATCTCGCGATGAGCACGCTCAGCCAGGTGCTGGTGGCCATCGTGATCAGCGTCCTCATCGCGCTGCCGCTCGGCGTGCTCGCCGGCCGTTCCGACCGGTTCGAGCGCTTCCTGCGTCCGTTCCTCGACGTGGCCCAGGTGCTGCCGGCGTTCGTGTACCTCATCCCGGTGGTGTTCCTGTTCGGCATCGGCCGCTCGGCCGGTGTGGTGGCCTGTGTGATCTACGCCGTACCGCCGTGCATCCGCCTCACCTCGCTCGGGATGCGCGAGGTGCCGCACGCACCCCGCGAGGCCGCCACGTCGTTCGGTGCCACCGGCCCGCAGGAGATGCGCATGGTGCAGCTGCCGCTGGCCCGCAAGTCGATCCTGCTCGGCATCAACCAGACGCTGATCATGGTGCTGGCAACCGTCATCATCGCCGCCCTCATCGGCGCCGAGGGGCTCGGTCAGGTCGCCTACGAGGCGACGGCGAAGCCCAACATCAAGCTTGGCCAAGGTGTGGCCGGCGGTTTGAGTATCGTGATGCTCGCCATCATGCTCGATCGCATCACGCAGGCATGGGGCACATCGAAACAAGGGGGAAACCAATGAGAACATCCCGCACCGCGCGCGTGCTGTTCGCCGGCGTGGCCATCGCGTCACTGCTCGCCGCCTGCGGCGACGACAGCACCGAGGGCACCGAGGGCACCAGCGGCGGGTCGGAGACCACGGCCGCGACCGGCGAGACGTCGGGTGGTGGCGGTGGTGGCGGCGACGCCATCACGCTGGCCGTGAACCCGTGGACCGGGTCGGCCGTCAATGCGTACGTGGCCAAGGCCGTCATCGAGGCGAACCTCGACACGCCGGTCGAGATCGTCGACATCGACGAGAACGCCACCTGGATCGGTCTCGACGACGGCAGCATCGACGCCGTGCTCGAGGTGTGGCCGTCGGGTCACGCCGCCGACTACGAGACCTACGTCACCGGCAAGGGCTCCGTGGTCGACATCGGCAAGCTCGGACCGTCGGCCAAGATCGGCTGGTACGTGCCGACGTTCGTCATCGACGAGCACCCCGAGCTCGCCACCTGGGAAGGCTTCCAGGACCCCGAGCTCGCCAAGCTGTTCGCCACCGCCGAGTCGGGCGACCTGGGACAGTTCACCATGGGTGACCCCAGCTACGTCACGTACGACGAGCAGATCATCGCCAACCTCGAGCTGCCCCTGAAGTACGTGGTGGCCGGTTCGGAGGTCGCGCTGCTCACCGCCATCGACAAGGCCATCGCCGACAAGACGCCCATCCTGCTGCAGTTCTGGAAGCCGCACTGGAAGCAGCTCGAGGTCGACCTCACCGAGGTGAAGCTCCCCGAAGTGACCGACGAGTGCCTGGCCTCGGCGGCTGCGGCCGACGGCGGCTACGCCTGCGACTACCCGGTCGACGAGCTGTACAAGGCGGCGAACGCCGGACTCGAGGCCAAGAACGCGGCCGTCTTCAGCCTCCTCTCGAAGCTGACGCTCACCACCGAGCAGCAGTCGGAGATCGCCGGCTACGTCGATCGCGACGGCATGACGCCGGCCGACGCCGCCCAGAAGTGGGTCGACGAGAACACCGACGTCTGGCAGGCCTGGCTCGGCTGAGCCACCTGCGTCACGCAGTGCCCAGCGGCGGTCTCACCCTCGGGGTGGGGCCGCCGCTGTCGCGTTCGACCGCAACCAGTCGACGAAGTGCTGAGCGTCGGGACCGCGCTCGCCGCGATCGGCGGGTGCCACCACCCAGTGCGACTCGGTGGCCGGCACCGTGCAACCGGGGGCGGTGACGAAGCGGCCGCTCGCCAGGCCGTCGGCGGCGAACCGGGTGAGCATCACGGTGCTGCACGGGTTGGTGGCCACCATCGCCATCGCCGCCAGCGACGTGTCGACCGTGGTGACGGCACCGGTGCCGGTGTTGGGCGCCCACGGGTCCTCCTGGCCGAGGATGTGCACCCGGGGCAGGTCGGCCAGTTGGCTCGGGTCGGTGATCGGGCCGTGCTCGGCCTCGAGCAGCGGCGACCAGATGGCCGACACCGACTCGGTGTGCAGCAGCTCGGACTGGTGGCCGGGCCACGAGCCCGAGCCGTAGCGCACGTCGACGTCGATGTCGTCGGTGGCCATCGTGTCGGCCCAGATGGCGCTCACCATGCGCACCTCGATGCCAGGGTGCTGGGCCCGGAACTCGTGCAGCCGCGGCGCCACGGTGCTGACGGCGTACGAGATGGGCACACGCACGGTGAGCCGACGGTTCGGCTGACCCCAGCCGAACATGCTGCTGGTGGCGGCGCCGAGGTCCTCGAACGCCTTGCGCACACTGGGCATGTAGGCCCGGCCGTGGTCGGTGAGCTCGATGCGGCGGGCCATGCGGGTGAACAGCGGTACGCCGAGGTGCCGTTCGAGCGACTTCACCCGGTGGCTCACGGCCGACGGCGTGAGGTGCAGCTCGGCGGCGGCGGCCACGAAGCTGCCGTGCCGCGCTGCTGCCTCGAACGCCTCGAGGTCGATGAGGGGCGGCAGGGGGGCGCGCACGGGCGAGAGCGTAGCCGAACGAGCATGAACGAGCGCGTGGCTCAGGGCCACAACACTTCACTTGCCCGATGCTCGGACGGCCCTGAGAATGGTCGGATGTCCTCGACCCCTGTCTCGCGCCGCGTCGGCTACATCGGCCTCGGCAACCTCGGCTTCCACCTCGCCCACAGCCTCGTGAAGGCCGGCCACCAGGTCACCGTCACCGACCTCGACCGCGGGCTGGCCGAGCCGCTGCTCGCCGCCGGGGCGCAGTGGGCCGACACCGCCAAGGGCGTCGCCGAGGCCAGCGACGTGGTGTTCACCTGCCTGCCGTCGCCGCAGGTCATCGACCGGGTGGTCACCGGCCCGGACGGCATCCTGGCCGGCCTCGCCAGCGGCGGCACGTGGATCGACAACAGCACCAACGACCAGAGCGAGACCGTGCGCCTCGCGGCCCTGTGCGCCGAGCGTGGCGTGCACATGCTCGAGTCGCCCGTCACCGGCGGCGTGCACAAGGCGGCGGCCGGCGAGATCACCGTGCTCGTCGGCGGCGATGCGGTGGTGTACGAGGTGCACGCCGACCTGCTCGCCACCATCGGCAGCCCGGTGCTCTACATGGGCCCGCTCGGCAGCGCCGCGGTCATCAAGGTCATCACCAACATGCTCGCGTTCATCCACCTCGTCGCCGCCGGTGAGGCGCTGATGCTGGCCAAGCGTGGCGGGCTCGACCTCGCCAAGTCGTTCGAGGCCATCCTCAACAGCTCGGGCAACAGCTTCGTGCACGAGACCGAGAGCCAGGTCATCCTCAACGGCAGCTACAACATCGGCTTCACGATGGACCTCGCCGTGAAGGACCTCGGGTTCGCGCTCGGGTTCGGCCGCGAGTTCGGCGTGCCGCTCGACCTCGCCGGCCAGACCATGCAGACGTTCATCCGTGCGCGTTCGCAGTACGGTGGCGACGCGTGGTCGAGCCAGGTGGTGAAGCTGCTGGAGGACGCGCTGGGCACCGACCTGCGTGCCGACGGCTTCCCGGAGGTACTGCAGTGAACGAAGCGGAACAGCGTCGTCATCTCGCCGCCGCGTTCCGCTGGACCGCTCGCCTCGGTCTCCACGAGGGTGTGGCCAACCACTTCAGCGCGCTGCTCCCGGGCAGCGACACCCAGTTCCTCCTCAACCCGCGAGGCCGCCACTTCTCGCGCATGCGCGCGAGCGAACTGCTGCTGCTCGACGCCGAGCGCGCCGGCGGCGAGCCCGACCCGGCCGCCGACCCCACAGCGTGGTTCCTGCACGCACACCTGCACCGCCTGGTGCCGCACGCGAAGGTCATCCTGCACACGCACATGCCGTACGCCACGTCGCTGGCGTGCCTCGACGGATTCGAGCTGCAGATGCTCGACCAGAGCTCGTGCCGGTTCTTCGGTCGCGTCGCGTACGACCGCAACTACGGCGGCATGTTCCTCGACGACAGCGAAGGGCCGCGCCTCGCCGGGTTGCTGGCCGACGGGGTGAGCACCGTGTTCCTCGGCAGCCACGGCGTGATGGTGGTGGGCGAGACGGTCGCCGAGGCGTTCGACGAGCTGTACTACCTCGAGCGTGTCGCCCAACTGCACGTGTACGCGCTGAGCACCGGGCAACGGTTGATGACCATCCCCGACGACATCGCCGCGCTCACCTGCCGCCAGTGGCTCGACTACCCCGAAGGTGCCGACCTCCACTTCCGTGAGCTCCTCGCCATCCTCGACGACGAATCCCCCGAGTACGCCACCTGACCCGCGAACGCAAGTTCGCGGGGTGTGCGCGCGAACTTAAGTTCGCGGGATGGATCAGCGGAGCTCGTACATCTCGTAGACGAGGGTGCCGTCGGGCTGGAAGGTGCCCTTGGCGGCGGCCTGGATGCGGTTCATCCAGAGGTAGCGCTCGTCGCCGGTGTGGAACAGCGGCGCGGCGTACACGGTCATCGTGTCGAACTGCAGGCGGCCGCTGTACGTGGCGTGGATGACGGCGCCGTCGTCGGTCTGGTACGTGATCTTCACGTCGAGCGTGCCGTAGCCCTCGGGCGACGTGCGCAGCCAGTCGGCGGCGGCGTGGCCGAGCATCGTGCCGTTGACGCGCTCACCGACGATGGTGGCGCCGGTGACCTCGCCGATCACCATCGACGACGAGACCGTGATGGTGGGGGCGAGCGTGACGGTGCAGGTGAACAGCGGGAACAGTTCGAGCGACATGGCGCGCACCGTAGTGCAGCGGGGGAGCGCCGCCGTCACCCGGGCGGGAACGTGTACGGCGTGCCGTCGTACACGTCGGCCAAGGCCTCGGCGCCGGGCACGGCCGACAGCGGCACGCGGGCGCTGAGCAGCCGCAAGCGGCGGCGTGGCGGCAGGTCGAGCACCGCGGCAGGCATGGTGCGACCGAGCGCGTCGAGGCGTTCGGCGACGAAAGAGGTGTAGTGCTCGACCGCCATGTCGACGGCGGTCGGGTCGACCGGGATGTCGATGCGGAGTGCTTCGGCCGCGTCGAGCACGTGCGTGACCAGATCGCCCACGAAGTGGCACTCGGTCTCGCGCCCGAACAGCTGCAGCCCGGCATCGAACGACGGCCCCTCGATGTCCCACTCGGCGCGCAGCGCGGCGAGATCGAGGTGACGGCGGCGGTTCACCTGCGCGGCGCCCAGGCGTCGCCGGTGGGGTCGTCATCGGTCGGGAAGCGCTGCGCGTTGAGATCGGCGGCCAGGCCGACGAGATGCGCCACCACGTCGCGTAGGGTCCACGCAGGTGTGGCCGGCACGGTGGTGGCGAGCGCGTCGGGCGGCAGGCCGGCCAGCGCGTCGAGGAACTGGCCGCGCACGCGCTCGTACGCGCCCGGCTCGCTCATGAGGCGACCTGCAGCACGATCTTCCCGACGTGCCCCTTGGTGAGGAACGCCTCCTGCGCGGCGACGATGTCGTGCAGCGGGTGCACGGCTGCGACTACCGGCTGCACCTCGCCGCGTTCGATGCGTTGCACCAGCGACGTGAACACCCCGTCGTCGAGCACCGTGCAGCCGTGGAACGTCTGGTCCTTCAGGTACAGCGTGCGCAGGTCGAGCGTCACCACCGGCCCGGCGATGGCACCGGCCACGGCGTAGCGCCCGCCCGGGCGCAGCACCTGCAGCAGCGCCGGCCACGTCTCGCCGCCGACCACGTCGATCACGGTGTCGAACGCATCGGGGCCGCAGACAGCGACCAGGTCGGCATCGCGTGCGACGGTGACGTCGGCACCCAGCGAGCGCAGCACCTCGTGCTTCGCCGACGCCGCCACGGCGGTGACGTGCGCGCCCCGCGCCGCGGCCAACTGCACCGCCGCAGAACCGACACCACCCGACGCGCCGGTCACCAGCACGTGCTGCCCCTCGGCCACGCCGGCGCGGCACAGCATGTTCTCGGCCGTGCTGTACGAGCACGGGAACGTGGCGAGCTCGATGTCGGTGAGCGGGCTGTCGATGCGGTGTGCGTGGCGAGCAGGCACCACGGCGAACTCGGCGAACGATCCGTCGACCTCGGAGCCGAAGAAGCGCACCGCGTGGTG
>JBDKJP010000100.1:0-5192 GCA_039796575.1 Actinomycetota bacterium
CCCGACGCCTCGGTGCTGTTCCCGCAACTCGCGGCGCGCACCGTGCAGCTCGGACTGCCGCGCTTCGACTTCAACACGAACAGCACGCTCGGCGAGACACTCGCCGCGATGGGCATGTCGACCGCGTTCTCGGAGGCAGCCGACTTCAGCGGCATCACCGCCGACGCCGCGCTGTTCATCACCGACGTCATCCACCAGGCCAACATCACGGTCGACGAGAAGGGCACCGAGGCCGCAGCGGCCACCGCCGCGGTCATGGCCGGCACCGCGGCACCGGTCGACATCGCCGAGGTCACCCTCGACCGCCCGTTCACCTTCTGGCTGCGCCACACCGCCACCGGCGCCACGCTGTTCATGGGCCGCGTCAACGACCCCACCGCCACCGCCTGACACTCCCTGGGGCGCGTCCGGTCGGGTCCGTTTCGCGCCATTTCTGACTCACTGCGGACCCATGGGTCCGTTTCGGGCCATTCATGGCGTTGTGGCGGACCCATGGGTCCGAAACCGGTCACGCCGCCTGACACTCCCTGGGGAGTGCGCCGATCAGGCGCGGGCGGGAGTGTTGGCCACCAGACGGGCGGCGAACTCCTCGGTGTGCTCCTCGAGCTTCGCCCGGTGCAACGCCAGACCCCCGATGACCTCGGTGCCCACGCCACGCAACGCGGTGTCGAGCTTGTCGAGGCTCTTGCCGGGGTTCAGCGCGAACGTGCAGAACGACGCCGACAGCTTGCCGCGCATCGGCGGGAGGTTGGCGATGTTGCCCAGAGCGAACGGCATCTGCCCCACCACGAACAGGCCGTGCACCCACGTGCCGACGACCACCATGTCGGCCTCCTGGATGCCACCCATCTCGAGCTTGTTGAGGGGGCACACGGTGGTGACGCCCCAGCCCTCCTGCTGCAGGTTCCCGGCGATGAGATCCGCAGCCCGCCGGGTGTTGCCCGTGAGGCTGGAGTAGAGGATGGCGGCCTTCATGCCCACAATCTAAGCAGATGTGTCGGTGGCGGTTCCCTTTTCGAGCTCCGCCACGGCCGCGGCCCGTTTCGCCGCCCGACCGGCCTTCACCTTGCGGACCACCGAGATCACGCCGACCGTGAGGGTGAGCGAGATGATGATGGCCACCACCACGATGATGCGGGTGGGCAACTCGCGTGTGCCGAGGAAGATGTACAGGTCGGGGATGATGAACGCGACCAGCGAGATGAATGCCCACTTCGCCGCAGTGGCGTAGTGGTCGTCGATGAACGCGAGCACCATGCGCGGCGTCGTGATGGCGTCGACGCAGGCCGACGCGAGGTCGATCGCCAGGTAGATCCACGGGTTGAGGCCGTAGTCGCCGACGGCGGCCCACACGATGAGCGTGCGGATGACCGCCCAGCCGATGACGATGCCGGCCCAGGTGCGGACGATGACCTTGCGCTTGGCCAGCACTGCGGGGTCGTCGTGGTGCAGCGCCAAACGCATTGCGACATTCAACCAGCCGGGAGCCGCCAGAACCGGTCGAACCGGACAGTTCTCACAGTTTTTTGAGGGGTGCCCATGCCAACGACAGATGCTTCGTGCCGCCGCCCTGGAACCGGATGGTGGCCTCCGCCTTGTCACCCTGGCCACGGATCTCGAGGATGATGCCCTCCCCGAACGCGGGGTGTTCGACGTCGTCGCCCACCTTCACGCCCAGTTCCTGGGAGTTCGCCGGCGACGGCACGTTGCGGCGACCGGCGTTGATGGCCGCATCGACCACCCGCTCGCGGTGCCAGTCGACGTCGTCGTCGGGGTCGAACCCGCTCACCGGCTTGCGGCTGCCGCTGTCGCCACCACGGCGGTACGGCGGCGGATCGTCGTACGCGTCGCGGCTGCGGTAGCTCTGCCGGCCGTACCCGCCACGCCCACCGACCGAGCCCTTCGGCTCGACCAGCTCGGCCGGGATCTCGTCGAGGAACCGCGACGGCGGGTTGTAGTTGGTGTTGCCGAACAGCTGCCGGCTCCACGCGTGGGTGAGGTGCAGCAGCTCCTGCGCGCGGGTGATGCCCACGTAGGCGAGGCGCCGTTCCTCCTCCATCTCGGTGGGCTCGGTGAGCGCCCGGCTGTGCGGGAACACCCCCTCCTCCATGCCGATCACGAACACCACCGGGTACTCGAGCCCCTTCGCGCTGTGCAGGGTCATCAGCACCACACGGTCGTCGTCGTCGATCTCGTCGGTGTCGGCCACCAACGCCACCTGCTCGAGGAACTCGTCGAGCCGAGTGAACTCGCGTGCCGATCCGACGAGCTCGCCGAGGTTCTCGAGCCGGCCCGCGGCCTCGACCGACTCCTCGGCCTCCAGCTCGGCCATGTAGCCGCTGTCGTCGAGCGCCAAGCGCAGCAGGTCGCCCGGGCCGACCTCGGGGTCGGCGGCGGCTTCGGCGAGCCCGTCGAGCAGCCGCAAGAAGCTGGCCACGCCGCGGGCGGCGCTGCCGGTGAGGCCGGCGTCGTCGGCGCGGCGCATCGCGTCGACGAACGAGATGCCGTCGGCCAACGCGAGCGCGTCGAGCTTCGCCACGCTGCCGTCGCCGACACCGCGCTTGGGCACGTTGAGCACACGCTTCACGCTCACCTCGTCGAGCGGGTTCACCACCGCGCGCAGGTACGCCATGGCGTCCTTGATCTCGCGCCGGTCGTAGAAGCGGGTGCCACCCACCACCTTGTACGGGATGCCGAACCGCATGAACGCCTCTTCGAGCACTCGGCTCTGCGCGTTGGTTCGGTAGAAGCAGGCCATGTCCTTCCAGATGGCTCGGCGCTCCTGGTTGAGCTGCTGCAGTGTGCGCGCCACGAACGTGGCCTCATCGCCCTCGTCCTCGGCGTGGTAGCGCACGATGCGCGACCCCTGACCCTTGTCGCTCCAGAGGTGCTTCTCCTTGCGATCGGGGTTGTGCGCGATGACGGCATTGGCGGCATCGAGGATGGTCTGCGTGCTGCGGTAGTTCTGGTCGAGCACGATGGTGGTGACGTCGTCGAACGCCTCCTCGAACTGGAGGATGTTGCGCACATCCGCACCGCGCCACCCGTAGACACTCTGGTCGCCGTCGCCGACGATGGTGATCTGCTGGTGGCCGGCGGCGAGCTGCAGCGCGATCTCGTTCTGCGCGGAGTTGGTGTCCTGATACTCGTCGATGAGCACGTGACTGAAGCGCTGCTGGTAGTGCGCCAGCACCTCGGGGTGCTGACGGAACAGCAGCACGGTGTTCATCAGCAGGTCGTCGAAGTCCATCGCGCCGGCCTTCAGCAGGCGGGCCTGGTAGTCGGTGTAGATGTCGGCGTGCTTGCGCTCGAAGATGTTCGACGCCTTCGCCACCGCCTGCTCGGGCGTGACGAGCTCGTTCTTCCACAGGCTGATCTGGCCGTGCGCCGCTCGAGGCGGGAAGCGCTTCGCGTCGAGCCCGAGGTCGCGGACCACGTAGCCGGCGAGGCGCTGCGCATCGGCCTGGTCGTAGATGCTGAACGTGCGCGGGTAGCCGAGCGCTTCGGTGTGAGCGCGCAGGATGCGCACGCACGCGGAGTGGAACGTGCACACCCACATCGCCTTCACCACCGGACCCACCAGGTCGGCGACGCGGTGCTTCATCTCCTGCGCGGCCTTGTTGGTGAACGTGATGGCGAGGATGGACGTGGGCGACACGCCCTCCTGGATGAGATGGGCGATGCGGTGCGTGAGCACGCGGGTCTTGCCCGAACCGGCGCCGGCGACCACCAGCAGCGGGCCGCCACGATGCACCACCGCATCGAGCTGGTCGGGGTTGAGCGACTGCAGGTCGAGGGGGTCGAGATCGAACTGGAGGCGGCCGTCGTCGCTCATGGTGACGACATCCTAGGGAGGGGGTGTCACACCCTGGGTAGCCTCCAGAAGATGTCCCAGGTGAAGGTGTGGTTCTTCGCCGCCGTCGGCGGTGCGCTCACCGGGCTCATCTCGTTCGCGTTCCTCGAGTCGCTCGACTGGGCCACCCGCACCCGGCTCGCCCACGGCTGGCTGGTGTGGCTGCTCCCCCTCGCCGGCCTCGCTGTCGGCGGCGCCTACCACTACTGGGGCGGCCGGGCGAAGGGCGGCACGCCCAGCGTGATCGAGCAGACGCACACGTTCACGCACGGCGTCACGTCACGGATGGCGCCGCTCATCTTCGGCGGGTCGGTGGTCGGTCACGTGTTCGGCGCCTCGGTGGGCCGCGAGGGCGCGGCACTGCAGATGGCCGGCTCGGTCAGCGACACGGCCGCACGGATCGGTGGGCTCGACGACCACGACCGTCGCACCATCATCACCTCGTCGCTCGCCGGCGGTTGGGGCGCCGTGTTCGGCGTGCCCGTCACCGGTGTGGTGTTCGCGATGCAGGTCTGCAAGAAGCACCGCATCCGCGCACTGGTGCCGTCGGTCATCGCCGCGTTCACCGGCCAGTGGGTCGTCGACCTGCTCGGCTACGAGATGGGTGACCGGCCCCGGCTCCCGCGCAGCGACTGGACGATCGGCCTGCCGTTCAAACTCGCGCTCATCGGCATCGGCGTGGGTCTGCTCGCCCGACTGTTCGTCGGGATGGTGAAGCTCACCAAGCGGAAGATGGCCCGCGCCGTGCACTTCCCACCGGCACGCACCGCCATCGGTGGCGCCGCCACCATCGGGTTGATGCTGCTGTTCGGCCGCGACTACCTCGGCCTCTCGAACGGCCTCTACTCCGCAGCCATCGCGGGCGCCGAGCTCGACTGGTGGGTGCCGCTGTTGAAGCTGCTGTTCACCGTCGTCGCGCTCGGCACCGGGTTCGTGGGCGGCGAGGTGCTGCCGCTGTTCGTCATCGGCGCCACGTTCGGTGCGGCCACCGCGCCGGCCATGAACGTGAACGGCTCGCTGCTCGCCGCCACCGGCGCACCCGCAGCCTTCGCCAGCGCGGCGTCGGTCACGCTCACCGGGTTCGTGCTCACCGTCGAACAGTTCGGCTGGCGCACGCTTATCCCCGCGATCATCGTCGGCGTGTTCGCCCGCATCGCCGCCGGTCGACCCGGCCTCTACATGGCCCACTGACCGGCGCGGGTACACGCCCCCGCCGTCCTGGGTAGGTTGCGGCAATGCTGCAACTGTCGGCCGCCGATCTCGAACGACGTCAGGGCGTGCGCCGCATGAAGGCACTCGCGCTCGGGCTGCTGCTGTTCGTCACCGCCGTGTTCATCGT
>JBDKJP010000101.1:0-72383 GCA_039796575.1 Actinomycetota bacterium
TCAGCGTGAGCCAGCAGGGCACGACCCACCAAGCGCACACCGCCACCCGAACCGAACCCGCGACCACGGGCCAGACCTCCGCGTGCCTACACGCCCCTTGACAAACCCACGGCCAACTCAGGCCCCGCCGAGGCGGAGCCAGTCGGCAGCGACGTCGGCGTCGCCGTGCACCGAGATGGCCTCGGTCGGCCGTCCCCACAGCGTCAACAGCAGCGCTTCGGCGGAGCCGTGCAACTCGGTCGGCACATCGGCGTCGGGCGCGAGCACCACCGGGAGCCCGGTGCTGCCGTCGACGGCCCAGCGGTGGCCGGTGTCGGTGGCGACCACGGCGAGGCGGGTGCCCGGCGTGGCGCGCTGCTCGCGGAGCAGCATGCGCGGCAGCATCACCGTCCAGTACTCGTCGACGCCGTCGGCCGCGAACTCGGCCTCGATGCGCGGTGTCATGCCGACCGCTCGTTGCGCGTCCCAGCGGTGCACCGACGCCTCCTGGGCCTGACGTCGACGCCACAACCCTGCCAGCTTCGGCTCGACCGGAAACGGGTGCCAGGTCGGTGCGTCGGGGTCGAGCGATGCGAGCGCGTCGAGCAGTGCGTCACTCCCCTGCCGCAGCCACGGCAGGAGCCGGCTGTCGACCTCGGTGGGCGGTGGCGGCACGGCGCCGGTCGCGGGTGCCGCGCCGGTCGCGAGTGCGGCCAGCACCCAGCGGTGCACGCCACCGAGGTGGGCGCCGAGTGCGGCCACGTCCCAACCAGGGCAGCCGGCGATCGGTTCGTCGAGCGGACCGGTCGCGACGGCATCGATGAACTGGTCGAGGTCGTCCGCCAGGAGCGCGAGATGGTCGAGGCTCATGGAGCGGAACCATACGCCCGGCAGAATGGACGGATGCCCGTGAATTCGTCGTCCATGCCGCCCGCGCCCGAGTGCGCCTTCGCCAGTGACAACGCGGCGGGCGCCCACCCGGCGGTGCTCGAGGCCGTGATGGCGGCCAACGCCGGCCACGCGCTCGCGTACGGCAGCGACCGCTGGACCGAGGAGGCCACGGCCCGTCTGCGCGACCTGTTCGGTGGCGACACGCAGGCGTTCCTCGCGTTCAACGGCACGGGTGCGAACGTGATGGCGTTGGCCACCATGGTGCAGCCGGCCGACTGCGTGGTGTGCAGCAACTGGGCCCACATCGCGGTCGACGAGGCGGGCGCACCCGAGCGGGCCCTCGGCGCGAAGTTGCTCACCCAACCGTGCGACGACGCGAAGCTCCGCCCCGAGCAGTTGCGCGACCTCGCCCACCTCCAGGGCGTGCAGCACCACGCGCAGCCCGGTGTGGTGAGCATCACGCAGAGCACCGAGCTCGGCACGCTGTACTCCCCCGACGAGGTGGCGGCGCTCTGCGACACGGCGCACTCGATGGGCATGCTCGTGCACCTCGACGGGGCGCGCATCGCCAATGCGACCGCCGCACTCGGCGGCACGGTGGCCGCGCTCCGGTCGTTCACCGTCGATGCCGGTGTCGACGTGGTGAGCTTCGGCGGTACGAAGCCCGGCGCGCTCGCCGCCGAGGCGGTGGTGTACCTGAACCCCGCGCTCGCGAAGCGCGCGATGTACGTGCGCAAGCAGGTGAACCAGTTGCCGTCGAAGATGCGGTTCGTCGCTGCGCAGTTCAACGCACTGCTGCACGACGACCTCTGGATCCGCCTCGCGCAGCAGTCGAACGCGATGGCCACGCTGCTGTACGAGCGCACCCGCGACATCCCGGGTGTCACGTACGACGGCCCTCCGGCGGTCAACAGCCTGTTCCCGTGCCTGCCCGCCGAGGCCATCGAGCCGCTGCGCGAGTGGTGCTTCTTCTGGGACTGGGACGTCTCGCGTCGTCAGGTTCGCTGGATGACCGCCTGGGACACCACCGAGGCCGACATCGAGCGGTTCGCCGCGGGGCTGCGCCACCTCCTTGCGTGACGGTCGCGTGAACGGTTGGCGCGAAATGGCAGGTCACGACCTATCGACAGCGGCACCACTTTCGTCGTAGAGTAGGCGCTACTTGCTCACAGCAAGTATTTCGCACGCCTGACGGACGAGGGGGTTCCATGGCAGCGGTCGATGTGGTTTTTCATCGCTCGTTCACCGACGATCGTTGGATGAATGCTGCGGCCTGCAAGGGGCTGACGCATCTCTTCTTCCCGCCGCCGGCGGAACGGCCGCAGGCCCGTGACCGGCGCGAAGCCACGGCGAAGGCCGTGTGCGGATCCTGCACCGTGAACAGCACCTGCCGTGAGTTCGCCCGCACGAACCACGAGTACGGGTACTGGGGTGGCGAGAGCGAGGACGAACGGCACGCAGCCGGGTTCCGCCTCATCGCGCCCATCGGTGTGCGCGCCCGCAACGTCGGCTGAGCACTCCGCCCGCACACCCGCCCGTGTGCCTACGATCGTCGGCGTGACCGAGTCGTACGCGCACCGCACCGCCATCGCCGCCGCCTGGGCGGCGTACGGCGACCCGCGCACCATCGTCCGCGTCGACGAGGTGAGCGCCGACGTGTCGACGAACCGCGTCTACCGCCTGCACCTCGACGACGGGTTCACGCTCGTCGGCAAGGTCTCGTCGTACGGTTCGTACTTCCTGTTCTACGAGGACCACGACCGGCTCAGCCGCTGCGCCGACCTGTTGCACGCCACCCGCTTCTCGGGGATGTTGGCCGACATCTGGCGCAAGGACGGCCGCCTGTTCACCTGGTACGACCAGCACATGTGGGCGGTGTTCTACGACGACGTGCCACGGCGCGACGCACTCCCCCGTGT
This sequence comes from Actinomycetota bacterium, assembly GCA_039796575.1. GTDB lineage: Bacteria > Actinomycetota > Acidimicrobiia > Acidimicrobiales > Ilumatobacteraceae > UBA668. The sequence goes on from JBDKJP010000101.1 coordinate 2,790, forward strand.
GCTGTCGGTGCCGCAGGTGCGCAACCTCGCCACCGAGATCGCCGAGTTCCACGTGGCCTGCACCGACATCGCGCCGCGCATCCCGGCCGGTTCGAAGACCATCAAGAGCGACGCCATCCATCTGCTCGACCTGCTCGAGAGCCCGTTCGCGCCGCGCAACTTCGACCTCCCTCCCGAGAGCATCGGGGTGTTGTGGAGGCACACACACCGGTTCCTCGAGCAGCTCATCGCGGTGGGGTACGACGAGTGGCCGAAGATCCCGGTGCTCATCGACTGGAACCTCGGCAACTTCTCGGTGGCCACCGCCGACGACGGTGCGTTCCGTCTGTTCAGCAGGTGGGACTACGACTGGTTCCGCATCGAGCCGCGGCTGCTCGACTTCTACTTCCTGTCGCGCGTGTCGTCGAAGACCGGCGATCGCACGCGCTTCACGTACGGCCCGCACACGTTGGTCGAGCCGACGTTCCTGGAGTTCCTGCGCGCCTACCGGTCGGTGTTCCCGATGAGCGACGAGGAAGTGATGTTCCTGCCCGAGGTGTACCGGTTCTTCATCCTCAACTACGTCGTGCGCGAGGGCGCCCGGTTCTTCCGGCCCGATCTGTGCACGAAGTTTCGCAGCGATGCCGTGCGCACGTACCTGCCCGCGCTCGACCGGCTCGACACCAGTCCCCTGCGCACCACCGCACCATGAGCGTGTGGCCGGCGCTGGGTGCGCCCGAACGCGTCGACGCACCGCACGGGATGACGTTCGCGGCGCTCACACCAGCCGCGGTGGAGCCCGACTTCGCCGCCGTGATGCGCGACATCCCGATGTTGCGCGACTGGAGCGGCCAGGACTGGCCCTCCCCCGAGTTCACCATCGCCGAGAACCTCGCCGACCTCGAACGCCATCACCGCGAGCAGCAGGAGGGCGTGGCCCTCACGTACAGCGTGCTGCTCGACGGCACGGTGCAGGGCTGCATCTACGTGCACCCCGGTGCGCAGGCCCTCGCCACCCGCGACGTCACACTGCATCCACCGTTCTGGTGGGGCGAGCGCGACGCCGTGGTGCGCGGATGGGCCCACGACCTCGCGGCCGACGCGCTCATCGACGCGTCGTTCGCGCTGCTGCGCGGTCCGCAGTTCTCGTTCGGCCGTGTGTGGTGGCAGACCAACACGCGGTGCACCGATCAGTTGGTCGCGTGCGAGCGGCTGGGCCTCACGGAGGTGCACGCGTGCGACGGCCCCACTGGCACGTGGGTCGCCTGCGCCGTGCCAGAGTGAGCCCGTGGACTACACGCAGATCTCCGTCACCCGCGAGGGCACCGTCGCCGTCATCACGCTGAACCGCCCCGACAAGTTGAACGCGTGGACCCCGCGCATGGCCGAGGAGCAGGTGCACGCCGTCCAGGCGGCGAACGACGACCCGTCGATCGGTGCCGTCGTGATGACCGGCGCAGGCCGCGGCTTCTGTGCCGGCGCCGACATGGAGGCGACGTTCCAGACCCGCATCTCCGGCACCGATCCGGGCAACGACACCGCGGGCGGCGTGGGCGGCATGCCGAAGGGTCTCGACTGGGTGTCGTTCCTGCGGGCCAGCAAACCAATCGTGTGCGCCGTCAACGGCGCCGCCGTGGGCATCGGCACCACGATGTGCCTCCCTGCCGACCAGATCATCGCCAGCACCAACGCCAAGTTCGGCATGTTCTTCATCAAGATGGGGCTCGTGCCCGAGCTGGCGAGCACCGCGCTGCTCACGGCCCGCGTCGGCTTCGGCATGGCGAACGACCTGTGCCTGTCGGGCCGCCTCGTCAACGGCGAGGAGGCCCACGACATCGGTCTCGCCGACCGCCTCACCGAGCCCGACGCGCTGGTGCCGACGGCCATCGAGGTGGCGCGCAGCTATGCCGCGAACCCCGATCGTCAGCTGCGCATGACGAAGCATCTCCTCACCGAGAACCTCGGTGAGAGCGACCTGTGGGCGGCGCAGCAGCGCGAGATGGTGCTGCTCTCGGAGTGCTGGACGACGGCCGAGCACAAGGAGGCCGTCGCCGCGTTCCTCGAGAAGCGGCCGCCCGTGTTCCGTCCCGCGGCGCTGGAGGGCTGACGATGCTCGACGTGTGCGTGGTGGGCAGCGCGAACCTCGACCTGGTGGCCACGGTGCAGCGGCTGCCCGGGCCGGGCGAGACGGTGCCGAGCGGCTCGTACGCCGAGTACCCCGGTGGCAAGGGCCTCAACCAGGTGGTGGCCGCGGCGCGAGCCGGCGCGACGACGGCGTTCGTCGGTGCGGTGGGTCACGACACCGCGGGCGAGATGCTGCTCGGCGTGCTGCACGACGACGCGATCGACACCCGTCACGTGCACGCGGTGGCCGAGCCGACCGGGCGTGCGTTGATCTTCGTGTCCGACGAGGGCGAGAACTGCATCGTCGTCGTCGCCGGCGCGAACGACACCGTTCGCGCCGACACGGTGCCTGCGGCGAAGGTGTACCTCGCGCAGCTGGAGGTGCCGGTCGACGCGATCGAGCGGGCCTTCACGGCCGCCCGCGCTGCGGGTGCGCTGACGGTGCTGAACCCTGCGCCGGTGAAGCCGGTGCCCGAGTCGCTGCTCGCGCTGTGCGACATCGTGACGCCGAACGAGCACGAGGTGGAGCTGCTCGGCGGCGTGGAGCACCTCCGTTCGCTCGGTGCCCGTGCCGTCGTCGTGACCCAGGGCTCGCGCGGCGCGACGCTGCACACGGCCGAGGGCTCGCAGCACGTCGAGCCGTTCGCGGTGGCACCGGTCGACACCACCGGCGCGGGCGACTGCTTCTCGGGGTCGCTGTGCGCTCGGCTCGCGGCGGGCGACGACATGCCCACAGCGATGCAGTTCGCCGCTGCGGCCGCAGCGTTGTCGACCACCGTGCCCGGTGCCGTGCCGTCGATGCCGTACCGCTCGGCGATCGACCGCCTCGTCAGCGGCCGTCTCATCAGCGAAGGGTGACGGCCGCCCACCCGTCGAGCACGTCGGTGTGCTCGGGCTGCAAGGGCGCCAGCGCGTCGAGCACATGCTGGTGGGCGTCGGCGAGGATGCCGCTCACCACCAGGGTGCCGCCCGGGGCGAGCACGCGCCGCAGGTGCGGCGCCAACGCCACGAGCGCCGGGGCGAGGATGTTGGCGAGCACGAGGTCGTACTCCCCTTCCACCTCCTCGAGCGGTGTGGTGCTGACCTCCACGTGCACTCGGTTGGCGTGCGCGTTCTCGAGCGTCACCGGCACGGCTGCGGGCGCGATGTCGATGCCCACCGCCGATGCCGCGCCGAACACCATCGCGCCGATGGCGAGCACGCCCGACCCGCAGCCGACGTCGAGCACACGGGTGTCGGGCCGCACCCAGCGCCGTGCGGCCACGAGCGTGAGTCGCGTGGTCGGATGGTCGCCCATCCCGAACGTGGAGCCGGGCTCGATGACCAGCACGGTGGTGCCGGGCTCGGGCGAGAACGGCACCCATGCCGGTTGCACGACGAGGTCGTGGTCGACCTGGATCGGTTCGGCGAACTGCCGCCACGTGTCGGCCACCGACGCGTCGACCTCGACGAAGCGAGCCGGCCACGGCAGTTCCGGTGCGTCGGTGTCGTCGCCGAGCGAGGTCCAGAGCTCGATCGAGCCGTCGTCGAGCGCACGTTCCTCGACCGCCACCACACCGAGACCCCACAGCGCGTCGGCGGCGAGCTCGGCCTCCTCGGCCGACACGGTGACGACGAACTGACGCATCAGCCGATGCGCCGCAGCTCGGTCGGGTAGGTCTTCGCCCGCTGCACGTACGCGGCCTCGGCCTGCGCGATGAGCGCGGCGTTGGCGCGACCCTCCTTCACCACGGCAGGCGAGCCCACCGCCAACGCGCCGGCCGGCACGACCGTGTCGTTGAGCACCACCGAGTTGGCGGCCACGATGGCGCCCGAGTGCACCTGCACCCGGTGCAGCACGATGCTGCCGTTGCCGATGAGGCACCCGTCGTGCACGGTGCAGCCCTCGAGGTGGACGATGTGGCCGATGGTGCAGCCCTCCCCCACCAACGTGGGCCACAGCGGTGTGGTGTGCAGCACCGAGTTGTCCTGGATGCTGGTGCGGGCACCGATGCGGATGTGGCCTTCGTCGCCGCGCAGCACGGCACCCGGCCAGATGCTGGCCAGCTCACCGATCTCGACGTCGCCGATGACCACCGCATCGGGATGCACGAACGCGGCGGGATGGATGATGGGTTCCTTGTCACCGAGGGCGTAGATGGGCACGTGGCGAGGGTAGCGAGGGAATCGGCAGTGGAGCGAAGCCCCCTCCACCCGGTACCGTGTTGGCCCATGTCCCGACGGATCGAAATCGAGCTCACCAGCACGCGGCCTGATGGCACGTGGACGTGGCGAGCCGCAGGTGCTCAGAAGCCCAAGGGCGTGCTCGACGGCGCGCTCCTCCCTGCGGGTGCCGCAGTCGGGATGGTGTTGAAGGCCGACGCGGAGGCCGACTTCGAGGGGATGACCATCGTGGCCGTGCAGGCCACGAAGGAGAAGGCCGGCAAGTCGGGCCTCCTCGAGCTCATCCCGAGCGACAAGCCGTTCGAGGCCGTCACCCAGCAGCTCGCCCGCAAGGAGCGCAGCGACCGTGGTGACCGCCGCGACCGTGGCGATCGTCGTGATCGCGGCGACCGTCCCGATCGTCCCCGCGGCGACCGTCCGCCCCGTGGCGACGGCGACCGTGGTCCCCGTGGCGACCGTCCGCCGCGTGGCGACGGCGAGCGTGGTCCCCGCCCCGATCGTGGCCCGCGCCCCGATCGCAAGCCCCGTTTCCAGGCACCGCCCGAGCTGCCGCAGCGCCCGAAGGCGAAGCGCCTCAAGCCCGGCCGTGCCCACCGCAACGCCGTGCTCGCCGAGCTGCCCGAGGCACAGCGTGCCGTGGCCGAGCGTGCACTGGCCGGTGGCATCCCCGCCGTGCGCGCCGCGGTGAACGAGCAGAACCAGCGGCTGCGCGCCGAGGGCAAGGAAGAGATCCCCGCGGCGGGCCTGCTGGCCATCGCCGAGCAGCTCCTGCCGAAGCTGCGCGTCGCCGAGTGGCTCGACCGCGCCGATGCGGCCAAGGCCGATCTGGAAGAGCTCGACCTGCGCGACCTGCGGAGCGTGGTGGCCGCCGCCGAGGACCCCATGGTCGCCCGCGACGAGGCCACTCGCGACCTCGCCACCGAGTTGAAGGACGCGCTCGTGGTGAAGCAGGAGAAGGAGCTGAACCTGTGGTTCGGCGACATCGACGCCGCCATCGGTGTGGGCCGTGTGGTCCGTGCGTTGAAGCTGTCGTCGCAGCCGCCGAAGGCCGGCATCCGCTTCCCCGCCGAGCTCGCCACGAAGCTGGCCGAGGCCGCGACGGCGAACCTCACCACCGATGCGCTCCCCGACCGCTGGGTCGCCGTGCTCGAGGCCGTGGCGTTCAGCCCGGTCCGTGCGCAGGTCACCCCTGCCGCCCCGCCCGCGCAGACCAACGACGAGCTGCTCGCCACGGTGAAGCGCCTCGGCTCGCTGCTGCCGCAGGTCGCTGCGCTGTTCGGCATCACCGTCGACCCGAAGGCCGCACCGGCCAAGCCGCTGCGCCCCACCAAGCCGGCCCCGGCGAAGAAGGCGGCCCCCAAGCCGCCGGCCGCGCCGAAGCCCGCCGCACCGGCCGCCGAGGCTGCTGCTGAGGCTCCGGCCGAGGCCCCTGCGGAGGCCCCGGTCGCCGAGGAGGCGCCGGCCGCCGAGCCGGTCGTCGAGGCGGCTCCGGTCGTCGAGGAGGCCACGCCCGTGGCCGAGGCCCCGGCCGACGAGGCACCTGCGGTCGACGAGTCGGCAACTGCCGACGAGCCCAGCGCCGACTGACGCCCCTCACGGTTCTTCCGGCGCCCCGGCGCGCCACTACCGTCGGCACCATGTCCGACATCGTGAAGTACGAGACCCAGGGCCGCATCGCGGTCATCACGCTCAACCGCCCCGAGGCGCGCAACGCCGTCAACGGTGACGTCGCCAGCGCCATGGAGGCGGCGATCGACCAGATGGAAGCCGACCCCGACATCTGGGTGGGCATCATCACCGCGAACACCGAGGGCCAGGAGAAGCCCGTGTTCTGCGCGGGTGCCGACCTGAAGGCCATCAACTCCGGACAGGCCGGCGGCCTGAGCACCAAGAAGGGCGGCTTCGCCGGGTTCGTGTACCGCGACCGCAAGAAGCCGGTCATCGTGGCCGTCGACGGTCTGGCCACCGCGGGTGGGTGCGAGATCGTGCTCGCCGCCGACCTGGTGGTGTGCACCACCCGTTCGTCCTTCGGCCTCGCCGAGGTGAAGCGCAACCTCATCGCCGGTGCCGGCGGTCTGTTCCGCCTCCCCCGTGCCATCGGCCAGGCAGCGGCCATGGAGGCCATTCTCACGGGCGATCCCATCCCCGGTGAGCGTGCGTACCACCTCGGCCTCGTGAGCCGCCTGGTGGAGCCCGGCAAGGCCCTCGAGGAGGCCCTCGAGTTGGCCGGCAAGATCTGCACGAGCGCCCCGCTCGCCGTGTGGGCGAGCCGCAAGGTGGTGCTCGCCGCGGCCTACGCCGACGACGCGACGCTGATCGACATGACCAACGCCGAGTTCGCCGGCATCATGGCCAGCGAGGACACCAAGGAAGGCCTGACCGCCTTCATCGAGAAGCGCCCGCCGAACTGGCAGGGCAAGTAGTCACAGCTCGACGCTGACGACGATCTTGCGGGCCTTGATGCCGGCCCGCTCGTAGAGGTTCTTCGTCTCGCGGTCGCCGGGGAGTGCCGTGCCTTCCAGCACGGTGCACCCGGCGACCCGGGCGGCATCGAGTGCCGCGGCCAGCAGTGCGTCGCCCAGCCCCAGCTCGCGGGCTTCGGGGTGCACGAACACCTGGCGCACCCGAGCGATGTGCCCCTCGTGGACGAGCTCGAGGTAGCCGAGCACGACGTCGTCGAGGGTGCCGACCCAGGCGCGCCCGATGGCGGCCGACCAGTCGGCCGGCGGTTCCTCGGCCAGGTGCGCGGCACCGCCGCGCTGGTGCTCCAGCGCGGCGCGTGCCTCGGTCTCGAGCGCCGTGACCTCGGCGATGTCGGCGTCGGTCAGGGGGCGGACGGCGTCGTGCACCCCTCGACCCCCGTCACTTGAACAGTGGGCACTCGTCGTCGCCCACCGGGCAGCCCGGTGCGCTCTGACGGACGAGCAGGAAGCAGCTCGGGCAGAGCTGTTCGTCGGCCCGCTTGGGTTGCAGCCGGTCGGCGGCGTCGCCCTTCTCCTCGGGCTCTTCCTCTTCGTTCTCGTCCTCGTCCTGTTCCGCGACGAGGCGGTCCTTGAGGATGGTGTCGAGGTCGGCTTCGACGTCGTCGGGGGCGAGCATGTCGTCGTCCTCGTCCTCGTCCTCGGACGTGACGGATCGACGGACCGGGCCGCTGGTGTCGTCCTCTTCTTCTTCCTCGTCGGCGACCAGCAGGTCGTCGTCATCGCCGAACTCGCCGTCCTCTTCGAGGTCGTCGGCGAGCTCGTCCTCGTCGAGGTCGGGATCGATCTCCGGGTCGAGGTCGCCCTCGTCCTCGGTCTCCCCCTCGAACTCCTCGTCGGGTTCTTCCATGTCGATGTCGTCGTCAGCCATTCGCGTTCCTTGTCCCTGCAACCCAGTGAGGCCCGGGATACTAGGCCGGAGGTCCCGTATGGTCGCACATCGGGAATGTGACAGCCGTCACTGACTGCGTCGCGCCTCCGCCCGACGCTCCGATTCGAGCCGTTCCAGCTCCGGGGCCTCGGTGGTGAGGTGGGTCATGGCCGCCGCGACGGCCGTGTGACCGGCCTGTTCGGCGATGAGGCGGTGCATCTCGAGCACCACGCGGCGGTACGACGGGTGGCCCTGCGGCGACGACCGCAGTTCGAGCATGTGCATGGCCTCGCGGGCGTTGAACTGCATCGAGTAGCGCAGCCGGTAGGCCATCGAGACGGCGTACTGGGCCTGCTGCGGGAACTCGTCCTTGAGTGCGTCGAACAGCGAGGCCGAGCGGGCCATGGCGTCGTCGAACACGTCGGCGACGCCCGCCTCGTCGACCAGTTCGGGGCGCGTGTACCCGTGGTTGGGCGTGAGCGACTGCCAGTCGATGGTGAGCATGCGGTGCCGCTGGAGGTCGCGGAAGGCGCCGTAGTCGGACAGCACGTCGAAGCGGTAGTCGACCCGCTCGAACGCTCGGCCGGGGCGGTGTCGGCGGTTCTCGCGGTCGCCGACGTAGGCCTTGATGAGCGCCAGCCGCTCGGTGGGGCCGAGGGTGCGCACGCGCTCGGCCAGCTGGTGCTCGGGCAGGTGCGCGAGCGGGTAGCAGATGGCCGTGAGGAGCTTGTTCTCGGCGTCGGCGTCGTAGTCGACGAGCGACACCTCGGGAGCGGCCTCGACGGGTGTGTCGCCGAACAGCGACTGCACCAGCTCGGAGGTGTGCTCGCGGGTGTTGCTGAGATAGTTCGACCAACGGCCACCGCGCTCGGCGATGTCGACGCGGCGCAGGAAGCTGGGGATGACCTTACGCAGCTCCTGCAGCATCAACTCGGCGTACTGGCGGGCCTCGGGCAGCGGATGGGCCCGCATGCGCACCAGCAGCGCCTCGAACGCCTGGCCGGAGCCGTAGATGCCGACGTTGGAGAGCGCTGCGGCCGGCAGCACACCACGCACGGCGTCGAGCGCCTTGGCGCGGGTGGCCATGCGGTACACGAAGTCGCTGTCGCCGTCGTGGCGCGGCACGGTGTCGCGCACGTGGTCGGTGACCCGGTTGAGCAGCAGCGTGTAGCTGTCGAACATGCGGTCCATGTCGCCGACGTAGCGGGTGCCGAACCGGCTGGAGAGCAGTGCCGGGTCGCGGTAGAACCGGTACCGCCCGCCGAGCCGGGCGTCGTAGGCGATGTAGCGCGTGCTCTGCTCGAGGTAGCTCATCAGGCGGCCCCACTCGAGCACCTTGGTGAGGATGTTCGAGGCCTGCTCGCACGCGAGGTGCACGCCGCCGAGCTGCGCCACCGAGTCGTCGCCGTACTCGAAGAACACCTTCTCGTACAGCTCCTCGGCCCGTTCGAGGCCGATCGTGGCGTCGACCGAGGCGTCGCCCGCGATGTCGAGGTCGCCCACGAACTCGTCGAGGAACAGCCGTCGCAGGCTCTTCGGGCTGCGGCTGTAGCGCGCGAACAACGCGCCCTTGACCACTTCGGGCAGGTTCACCAACGCGAACACCGGACCGTCGAGGTTGGTGAAATACCTGCGGAGGATGTCTTCCTCGTCGGGCGTGAATTCCTCAGGGACGTACACCGTCACAGTCGGTCATCCTACGGGTGGCGTCACGGGCCGTGAGGGATGCCGGGTCAGTGAACCACCACGTCACGGGGCCTCTGGTCGAACTCGTCGCGCATCTGCTGGCGCAGCGCCTCCGAGGTCCAGAGGTCGACGACGGTCATGGCCATGGCCTTCGCGCCGTCGACGACGGCCTGATCGCCGGCGGGGCTGCCCGCGTACTCGGCGAAGTCGACGGTGTGGATGGGCACCCCGTCGGGGGCGACCTTGATCATCGGGTGGATCGACGGCACGAGGTAGCTGATGTTGCCCATGTCGGTGCTGCCGACCACCTTGCGGCCGATGGCGGCGGGGTCGGCGACGGTGCGGCCGATGCGGGCGGCGTTGCGCACGTACGAGCCGACCATGGCCTGGTTGTCGACCATCTCGGCGTAGGTCTCCCCCACCCATGCGTGGTCCATGGTGCAGCCGCACGCCGTGGCGGCGGCCTCGAGCGTGGTGAACACGCGCTCCTTCAGCGGCTGCAGCGACGCGATGGTGCCGGACCGGATGTACCAGTCCATCGCGGCGTGCGCGGGCACGATGTTCGGCTTGTCGCCGCCCTTGGTGAAGATGCCGTGGATGCGTTCGTCGGGGCGGATGTGCTGGCGCATCGCCGCCACGTTCATGTACCCGAGCACGGCGGCGTCGAGGGCGTTGCGACCCTCCCACGGGGCGGCGGCGGCGTGCGCGGCCTTGCCGTGGTAGTCGACCTCGAGCTCCTGGATGGCGATGCAGTCCATGCGGATCAGGTCGGCGTCGGCGGGGTGCACCATCATCGCCGCGTCGATGCCCTCGAACGCGCCGGCGCGGGCCATCTTCACCTTGCCGCCGCCACCTTCCTCGGCCGGTGTGCCCATGATGCGGATGCGGCCGCCCGCCAGTTCGGCCACGGCCGCGGCGGCGAGGCCGGCGCCGAGGCCGGCGGTGGCGATGACGTTGTGGCCGCAGGCGTGGCCGACGCCGGGCAGCGCGTCGTACTCGCAGAGCACGGCGATCGTGGGGCCGGTGCTGCCCGCCACCGCGTCGAACGCGGTACCGATGTCGTACGCGCCGCGCACCGGGGCGATGCCCTGCTCCTCGAGCAGGTCGGTGAGCAGCTGATGCGCGTAGTGCTCCTCGTAGTTCAGCTCGGGGTGCGCATGGATGGCGCGGCTGGCGTGCACCAACCGTGGTGCGAGCGCGTCCACCCGGTCGCACACGGCCTGCTTCAGTGCTTCGACGTCCATTCGGGGTCCCTTCGTCAGTGTTCGTCGTGCAGGAGCACGATCTTGCCCAGTTGCTCGCCCTGTTCGAGGCGGGCGAGTGCGTCCACGTACTCCTCGAGGCGGTAGGTGCGGTCGACGTGCACGTCGACGCCCTGTGCGACGAGCTCGGTGACCTCGTCGAACTCCGAGTAGCTGCCCATCGTGCTGCCGATGATCTCGTACTGCTTGAAGAACAGCCGGGGCAGGTTGAGCTCCACCTTCGGACCGGACGTGCCGCCACACACCACCAGCCGGCCGCCGGGGTTGAGCGAGCGCACCGACTGCTCCCAGGTGGCGGGGCCGACGCTCTCGATGACGACGTCGGCCTCCACCGGCCAGCGGTCGAGCGCACTGTCGTGCACCTCGTGCGCGCCCATCGCGAGCGCCTCGGCGCGCTTGGCGGCGCTGCGACTGGTGGCGACCACACGGCAGCCCATCCGCAGCGCCAGCGCGAGTGCCGCGCACGACACGCCGGAGCCGATGCCGACCACGAGCACGGTCTCCCCTGCCTGCACGCGGGCACGGCGCAGCATGCGATAGGCGGTGAGGTACGCGAGCGGGTAGGCGGCGCACTCCTCCCACGACCGACCCGCGGGTCGGGGGCGCACGTTGCGGGCGGGCGCGGTGGCGTAGGTGCAGTGGCCGCCCCAGCAGTGCTCGCCGTAGATCTGGAAGCCGGGGCCCATCGGGCTGTTGTTGCCCCAGCGGACGATGTCCTCGACCGGCGACACGCCGGGGTTCACCACGACTTCGTCGCCGACCGCGACGGTGGTGACCGCGGACCCGACCTCGTGCACCACGCCGGCGACGTCGCAGCCGGGCACGTGCGGGAGCGGTGGCTTCGGCAGGCCACGAGTGACCCACAGGTCCATGTGGTTGAGCGCACTGGCGACCACGCGGATGCGCACCTCGTCGGCGGCCAGCTCGGGCGGGTCGACGTGACCCATCCGGTAGCTCCCGGGCGACTCGTCGAGGATCCACGCCTGCATGTCGTGGACCCTAGTGCGACCTATGCGTAGAGCGTGAGGGCGTCGGGGAGGACGGTGACGGTGAGGTCGCGAACGTCGCCGCAGCGGACGCCGTCGATCCACAACGGCATCGGTCGGTCGAACCGGTGGTGCCACTCCCCCGTGCTGCGCATCTCGAGCTGCGGGTGCGGCAAGTGGGTGCCGGAGCGGGCGCGCGACCGTGCCTGGTGTCGGGCCCGGAGCGGCATGGCGGGGTCGACGCGCAGCACGTCGACACGACCGTCGTTGGGGTGCGACCGCGGGGCCACGTCGTACGCGCCGAGGTACTGCGCGTTCATGGCGAGCACCACCTCGCCACGCCACCACGATCGCCGCACCACGACGTGTGCGAGCGCGAGGTGCTCGCGGTCGTCGGCCCGCACCTGCAGCAGGTCGACCGGCGCCTTCACGAGCGTGCCGTCGAACCGGCCGGGTGTGCCGCCGCCGAGCGTGCGCGCCATGTCGCCGCGCTGTACACCGATCGGCCCCAGGGGTCGACCCGCCTCGCGTTGCAGTTCGAGCGAACGGGATGCCCCACGGTCGGAGTCGGGCGACTCCAACCCATCGGCGGGCACCTCGGCCGGCTCGCCCCAGGGCTCACCCTTGCGGATCGTCACCGTCGACCTCGACCGCGCTGGAGTCGGCCACCACGCCGCGGAACAGCGCATCGGCCGCCTGCTCGGCTACCTTGCGGGTGGCCTTCGACGGGGCGACGATGGCGAACTGCCGCACCAGGTCGATCAGCTGCTTCATCGTGCGCACGAAGTCGCCGCCGGAGAGCTCCTCCTCGGCCACCACTTCGGCGAATCCCTCCCCCGCGGCCCACGCGTACGCGATGGCCACGAACGTCGGGTCGGGTGGGCGGTGCACCGACAGGCCGGCGCCCTCCTCCACGTCCTGCAGCTCGTAGCTGATGCGGGCGATCGACTGCCAGCGGCGGCGTGCTTCGGGCGACGGGTACCACGGTGCGGGCGGCGGCTCGGGGCTGCGGTGCTCGTACACGAACACGCTGGCGACCGCCGCGAACGTGGGCGCGTCGAGGCCGTCGAGCAGACCCTGGCGGAGGCACTCCACCACCAGCAGGTCGCTCTCGTGGAACGTGCGGGCCAGGATCTCGCCGGCACCGGTGAGCGTCCACCCGTCGACGTAGCCCCAGTCCTGCAGCACGGCGAGCACGCGGTCGAAGTCGCGGGCGATCGACTGGCTCCGGCCACGCACCCGCTGCCGGAGCTCGTCGACCTCGCGGGCCACCCGCTCGGCCTGCGACGCGGCCTTCAACCGATCGGCCAACTCGGGGTCGTCCTCCACCGGATGCGTGAGCGGACCGTCCTCGTTCACGGCGCGGCGGCTGCGCTTGTGCGGCTGGGTCTCGGCCCGCTCGAGGCGGATCGCGATCTCCTTCAGGTGGTCGTGGCTGTTCGGCGCGTCGTTGGTCGGGAGCTCGATCTTGCCGATGGCGCGGGGCGGCTCGTGGAAGTCGACGGCCGTCAGCATCACGGTCTCGCGCCGCGTGGTGACGCCGGTGAGGCGCATCCCGCCCTTGCGGTGGGCGCTGGTGAGCACCGCGACGCGACCGCTGTACCGGCCCTTCTCGGCGTAGATGATGTCGCCGGGCTTGAGCTTCATCATCGCCAGCGTGACCGGGTCGTCGCGGCCGATGGTGGCGATGGGGCGACCCTCTTCGGCGCCCTTCACCATCGCCCGGTACTCGTCGAGGTCGCCGTACGGGCTGTGCGTCTTGTCGAGCAGCGACGCGAGGTGCTGCTGGCGGCGCTCGAGACGGGCTTCGATCTTCACCACGTCGCGGTCGGCCTGGTACTGGGCGAACGACAGGTTCAGCAGGTGGTGGGCACGCTCGCTGGTGTACGAACGAACCAGGTTCGCCGCCATGTTGTACGTCGGCCGGAACGCCGAGTTGAGGTGGAACGTCTTGCTCGAGGCGAGGTTCGCCACCTGGTCGTACGGCACGAACGGGCTCCAGAGCACGACGGCGTGGCCGAGCTCGTCGAGCCCGCGCCGGCCGGCGCGCCCGGTGAGCTGCGTGTACTCGCCGGGCGTGAGGAAGGTGTGGTGGTCGCCGGTGAACTTGCTGAGCTTCTCGATGACGACCGACTTGGCGGGCATGTTGATGCCCACGGCGAGCGTCTCGGTGGCGAACACCACCTTCACCAGACCCTCGACGAAGCAGGCCTCGACCACCTCCTTGAACGGCGGCACCATGCCGGCGTGGTGTGCCGCGATGCCCGCCTCGAGCTGGGCGAGGAACTGGCTGTAGCCGAGCACGGCGAGGTCGGCGGGCTCCATCGCCCCCAGGCGTGCGTCGACGATCTCGCGGATGCGGTCGCGTTCCTCGCCGGTGGTGAGGCGCATCCCGGCGGCGAGGCAGCTGCGTGCGGCTTCGTCGCACTGGTTGCGGCTGAAGATGAAGTAGATCGCGGGCAGCATGCCGTTGTCGTCGAGCAGGTCGACGGTCTCCAGCCGCGACGGTGTGAACAGCTTGCGCCTGCCACCCCGCGCGTTGCGCGACGCGCTCGCTCCCCTGCCGGCGCGTGCGCCCTCCGAGTCCAGCCGGATGGCGTCGTGGTTCTGGCGACCGTTCACCAACGTCGGCAGCAGGTGCAGGCGATCGTGCGTCTTGTCGCCGATGAGGTAGAGGTTCTCGAGTCGCACCGGGCGACGGTCCTCCAGCACGGCACGCGTGGGCCCGCGCACGGTGCTGATCCATTCGGCGAGCTCGTTCGCGTTGGACACCGTGGCCGACAGGCACACCAGCTGCACGTGGTGCGGCAGGTGGATGATGACCTCCTCCCACACCGGTCCGCGGTAGGTGTCCTGCAGGAAGTGCACTTCGTCGAGCACCACCGCGGCCAGGTCGCGCAAGCCTGTGGCGCGGGCGTAGATCATGTTGCGCAGCACCTCGGTGGTCATCACCACCACGGGCGCATCGCCGTTGATGCTGTTGTCGCCGGTGAGCAACCCCACCTGGTCGTACCCGAGTCGCTCGACGAGGTCGTGGTACTTCTGGTTCGAGAGCGCCTTGATGGGCGCGGTGTAGAACGCCCGCTTGCCGTCGGCCACGGCGGCGTCGATGGCGTACTCGGCCACCACGGTCTTGCCGCTGCCGGTGGGCGCGGCCACGAGCACCGAATCACCGTCGTCGAGAGCGTCGAGCGAACGGATCTGGAAGCCGTCGAGCGGGAACGTGTAGTGGGCGATCAACGCTGCCCGGTCGGGACGCACGCTCACAGATTGTCAGCCGGCGGCAGCCTCTGCTGCTTCTTTCTTCAACTTCCGCTTCTGGAAGGCGAGGCCGATGAAGATGGAGATCACGTAGAAGATGACCATCGGGATGGCGAGCGCCAGCATGCTGTACGGGTCGCCGCTCGGGGTGATGACCGCGGCGAGGGCGAAGATGATGACCGTGGCGATGCGCCACTGCTTGACCAGCGTCTGCGGCGTGAGCACGCCCACCAGTTGCAGGAACACGAGCAGCACGGGGAACTCGAACGTGACGCCGAACGCGGCGATCATGACGCCGACGAGGTTGACGTACTTGCTGACCTGGAAGTTGGCCTCCACGCCTTCGCCCGACCAGGAGATGAGGAAGTCGAGCGCCGGGGTGAGGGTGAACCAGGCCACGAGGCCGCCGAGTGCGAACAGCACGATCGACGACAGCACGAACGGCACGGCGTACTTCTTCTCGTTCTGGTGCAGCGCCGGCACCACGAACCGCCAGACCTGCCACAGGATGACCGGCAGGGCGAGGATGATGCCGCCGTAGGTGCAGATCGTGAGGCGGGTGGTGAAGCCCTCGAGCGGTCCGAGGAACTGCAGGCTGCACTCGCCCACCAGCTCGGGCTTCTCGAGGCACAGCTGGTCGTACGGGCGACGGAGGAAGTTGAGCACCTGGTCGTACATCGCGAGCAGCACGATCACGCCGAGGACGATGGCGAGCAGCGACCGGATGATGCGGGCGCGCAGTTCGGCGAGGTGCTCGGTGAGCGTCATTCGATCGTCGGGACCGCTGACCTTGGCCTTCTCCTCGCCTCCGGTGAAGGGCAGCTTCATCCGGCGAGGTCCTCGTCGTCGTCGGGGGTGGCCACCGCGTCGACGGGCACGGGTGCCTCGACGACCGGCTCGGCGGCGAGCGGGTCGCGTGCGGGGCGCTCACGGCGGGCCGCAGCGCCGAAGTTCAGGCCGCCCGGCTTGGGTGCGTCGGCGGCGGGTGCCGCTGCCGGCGCTGCGTCGGCGGAGTCGTCGTCGGTGGTGGTGCGGCGCGGGTTGGCGGAGCCGAAGTTGAGACCGGCCTCTCGCTTGGGCGGCGCCGCGGCGGCCGCTGCGGGGATGGTTGGGTCGGTGGCCGTGGCCGCCGGTGCGTTGGCCGGGTCGTCGGTGAAGTTGACGGCGTTGCGCATCGCGTCGGCCGTGTCCTTCAGCTCGCGCATCGGCTCGTCGAGCGCCTGCTTCAGTTCGCCCTGGAACCCGTTCGCCATCTTCTTGAACTCGGCGTACGCACGGCCGAACTTCCGGATGGCATCGGGAAGCTTCTCCGGTCCGAGGACGACGAGCGCGATGAGCAGGAGAAAGATGATCTCGCTGCCCTGGAGGTTGAACACGTCGGCGAGTCTAGGACTGGATCTGCCGTTGCACCGCGTCAGCGTGGCATCATCCGGAGGTGCAACAACGCCTCCCGTCGCTGCTCGACGACCCCATCGGCTTCGCGCACCGTGGTGCACGGGCGTACGCCCCGGAGAACACCATCGAGGCGTTCCAGCTGGCGTTGAAGCTCGGGGCGAACGGGCTGGAGAGCGACGTGTGGGTCACCGCCGACGGTGTGGCGGTGCTCGACCACGACGGCGTGGTGCGCAAGCGGTTCGGTCGCACCCAGCCGATCGGCTCGGTTCGGCGCGACCAGCTGCCGGCGCACGTGCCCGAGCTGGCCGAGCTGATCGACCGGTGCGGCACGTCGTACCACCTGTCGCTCGACCTGAAGGACGCCGCGTCCGGCCAGCGGATCGTCGACGTCGTCCGGGAGGCGGCGCCGGCGCTGCTCCCCCGCCTGTGGCTGTGCGCGCCGCAGTACCAGACGTTGCTGCCGTTGCGCGGCCAGGGCGCCCGACTGGTCGACAGCACCCGCCTGAGCAAGATCAAGGAGGGCCCCGAGCGACGTGCGGCGGTGCTCGCGAACGAGGGCATCGACGCGGTGAACATGTTCCACACCGACTGGAACGGCGGCCTCGTGACGCTCTTCCATCGCTTCGAACGCGTCGCGTTCTCGTGGGGCATCCAGGAGGACCACCTGTTGCAGCGCAACTTCTGGATGGGCCTCGACGGTGTGTACAGCGACCATCCCGACCGGATGATGGACGCCTACCGGGTGACGCTCGGGGCGCCTCGACCGGTGGTGTGACCTACAGCCAGGCCCAGTCCTTGGCCGGCCAGATGATGACGAACGCCCGACCGAGCAGGTCGCCGTAGCTGACCGGACCGATGTCGCGGCTGTCCTTGGAACCGCCACGGTTGTCGCCCAGCACGAACACGGTGTCGTCGGGCACCGTGATCTTCGCCTGGTCGCCGCCGCACGACGTGGGGGTGACGACGGTGGGGTCGAGGTACGGCTCGATGAGCTCGCGGCCGTCGATGTAGAGCACGCAGGCCCGGTACTCGACGGTCTCGCCGGGCAGTGCGACGACCCGCTTGATGAGGTCGCGCTCGCCCGCGCCCTCGATGGTCTTCAGCACCACCACGTCGCCCCGGTTGGGGTCGTGGAGGCGGTAGCTGAGCTTGTTGACCAGCACCCGGTCACCGTCGTGCAGCGTGGTGTCCATCGAGTGGCCCGAGACGGCGAACTGCTGCAGCACGAACGCCCGCACCATCAGCGCCGCGGTGACGGCCACGATGATGACGATGATCCACTCCGCCCATGCGTTGGCCTTCTTCTTGGCCACGGGCTCCGGCGGTTGCGGATCCGATGCTTCGTCGAGCATGAGGTCGGACATCGGGATCACGCTACCCGGTGGTCCACAGTGAGCGGTGGCAGGCTCACAGTGAGGCGATGAGCTTCTCGACCCGCTCGTCGCGGCTGCGGAACGGGTCCTTGCAGAGCACCGTGCGCTGCGCCTGGTCGTTGAGCTTGAAGTGCACCCAGTCGACGGTGTAGTCGCGCTTGCGTTCCTTGGCCCGCTTGATGAACTCGCCGCGCAGCCGTGCACGGGTGGTCTGCGGCGGGGTGTCGACCGCGGCCTCGATGTCGGCGTCGAGGCACATCCGCTCGATCATGCCGCGGTCCTGCAGCTTGTAGAACGGGCTGCGGTCGCGGCTGATGTCGTGGTACTGCAGGTCGAGGAGCTGCACACGCGGGTCGCCGAGGGTGAGGTCGTGACGGGCACGGAACGCCTCGATGAGCCGGTACTTGATGACCCAGTCGACCTCGCGGTCGAGCTTCAGCGGGTCGTTCTCGATGGTGCTCACGCAGTGCTCCCACATCTCGAGCGCCTTCTGCTCGAGCGGCGGGAAGCCCTTCGTGTCGGCGTAGCGCAGTGCACGGTCGAGGTACTCGCGCTGGATGTCGAGTGCGCTGACCTCGCGGCCGTTCGCGAGGCGGACCTTGCGTCGGCAGGTCATGTCGTGGCTGATGTCGCGGATGGCCCGGATGGGGTTCTCGAGCGTCATGTCGCGCAGCACCACCGACGGGTCCTCCAGCATCCGCAGCATGCACGCCGCGGCGCCGACCTTCACGAACGTGGTGTACTCGCTCATGTTGCTGTCGCCGACGATGACGTGCAGGCGGCGGTAGCGCTCGGCGTCGGCGTGCGGTTCGTCACGCGTGTTGATGATGGGACGGCTGCGGGTGGTGGCGCTGCTGACGCCCTCCCAGATGTGCTCGGCGCGCTGCGCCATCGAGTACATCGCACCGCGGGCGGTCTGCAACACCTTGCCCGAGCCGGTGTAGATCTGCCGGCTGACGAGGAACGGGATGAGCACCTCGGCGTAGTGGCCGAGGTCGTCGGTGCGGCTGGTGAGGTAGTTCTCGTGGCAGCCGTAGCTGTTGCCGGCACTGTCGGTGTTGTTCTTGAACAGGTAGATGGTGCCGCGGATGCCTTCTTCGCGGAGCCGCTGCTCGGCCGACTGGAGCAGCCCTTCGAGGATGCGCTCCCCCGCCTTGTCGTGCACCACGAGGTCGTACAGGCTGTCGCACTCGGGCGTCGCGTACTCGGGGTGCGAGCCGACGTCGAGGTACAGCCGCGCACCGTTCTGCAGGAACACGTTGCTGCTGCGTCCCCAGCTCACCACCTTGCGGAACAGGTAGCGGGCCACCTCGTCGGGGCTCAGCCGACGCTGGCCGCGGAGGGTGCAGGTGACGCCGTACTCGTTCTCGAGGCCGTAGATGCGCCGCTCCATGCGCGCACCGTAGCGCAGCCCGCCCCACCCCGCGCCGCCGTTCTCGTCATCCCCCTACCGGGAAATCCTCGGAACGCCCGCGACACGAAACCGGATCTCGGTGCCCGGGGCCGCCTGGGCGACGGCGGCGACGGCCGCGGGGTCGACGACGGCGATCACCGGATAGCCGCCGGTGGTGGGATGACCGGACAGCATCACGATCGGCTGACCGTCGGGCGGCACTTGCACGGCCCCTTCCACCATGCCCTCGGAGGGCAGCTCCTCGGTGCGTGCCCGGTCGAGCGCCGGGCCGGCGAGACGGGTGCCGACGGGACTGGTGGTGGTGACCACGTAGGCCGAGTCGGTGAGCCGCCGGAGGGCTTCGTCGGTGAACCAGTCGGCGCGGGGACCCGGCCACACGGGGATGTCGGTCGGCGGTGGGCGGCGCGCTGCCGCGTGCTCGGCGGCCGCGGTCTGCGGGTCGGGGCCGACGTCGAGTGCGTCCGGCCCATCCACGAGCCCGCCGCGCACGGCGAGGTAGGCGCGGGCACCGTCGAGCAACCGGCCGATGCGCACCAGGGCGCCGGCGGGCAGCACCACCGGGGCGCCCCAACCGAGCGGCGGTCCGCCCTCGACCGTCACCTCGGCCACCGCACCGGTGAGCACCACCATCGTCGGTGCGTCGACGGCGAGCACGAGGCCGCCGGAGGTCTCGAACTGTCGGGTGCCGGCGTGGTTGCCGAGCAGGCGGTCGGCGAGCGCGTACGACTCGAGGTCGACCGCTCCCCCGCGGGATGCGCCGAGCCACGCCCGACCGAGGTGGCCTGCGTCGACCACGCGGCCGACGACGCCCCACGACCGCACGCGGATCATCGCGCCTCGAACCGGACGCGGGTGCCGGGTGGCAGCGTGGCCGGCACTGCGCGGTCGTCGTCCCACATCGGCAGATCGGTGTGGCCGAGGAGGTGCCAGCCGCCGGGGCTCTCGCCCGGGTACACCGCCGTGAAGTCGGCGGCGACCGCCACCGCCCCGGCCGGCACCCGCGTGCGAGGTGTGGCGCGCCGCGGCAGGTGGAGCTGCGACGGCAGACCGACGAGGTAGCTGAACCCCGGAAGGAACCCGCAGAACGCGCACGTGTACTCGGCTCCGGCGTGCAGCTCGACGACCTCGTCGACGGTGAGCCCGCACGCCGCGGCCACGTCCTCAAGGTCGGCACCGTCGTAGACCACGGGCACCACGACGGTCGGGCCGGACGCCGGCGCGCCGTCGGCCGTCACCGGTGGCAACGCGGCCGGATCGAGCCTGCCGTCGTGCGTGACCAGCACGGTGCGCGCCGCCGGCACGACGTCGACGACGCCAGGGAGCTCGGCCGACCGCCACCGGGCAGCCGCAGTCATCACCTCGGCCAGTGACTCGAACTCGGCGAGCATCGCCCGCGGGCCGTACGGCAGCAGCTTCACGACACGAACGGGCGCGGCTCCCAGCCCGCTGCGCCGAGTGCCTCCACCACGGCCACCAGCAGGTCGGGGGCGCCGGGGGTGTCGCTGTGCACGCAGAGGCTCTGCACGCCCGACTCGGCGAGTCGCAGTGCCTGCTCTGCCGCCTGGTCGGGCTCGGTGAGCAGCGCGCCGGGTTGGGTGCGTGGCACGAGCGTGCCCTCGGCGGTGTAGGCGCGGTCGGCGAAGCCCTCGCGCACGAACGTGAGCCCGGCGCGCTGGCACGCGGCCTCGACCGCGCTGCCCGGCAGGCCGAGCACCGGCATCGTGGGGTCGTACTCCATCACCGCGGTGACCACCGCCTGCGCCTGCACCTCGTGGCGCACGATGGCGTTGTACAGCGCGCCGTGCGGCTTGACGTACGACACGCCGCCGTCGAGCGCACCCACGATCCCGTCGAGAGCACCGAGTTGGTAGAGCACCGCGTCGCGCAGGTCGTCGGGGTGCATCTCCATGAACCGCCGCCCGAACCCGACCAGGTCGGGGTAGCTGACCTGTGCCCCGATGACGCAGTCGTGGGCCAGCGCGAGCTCGCAGGTGCGGCGCATGGTGGACGGGTCGCCCGCGTGGAAGCCACAGGCGACGTTCACCGACGTGAGCAATGGCACCAGCAGCTCGTCGGGGCCGCCTGCCCAGGCCCCGAAGCCCTCACCGACATCGCTGTTGAGGTCGATGTGGGCCATGTCGGTCAGGACCCGAGTGAGGTGGCGACGACGGCGTCGGTGAGTCGCTTGAAGCAGCGTCGACCGTTGAGGCGCGACAGCACGGCGACCTCGAGGTCGTCGGCCACGAGCGCGCGGTCGGGGCCCGACAGCGCGGCGGCGGCGGTCTGCAGTGCGACGTCGAGCGACTGGTCGTCGGCGTAGCGCTCGTTCATCCGCGACGAGATGGCCTCGGCGTCACCGCCGAGCACGCTGAAGCGGCGCTCGTCGACCACCGTGCCGTCGTAGAGGATGTGGAACAGCTGATCGTCGTCACCGCGCACGCCGACCTCGGCGACGAGGATCTCGACCTCCATCGGCTTCATCTCGTGGGTGAAGATCTGACCGAGGATCTGCGCGTAGTTGTTGGCGAGGCTGCGCGCATCGACGTCGTCGCGGCTGTACTGGAAGCCCTTCAGGTCGGCGGCACGCACCCCGGCGACGCGGAGCTGATCGAACTCGTTGTACTTGCCGACACCGGCGAACGCGATGCGGTCGTAGATCTCGCTGATCTTGCGCAGCGTGTTGCTGGGGTTCTCGGCCACGAGCGCGATGCCGTCGGCGTAACGGACGGCCACCAGTGCCCTGCCGCGTGCGATGCCCTTGCGCGCGTAGTCGGCGCGGTCCTTCATGACCTGTTCGGGGGCGACGTAGAACGGCATGCTCATCGTGCACGCACCTCGTCGGCGATGGACGTGAACACGCCGGCCAGCTCGGTGTCGTCGAGGCGCTGCCAGCCGTCGGCGGTGATGGTGGCCACCACGGGGTAGATGCCGCGCAGCGCGTCGGGGCCGCCCGTGGCCGAGTCGGCGTCGGCGGCCTCCCACAGGCCACGGCACGCGAGCGCCACGGCGTCGGCGCGGGTGAGGCTGTCGCGCCAGCCGATCTTGATGACGGTGCCGGCGTGCAGCATGCCCGAGCCGGTGGCCACGTAGTCGTGCTCCTCGTAGCGGCCGCCGGTGACGTCGTAGGTGAACAGCCGACCGTTGGATCGGCGAAGGTCGTAGCCGGCGAAGATCGGCACGACCACCATGCCCTGCATCGCTGCGGGGAGGTTGCTGCGCACCATCATCGACAGCTGGTTGGCCTTGCCCTCGAGGCTGAGGGCCGAACCCTCCACCTTCTCGTAGTGCTCGAGCTGCAGCTGGAACAGCTTGATCATCTCCATCGCCGGACCGGCGGCACCGGCGATGGCCACGCCGCTGTGCTGGTCGGCCTGCACCACCTTCTCCATGCCGCGGTGGCTGATGAGGTTGCCGCTGGTGGCGCGGCGGTCGCCGGCCATCACGACGCCGTCGGCGAAGCGCAGGGCGACGCACGTGGTGGCGTGCGGCACGTTCACCTCACCGGCTGCGTCGAACGTGGGCGCGAGGCCGACGCGCTTGAGCAGCTCGGGGAAGCTGGAGCCCGGATCGGTACCGATCGAGAAGAGGGGCATCGACATGATGGTTACTGGCCACCCTTTTGGACGTACGACTTCACGAAGTCCTCGGCGTTGGTCTCGAGCACCTCGTCGATCTCGTCGAGGAGGTCGTCGAGCTCCGCCTTCAGCTTGTCGCCGCTCTCGGTGACAGGCGGGGCGGCCTCGACCGCTTCCTCGGTGCGACTCGGTGCGGGTTTCTGCTTCTGCGTGCGCTCGGCCATGGTGCTCCTGACTCAGGCCCCCAGCTTCGCCAGCAGCTCGGCCGGGGTGTTGCTCTCGTCGATCAACCTTTGCACGGATTCTGCCGTGCCGCGCAACGGTTCCATCATCGGCACGCGACGCAACGGGTCGCGGCCGACGTCGAAGACCATGCTGTCCCAGTTGGCCGCCACCACGTCGTCGGGCCACTTGGCGAGGCATCGACCGCGGAAGTAGGCGCGCGTGGTGGTGGGTGGCGTGGTGGTGGCGACGGCGACGTCGGCGGGGTCGACGAGGGTGTCGAGCCCGACGCGCAGTGCGAGGCAGCGGTCGGCGCGCAGGTCGTGGTACTGCAGGTCGAGGGCCTTCAGGCGGGCGTCGTCGGGTGCGGCGCCGTGGCGGTCGGCGTAGCCCTGCACCACCCTGCGCTTCGCCACCCAGTCGACCTGGTGGGCCACGGAGTCGGGGTCGCGTTCGAGCCCGGCGAGCACGTCGTGCCACAGCGTGAGCACCTCGCGGCCGACCTCCTCGCCCACCGCGGACAGACCGTGGGTGCGCTCGTACTTCTGTGCCCGTTCGAGCAGCTGCCACTGGATCTCGAGCGCCGTGGCGCGCTGACCGTTGCGCAGCAGGACGGTGCGCCGCAACGACGGGTCGTGGCTCACCTGGCGGATGGCGGCGACCGGGTTGGCCAGCGCGAGGTCGTCGCCGATGGCGTCGTCCTCGATCATCGCCAGCACCAGCGCCGTGGCCCCGACCTTGAGCAGCGTGGCGGTCTCGCTCATGTTGGCGTCGCCGACGATGACGTGGAGCCGCCGATACTTGTTGGGGTCGCAGTGCGGCTCGTCGCGGGTGTTGACGATGGGCCGCTTCAGCGTGGTCTCGAGGCCCACTTCCTCCTCGAAGAAGTCGGCACGCTGGCTGAGTTGGAACGGCACGTCGGCGGCGGTGACACCCGGCAGCTCGCAGCCCACCTTGCCGGCACCGACCACGATCTGGCGGGTGACGAAGTGCGGTGTGATCTGGTGCACGATGCGCCCGAACGGCACCTCGCGAGCGACGAGGTAGTTCTCGTGGCAGCCGTAGCTGTTGCCCTTCCCGTCGCTGTTGTTCTTGTGGCAGAGGATCTCGGCACCGTCGGGCAGCAGCGCGGTGGCGGCCTTCATGCTGGCGCGCACGATCTCCTCGGCCGCACGATCGAACAGCAACGCGTCGCGGGCGGTGAGGCATTCGGGGGTGCTGATCTCGGGGTGTGCGTGGTCGACGTAGTAGCGGGCGCCGTTGGTGAGCACCGCGTTCACGAGGTGCGTCTCGACCTCCGCACCCAGCAGATCGTCGACGCTGAACCCGCGCGCGTCGGAGCCGGGGTGCTCGTCCTCGAGGTCGAACGCCACCTTGCGCTGGTGCGCGGAGAGGTAGGCGTTGATGAGCAGCGAGCTGGCGGTGACCGGGTTGCTGTCGGCGCCGCGCACGAGGATGCCGTACTCGGTCTCGATGCCGCACACCTTCGGGATCGCCATGGCCGCACCCTAACGCCGGTCGGTCATTCCGTGAACAGTTGTTGTGCGGCGGCCCAGGTGTCGTCGACGAGGTCCCAACCGGCCGAGTTCGTCTCCTCGTAGTGGTCCTCCGGCTCGCCGAGCTCGCGGCCGAGCGCCTGGCCGTAACGGCACACCGCGATGAGCGCAGCCTCATCGGCGGGGGGCGCGGCGGGCGGTGCCTCGGTGAGCGCGCGGCACGTGGGGCCGGCCACCGCGTCGGGGGTGACGAGCAGCCCCTTCGCGAACAGCGACGCGCACGTGACCCCTCCCCCGGCGGGCATCACCAGGTCGAGGCACTTCAGGCGCACCTCCTCGATGGGCGTCCAGTAGCCGAGCTCGTCACCACCGAGCCCGACGGTGAACGTGATGGGCGTCGGGCTCAGGTCGAGCAGTGCTCCGGGCACCACGTAGTCGGCACCGGTGGCGTGGAGGTCGGGGAACTCGAAGTACGCGGCCGTGTTCGCGACGAAGTCGTCGGGCAGCCCGATCACGAGCTCGGGCGGGAGCTCGCCGGGCATGAACAGGAATCCGACGTCGCCGAGGCGCACCCACGTGAGCCGTGTCCTCAGCACGTCGCCGACGCGGATCTGGCTCTCGATGAGCGGCGTGAGCACCGGGTCGTCCTCCAGGGCGCCGGCGTCGTCGGTGCAGTTCGTGTCGGTGAACGGCTTGCCGGTGCACGTGTACGCCACCGGCACCTGCCAGCCGAGGTCGCCGTCGGCCAGGAGCACGCGGAAGCCGATGTTGGTGAGGCGCGTGTAGAACTCCTGGCGCTTCCACTCGATGGCATCGACCGTCACGGGCGTGGCGTCGTCGAGCAGGGCGACGACGGCGGCGGTCAGCTGCTCGCCAACAGCGCGGGTGCGGGCGAGGTTGCGGTCGCGCAGGTCGGCGGCACCGTCGACCGGAGCGGAACCGGCGGGTGCGGTGACCCCGTCGCCGACCGGGTGCTGCTCGTCGACCGCCCACACGTCGGCCCGGCCCGGGCCGATCTGGCTGCCGAGCGCGCCGTTGAAGTACAGCACCTCGCCGCCGATGTGCGACTGGAGCTGCTCGCGCAGCACGCCCGGGTAGTCGGCCGTGAAGTAGCGGCCCTCGGCGCTGCAGTCGTCGGCCGCCCAGCCCTTCTGGGCGCACTCGGCGCTGAAGTCACCCGGCGGGGTCCAGCCGAGCGTGGTCTCGGGGTGGTTGGCCCACTGCACGACGGTGGCGATGGTGCGGTCGTCGGCCACCGCGGCGACGCGCAGCACGTTGAGGCGCGGGTCGACGATGAGTGGGTCGCGCTGGTCGCTCTGGCCGAAGCGGTGCTCGCCGGTGGCAGCGGTGAGCGTCACCTCCTGCAGTCCGTTGGCGACGGCGTCGGCCACCGCACCGGCGGTCTGGTCGGCCATCATCTCGTACCAGTCGTCGTTGATGCTGAACGCGCTGTCGGGCCCGTGGTGGTCGTGCGTGGCGCTGATGACGATCTCGGCGGCCGCCAGTTCGGCGGGCAGCTGTTCGCGGATGCGGCGCTCGATCTCGTCCTGGTCGGCCGCGAACAGCATGTACAGGTCGGCCGTCACCATGATGACGGTGCGGTCGCCGAGCTGGAGCACGAGCGCCGTGGTGCGCAGGTCGTCGTGCACCCACGAGCCGTCGCCTTCGCCGTTGCCGACGTCGACCACGCCCTGGTCCCAGGTGGGCACGAACACGCCGATGTCGGTGGGGTCGGTGGGCGTGATCCATCCCGGCACGTCGTTGAGGTAGGTGCGCTCGTCGTTCACGGTGGGCAGCACGCTGCGGCTGGCGGCTGCGCCGAGCAGCACGGGCGCGGCGGCCGCCGTGGTCTCGGGCGCGGGCGTCGAGTCGCCCGTCGTGGTCTCCGGCGCGACCGCCTCGGTGGTGTCGGCCGCTCCCCCGCCGTTGTCGTTCGAGCAGGCCAGCAACGTCATCGACGCGACCAACGTCGCGATGATCGACTTCCTCATGATGTGTCCCCTTCCCCGTGCCGACAGTAGCGAGCGCCGACGGGCGGTGAGCGAGACTGACGCCATGACCGACTGGCAGGCCATCACCCGTCGCAACGCTCGCTCCGTGCAGACCACCATCGGCTGGATCTTCTGGGACCCCGGTGCCAAGCGGCGGTACGAGGCGCTCGGGCTGCCCGAGCAGTTCGCCGGCCCGCTGGGCTACATGGCGGCGCGCTGTGCGCCGTTGGCGGGCGCGGGTCCCGAGGCCGTGATCGCCGCATTCGGGTCGATCAACCCCACCGCGATCCGTGGTGCGTTCGGTCTGCTCGGCACGCCCGAGCGCTTCCGCGAGTGCTGGGAGGCGCGCGACGAGGCCGTCGTGGCGGGGCTGCGCGACCACGCGCCCGACATCGTCGATCCGTTGTGCGAGCTCGGTCCGTTGCTGTGGCCAGTCGTCGAGCAGCTGCCGCTCGTCGGTCGTACCTTCTTCGGCGCCCACCTGTCGATGGCACGCAGCGAGGACCCCCTGCTCGCCGGTTGGCACGCGGTGAACTGCCTGCGCGAGTGGCGTGGCGACACGCACTGGGCGCTCGTGGTGGCCGCCGGCCTCACCCATGCCGAGGCGAGCATCCTCCACAACGCGTGGCTCGGCTACGAGGCCGACTGGATCCCGAAGAGCCGTGGCACCACCGATGCGGACCTGGCCGCGGGCTGGGCGTCACTGCGGGCTCGTGGCCTGGCCGACGGCGACACGGTGAACGGCGACGGCCTCGCGCTGCGCCGACGCATCGAGGACGACACCGACCGGCTCACCACCCTGCCGTGGGAGCTGCTCGGCGAGGAGCGTTCGATGTGGTTCGCCGAGTCGTTCGAGCCGCCGTGCGAGTTGCTGCTGCACCGTGTGGACGTGACCGCCGGCCCGAACTACCAACCCGCCAGCCGCCTCCACGACCACCCCGCCTGACTCGTTGGGTGCTTTCGTCCGGCCCAGGGCCGCACGAAAGCACCCATCCGAAGACGTCAGAGGTACTGGCCGGTGGCGACGCGTTCGATGGCGCGGCCGCCTTCGCGGTCGGTCTGCTCGCGGCCCTTCACGAGCGTGCGGATGAACACGATGCGCTCGCCCTTCTTGCCCGAGATCTTTGCCCAGTCGTCGGGGTTCGTGGTGTTCGGCAGGTCCTCGTGCTCCTTGTACTCCTGCTTGATGGAGTCGAGCAGGTCCTGCAGGCACACGCCCCTGGCACCACCGGCGATGACGCGCTTGATGGCGAGCTTCTTCGCGCGCCGCACGATGTTCTCGATCATCGCGCCCGACGAGAAGTCCTTGTAGTAGAGGATCTCCTTGTCGCCGTTCTGGTACGTGACCTCGAGGAACTGGTTCGCCTCGTCGGAGCGGTACATCTCGGCCACGGTGGTGCGGATCATCGTGGGGATGTCGGCACCGGCGGCGATGGGGATCTCGTCGGTGAGGTAGCGGGCGAAGATCTGCTCGGCCGCGGCCTCGCTGGGGCGCTCGATCTTGATCTTCACGTCGAGACGACCGGGTCGCAGGATGGCCGGATCGATGAGGTCTTCGCGGTTGGTGGCACCGATGACGATGACGTTGCGCAGACCTTCCACACCGTCGATCTCGGCCAGCAGCTGCGGCACGATGGTGCTCTCCATGTCGCTGCTGATGCCCGAGCCGCGGGTGCGGAACATGGAGTCCATCTCGTCGAAGAACACGATGACCGGCCAGCCCTCCTCGCTCTTCTCACGCGCACGCTGGAACACGAGCCGGATCTGCCGCTCGGTCTCGCCGACGTACTTGTTGAGCAGCTCGGGACCCTTGATGTTGATGAAGTAGCTGCGGCCCTTCTCGCCGCCGGTCTTCTCGGCCACCTTCTTGGCGAGCGAGTTCGCGACGGCCTTGGCGATGAGGGTCTTGCCACATCCGGGCGGGCCGTAGAGCAGGATGCCCTTCGGGGCCGGCAGCTGGTGCTCGGCGAACAGGTCGCTGTACAGGAACGGCAGCTCCACCGCGTCGGCGATCTCCTCGATCTGCGTGTCGAGGCCACCGATGTCGGCGTAGCTGATGTCGGGCACCTCCTCCAGCAGGAGGTCCTCCACCTCGGGGCGGGGCAGCTTCTCGAGCAGCAGGTTGCTGCGCGGGTCGAGGCGCATCGTGTCGCCGCTGCGCAGGTGCACGCCGCGCAGCACGTCGGCCAGCTCGCACACCCGCTCCTCGTCGGCGCGGCCCACCACCAGGGCACGAACGCCGTCGTCCATGATCTCCTTGATCGTGACCACTTCACCGACGATCTCGGGGTGGCGGGCCTGCACCACGTTGAAGCTCTCGTTGAGCACCACCTCGGCACCACGGTCGAGCGTGTCGTGGTCGACGTCGGGGTGCAGGCTGACCCGCATCTTGCGACCGCTGGTGAGCACGTCGACCGTGCCGTCGTCGTTCTTGCCGACCACCACGCCGTAGGCGGCCGGCGGCTGGCTGAGCTTGTCGACCTCCTCGCGCAGCGCGGCGATGTGCTCGCGCGCTTCGCGGAGGGTGTAGCTGAGCTTCTCGTTCTGCGACACGGCGTGGGCCAACTGGCCCTTCGTCTCGAGCAGGCGCTCCTCGAGCTGACGTTGCCGCTTGGGGGCGTCGGCCAGCTTCCGACGGAGCTGCTCGATCTCCTCCTCCATCACGCTCACCTGCGCCTGGAGCACCGCTTCGGTCTCGTTCGCGTCACCGTCGCTCATGGCGGGAACCTAACACCGGTGAGGAACGACCGTCATGCACAGAAACTACGTGTCCGCGGAGAGTGCTGTGTATGCTCCCTCTGTCTGACCCGCACCACTAGGAGAGATGACGAAATGAAGGTCTGGATCGATCAGGATCTGTGCACCGGTGACGGCCTCTGTGAGGAAATTGCACCCGACGTCTTCACCCTGCTCGACGATGGCCTTGCCTACGTCAAGGAGGGCGACAAGGTGTACGCCACCGCCAAGGGCAACCCGCAGGGTGCCGACGGCATGGCCAACATCCCCGACAACCGCCTCGACGCGGTCATCGAGAGCGCCGAGGAGTGCCCCGGCGAGTGCATCTTCATCGAGCCCTGATCGCTCGCTGACACACGATCTGCACGAAGGCGGCCCCGCGAGGGGCCGCCTTCGTCGCGTCCGGAGCCGTGCGGCTCAGCCGAGGAAGCGGCCGACGGTGAGGAACCCGGTGTGCGCGACCATGCGGTGGTCGGGGCGCACGGCCTGGCCCTCGATGTGCCAGCCACGGTGCAGCACCTCGAGCGTGCGGGTGCCGCTCCAGGCCCGGTTGGCCATGGCCTCGCGGGTCTGTGACGCCTGGGTGATGCTGGGCGTGTAGGCCACGAGGATGCCGCCGGGGCGCAACGCCTCGCAGGCGTGCGGCACGACGCGCCAGGGCTCGGGCAGGTCGAGCACCACACGGTCGACGTCGCGCTCGTCGATGCCCTCGTAGCAGTCGCGCAGGTGCGTGTCGTAGCGGCCGAGCGCGTCCTCACCGAGGAACGCCTTCACGTTCGCGCGGGCACGGTTGAGGAAGTCCTCGCGCAACTCGTAGCCGACGATCTCGGCGCCGTAGCGCAGCATGGTCATGCTCAGCGCGCCGGAACCGATGCCGCTCTCGAGCACGCGCACGCCGGGGCCGATGTCGGCGAGCATGCAGATCGGCCCGAGGTCCTTCGGGTAGATGACCTGCGCGCCGCGCGGCATCTCGAGCACGAAGTCCTCCAGCGTGGGTCGCAGCGTGATGTACGACGCGCCACGGGTGCTCTTGATGGTGATGCCCTCGGGCTTGCCGACGATCTCGGCGTGCGGGATGAGGCCGGCGTGGGTGTGGAACTCGGCACCCTCGGCGAGGGTGATGAGGTAGCGGCGCTGCTTGTTGTCGAGCATCAGCACCTTGTCGCCGTAATCGAACGGGCGGTTCATCGACGTCGTCTCCCCTTGCTCAGCACCAGTTCCACCGGTACCGGATCGTGTGCGCGCGCCTTCTGCGCGGTGCGGCAGAACGCGCACAGGTCGCTCGTGGTGGGCGACCCGCACTCGGTGCAGGCCCCCAGTTCCTCTCCGGCGGCCAACGAGCGGCCCGAGAGCAGCGGCGCCATGCTGTCGAGGAAGTTCAGGTAGAACGCCGCCTTCGAGCCCGGCGACTCGGCCTCGATGGCGTTGAGCGCGGCCTTGTAGGCGAGGTGCTTGTTGCCGACGGCCATGGGGCACTCGTCGACCAGGTAGTCGATGCCGCGCACCACGCACCACGCGGCCATCTCGCGCTCGGTGAGGCGCACGAGCGGCTTCACCTTCTTCGGGAAGCCGTTGCGCGCGGGCAGCACGGGCAGCTGACGCGACAGGTACTCGACGTCCCAGCGCAGCGTGTTGCCGAACAGCACCGCTGCCTCGTCGTCGAGGTTGTGACCGGTGACGAGCACGGTGTAGCCGCCGTCGAGGGCCGCCTTGTCGAACAGGTGGCGCTTGCTGGTGCCACAGGCGCTGCACGGCACGCGCTTGGTTGCCTTCGCCGCGGTGGGGATGTCGTAGCCGTACTCGCTGCGCAGGTCGATGGTGATGAGGTGCAAGCCACGCTCGGCGGCGAAGTTCTTCGCGTACTCCCCCGACACGTCGCTGTACTCGCCGATGCCGAGGCCGATGTACAGGCCGTCGGCCTGGTAGCCGAGGTCGACCAACAGGTCCCACACGGCCAGGCTGTCCTTGCCGCCCGACACGGCCACGAGGATGCGGTCGTCCTTGGAGAGCATGTCGAACTTCTCGATGGCCTTCACCACCTGCCGACGGCACAGCTCGAGGAAGTGCTCGGCGCAGAAGTTCGCGTTGTGGCGCGGCAGGTCGATGACGGCCGGCTCCTTGCACACCCGGCACTTCGACGCGACGGCGACCATCAGCAGCCACCCGAGATGACCGGTCGGATCTCGACCGTGTCGTCGGGGGCGAGCGCTGCGTCGCCCGGCACCAACGTGCCGTTGCGGATGACGAGGTGCGACTCGCGGGGCAGGTCGAGATGGGCCAGCAACGAGTTGACGGAGAACTTGCCGTCGAGCTCGATCTCTCGGCGCGGGTTCCGCAGGAGCACCTTCATCGCCCCATTGTGCCCGGACCGTGGCCCGATGCGGACTACCTGGCCTTGCGGATGGCCTTGCGCTCGGCCTTGGTGAGGTCGCCGAGGCCCTGCAGGCGCAGTGTCTGGCCCGACCGCAGCGGCTCGCGTGCCACCACGACCTCCTCGCGGCCGAACAGTCGGCGCAGCAGGCGCGGCGAGTACACGAACACCGCGATCACCATCCAGGTGCGGTTGCCGCCCAGGACGCCCTTCGACAACGCCTGTCGACGCAGGAGGACGCTCGGCCGGAACAGGCCGTACGCACCGACTCGACGTGCCACGGGTCAGACCCGGCGGATCTCGACGAACGTGGTGCGCTTGCTGCCGGCGCGGCGACCGAGGATGAAGAACACGACGAGCAGCACGACACCACCGACGACGGCGGCCGTGGCGAGGCTGTTCTTCTTGTCGTCGACCTTCGCCTGCAGGTCGGTCTGCACGGAGCGGAACTTGCCCTCGAGGTCTTCCCGGCTGATGCGTTGGGCCATGGTCAGCGCTTCTCCTTGGTGAGGGGCTGCTTGTTGATGCGCGAGAACGCGAGGCTCGCCACCAGCACGCACAGCAGGAAGGCGAACAGGTACGGCAGGAGGCTGGTCCAGCGGCCGCCGAACGTGCCGGGCCACTCGGTCTGCACCAGTCGCAGCAGGCCGAGCGTGAGCAGGCCGGTGGCGAAACCGATGAGGAGCGCACCGACGAGGCCGAAACCGATCCACTTGCCGGCGGTCTTCAGCGGGTCGACGGTCTCCTGCAGCGCGTACTGCTTGACCATCTCGACGGTCTCGGTGAACTGCTGGCTCGTCGACGAGGGACGCGTGCGCGACTCGCTCGACCGAGTGCCCCCACCGGAGGACGACGGGGCTGCCGCCGGCGCCGGGTCGGCGGGCGGTGCGGGGTTCAACAACGGGTCGCGCAACGAGTCGGACACGGGCACATGTGTAGCACGCCGAGCACCCGTTCCCCCACCGTGTCGGCCGGTTTTCGTCGCCTACGAGGCGCTGAGCCGCATCTGCAGCAGGGTCTCGACGTCGTCGAGCCGCTCGCTCAGCAGGCGCAGCCGTGCTGCCGGCCCGTCGGCGCACAGCAGGTCGTACCGGTCGACCGTGCTGAGCGGGGCGAGCGCCGCGAGGTGGTACGAGGCGATCAGCGGATCGTCGCTGACGTCGTGGTTCGGGTCGCTCACCGGGTCACCGAGCTCCGATGCCAGGGCCGCGGCGCGCCGCACCCTCGGGGTGAGCTCGTCGACCATTCCTGCCAGCTCTGGCGCGTCGGGCTCGACGTCGGGCCAGTCGTCGACGTCGGCCAGCGGGTAGGGGTCGTCGGGCAGCCACGAGGCGACGCGCACCCGGTGCGTGCCGACCGCCACGACGGCGTACCGGCCGTCGGGCAGCTCGGCGACCTGCACGATGCGGGCCACCGTGCCCACGGCTCGCCGCCGGTCGCCGCCACCCACTTCGTGGCCCTGTTCGATGAGCACCGTGCCGAACTCGTGGTCGACCGACTCGATGCACGCCTGCACGAGCGCCCGGTAGCGGGGCTCGAAGACGTGCAGCGGCAACACACCGCCGGGCAGCAGCACGCTCCCGAGCGGAAACATCGGCAGCACGGCCATCAGCGCGGCCCCAGCTCTGCCGCCGTCGGCCCGCTCGGGTAGCTCAGCAGCACGTCGCCGAAGGCGTCCCAGATGGGCCGGTACTCCACGATCTCGGCGATCTGCGGACCGTTGAGCAGCAGCGAGAACTCGATGGCTCCCCCGCCGTCCACCGGCACGTAGCCGCTGAGCGCCTTGGCCGCCGGCTTGCCACCGGTGCCGTCGTCGTAGTTGTAGAGCGTGCCGGTCTTGCCGCGCAGCACCCCTTCCAGCTCGGTGCCCACGAACGCGTCGGAGAGCGTGCCCCCGGCGGCACCCGCCACCGCGAGCCCCTGTCCCACCGGATCGTCGAACGACTGGTGCTGCACGACCGCGAGCATCACGGCACAGGTGAGCCGGTTGTCGTCGGACAGGCCGGAGCCGTCGACGAGGGTGATGGCGTCAGTGGGCACGCCCCACGACTGCAGCGTGTCGGTGACCACCTTCAGGCCGGCCTCGCGAGTGCCGCCGCCACCCGCCTGCAGTCCGATCTCCTTCAGCACCATCTCGGCCGTGTTGTTGTCGGAGGTGGTGAGCATCTCGGCGAGGATGGCCGACAACGGTTGCGACGTGATGGACGCCACCACGGCGGCGTCGGCGGGCACGGCGCCCTTCGTGGGCTGGCCGGTCACCTGCACGCCGACGTCGCGGAGGGCCTGGGTGAGCACGGTGGCGGCACCGACGGCAGGGTCGTTCGACGACACGGTGTTCGACTCGCGGGAGTCGTCGACGAGCAGACCCGAGATCGGTCCGCCCTCGGTGAAGCGGACGTCGTCACCCCACGACGGCGCGTACCACTCGTCGTCGTAGCGGGTCGGGTCGCCGACGACCGCACCGTCGATGCGGGTGATGCCGGCGTCACGGATGTTGGCGGCCAGTTGCTCGACCGAGGTGACGTTGAACGGCGGGTACTTGGTGTTCGGGCCCTTCCACCATTCGTTGCTCAGCACCGGGTCGCCGCTCCCGACGAACCACAGGTCGCCGGTCACCACGCCGTCCTGCACCGTGCCGCGCACCTCGGTGGTGTAGGTGAAGTCGGCGCCGAGCGCCTCGAGCGCCACGGCGGCGGTGATGATCTTCACGTTGCTCGCCGGTCGCAGTGCCACGTCGGCGTTCTTGCTGCCCACCGGCATGCCGTCGACCGACACGGCCACGCACGACGTGTCGTCGATCTGCGGCAGGAAGCCCTCGAGTGCCGCACTGAACGCATCGAGGTTCACGCTGCGCGCCAACGTGGCCGGGTTCCGGCGCACCGAGATCACCGGCGTGGTGAGGGCCGCCGGCTCCACCACCTCGGCAGTGCTGGCGGTGGCATCGAGCTCGACCGCCTCAGGTGCACGCCCGTCGGCGAGACGCCAGCACCCACCGAGCAGCAGCGCCGGCACGAGTGCGAGCACGACCAGCGCGGGGTACGGGTTCCGCCGACGGGCCACTCAGGCGAGCCCTCGTCGCTGGCGGAACTGGGCGTACTGGTACAGGTGGCCGAGCGCGGTGACGGCCCGGTTGCCGCTGGCGTAGCAGAGGCGACCCGTCTCGCGCACGGCCCGCGGCCCGGCGTTGTCGGGGTCGGCCACGGCCAGCTCGGTGGCGGTGAGGATGGGCTTGTCGTAGCGCACCGACAGCTCGTGGGCCGCCTGCGCGAAGCGCTCGTCCTGGCGCTCGTGGTAGGCCACGATGCGCTCGAGGCCGTGGTCGGGGTAGAAGCGGCCTTCGCGCATCATCCGTGCCTGGTTGCTCTGGATGCCGAGGCCGAGGTACACGATGGCGTGCACGTCGGGGTGCGCGGCGATCATCTCGAGCACCTCGGGGATGGTGTCGCGCGTCTCGCCGCCGGCGCAGTCGACCGGGTTGTTGCGGCTCCAGCGCGGCGGGAGCTTCGTGTCGATCTGCGCCTGCAGGTCGGCGGGCAGCTCCATCAGTTCGATGCGCCCGTCGCGGGCGATGGCGTCGCTGGTGACCACGCCCCATCCTCCCGCAGTCGTGAGCACAATGGTGTTCGGGCCCTTCGGCAGCGGCTGGGTGGCGAACGTGGCGGCGGCCTCGAACGCCTCTTCCACGGTGGCGGCGCGGGTGACGCCGGCCTGGCGGCAGGCGCCGTCGAACACCTTGTCGTCGGCGGCGAGCGCGCCGGTGTGGCTGGCGGCAGCACGCGCACCGTTGGCGGTGGCGCCGCCCTTCACCACCACGAGCGGCTTGCGGGCCGCGACCGATGCGAACCGGTCGAGCAGACCACGGCCGTCGACGATGCCCTCGACATAGGCGAGCGACACCGCGGTGGCCGTGTCGTCGGCGTAGAAGTCGAGGTAGTCGGCGGGCGTGACGGCGGCGGCGTTGCCGGCCGAGACGGCGCGGCTGATGCCCACGCCGGTCTGGCGGGCGTAGTTGAGGAAGCTCGACACGAAGTTGCCGCTCTGGCTGGCGACCGCGATGCGGCCGGCCGGCGGGTACGGCGCCACGATCTGCGCGCACAGGTTGGCCGGGGTGCTGACCACGCCCTGACCGTTCGGGCCGGCGAGCAGGATGCCGAGCTCGTCGGCCAGGGCCACGAGGTCGGCCTCGGCCTGGCGGCCCTCCTCCCCCGCCTCGCCGTAGCCGGCGCTGGTGAGGAACGCCGCCTTCACGCCCTTCGCCGCGCAGGCGCGCAGCAGCGCCGGGTTGGCGCTCGCCGGGGTGCACACGAAGACGAGGTCGATCTCGCCGGCCGGCAGCGACTCGATGTCGGCGACGGTCTGCACGCCGAGCACGTCCTCGCCCTGCAGGTTGGTGCCGTACACGCCGCCCGCGTAGCCGTTGGCGAGCAGGTTGTGGAGGCTGACGAAGCCGAACTTGCCCGGGTGGGTGCTGGCGCCGGCGATGAGCACGCCACGCGGCTCGAAGAACGCCCGGAACTGCTCGTCGCTCGGACGCTGCCGCACGGCCCGCAGGGGCTCGGCAGCGGCGCCGACCTCGACCAATGCGTCGACCGCGACCGGGGTGCCGTCGGCGCGCACGATGAGCGGGTTCACGTCGACGCTCACGATGTCGGGACGCGCGGCCGCGAGCGCCGACAGGCCGAGCAGCACGGCGGCGAGCGCCGGCGCGTCGACCGCGGCCTCACCGCGGAACGCACCCAGCAGCTTCTGCGTGGCGAGCCCTTCGATCATCTCGTAGGCATCGACCTCACTGATCGGCACCGGACGGAACTGCACGTCGGCCACGGCCTCGGCCAGCACGCCGCCCACACCGAGCATCACGTTCGCGCCGAACTGCGGGTCGCGCACCACACCGGCGATGAGCTCGCGGTTGCCGCTGATCATCGGTGCGACCAGCAGGCTCACGTCGCCGTCGTCGGGAGTGGCCTTGCCGAGCAGTTCGTCGGCCGCCGCGGTGACGGCCGCGGCGTCGCCGAGGCGCAACTTCACCAGGCCGCGCTCGGTCTTGTGCGCGATGGCGTCGCCGCACAGCTTCACCACCACGGGGAAGCCCACCTCGGCGGCGGCGTCGGCGGCGGCACCGGCGTCGCCCACCTCGTGCTCGGGGGCGATGGGCACGCCGAACTCGCGCAGCAGTGCCTTCGAAGCGGATTCGGACAGGGTGGTTCCGGTGGCGGTCATCGCCGCCACCGTACTGTCAGGGACCCTCCATCCGCTCAGCGACGGGGCTCAGTGACGGGGCGTGCTCACGTTGTAGGTGAGCACGCTGCGGGCGATGAGCTTGCCGCTCGTGGCACCGATGAGCTCCGACTCGCAGAACACCGTGGTGCGGCCGCGCTTCACCACCCAACCCTCGGCGATGCCGTCCTCCTGGATGAGCGCCGACAGGTACTGCACGTGCATGTCGACCGTGCTGTAGCGGTGCTCTGCGGTGTACGCCGAACCGACGGCGGGCACCACCACGTGGTCGAGCGCACCGGCGATGGCGCCGCCGTGCACGATGCCCTGTGCCTGTTCGAGTGCGGGGCGGAAGGGCAGGCGCATGCGGCAGTAGTCGTGGCGCACCTCCTCCACCTCCAACCCGAGGAGCGTGGGGTAGAACTCGCGGTCCCACTTCCCGAACTTGCTCCACCGGGCCTGCAGGGCCTCGTCGAGCGGCTTGTACTTCGCGGCGCGGTCGGTCACGGCGTCAACGCTGCCACGAAGAACTCCGTGATGTGCTGTCGGCGGCGCGTCAGTGCTTCGGGCGAGAGGGCGTCGGTGTCGATGAGGCCGTTGAGGAACACGGCGTCGCTGAAGTAGCTGAGCACGGCGCCGTAGCCGGACATCAGCAGCTGCGCGGGGTCGAGGCGGCGGAACACACCGGCGTCCATCTCGCGCTCGAAGAACGCCACGGCCCGGTCGAACATCGGTCGCAGCACGGCGCTCAGCTCGATGCCGAGGTGCGAGCCGCCCTCGAGTGCCTCGCGGCGCATCAGGCGCACGTACTCGGGGTTCTCGGCGAACAGGTCGAAGCCCGCCTCGATGACGAGTTCCATCTTCCGCCACCCGACCTCGGGCGCGGTGGCCATCACGCTGAGCTTCTCCACCCAGTCGCTGAGCAGCTTCTCGAACACCTCGCCGTAGAGGATCTCCTTCGACGCGAAGTGGTGCAGCAGGCTGGGTCGGCGGATGCCGACGCCGGCGGCGATGTCGTTCAGCGAGGTGCCGTCGTAGCCGGAATCAGCGAAGCACTTGAGCGCCTCGTGGATGATGAGGTCGCGCGTCGAGACGTGCTCCGCAGCATGATCGGCCATACGATCCGCAGCATATGGGATGGTGGAGCGATGACGTTCGTTGACGCGACCTCGGTGCTCACGCCCGCGGGATGGACCGGACCGGCCCGTGTGCACGTCGCCGACGGACGCATCGCGGCGGTCGAGACGGTCGATCGCGTCGCCACCTCCCGACGGTTGGTGCCGGGCTTCGTCGACGTGCAGGTGAACGGCATCGACGACGTCGACGTGACCCACGCACGCGGTGCCGACTGGGACCGGCTCGACCAGCTGCTGCTCGCGCAGGGCGTCACCACCTGGTGCCCCACGCTGGTGACGATGCCGCTCGACCGCTACGAACGCCCGCTGCAGCGCATCGCCGAGGCCATGGCGCGGCCACCGTCGCCCCGGCCCATCATCGCCGGTGCGCACCTCGAAGGGCCGTTCCTCGGCCGCTCCCCCGGCGCGCATCCCCCGGCGCTCATCGTGCCGATCGACCTCGACTGGCTCGCCGCGTTGCCGCCGCACGTCGCCGTCGTCACCCTGGCCGGCGAACAGGCCGACGCCGTCGAGGCCACACGCCTCCTCACGCGCGCCGGCCGCCTGGTGTCGATCGGGCACACGCAGTGCAACGAGGCGGAGTTCGACGCGTGCGTCGCCGCCGGTGCACGCCTCACGACCCATCTGTTCAACGGGATGAGCGGCGTGCACCACCGCGAGCCCGGCGTGGCCGTGTTCTCGATGACCAACCCGGCGGTGTCCGCGTCGCTCATCGCCGACGGCGTGCACGTGCACCCGCGGGTGCTGCACCTCGCGGCAGCGGCGCTCGGCCCGGATCGCACCGTGCTGGTCACCGACTCGGTTGCGTGGAGGGCGGGCAGCGTCGGCGACATCGGCATGGCCTTGCGCGACGGCGCACCTCGGCTGCCCGACGGCACGCTCGCCGGCAGCGCCGTCACGATGGATGCCGCGGTGAGGCACTCCATCGCCGCCGGCATCGACGAGACGCACGCGCTGCGTGCAGCGAGCACGAACCCGGCCCGGCTGCTCGGTCTCGACGATCGCGGCACCATCGAGGTCGGCCGCCGCGCCGATCTGGTCGGCCTGGTCGACGGTGTGGAGGTCGAGCAGGTCTGGGTGGCCGGCCAGCCGACCCAGTAGCACCCGTCAGTCGGGGACGTCGATGAGGTTCAGGCCGCCCTTGCCGTCGAACGTGAGGGCTGCCTTGCCCGCCACGAGACGACGGATGCCGTCGCCCAGGAGGTCGTGACGCCAGCCGGTGGCGAGGCGTGCATCCTCGTCGCCGCGGAGGAACGCGACGAGATCGCTGCGGGTGGCCAGCAGTGCCGTGTCGATGTGCTCGGCACGCGCCACTTCGCTCACCCAGGCCGACACGAGCGCCACGGCGGGTCGCATGCTGCGGTCGAGGTCGTCGCCGTCGGGCGCGGGCAGGTGCGCTTCCTCGCGCAGACCTTCCTCGACCGCGGCCAGGAGGTCCTTGCTGATGTTGCCGCGGGTGTGGCGTTCGTCGACGCCGCGTGCCTGGCCGAGCTCGGCCAACGTGCGCGGCTGGCGCTGGGCGATGCCGAGGATGGCCAGGTCGGGCAGCACCTGGCGCACCGGCGAGTCGATGCTCATGGCCCGGCGCTCACGCCAGGCCGCCACCGCACGGGCCACGCCACGGGCCCGGGGCTTCAGCACGCGCACGTCCTTCAGCCGGGTCCAGGCCATCTCGGGCTCGGTGCCACTGACCGGCTTCGCCAACAGCTCGATGCAGGCGGCGGCAGCCCACTCGCCGCGGCCTTCGGCGGTGAGTTGCGCCTCGAGCGTGTCGTGGAGCTGCAGCAGGTACGCCACGTCGCTGGCGGCATAGGTGCACTGGTCGTCGGTGAGCGGACGGCGCAGCCAGTCGGTGAGGCGATCGCCCTTGGCGGCGGTGACCTTCAGCTCCGACTGCAGCAGGCTCACCAGCGACGGCGTGCTGTAACCCAGGAAACCGGCGGCGAGCTGGGTGTCGTACAGGCGGCGGGGCACGGCGCCCACGGCGTGCGTGAGCACGTCGAGGTCCTGCTGCGCGGCGTGGAGCACGGCCAGCACGTCGCTGTGGAACAGGTCCTTCAGCGGGCTGAGATCGCAGGTCAGCGGATCGATGAGCACGATCTCACCCGCGCCGGCGATCTGCACGAGGGCCAGCTTCGGGAAGTAGGTGCGCTCGCGGTGGAACTCGGTGTCGAGCGCGTACCGCGTCTCGGCCAGCAGGCGTTCGACGTACTCGGCGAGCTCGGCCGTGGTGCGGATCCAGCGATACGTCACAAAGGGGTGCTTCCCATGACGACGGAGCGGCCGCCGGCCACCCAGTCGAGCGTGCCGCCGGCGACGTTGACTGCCTCGACACCCTGCTGCGCGAGGTACTCGCACGCCTTCATGCTGCGTGCGCCCGAGCGGCAGACCACGTACACGGGCCCGTCGCCCCGGAACGCGTCGACGCGGTCGGGCACGGTGCCGAGTGCGACGTGCACGGCGCCGGGCACGTGGCCCGACTCGTACTCGTCGGTCTCGCGCACGTCGACGAGCCGGGCACCCGACGCCAGGACGGTCTCGAGCTCGGCGACGGTGATTTCACGGATCGACATGGGGTGACAAGTTAGTGCCCAGGTCGCTGGGAGCGTTCACGTTGGCGAGATCTTGAAGATCGACGGCCACCCGCACACACGCCGTCGCGGCGAGCACCGCGTGGAGTCGACGCTCTCCCGCGCCCATCGCCGCAGCCAGCGAGGGTGACGCTGCGGGACGCCAGGCCACGCAGAGTGGCTCGTCGCGGTCGGTGACCGCGACGGCGGCGACCGCCGTGGGCGCCCCTGCCAACGCGTCGAGCAGTCGGGTGACGGTGGCGGCGGTGAGCCGCGGGAGGTCGCACGCCACCGCGACGACCGCATCGGCCTCGGGCCACCGCTCGAGCGCCGTCCGCACACCGCCCACCGGGCCCTCGCCCGGCCACCCGTCGGGCACCGGATCGAGCCCCAGGCGGCGCAGCCCCTCGGCGTCGCCACCCACGGCAGCCACCGGGTCGCAGCCGGCGGCCCGCAGCGCATCGGCCACGCGGCGCGCCATCGGCACGCCGTCGTACTCGACGAACGCCTTGTCGCGTCCCATGCGCGAGCTGCGCCCGCCGCACAGGACCGCGCCGACGGGCATGGTCAGCCGTTGGCGCCGGGATCGAGCTGGCCGAGGAACAGTTGGATGCGCTCGGCCTCGTCAGCCTCACCGATGAGGGTGGCCATCTCGCCGAGGCCGCGCAGGCAGCCGAGGAAGCCCCGGTTGCCCTCGTCGGCCCAGCGCACGTAGCCCGACCCCCGCCATCCGTTGGCGCGGAGTGCGTCGAGCCCGCGGTGGTAGCCCACCCGATAGGCGGCGTAGCGCTCCATGGTGTCGCGGCCGAGGTCCCCGAGCGCCAGCCAGCCGAACAACGACCGCGGGTGCGCCGCCACCACCTCGGCGACGCGGGCGCGGCGTTCGTCGGCAGGCGCGGCGAGCGCCTGCTGCAGTGCGGCGCGGGTGGCCACCGGTTCGAGCGGCAGCTCGACGCGCGGCGGGCCCTGCGGGGTGAGATGGATCGGTTGGTCGCTCACTTCGCACACCCTACGACGTAGGGTTCGTGACATGGCTGCGCTCTCCGTCGATTCGGCAAAGAACATCGCGATCGTGGTGGCGATCGTCTTCGTCGTGCTGTCGGTGCTGTCGGCCATCATGGTGAAGGCCATCGTCACGAAGATCATCCTCGTCGTGGTGCTCGGCGGTCTGGCCCTCGGCGCCTGGACCCAGCGCCAGAGCCTGGTCGACTGCGCCGACAAGGCGCAGGCCGAGATCGAGAACGGCCTCGCCGGTTCGGGCTCGGTCACCTGCACCTTCTTCGGCGCCGACGTCGAGCTCCCCGCCCCCTGACGCCCGGTTCACCCCACCGCAGTCAGGATTTCCGGCCATCCCGGCCGTCTTCCATGCCCACGCCCGCGGGCGGCAGCAGGCCACGAGCTCGGTGCGGTCACACGGCGGTGCAGAGCACGAGGTACCCGGGTGTCGACCTGGAGAGGCGACAACACGAGTTGTCGCCCTGACAACGCCAGTTGTCGCTCCGCGAAATCAAGCACCGGGAGCCGCCCGTATCGGCCTCGGCGCTACCAGATGTGCATCGAGGCTGAGTGAACCCGACCTCGTTCGTCTGCGGGCATGAAGTGCAGGGCTTCTGGCCCTGTCCGGTGCTCATCACCGAGTGGCGCCTCAATCGTTGCTTCGCCCTCGAACGTGAGGCGCAGGTGGGTTGTCGCGTCGAACTCAGTCGCCAGGACCTTGCGTCCGATGTAGCGCCGCAAGATGTCGCCGCCACTGTCGGGGGTCAGGGTCCAGTGGTGACCTTCGATCGAACCGTTGGGTTCAGTCAGCAGGCGGACGATCGAGTAGTTGATGCGGAGTTCGACGTAGTCACGCACGAACGACACCATGTCCAAGTCGTGGCCCACGAGCGCCTCGAAAGGTGAGCCGAGCACGAGCGCACATTGGTTTGTCCCGAACCTCACGTCAACCGCCCGCAGCGGCAGATCTGGGCTATCGGTTCCACACCCACGGCACGACCGCCACGACCAACGCGCAGGTGGTCAGCGCAACCGCCGTGGAGAACACGGGACGCCTCGGGCGACGCGACGTCCACGCAAGCCAGAAGGCTGCGAGCCCTCCGACCAACGCGACGGCCGAAGCCACCACGAACAGAACGAACAGCGCAAACCGGTTCCCCGCGTCATAGTCGTCCGGGGCAACGCCATCTCCCGAGGCCGCCAAGACCATCAACGCAAGGCCGGCTGCGACGGCGCCGACGTATACCAAGCCAACGATCAGCGGAAGGGCTCTCGAACGCTTCGCCACCGATTCGGTGCTGGTCACGGGCGCATTCTCCCACGAC
This sequence comes from Actinomycetota bacterium, assembly GCA_039796575.1. GTDB lineage: Bacteria > Actinomycetota > Acidimicrobiia > Acidimicrobiales > Ilumatobacteraceae > UBA668. The sequence continues at coordinate 45,419 of JBDKJP010000101.1, forward strand.
GAACCCTGGCGTGAGGGAGCGCCGAGCGGCAGTTCGGCGCCCATCTGGGCATGCCCAGAATGACCCCGGGGTGGTTCTGGGCATGCCCAGAACGCCGATGAACCGGATTCCCGAGGCTTTCGTGTCAACCCGGGGGTACATGAAAGCCTCGTGATCGCCGAGGAGTGCCGAGTGCCCGGTCGGGGCGCTCCGCGCACGGGCGACCGCAGGTGGTGGCGAAAACTCCCTGGGGAGTGTCTGCATGTCCTCGTGGGCATGGAATCTTGCGCTGGGCGCAACATTCCATGCCCACGCTCGAGACGGCGACGGCCAGCGGGTGGTCAGGTCCAGGGGGTGCCGACGCGGGCGAGCAGGGGTTCGACGAGCTGGTGGCAGAACTCGGCGGGGTGGCTGGTCGGGGCGTCGTGGCGGCAGCCCTCCATCCGCACCAGCGTGGCGCCGGGGATGAGCTCGGCCATGCGCGCCATGCCGGTCTGATGGTGCTCGGCGCCCTTCGTGCCGCAGCCGACCATCACCGGGACGCGGATGTCGTCGGGGTGCCACGGCCGGTTGGCACGCAGGTCGCTCAGCTCCCCCACCAGCGCCGCCCCCTCGGCACGACGCACCGATCGGGTGCGCTCGGGCAGCTCCTCCCAGCGACGGTCGCCGATCAGCCGCCGCATGAACAGCTCGGCCGCCTCGGCGGTACCCGACTGCTGCGACGCCACCGCCACCGACCCGGCGGTGGTGCCCGGCCACCACGGCTCCCACGACATCGGGGTCTCGTACACCACCACACCCGCGACCAGGTCGGGGTGACGGGCGGCCGTGGCGAGCGCAACGTTGCCGCCGTAGCTGTGGCCCACCACCACGGCGCGCCGACCGTGGAGCAGCGCAGCCAGATCGTGCACCTGGCCGTCCATGTCGAACGGTCCGTCGTGCGGGTTGGAGCGGCCGTACCCGCGGCGGTCGTAGCGCAACACCCGGTAGCGGTGGTCGAGCTTGCGGCTCAGGCGCAGCATGCCGGCGGCACGGTCCATGGTGCCGTGCACCACGACCACCAGTGGCGCCTCGGGGTCGCCGGCCTCTTCGCTCCAGATGGGTGTCACGAGATGCGGACGATACGGAGCACGTCGGTGGCCGCTCCACTCGGACGGTCCGGAGCACCGGCGAGCACCAGCACGGTCTGCTCGGGCAGCACCAGCCCGCTCTGCACCGCACGCTCGACGGCGTGCCACACGAGGTCGTCGGTGGTGGTGAACCGGTCGAGGCCCATCGGGCGCACACCCCACGACAGCATCAGCGCGCGCTGCACCGTCGGGTCGTGCGACACGGCGATGAGCTGCGCGTGGGGGCGGAAGCGGGCCATCGCCAGCGCGGTGCGGCCGCTGCGGGTGCAGCAGATGATGGCGTCGACGTCGGCGTCCTCGGCCGCGAGGCTCGCGGCGTGGGTGATGGCCAGCGTGATGCGGTGCGGGCCCTCGGGCCAACTCAGCCGTTGCACCCGACCGAGGCGAGCGGCCCAGGCCCGGTAGCTGGCCTCCACCTCGGCCCGACCGGCGATGCGGTTCATCGTCTCCACCACGGCCACCGGGTCGGCACCCACGGCGGTCTCGGCCGACAGCATCAGCGCGTCGGTGCCGTCGAACACGGCGTTGGCGATGTCGCTCACCTCGGCACGTGTCGGCGACGGCGAGGTGATCATGCTCTCCATCATCTGCGTGGCGGTGATGACGGGCACGGCGGCCTCGACGCACTGGCGCACGATGCGCTTCTGCAGGTGGGGCACGTCCTCGAGCGGGCACTCGATGCCGAGGTCGCCGCGGGCCACCATCACCGCATCGGCCTCGTAGATGATCGCGTCGAGGTCGGCCACCGCGGCCATCGTCTCGATCTTGGCGACGAGGCGCGTCTCGTAGGGCTGGATGGCCTCACGGACGACGCGCAGGTCGTGGGCCGAGCGCACGAACGACACCGCCAGGAAGTCGGCACCGGCCTCGGCCATCGCGCGGCCGAGCACGAGATCGTCCTCGGTGGGCGTCGACAGGCGCAGCCGCTCGGACGGCAGGTGCACACCGGGTCGCCCCTGCACCCGCCCGCCGGTGAGCAAGCAGCACGCGGCACCGGCGTCGCTCACGTGTTGCACCTGCATCGAGATGGCCCCGTCGCCCAGCACGATGCGGTCGCCGGCCTGCACGTCGTCGAGCAGCGTCGGGTAGTCGACGGTGATGCGGTCGTGATCGCTGCCGCCCTCCCCTGGGACGAGCGTGATGTCGGCCCCGCCGCGCAGCTCGTCGCCACCTTCGGGGAACTGCCCGGACCGCACCTTCGGACCGGGCAGGTCAGCGAGCACCGCCACCATCCGCCCGGTGCGTTCCGATGCCTCGCGCACGAGGCCCAGGGTGTGCAGGTGCGACTCGAGCGTGCCGTGGCTGAGGTTCAGGCGCACCACGTCGGTGCCGGCCAGGAGCAACCGGTCGAGCACGTCGGGCACGGTGCTGGCGGGGCCGAGCGTGGCCACGATCTTCGTACGGGTGTCCATAGCTGCTTATCTAGTCGGGATGGAGTTGCTGCTGATACGTCATGGTCTACCAGTCCGGCGCGAGCTCGAGGACGGCATCGCCGACCCCGAGCTCTCCACTGCGGGCCTCGCACAGGCCGAGCACCTGGCCGACTACCTCGACAGCGAGCCGCTCGACGCCGTCTACGCCAGCCCGCTGCAGCGTGCGTTCCAGACCGCACTGCCCATCGCCAACCGTCGCTCGCTCGACGTGACGGTGATCGACGGTGTGGCCGAATGGGATCGCAACAGCAGCGAGTACATCCCCATCGAGGAGCTGAAGGCGGCGAACGATCCGCGATACCACGCGCTGATGCGCGGCGAATGGACCACCCAGGAGGAGACGCCCGAGGAGTTCAGCGCCCGGGTCGTCGCCACGGTCGACGCGCTCATCGATGCCCATCCGGGTCAGCGCATCGCCGTGTCGTGCCACGGTGGTGTCATCAACGCCTACCTCACGCACGTGCTCGGCCTGCCCGTCGGCCCCGGGTTCTTCTACCCGAACTACACGAGCATCCACCGCATCGCCGCATCCCGCGGCGGCGTGAAGAGCATCCTCACCATGAACGAGACCGCCCACCTCCGTGGCACCGGCCTGCCGATGGGGTTGATGCAGTGATGCACCTCGACGACCTCCTCGCCTACCTCGACTCGTCGCCGTCGCCGTGGCACGCCGCCGCGTCGTCGGCGTCTCGCCTTTCGACGGCGGGCTTCACCGAGCTCGCCCTCACCGACGAATGGAACGACGTGCCGGCCAAGGGGTTCGTGCAGCGCGGCGCCGCAGTCGTCGCCTGGCACCGCGGCAGCGCCGCGGGCCCCACCTCGCCGGTCCGACTGGTGGGTGCCCACACCGACTCGCCGTGCCTGCGCGTGAAGCCGAACGCCGACGCCGGTGCCTTCGGCTGGAAGCAGCTCGCCGTGGAGGTCTACGGCGGCGTGCTGCTGAACTCGTGGCTCGACCGTGACCTCGGCGTCGCCGGCACGTTGGTGCTGCGCGACGGCACCACCCGGCTCGTCGCGGTGCACGACGCCGTCGCCCGGGTGCCGCAGCTGGCCATCCACCTCGACCGCGACGTCAACGAGCGCGGCGTGGTGCTCGACAAGCAGCAGCACCTCTCCCCCGTCTGGGGCATCGGCAACCCGAACGCCGGCGAGTTCCGCGACTGGATCGCCGCCGCCGCGGGCGTCACCGGTCCCGAGGTCACGAACTGGGACCTGTCGCTGTTCGACCGCACGCCCGCCGCCGTGCTCGGCCCTCAGGGCGACCTGCTCGCCTCCGGCCGCCTCGACAACCAGGCCTCGTGCTGGGCCGCCACCACGGCGCTGTGCGACGCGGGAACGCCGAGCGGCGCCACCGCGGTGATCGCCCTGTTCGACCACGAGGAGGTCGGCTCCGAGAGCACCACCGGTGCCGCAGGGCCGTTGCTCGAGCACGTCCTCGAACGCCTCGCGCTGGCCGCCGGCGCCGACCGCGCGCAGTACCTCGCGCAGCTCGCGGGCAGCGCGTGCATCTCGGCCGACAACGCACACAGCGTGCACCCCAACTACCCCGAGCGTCACGAGGCCGCGCATCGCCCGCTGGTGAACCAGGGTCCCGCCATCAAGCTCAACCACAACCAGCGCTACGCGACCGCCCCCGCGACGGCGGCGTTGGCGCAGGACGTGTTCGAGTCGGCCGGCGTGCCGTGGCAGGTGTTCGTGAGCCGCAACAACATGCCGTGCGGCACCACCATCGGGCCGCTCACCGCCACTCGTCTCGGCATCGCCACGGTCGACGTCGGCGTGCCGCAGCTCAGCATGCACTCCGCACGCGAGCTCTGCGGCACCAAGGACCCGGTCTGGTTGGCGCAGGCCCTCTCGGGCTGGTTCTCGCGCTAGTTGCCCGAACGCGCCTGGGCGAGGTCGAACAGACGCTGCAGTTCGGCGTGCAGTTCACCGGTCACCACTCGCATGGCTTCGCGCTGCTCCTTCGACGTCGCGCCCGTCGGTGCCGCGATGGGTGCGCCGATGCACACGTGCAACTTCTTCGGTCGGATGTACTTCGCACCCTTCGGCATCGCCTTCTCGGAGCCGCCGATGCCGACCGGGATGATGGGAGCACCGGTCTTCGCGGCGATGTAGGCGGCACCCTCGAACAACGGCTGCACGATCGGACCGCTCTTGCGCTCGCCCTCGGGGAACAGCACGAGCGGCTCACCACCCTCGAGCAGCGCGATGCACCGCTTCAGCGCCTCACGATCGGCCGAGCCGCGGGTGACGGGGAAGCCGCCGAGCATGCTGAGCAACTGGCCGAACCACTTGTTGCTCCACCACTTGTCGGCACCCATGAACCGCATCCGACGCCGCGTGACGCCCGACGAGATCGGCGTGTCGAGAATGCTGCGGTGCGTGGGCGCGAGGATGAAGATGCCGTCGTCGGGGATGTTGTCGCGACCCTCCACCTTCATCCGGCACCAGCCGAGGCAGAACCCGGTGACGAGGTTGCGCACGATGAAGTACGCGATGCGGTGCGACAGCGCATCCGACTGCGCGAGCTCGGTACGGACCTTGGTCATCAGTGCTCCAGGAGACCTTCGATGTGCTGGAGGACCTCCTCGATGGCGAGGCCCGTCGTGTCGACCAGGGTGGAGCCCGCCGCTTCGGTGAGCGGGCTGTCGTCCCGGGTGCTGTCGTAATGATCGCGCGCGGCGATGGCGCGTTCGATCTCATCCACGTCGCCACCCGCTTCGGCGACGCGCCGCTCGGCACGCACGCGCGGCGAGGCGGTGAGGTAGAGCTTCAACTCGGCGTCGGGGAACACCACCGAGCCGATGTCGCGGCCCTCGATCACGCCGCCGCCACGTTCTGCCGCCCACTGCTGCTGACGGGCGCGCATCTCGGTGCGCACGCCGCTGTTGGCCGCCACCTTGCTGACCGCACCCGTGACCTCGGCCGTGCGGATGGCCGCCGTGGCGTCGACACCGTCGACGAACACGCCGCGCTCGCCGACCTCGAGGTCGACCCGACGCGACAGCTCGGCCACGGCATCGGTGTCGTTGAGCGACATCCCGGCGCGCAGCGCCGCGAACGTGACGCCGCGGTACATCGCACCCGTGTCGAGGTACTCGAGACCCAGGCGCGAGGCGAGCGCACGCGCGATGGTGCTCTTCCCGGCGCCTGCCGGGCCGTCGATGGCGATGACGCGCACTACCAGCTCGTCCCGACCGGCATGCCCTCGCTGTAGCCGGCGGCGCTCTGCACGCCCACCACGGCCCGCTCGTGGAACTCGGGGATGCTGGCCGCGCCCGCATAGGTGCACGACGAGCGCACGCCCGCGACGATGTCGTCGATGATGTCCTCCACGCCCGGCAGGTCGGGGTCGAGGTACATGCGCGACGTGCTGATGCCCTCCTCGAACAGCTCCTTGCGGGCCCGCTCGAAGGCGGTCTCGCTGCGGTTGCGGCTCTTCACGGCCCGATTGCTGGCCATGCCGAAGCTCTCCTTGTAGAGACGGCCGTCGGGGTCGCGCAGCGTGTCGGCGGCGGACTCGTACGTGCCGGCGAGCCACGAGCCGAACATCACGTTCGCCGCACCGGCGGCGAGGGCGAGTGCCACGTCGCGCGGGTGGCGCACTCCACCGTCGGCCCAGATGACCTTGCCGTGCTTGGCGGCCTCGCCGGCGCAGTCGTGCACCGCGCTGAACTGCGGACGGCCGACGCCGGTCATCATGCGCGTGGTGCACATCGCACCCGGGCCGACGCCCACCTTCACGATGTCGGCGCCGGCGCTGATGAGGTCGCGGGTGCCCTGCGCGGTGACCACGTTGCCCGCCACGATGGGCGTGTCGGGGGCCACCGCCCGCACCTCCTCGATGGCGTGCAGCGTGCGCTGCTGGTGGCCGTGCGCGGTGTCGATGACGAGCACGTCGGCGCCGAACGACAGCAGCGCTTTCGCCTTCGTGGCAGGGTCGCCGTTGATGCCGACCGCGGCGGCCACCATGAGGCGGCCGTTCGTGTCGACCGCCGGGCGGTAGATGGTGCTGCGCAGCGCGCCCTTGCGAGTGGCGCAGCCGATGAGGCGACCGTGGTCGTCGACCACCGGCGCCACCGACAGGCGGGCGTCGGTGAGCACGTCGTAGATGGCCTCGGGCTCGGCACCGGCCTCGATGACCACGAGCTCCTGGCTCATCACGTTCTTCAGCTGCGTGAACCGGTCGAAGCCGGCGGCGTCGTGCTCGGTGAAGATGCCGGCCGGCGCGCCGTCGTCGTCGACCACCACGACCGCACCGTGGGCACGCTTGTGGATGAGGCCGAGCGCGTCGCCCACCGTGTGGGTGGGGCTGAGCGTGATGGGCGTGTCGTACACGAGGTGACGCGTCTTCACGTAGTCGATGACGGTCTCGGTGATGTCGAGCGGGATGTCCTGGGGCAGCACGGTGATGCCGCCGCGGCGGGCCACGGTCTCGGCCATGCGCCGACCGGCCACCGCGGTCATGTTGGCCACGACCACCGGGATGGTGGTGCCGAGGCGGTCGGGCGTGCTGAGGTCGACGTCGAACCGCGAGGGGACCGACGAGAGGCTGGGCACCATGAAGACGTCGCTGTACGTGAGGTCGTACGGAGGGTTGCTGCCGAGGAACCGCATGAGGAGCTTCCTTTGCTGGACGGGACACCCCTGCAAGGGGCCGTCCAAGGCTACCGTGGTCGCGTGACAGCTCCGGTGGTACTCGTGCACGGTTGGGGTGGCTCGTTCGAGGCCACGTGGCAGCGCAGCGGCTTCACCGAGCTGCTCCGCGACGCCGGACGCGAGGTGCAGGGAATCGACCTGCTCGGGCACGGCACGTCACCCAAGCCGCACGACCCCGAGGCGTACGCCGACCTCGGCGCGTCCGTGCTGGCGGCGCTGCCCGACGAGCCGGTCGACGCGCTCGGCTTCTCGCTCGGGGCCATCACCCTGCTGCGCCTCGCCACGGCGCACCCGCACCGCTTCCGCCGCCTCGTGCTCGCCGGCATCGGCAAGAACGTGGTCGACCCCGACCCCGATGACAGCGGCGAGCGCATCGCCGCCGCCATCGAGGGCAATGCGCCCGACGCCGACACCCACGCCCACGTGTTCGCGCAGTACGCGCACCAGCCGGGGAACGACCCGGTCGCGCTCGCTGCCATCATGCGTCGGCCGCGCACGCCGCTCACGGCGGAGCAGCTCGCCGGGGTGACCTGCCCGGTGCTCGTGGTCATCGGCGACAAGGACTTCGCGGGCCCGGGCGAGCCGCTCGCCGAGGCGTTGCCCAACGCCACCCTGAAGGTGTTGCGCAACGTCGACCACTTCGCCACCCCCGAGGCGTTCGGCCTCTGGGACGCCGTGCTCGACTTCTTCGACGCCCCGTTGCCGTGAACACCCCCGCCGTCGACCAGGCGCTCGACGTCATCCGGGCGGGTGGGCTGGTGGCCATCCCCACCGAGACCGTGTACGGGCTCGCTGCCGACGCGTCGAACGACGCCGCTGTCCGCCGCATCTTCGCGGCGAAGGGACGGCCCGCCGACCACCCGCTCATCGTGCACGTGGCCCGACCCGAGCAGCTCGGCGACTGGGCGGCCGAGGTGCCGACCGCCGCGGCCGTGCTGGCCGACACCTGCTGGCCCGGCCCGCTCACGCTGCTGGTGCCGAAGGCCGCGCACGTGCTGCCCGTGGTGACCGGCAGACGCGACACCGTCGGCGTGCGCGTGCCCGCGCACCCGCTCACCACCGAGTTGCTCGAACGCTTCGGCGGCGGCCTCGCAGCACCGTCGGCCAACCGCTTCGGCATGGTGTCGCCCACCACCGCGCAGCACGTGCGCGACGACCTCGGCGATCTCGTCGACTTCGTGCTCGACGGCGGGCCGTGCCCGATCGGTGTGGAGAGCACCATCGTCGACTGCTCGGTCGCTCCCCCGCAGATCCTCCGGCCGGGCGGCATCCCCTCGGAGCAGGTCGCGGCACTCCTGGGCGGTGACCTCGCCGAGGCCAGCGGCCCGAGCCGCGCGTCGGGCATGCTCGCCTCGCACTACGCGCCGAACGCCAGGGTCATCCTCGCCGAGTCGCGCGCCGAGGCCGCCGTGCTGGTGGCCGACCTCGACGGGGAGGAGCTCATCGACCGCACCGACGACCTGGTCGACTACGCTCGCAACCTCTACGCCGACCTGCGCCGGGTCGACGAGCGTGGTGCTCGCCTGGTGGTGGCGGTGCTGCCGCCCGCCGTCGGGCTCGGCCACGCCATCCGCGACCGCCTCGCCAAGGCCGCCGCCCACCGCTGACCGAGCTCGTTGGGTGCTTTCGTGCGGCCTCGGCCGCACGAAAGCACCCATCAGACGGGTGGGTCGCCGAGGCGGTTGAGGTTGGTGACCCACTCGTCGCGCACCCACTCGGGGTCGGGCGTGGGTGCACCGTCGACGTCGGCCACCATCAGGCTCACCGTGGTGGCGCCCGCGTCGGGCACCAGGTCGAGCCGGCACCAGCACGGCGTGGGGTCGTGGAGGAACACCTCGAGCAGGTACGGCGGGTCGTCGACCAGCACCTCCCCCATCCACGACGTCACCAGGAGCAGGGCTTCGAAGGCCTCCACGGGCAGCACGTCGATGGTGAACGACGGCGAGTCGTGCTGCACGCCGCGCATTGTGTGCCGTCGGACGTGCTCGACCGTGGGGGCCGTGGCCGGTGGCGGCTCGAGCGTCGCAGCCGGCCGCGGGGCCGACAGTCGCCGCACGGCCTCGTCGAACGCACGGTTGAGCGTCTGCATCGCCTCGGCGTCGCCACCGACGTCGGGGTGCAGTGTCAGGGCGAGACGCCGGCGGGCCGCAGTGAGAGCAGCGAGGTCGGCGTCGGCCGTCACGCCGAGCACCGCGTACGGGTCGTCAGTCATCGTCCGGTTCCACGGCCCACTCGGCCGTCGCACCCCACTCGTCGTCGAACACGACCTCGGTGAGCGGCCGACGGCGCACCGGCCCGTGCCGCCCGGCCGGTCGACCGAGCGTGATGCACGCCGACAGCGCCACGCCGTCGGGCACGCCCAGCAGTTCGCGCAGCTCGGCCTCCACACCCCCGTGCCACATCGTCAGCGCGCCGCCGTACCCCTTCGCCCTCGCGGCGAGCAGCAGGTTCTGGCAGGCCGGGTAGACCGAGGCGCCCTCGGTGAAGTGCGGTGCCCGATGACGCACGAGGCAGACCAGCACCACGACCGGCACCTCCTCGAAGTGATCGACGTAGTGCTGCATCGTGGCGGCCATCCGCGCCTTGGGCGAGCCTGGCGTGGCGCCGCTGCCCTCGGTGTAGCCGTCGGCCTGCAGCTTCGCCGCCCAGCCGGCACGGAACGTCTCGCCGAGCAGCCGGCGCGCCAACACCGCCCGCGGCCCGTCGCGCAGCACCAGGTACCGCACCCCCTGCCGGTTGCTGCCGGTGGGTGCGCGGCTGGCGTGCCACAGGATGTCGGCGAGATCGGCCTCGGGAATCGGTTCGCCCGTGTACCGCCGGATGGTGCGGGTGGTGGCGAGGCCCTCCCGCAGCAGCGGCTCGGTCATCGACCGGAGAAGTTCGGGTTGCGCTTCTCCATGTACGCCGACACGCCCTCACGGAAGTCGTCGGTGCGCAGCAGCGGCAGCAACTGGAGGAACACGTGGTGCACGTTCTGGTCGAACGTCTCGGTCTCGGCCGCACGCATCATCCGCTTGATGGCCCGCACGGCGAGCGGGGCGTTGGCCGCGATCTCGCCGGCCATCTCCTGCACCGCCTCGTGGAAGTGCTCGGGCTCGACGACGTGGTTCACGAGGCCCAGCTCCAGCGACTCCTCGGCCGTGAGGGTGCGGCCGGTGAACGCGATCTCGGCCGCCTTGGCGTACCCGACGATGCGCGGCAGCAGCCAGGTGCCGCCGCTCTCGGGCAGGATGCCGCGCTTGGCGAAGCCCGGGTTGAGCTTGGCCTTGGTGGACGCGATGCGGATGTCGCAGCCCAGGGCCACGTCGAGGCCGTACCCGGCGGCGCCACCGTTGAGGGCGCAGATGGTGGGCGTGTCGAGGTTGTGGAGCACCGTCGGCGGGGTGAACCGCAGGTCGAGCTCACCGGGGATGCCCTCGCCACCGCTGTCGAGCCCGCCGAGCGAGCCCTTGCTCGCGCCCATCTGGGCGGCCATGTCGAGCCCCGCGCAGAACGCCTTGCCGGCGCCAGTGAGGACGATGCAGCGCACGTCGCGGTCGCGGTCGGCCTGGAGGAGGCGCTCCGACAGCTGGTCGAGCATCAACCCCGAGATGGTGTTCATCCGTCCTGGCGCATTGAGCGTGATGGTGGCGATGTGATCGGCCACCTCGTAGAGGACCTCGTCGGCGGGGTTGTCGGGCGTGCTGCTCATGCACCGAACCGTAGCGTTCCCGTCACGCGGGAAACGTGCCCAGTGCTTGTCCCCGAAGCCGAAAACCACCTACAATCCCGGCTCTTGCACAACAAACGGTGCCACATCCCGTGGTACCGCTCCAAGGGGGAGAATCCCATGCAGAAATCCCGAGTGCGCCGCGCAGGCGCTCTCCTCGTGGGTCTGGCGCTCGTCGTCAGTGCCTGCGGCGACGACAGCGAAGAGGGCGGCAGCGAGACCACCGCTGCGGCCGTCGAGACCACCGCCGGTTCGGAGACGACCGCCGGTTCCGAGACGACCGCTGGTGAGTCCACTGGCGGCGGCGAGCTGGCCGGCATGAAGGGCACCACGCCCCTCCCGCCGGAGCTGGCCCAGGACTTCAAGGACCGTCTGCTCACGACGCCGTCCGGCGAAGGTCTCACCGACTACAACTACGCCGCCGAGACCTACGACGCCGTCATCATCATCGCACTGGCCGTCGAGGCTGCGAAGAGCGACGGCATCGAGCACGCGAGCATGATCGTCGACGTGTCGACCGGTGGCGAGAAGTGCTCCACCTTCACCGACTGCAAGGCGCTGCTCGATGCCGGTACCGACATCGACTACGACGGTGTCTCGGGTCCGAACGACCTCAACGGCAACGGCGAGCCCCTCGCCGGTAGCTACGGCGTGCTGCAGTTCGGCGCCGACAACCGCATCGACGACTCGCTCACCGAGTTCGTCCAGGCGGAGTCGCCGGAGTCGGCCGTCGTCGAGGAGTCGGTGGTCGAAGGCACCCGCGCCGGTGACGGCGTCCTGAAGATCGGTGGCCTGCTGCCCCAGACCGGTTCGCTCGCGTTCCTCGGTTCGCCGATGTTCGCCGGCGCCGAGCTGGCCGTGGCCGACCTCAACGAGGCCGGCGGCGTGCTCGGCGTGCCCGTCGAGTACTCGGCCGGTGACTCGGGCGACACCAGCACCGACCTCGCCAGCCAGACCAGCGACCGCTTCCTCACCGAGGGCGTGGACGCCATCGTCGGCCCGGCCTCGTCGGGCGTCGCCCTGACGGTCATCGACAAGATCACCACCGCCGGTGTCACGTTCTTCAGCCCCGCGAACACCTCGCCGGCGCTGTCGACCTACGCCGACAAGGGCCTCTACTTCCGTAACGCCCCGCCCGACACCCTCCAGGGTGCCGTGGTCGCCGACCTCGTGGTCGCCGACGGTGCGCAGACGGTCGCCATCCTGGCCCTCGACGATGCCTACGGTAACGGCATCGCCGACGTGATCGAGTCGTCGCTCACCGACGCCGGCATCACGGTCACCAACAAGATCATCTACGACCCGACGGCTGCCAGCTTCGACACGGAAGTGAACGAAGTCGCCGCCGCCGATCCGGATGCCATCGTGCTCGTCACCTTCGACGAGGGCAGCCGCATCCTGAAGACGATGGTCGAGCTGGGCATCGGCCCGTCCACCAAGGCCGTGTACGGCGTGGACGGCAACATGGGCAACGCACTCGGCGAGAACTTCGACGCCGGCAAGTGATTGCCACCTGCTGAACTCGTTCAGTCGGAAGGCCCCGGGCTTCGGCCCGGGGCCTTCCCCGTTTTCAGGGCGTCGATCGTCCCGGAACGCGAACTGGGCGTGACCCGTCCCGGAAGCCGGGACGGATCACGCCCAGATGCGTGACCTTCGAGGGGTGGACTCAGCCGCCGGTGGCCTTGGCCAGGGTGCCGAGGTACAGCTCGATCACGGCCGGGTCGGCCAGGAGCTCACGACCGGTGCCCGTGTAGGCGTTGCGGCCCTGGTCGAGCACGTACCCACGGTCGACCACCTGGAGGCAGCGACGGGCGTTCTGCTCGACCATCAGGATGGCCACGCCGGTGTTGTTGATGGCCCGGCAGTTGAGGAACACCTCGTCCTGCAGGTGTGGCGACAGGCCGGCCGACGGCTCGTCGAGCAGCAGCAGCGACGGCTCGAGCATCAACGCCCGGCTCATGGCCACCATCTGCCGCTCGCCGCCCGACAGGGCGCCGGCGCGCGAGGTCTTGCGCTGCAGGAGGCGCGGGAACAGACCGGTGACGTACTCGAACCGCTCCTTGAACACCTTCGGCTTCAGGAAGCAGCCCATCTCGAGGTTCTCGATGACGGTGAGGCTGGGGAACACGTTCTTGGTCTGCGGCACGTAGCCGACGCCGCGGCTCACCAACTGGTGTGCCTTCATGCCGGTGATGTCGTCGCCGTTGAAGACCACGTTGCCCGAACGCACGGTGCACTGGCCGAGGACGGCCTTCAGCATGGTCGACTTGCCGGCGCCGTTGGGGCCGATGATGCCGACGAACTCCCCCGGGTTCACCACGAGGTTGCAGCCGTTGAGGATGTTGACCTCGGGGATGTAGCCGGCGACGAGCTCGGTGGCCGACAGCACCGCCGACGCGGTGGAAGCGGATTCGGTCACAGGTCCTCCATCAGCGACTTGCCCTGGTGGGCGCCCAGGTAGGCGTCGATCACGGCCGGGTTCGACGAGATCTGGTCGGGGGTGCCCTCGGCGATGATCTGGCCCTCGGCCATCACGATCACCCAGTCGGAGATGTCGTGCACCATGTCCATGTCGTGCTCGACGAACAGCACGGTCATGCCCTCGTCGCGCAGCCCCTTGATGTGCTGGTTGAGGCTCTGCTTCAGGGCGGGGTTCACACCGGCCATCGGCTCGTCGAGCATCACCAGCTTCGGGTTGGTCATCAGTGCACGCGACATCTCGAGCAGCTTGCGCTGACCACCGGACAGGGTGCCGGCGTACTCGTCGCGCATGTGGGTGAGCTTGAAGCGGCCGAGCAACTCCTCGGCACGGGCCTCGATGGCCTTCTCCTCCGAGCGCCAGGTGAACGGCAGCAGGCCGTTCCACCACCGCTCGCCACGCTGACCGGTGGCACCGAGCTTCATGTTCTCGATGACCGACATCTTCGTGAGGCTCTTGGTGAGCTGGAAGGTGCGGACCATGCCCATCTTCGCGGTCTTGTGCGCGACCACCTTGTCGAGCGGCTGGCCATCGAAGTTCCACGTGCCCGAGTCGGGCTCGTCGAACCCGGTGAGCAGGTTGAACAGGGTGGTCTTGCCGGCGCCGTTGGGGCCGATGAGTGCCGTGATGGACCCGCGCTGCACCTCGACGTGCTCGACGTCGACGGCCACGAGACCGCCGAACCGGCGGCGCACGCTGTCGGCCATCAGGATGGGGTCGGGCTTGGACACGCCCGGCTCGGGCGACACCCCGGAGAGCGCCGCCTTGGCCGCCCGTGCGTACTCGCTGAGTTCAGCGTCCATCGAGCGCCATCTCCTTCCGGTTGCCGAAGATGCCCTGCGGTCGGAAGACCATCAGCAATATCAATCCGATGCCGACCATGCCCAGTCGGAACTGGCCGCGAGCGCTCGAGTCCTTCAGCAGCTCGATGCCGAAGATCTCGACCCGGCCCTGTGCGTCGGAGAGCTCGCTGAGGAACACGTCGGTGAACGCCAGCAGTGCCCAGAACAGCATCGGGCCGACGATGCTGCCGGTGACGGTGGCGAGACCACCGAGCACGAGCGCCGTCATGATGTAGAAGGTGACCGCACGGCTGTAGTTGTCGGGCTGCACGTTCGAGTTCTTCAGGGCGAACAGCACACCGGAGAACATGCCGAGCACGGCGCCGATGATGAGTGCGCTCATCTTGTAGCCGAACACGTTCTTGCCGAGGCTGCGCACCGCGTCCTCGTCTTCGCGGATGCCCTTGATGACACGGCCCCACGGGCTGCGCATCAGCATGTACACGAACACCGAGAAGATGCCGACGAGCACCCAACCGACGATGAGCACCCACAGCTCGCTGCCGAGGTACTTCACCCGGCTGGTGATCAGCAGCGTGATGCCGTACGTGATGGCGCCCGCGATGAGCGTGGTGGGCACCAACTTGGCGGCCTTGCGCTTGCGGGCGATGGCGTAACCGATGCCCAGGGAGATGAGCCCGTAGATCACGAGCAGCAGCACCGTGACGGCCGTGTTCGACGCCTGGAAGGGCCCGATGCCGTACACCTTGCCCTGCGCGAACGGGTTCAGGTCCTGGAAGCCGTCGGCGAAGCCCTTCAGGCCGTCGGTGCCGCCGAACTTGTCCTTGTGCGTCACCGATCGCACGATGAGCCGGATCATCTCGGCCATGGCGATGGTGACGATGGCGAGGTAGTCGGCACGCAACCGCAGCGTGGGCACACCCACGATGAGGGCGAGCACTGCGGCGTAGACGCCGCCCACCACGAGGCCCAGCCACCAGCTGTACTCGAAGTAGTTCACCGCCATGCCCAGGCCGTAGGCGCCGGCCGCCATGAAGGCCGCCTGGCCGAAGTTGAGCAGGCCGGCGTAACCGAACTGCACGTTCATGCCCAGTGCGGCGACGATGTAGTACACGGCATCGAGGCCCAGGAAGGCCTTGAGCGTGAGATCGAGGATGAGTCCCCAGTCCATAGCGTCCTCCCTCAGCCCACGCGCTCTTTGCGACCGAGGATGCCCTGCGGTCGAATCATCAGGATCAGGATCAGCGCTGCCAGCGCCGGCACGTTCTTCAGCTCGGTGGGCACACCGTTCTTGATCCAGCCGAGGAACGGCAGATCGGGGAACCACGGGATGCCGATGGTGGACACCTCCACGAACATGCCGATGACGAAGCCGCCGACCAGTGCGCCGTAGGCGGAGCCGAGGCCGCCGAGCGTGATGCCGGCGAACATGAGGAACAGCAGGCTGCCACCCATGTCGGCGCGGACGCCCTCGTCGAGGCCACGCACGATGCCGCCGAGGGCCGCCAGCGCGGCACCGAGGAACCACACGATGCGGATGATCTTGGCGCTGTCGATGCCGGTCGACGAGGCGAGGTCGACGTTGTCGCTGACCGCTCGAGTGGCCTTGCCGAGTCGCGACTTCTGCAGCAGCAGCGCCACGCCGATCAGCACCGCCAACGAGATGATGGTGGTGGTGAGGTCGCGGGCCGTGATCTCGATCGGGCCCCACTTCATGGCCGTCTGCTGGTTGTACGCCT
Organism: Actinomycetota bacterium; assembly: GCA_039796575.1. Taxonomy (GTDB): domain Bacteria; phylum Actinomycetota; class Acidimicrobiia; order Acidimicrobiales; family Ilumatobacteraceae; genus UBA668. The sequence continues at coordinate 61,353 of JBDKJP010000101.1, forward strand.
GGAAGCGCTTGGTGGAGCCGCCGAAGCGCATCAGGTAGAGGTTGATGAGGAAGATGCCGAGACCCACCGACACCACCATCTGCGACACCAGGCCGACGCCGCGCTTGCGCAGCGGCGACCACAGTCCGGCGTCGAGCCCGACGCCGAACATGCCGCCGAGGAACACGGTGATGACGGCGGCGAGGATGAAGTTGATGCCCCAGCTCACCGACAGCAGGTGGGCGACGATGCCACCGAACGTGACCAGTTCGCCGTGGGCGAAGTTGGTGAGGCCCGTGGTGCCGAAGATGAGCGACAGACCGACCGAGCAGATGGCGATGACGATGCCGAGGCGGAAGCCGTTGACGATGGCCTTCACCAGCAGCGTCCAGTAGCCGTCGGTCTCACGCACGGCCGCACCGGTGAAGAAGTTGATGGTGCGGGTGTTGGTGGTGAACTTCGCACCGTCGATGGTGACCGTGGCCTCACCGTCGAGCGCCTGACCGTCCTTCAGTGTGCTCTCGTCGAGCGTGACGGTGTAGGTGGCCTTCTCGGGCACACAGAGCAGCACGCGGCCGGTGGCATCGGTGTTGCCCGTCACCACTTCGGCGCCCGAGGCGTCGTTGACGGTGATCTTGACGCCCTCGATGGGCTTCTTCTCCCCGTTCGCCTGGTCGTTCACCTGAGCACGGATCCCCGGGCCGTCGCAGGTTGCTGCCCTCGGTGCCCGGTTGGCGGGCGCATCGGCCGACGCCGGGGATGCGAGGAACATCCCGAACGTGGCGATCAGCGCGAGCACCAGGGCCGCGAGATGTCGGATACGAAAGGTCACAGGTGCTGATCCCCCAGATGAACGGATGTGGCGGCGTATTTGATCGCTTCGGAACCCCGTGCGTCAACACTGGTGCACGATGTTCACAATTCCCCGGCGGAACTATGGCACATCCCCATCCTCGGTACGGTTGTGCCGTGAACGAACCGTCGCCCGCCATCACCGACAGCACCCAGGCGGTGCCCCAGCCCACGCTGCGCGCCCCGGAGCCGCACGAGTGCGAGGTGCTCCTCATCCGTCACGGACGGTCCGCCGACGTGGTGCCCGGTTCCGCCGAGTCGGCCGACCCGCCGTTGCACGACGAGGGCGTGGTGCAGGCCGAGCGGCTCGCCCGACGTCTCGGCGGGAAGACCATCCACGCCGTCTACTCGTCGCACCTCGCCCGCGCCCGCCAGACCGCGGCGCCGTTGGCGGCCGCGCGTGGGTTGCAGGTGGAGGTGCACCCCGAGCTCGAGGAGGTGCGGCTCGGCGACTGGGCGAACGGCGAATTCCGCCGGCGGGCGTTCGTGCGCGACCCCGAGTGGGTGGCCTGGAGCCGCACGGGCCGCTGGGACGGCATCCCCGGCGGCGAGGGCGACGATGTGTTCCGCGGCCGCGTCGCCGGTGTGGTCGACCGGCTGGCCGTCGAGCACCAGGGCCAGACCATCGCTGTGGTGGCCCACGGCGGGTCGATCAACGCCTACGTCGCCCACCTGCTGGGCACGCACCGGTCGCTGCTGTTCACCATCGAGAACACCAGCATCACCGCCGTGCGGGTCAGTCCCGACGGCCCCACCATCGTCACGGTCAACGACTGCCACCACCTGTACGACCCGGTACTGGGCCCGACCTGACGGCCGGATACGGTCGCCGCATGAGCGAGCGCCCCGCACCCGTCCAGTCCCGCGTCACCGAGCTGCTGGGGGTCGAGTACCCCATCGTGCAGGCGCCGATGGGCTGGATCGCCCGCAGCCAGCTGGCGTCGGCCGTCAGCAACGCCGGCGGGTTGGGCATCATCGAGACGTCGAGCGGTGAGCTCGACAACGTGCGCGACGAGATCCTGAAGATGCGCGACCTCACCGACAAGCCGTTCGGCGTCAACATCGCCCAGGCGTTCGTCCGCGACCCGAAGATCGTCGACTTCGTGGTGGCCCAGGACGTGCGGTTCGTCACCACCTCGGCGGGCGACCCCACGAAGTACACGGCGCAGTTGAAGGCGGCGGGTCTCACGGTGTTCCACGTCGTGCCCACGCTCGCGGCGGCGCTCAAGGCGGTCGACGCCGGGGTCGACGGGCTCGTGGTGGAGGGCGGTGAGGGCGGCGGGTTCAAGAACCCTCGCGACGTCGCCTCCATGGTGCTGCTCCCCCTCGTCGCCAGCAAGGTCGACGTGCCCATCATCGCCGCGGGCGGCATCACCGACGGTGCCGGCATGGCGGCGGCGTTCGCGCTCGGCGCCGAGGGTGTGCAGATGGGCACCCGCATGGTCAGTGCCGCCGAGTCGCCGGTGCACCAGAACTGGAAGCAGGCCATCGTCGACGCGGCCGAGACCGACACCGTGTTCCTCAACCGCTTCAGCCGGCCTGCGCTGCGGGCGTTGCGCACCGAGCGCACCACCCTGCTCGAGCACGAGGACCACGTCGACCTGTCCGTCTTCGGGCGGGCGCTCGATCTGTACTTCGGCGGCGACATGGAGGCGGCCATCGCCCTCACCGGCCAGGTCGCCGGCCGCATCGAATCGGTCGAGCCGGTGGCGTCGATCATCGAAGGCACCGTGTGCGACTTCCGCGCCACGGTGGCGGGGTTGCAGAAGTTCATCTGACCGACACCGGATTGCCACGCATCGCGCGAGGTGAACCACTAGACTGTGATCCGACGGGTGGAGACCGTGGGGCGTTCGCATTCCCTGGAGGTCCCCCGCAATGACCGCACTGCTCGAACAATTCAAAGCCGTCGCGAAGGTGATGATGTACCTGATGCTGGCGTTCCTCGTCATCCAGCTGTGGCAGGACCCCAGCGGCTCGGCACAGGCGACGATGGACTTCATCGGCGGCATCGGCAACTTCTTCGCCTCGCTCATCGACAAGATCGGCGAGTTCGTCGGCGGCCTCGGTGGCCCCGACACCCCGGCGCCGACCACCACCCCGTAGTCGGTTGGGTGCTTTCGTGCGGCGCAGCACCGCACGAAAGCACCCAACCAGGACGTCAGACGCGGTCGGCGTGGGCGACGAGGTCGTCGGCCGACACGTTCACCCGCGTGGTGCTGCACCACAACCAGGCCGTCATCGCCATCAACGTGGTGGCACCGGCGATGTGCACGAGGACCAGGCCCGCAGGGAGGCCAGCCGCGTACTGCACATAGCCGATGGTGCCCTGCAGGCCGGCCGTGACGATCCATGCGGTGAGCGGGCCGTCGAGCACCTTGCGGTCGTGGCGCAGGCGGCGCAGCGTCCACAGCAGCGACAGCGCGATGGCCACCGTGACCCACACGATGGCGCCGTGGATGCGCGTCACCCACTGCAGCGCGTGGCCGTTGATGTCGGTGGTGGTGCCGAAGAAGCGACGGGCCTCCTCGTCACCGGCGTGCGGCCCGGTGCCCGTCACCACCGTGCCGGCCAGCACGGAGAGCCACGTGAACGCCACCAGCCACTGCACCCGCCGCTGGATGCGAGGCACCACTGCCGGCACGCGCTCGCCACCGTCGGGCTCCCCCGAGCGCACGAGCATCATCACCGCGGCCCACACCAGCACCATCGAGAGCACGAAGTGCAGCAGCACGGTTGCCGGGTGGAGGTCGGCCCACACCACGATGGCGCCCACCACGCCCTGCGCCGGCACGCCGGCGAGGAGCACGAAGCCGAGCACCATCAGGTCGCGCCGGCGCGGGCGGCGGTACCAGCCGGCCGCTGCGGCGAGCGCGACCCCGATGCTGACGAGGAACGTGAACAGTCGGTTGACCTGCTCGATGGTGGCGTGGCCACTGGAGAAGTCGATGAGCTTCGCGTCGTTGCAGTTCGGCCAGTCGTCGCAGCCGAGGCCCGAGCCCGTGAGCCGCACCGCCGCACCGCTGACGCAGATGATGCACAGCAGCAGCAGCGCCGCCCAGCAGATGCGGTTGAACTCCTTCGGCGTGAACCCTTCGGTACGGATCCGGCGAAGCACTCGGCGCATGTCGCCAGGCTACGGGACCGCCGGGTGACGGAGCCAGCCGCCCACGTCACTACGGTTCCGCTCGTGCTCACCAGCTACGACGACTTCCCGATCCACCAGTGCTCGATGCCGATCGCCCATTCCGCCGCGGCCGACCTGAACCACTACGACCGCTACTTCTTCAACGGGTACTCGCGCAGTGACGACCTCTACTTCGGTGCAGCCATGGGGCTGTACCCGAACCGGCACGTCGCCGATGCCGCGTTCTGCGTCGTCCGCGGCGGGCAGCAGACCAGTGTGTTCCGCTCGCAGCGCGCCCCGATGGATCGAATCGACGCGACGCGCCTCGGTGCCATCGAGGTGCAGATCGTCGAGCCGTTGAAGGTGCTGCGACTGCTGGTCGACGCACCCGAGCAGGGCGTGCGCGCCGACCTCACGTTCAGCCATCGCTCGCCCGCCATCGAGGAAGGCCACTTCTTCCAGCGCGCCGGCGTACGTGTGCTGTTCGACTACACCCGGCTCACGCAGTTCGGCACGTGGTCCGGGTGGATCGAGCTCGACGGCGAACGCATCGACGTGCAGCCCGACGAGGTGTGGGGGAGCCGCGACCGTTCGTGGGGTGTGCGTCCCATCGGCGAGCCGGCACCGCAGGGTGCGCCCATCGCCTTCTCCCAGTTCTTCTGGCTGTGGGCGCCGACCAACTTCCCGTCGCTCTCCACGCACTTCGACGTCAACGAGTACGGCGACGGTCGCCGCTGGCACGAGACCGGCACCATCGCCCGGCCCGGCCAGGAGCCGCACATGATGCGCACCGTCGAATGGCGGGTGCAGTGGCGGCCCGGCACGCGCTGGGCCGACTCGTTCGAGTACGACCTCGTCGACTGGGACGGCTCCGTCAGCACCGTGTCGATGCGGCCGCGGTACGAGTTCCAGATGCGTGGCATCGGCTACGGCAACCCCGAGTTCGGGCACGGCTACTGGAAGGGCGAGTCGGTCACGGGTGGCGAGCGGCTCGCGTTGCCGGTCGCCGATCCGCTGGCGCGCGAGCACGTGCACGTGCAGGCCCTGTGCGACGCCACGCTCACCCTGCCCGACGGCTCGACCGAGGAGGGCATGGGCATCCTCGAACAGCTCGCTATCGGCCCTCACCCGACCGGCCTCGTCGGCATCCTCGACGGCTACGCGGCACAGGGCTGAGCGTCACCGCCATGCGTCGTTCCCACGCCATCGCCGTCGTCGTCGCACTCGCCGTCGCCGCCGTGGCCTGCAGCGACAGCGACGACACCACCGCCCCCGTCGACAACACCGAGACCACGGCCGCCGACAGCACCGCGGCTCCCACCACGCAGATCCCGCAGACCACGGTGGCCCTCTCGACCACCACCACGGTCGCCGAGCTCCGCACCCGCGAGGGCGTCACGACGGTGGCGTTGAAGTACGGGCCGTTCGACATCCAGCCCGGGCAGAACAACATCGAGACCGTCGGCGGCATCCCGCAGCCCGAGGTCGACGGTTGGATCGTGGGCATCCGCCCCGACCTCCAGTACGAGGACGGCACGGTGCCGGGCGTCGACGTGGTGCACCTGCACCACGGCGTGTGGCTCAACGCCGCCAACCGCGACGCCACCGCTCCCCTGCCCGAACGGTTCTTCGCCGCGGGCGAGGAGAAGACGGCGATGTGGCTGCCGGCCCCGTACGGCTACCGCTACCGCACCAGCGACAAGTGGATCCTCAACTACATGCTCCACAACCTCACGCCGGATCGGAAGAAGGTGTGGGTCACCTACGAGATCGACATCATCCCCGACTCGGCACCCGAGGCCGCCGACCTGGTGCCCGCCCACCCGGTGTGGATGGACGTGCAGAACGGCAGCATCTACCCCGTGTTCGACGTGCTGCGTGGCGACGGCGACGGCGTGACCTACACCTACCCCGACGATGCCAGCGACCCCTACGCGGGCGGACCTGCGAAGAACCAGTGGGTGTCCGATCGCGACGGCGTGCTCATCGCCACGGCGGGCCACCTCCACCCCGGCGGCCTGCACACCGACCTGTGGCTCGACCGCGACGGCGAGCGTGCCCACCTGTTCCAGTCGGAAGCGAAGTACTACGAACCGGCGGGCGCCGTGTCGTGGGACGTGGCGATGACCGCCACGATGCCCGACTACGCGGTGCAGATCCGCAAGGGCGACGTACTCTCCACCACCGCCACGTACGACAGCGGCCTGGCGTCGTGGTACGAGTCGATGGGCATCATGGTGACGTGGATCGGTGAGCCCGGCGGTCCCGCCGACGACCCGTTCGAGGTCGCCGTCGACACGCCCGGGCTGCTCACCCACGGGCACCTCCCCGAGAACGACAACCACGGCGGCGAGCCCGATCCGAACTACCTCGATCTCACGGCGCTGCCGTCGGAGCCGGCGAACGACGTCGTGCAGATCGCCGACTGGGTCTACGGCCAGGGCGACATGAACTTCGCCACGGCCGTGCCCACCGTGAAGCCCGGCGAGACGTTCACGTTCGACAACCTCGACGCACCCATCGGCAAGGGCCAGTGGCACACCATCACCAGCTGCAAGGCGCCGTGCAACAAGAGCACGGGCATCGCCTTCCCGCTGGCCGACGGTGACGTGATCTTCGACTCGGGCGAGCTCGGCCTCGGCGGCCCGCCCACGGCGAACCGCACCACCTGGACCATCCCGGCCGACCTGCCGGAGGGCACCTACACGTACTTCTGCCGCATCCACCCGCTGATGCGCGGCGCCTTCCGCGTTCAGAGCTGAGCGGCCACCCACTGCATCACGAGCGCCGCGTCGGAAGGTGCGTAGTGCGAACCGTCGTAGCGCGCCGTCGTCGGTGCGTCGGCGAGCGAGAGGGTCGTGGCGTCGAGCGTGGCCGCCGCGACCTTCAGCAGCTCGGCCATCGGCGCGGCGTGATCGTCGGGTGACGCGTACGGGCCCTCCATCGGTGCAGCGGCGAGCAGCACCAGCCGCACGTCGTGGGCGTCGGCGATGGCGGCGAGCTCGTCGAGCAACCCGTCGAGCAGCAGCAGGTACTCGTCGGAGCCGAACGGCACCGAGCGGCCGTCGACGGTGCGGTCGAACATGTCGTTGGAGAGCAGCACCACCAGATGGGTGCTGTCGTGCTCGTCGATCGCCGCCGGCAACTCGGTGCGCCAGTCGCCGCAGAAACCACTGAGGTCGGCACCCTCCGCACCCGCCTGCACCACCACGAGGCCCGGCAGGAACGAGCAGCCCGGCCGCGCCTGCGACCACAGGACCGGCAGCGTCGCCTGCGCCGGGTCCCACGGCACCACCTGCAGGTCGCTACGCACCTCCCCACCGGCGAGTGAGTGGGCCACCGAGTCGCCGAACATCATGATCCGCGCCGCATCGGCGGCGGGTGCCGACGACGACGTGGTCTCCGACGACACCGTCGTGCTGCTCGCCACCGGCGCTGCGTCGAGCGTCGGCGGGCGTGTGGCCACCACGAGCAGCGCCAGTGTGAGCGTCGCCGCGACCGGCCACGACCAGGCGGCGGCTCGGGGGCCGATGCGTCGACGCAGGGCGCCACTGCGGACGGGCCGCTCGAGCAGGAAGTAGGAGGCGAGCGAGATCACCATGGTGACGACGAGCTGCACGCCCAACAGCCCCCACGAACCCTCGGGCAGGCCGGTTCGGGCGCTGTCGAGCACCACGATGACCGGCCAGTGCCACAGGTAGACGCCGTACGACACGAGCCCGAGCCCCACCAATGGTCGGGTCGAGAGCAGCCACCGCAGGGGCGGCAGATGGTCGATGCCGGCGATGAGCGACGTCGCGCCGAGCGCCACCGCGAGGAACCCGATGCGCGGCATGAACGAGGCGCTCTCGTCGCCGATCCAGGCGAACACGCCGAGCAGCACCCCACCGGCCGCGGCAGCCAGTGCCGCAGGCCGGGCACGCCGGTCGTCGGCCGGGCGACCGAGCTGCACGGCACCGAGCGCCACGCCCAACAGCAGCGCCTGCGCCCGGGTGTCGGTGCCGAAGTAGGTGCGGCCCAGCGACGCGCCCTGCACGCTCAGCAGCGCCGACCACGCCGCCGACAACCCTGCGAGCACCAGCGCGCCGCGCAGCACGACGCGGCGCAGGTCGCCCCGACCTGACCGCACCAGCAGCCACATCGCCACGGGCAGGAACAGGTAGAACTGCTCCTCGATCGACAGCGACCACACGTGACGCAGCGGCGATGCGCCGGCGATGACGTCGGTGTACGTGACGCCCTGGGCGATGAACAACCAGTTCGCCACGCTCAACACCGTCGCGATGCCCTGCTCGCGCAGACGTTGCAGCTCGAACGGGTTCGCCCACGTCGCGCCGTACATGGCGAGGGCCGTCACCATCAGCAGCATCGCCGGCACCAACCGGCGAGCGCGGCGCACCACGAACCGACGCAGATCGACCGAGCCGTGCTCCCCCGCTTCCACCAGCAGCAGCGAGCCGATCAGGTAGCCCGACAGCACGAAGAACACATCGACACCGATGAACCCGCCCGGCAGCGCGCCGGGGCGCAGGTGGTAGACGAGCACCATCGCCACGGCCAGGCCGCGCAGCCCGTCGAGGACGGGTCGGTGGTCGAGCGTGCGGGACATCGCCCGGGAGACTAGGTGTGGCGGATGGTCATCCCGCCGTCGACGGGGATGATGGCACCGTTCACGAAGCTGCTCGCGGGCAGGCACAGGTTCACGGTCATGTGCGCCACCTCCTCCGGATCGCCGTAGCGACGCAGCGGCACACGCCGCTTGGCGTACACCTCCTTCGCCTCGTCGGGGATCGGCGCGGTCATGCCGGTGTTGATGGGGCCGGGGCAGATGCAGTTCACCGTCACCCCGTGGCGACCGAGCTCCACCGCGAAGCTCTTCGTCAGACCCACCACGCCGGCCTTCGTGGCCGCGTAGGCGGCCAAACCGGGGGTGGTGACGATGGCCTCGGTGGACGCGATGTTCACCACTCGCCCACCGCCGTCGGCGGCCTGCAGGTGCGGCAGGCACAGGCGAATGAGGCGCGAGTGCGCGGTGAGGTTCACGTCGAGCGTGCGCGCCCAGTTCGCCTCGTAGTCGTCCTCGCCCTGGAACGCCGAGTTCACCAGCGAGATGCCGGCGTTGTTGATGAGCACGTCGACGCCGCCGAGCGTGTCGACCACGCCGGCCACCAACCGCTTCAGCGACTCGTGGTCGCCCACGTCGGCGACGAACCCGTGTGCGGCGTCGGGCCCGTGCGCGGCGCGGACCTCGTCGACCACCTCGAGCACGCGCTCGGCCGACAGGTCGACCACGGCCACCTGCGCGCCTTCGTCGGCGAACACGAACGCAGTGGCGCGCCCCATGCCCGAGGCCGCACCAGTGACCAGCACGCGCTTCCCGCGCACCGACCGGGACAGCGACGTGAGCCGGCTCACGAGCGCGACCAGCGTTCCGTGCCGCCCATGCCGTACGCCGCGAGGTACAGCGCACGCTCGGGCTCGACCGCCATGAAGGCCACCTGCGGCGACGACGGGCCACCGGGCGCGAACAGGTTCAGGTCGTAGTCGAACACGCCCTCCCACAGCCGTTCCTTGGTGGCGAGGTCGGTGTGCACGCTGGCCGTGCCCCACACCTCGAGGCCGTCACCCTTCTCGGTGACCTGCCAGTGCAGCGCCACCTTCGGGTTGGCCGCCACGTTGCGCACCTTCGCCGAGCCGTCGAACACCATGATCCACAGCGTGTCGCCCTCCCAGCACGGGTGCACGGGCGTCACATCGGGTGAACCGTCGGCGCGCACGGTGGCGATGTGCGCCCACGGGCTCAGTGCGGCGGCCTTCTGCTTGACGTCGTTCAGGTCCATATGCCCCGCACCGTAGATCACCGACCGGTATCGTGCGCGAGGTGAAGAAGCCCACCGTCGCCGAGCGCCGCGCCGAGATCCTCGAGGTCACCTGCCAGGTGGTCATCGAGCGCGGGTTCGCCGCCACCCGCATCGCCGACGTGGCGAAGAAGCTCGGCGTGTCGAGCAGCCTCATCCACTACCACTTCGACTCGAAGGAGCAGTTGCTCGCCGAGGCGTTCGCACACTACGCCCGCAAGGACGTGGCGGAGATGGAGGCCGAGGTCGAAGCCGCGCCCACGTCGGTGGCCCAACTCGACCGGGTGGTGCAGAACTACGTGCCCGAGGGCAGCAACGACATGGAGTGGATGCTCTGGATCGACGGCTGGGGCGAGGCGCTGCGGAACCCGATGATGCGCAAGATCAGCCAGGAGCTCGACGAGCAGTCGGCCGAACTGCTCGAGCGCGTCATCACCAAGGGCGTCGAGCGCGCCGAGTTCGTGTGCAGCAACCCGGCCGCCGCCGCGATGCGCATCACCGCCATGGTCGACGGCCTCGCCGTGCAGTTCGCCGCGCACGACGGGATGATGAACCGCGACCAGCTCATCGAGCACGTGCGCACCATCGCCGCATGGGAGGTCGGCCTCGAGCCCGACTCACTGCGCGAATCGGCATCGCCGCGTGTGGAGATCGCCGTCGCCGCGCCTGCCACCGACATCGCGCTGCGCCAGCTCATCGCCCGCTACTGCGACGCCGTGCTGCGCCGTGACAGCGCCGCCTTCGGCGAGGTGTGGGCCGTCGACGGCGTGTGGCAGCTGGGCAAGCCCATCGAGGGACGCGACGCCGTCGTGGCCGCGTTCGACAAGCTGATGAAGGGCTACGCGTGGCTGGTGCAGAGCGCACCGAACGCCGTGTTCGAGGTCGACGAGGCCAGCGGCACTGCATCGGGTCGCGTCGCCATCGTCGAGCAGTTCAAGAAGACCAAGGGCGGCACCGGCTCCCTGGTCGGCGTGTACCACGACCGCTACGTGCGCCGTCAGGGCGTGTGGCAGTTCGCCGAACGCCGCATCGAGATCATCGACCAGTCCTGACCCGCGAACCCCACCGGGCCCGGCGACCAACTGCCCAGGCCTCGCGGGCACCGAATGTTGCGCCAGGCGCAACATCTGCTGCCCACGGTCGGTCCGCGGACACTCCCTGGGGAGTCTGCTCGCGTTCTGTGATCGCCCTTGCGTAAAGCGCACAGAGCGGGCA
>JBDKJP010000102.1:0-20939 GCA_039796575.1 Actinomycetota bacterium
CACCGACCAGCGCGTCGGCGCGTCGTGGGAGCAGACGCTGAAGTCGATCGACGCGATGGCCGCGCTGCACGCCAAGTGGCACGAGCACCCCGACCTCGCCGACCTGGCCGACACGTTCCCGCCGATGCTCAACCCGGGCTACCTGCACGGGCTGCCGCAGATCTTCGCCGCCGGATGGCCGAACGCGCAGGAGCACGGCGCCGACTACCTCACGCCCGAGCTGCGCCTGTTCGGCGACCGCTACGGCGACCACATGGAGTTCATGCTCACCACCGCCAACACGCCGCCCACGCTGGTGCACGGCGACTGGCGCCTCGACAACCTGTTCTTCGACGGCGAGCACGTGAAGGTGATCGACTTCCAGATCTCCGGTCTCGCCACCGGCGTGTACGACCTCGCCTACTTCGTCAGCCAGTCGATCGACCCCGAGGTGCGCAAGGGTCGCGAGGACGAGCTCATCGACCGCTACGTCGCCGCGCTCGCCGCGAACGGCGTGCAGCGCGACCGCGACGAGGTGGCGCACCAGTTCAAGGTGGCCGTCGCGCAGTGCTTCATCTACGGCGTGTCGTCGTTCCCGTCGTGGGATGTGCTGCCCGATCGCAGCAAGGACCTGGTGATGCTGCTGTTCGGCCGTTCGGCGCAGGCCATCGTCGACTTCGACGCGCTGAGCGCGTTCCCGTCGCTCGACTGACCTACTTGGCGCGGTAGAACGGCGTCGGCTCGGGCGCCAGGGGAGTGTTGCCGAGGATGAGGTCGGCGGCCTTCTCGGCCATCATCATCACCGGCGCATAGATGTTGCCGTTGGTGACGTAGCGCATGGCCGACGCGTCGCACACGCGCACGCCCTCCACGCCCCACACCTTCATCGTGTTCGGGTCGACCACGCAGCCGTCCTCCTCGAGGCCCATGCGCGCCGTGCACGACGGGTGCAGCGCGGTCTCGCCGTCCTTGCGCACCCAGTCGAGGATCTCCTCGTCGGTCGACACCGACGGCCCGGGCGACGACTCGCCGCCGTTGTAGCGGTCCATCGCCGGCTGGCCGAGGATGTTGCGCGCGACGCGGATGGCCTCGGGCCACTCGCGGCGGTCCTGGTCGGTGCTGAGATAGTTGAACCGCAGCGCCGGCTTCGCCTTCGGGTCGGTGGAGGTGATCTTCACCGAGCCCTCGGCGTTGCTGTACATCGGGCCGACGTGCACCTGGTAGCCGTGGCCGCCCTTGCTGCCCGAGCCGTCGTACCGCACCGAGATGGGCAGGAAGTGGAACATCAGGTTCGGGTACGTGACCTCGTCGTTGCTGCGCGCGAAGCCACCCGACTCGAAGTGGTTGCTCGCGCCCGGGCCCTTGCGGAACAGCCACTGGAAACCGATCCACGGGCGCCGCCACATCGCGAGGTTGGGCTGCAGCGACACGGGCTCCTTGCACACGTACTGCACGTACACCTCGAGGTGGTCCTGCATGTGCTCGCCGACCGCGGGGTTGTGGTGCACCACGGGGATGCCGAGCGACTCGAGGTGCTCGCGATCGCCCACACCGCTGAGCTGCAGCAGTTGCGGCGTGTTGAACGCGCCGCCGCACAGCACCACCTCCTTGGCGCGTGCCACCTTCACCTTGCCGCGCACTTCGTACTGCACGCCGGTGGCGACGTTGCCGTCGAACAGCACCTTGTGCGCGAGTGCGCGGGTGACGACCGTGAGGTTCGGACGCTTCATCACCGGGTGCAGGTAGGCGCGCGCCGCGCTGAGGCGACGGCCGCGGTACACGTTGCGGTCGAAGCGGGCGAAGCCTTCCTGTTGGTAGCCGTTCACGTCGTCGGTGAGCGGGTACCCGGCCTGCTGGCACGCTTCGAGGAACGCGGGGATGAGCGGGTTCTCGGAGGGGCCGCGCTCGAGCTTCAGCGGGCCCGAGCCGCCGCGCCATTCGTCGGCGCCGGCGAGGCAGGTCTCCATCTTCTTGAAGTACGGCAGGCAGTGCGCGTAGTCCCACTGCTCCATGCCCTTCTCGGCCGCCCAACGCTCGTAGTCCATCGGGTTGCCGCGCTGGAAGATCATGCCGTTCACGCTGCTGGAGCCACCGAGCACCTTGCCGCGGGCGTGGTACACGCGGCGGCCGTTCATGAACGGCTCGGGCTCGCTCTCGTACTTCCAGTCGTAGAACCGGCTGCCGATGGGGAACATCAGCGCGGCGGGCATGTGGATGAAGACGTCCCACTTGTAGTCGGGGCGACCGGCCTCGAGGACGAGCACCTTGTTGGCCGGGTCGGCGCTGAGCCGGTTGGCCAGGGCGGAGCCGGCGGAACCGCCGCCCACGATGATGTAGTCGTAACGCTCCACGATGGGTCCTTTGCGTCAGTCGATGCGGATCTTGTCGGCGGTGGCGCGCACGAGCGCACCGATCTCGCGAGCATCGCGCTCGCCGGGGAAGCGGCTGGCCGGGCCGTACACGTGCAGCGCGGCGATGACCTTGCCGGCGTCGTTGCGGATGGCGGCCGCGACGGAGTTCATGCCCTCGGCGAACTCCTCGAAGCCCCACGCGTAGCCGTCGTTGCGCACCAGCGCGAGGCGGTCGCGCAGCGCCGAGGGGTCGTTGACGGTGTGCGACGTGAACGACGCGAGTGGCGCGCGGGTGAGGCGCGCCATCAGCTCGTCGTCGCTGGCGAGCACCACGTGGCCGCTGGGCACCGCGTGCATGGGAATACGGTGCCCCGTCCAGTCACGCACCTGCAACTCGCTGTCGGGGGTGAGCTGGTCGAGGTACAGCATCTCGGTGCCGTCGGGGATGCTGATGCCGGCGGCCTCGCCGGTGCGGCGGTTCAGCTCGGCGAGGTGCGGGCGGGCGACCGAGACGAGCGAACGCCCGGGGCGGGCGGCGGCGGCGAGCTCGAGCATGGCCCAGCCGATGCGGTACTCACCGCCGGCCGACAGCTGTTCGACGGCGCCGAGCTCCTCGAGCGTGGAGAGCAGACGGGAGACGGTGCTCTTCGGCAGTTGCACGCGGTCGGCGATGTCGGTGACACCGGCCGGGCCCGCGGTGAGCGAGCGGAGCACCGCGAAGGCTCGGTCGATGGACTGGACGGTGGACACGTGGCCCATCATACGGCATGCGTTCCGCTAGGCGGAACGGCGCGCCGGTGAGCCCTCGGCGGCGTACCGCTCGAGCAGTGCCAACAGGTCGTCGGGCACCTCGACGCCGTCACGTTCGGTGCGAGCACGGTCGGCGATGCGCCGATCGCCGGGCAGGCGCACGCCAGGCTCGGCGGCAAGTGCGGCGAAGTCGTGCTCGAGCCGGTCGAGGTACGAGGCGCCCATCGTGGCGGTGGGGTCGATGGCCAGCACCACCTGTCCCACGTCGGGCGCGACGGGGTCGGTGCCGCCGAAGCTGCCGGCCTCGTGCGAGAAGTTGGAGTCGGCCACGCCACCCGACATCACGTCGACCAGCAGGGCCAGGGCGGAGCCCTTGTGCCCACCCGAGGGTGCCATCGAGCCGGCGAGCGCCGCCGCAGCGTCGGTGGTGGGGTTGCCGTCCGCGTCGAGCGCCCACCCGAGCGGGATGGGCTCGCCGGCCTGTGCGGCCGCGTTGACCTTCACCCACGCCACGGCCGACGACGACAGGTCGGCCACCACGGGCTGGCCGTGCGCGCGAGGTGCCGCCCAGGCGAGCGGGTTGGTGCCGAAGAACGGCCGCGACCCGCCGTGCGGCGCCATGAGTGCCGAGGAGTTGGCGAACATCACGGCGACCAGGCCTTCGCGTGCGAGACGGTCGACGAACCAACCGAGCACGCCCGCCGAGTACGAGTGGGTGATGGCCAGCAGGCCCACACCGTTCGCTCGTGCGGCCGCGACGAGCGGTGCCTCGCCGGCCTCGTACGCCGGGTGGCAGAAGCCCAGGCCGGCATCGACCACCACCGTGCCGGGGCGCGGTGTGGTGACGGTGGGAACCGCGTCGCCGCGCACCTTGCCGCAGGCGAGATGGTCGCAGTACGTGGGCAGGTAGCTGAGGCCGACCGTGCGGATGCCTTCGGCCTCGGCGTCGCGGATGCTGCGCGCCGTGGCGTCGGCCTGCAACGCCGACGCGCCGCTGGCCACCAGCATCTGCCGGCTGAGGTCGAGCACCCGGGCCAGCGTCAGCGTGGGCATGGGATCAGGCCGGGAAGGCGCCCAGCATGCGGGCTGCGTCCAGCGTGTTCTCGAGCAGGCAGGCGATGGTCATCGGGCCGGTGCCGCGGGGCATCGGGGTGATGGCGCCGGCGATGGCCTGCACTGCGTCGAAGTCGACGTCGCCGACGATGCCGGCCTCGCTGCGTGACACGCCCACGTCGACCACGGCGGCGCCGGGCTTCACGTGGTCGGCCGTGATCATGCGCGCCTGGCCGGCGCAGGCGACGATGATGTCGCTCTCGCGGCACACGTCGATCATGTCCTGCGCGCTGGTGCGCGAGTGGGCGAGCGTGACCGTGCAGTCGACGCCCTTGCGGCCGAGGAGCAGCACCTGCGGGAGGCCGGTGAGCGTGCTGCGGCCGATAACCGTGGCGCGCTTGCCCGACGTGGCCACGCCGTAGCGCTCGAGCAACCGCATCACGCCGAGCGGCGTGCAGCCGACGTGACCGGGCAGGCCGCGGACGAGGCGCCCCATGGAACGCTCGGTGAGACCGTCGACGTCCTTCTCCGGCGGGATGAGCGCGAGCACGGGCTCGGGGTCGAGGCCGGCCGGCAGCGGGAGCTGGCACAGGATGCCGTGCACCGACGGGTCGGCGGCCAGCTCGGCGACGGCCTCCTCGACCTGCGCCTGGGTGGCGTCGACGCCGAGGCCCACGTGGCGGCTGGTCATGCCCGCCTCACCGGCGAGCTTGCGCTTGCTGGCCACGTACAGGTGGCTCGGCTTGTCGTCACCCACGAGCACCGTGGCGAGGCACACCGGCGGCGAGCCGGCGGCTTCGATGGTGGTGCGCAGCGAAGCGATGATCTCGCCGCGCAGGCGGATGCCGTCCATCAGGACGGCGCCGCCCGGCGTGCGCTCGAACTCTCCGGTGGGGTTGATGCTCATGACAGACCGATGATCTCGCCGTTGTCGTCGAAGTCGATGATGCTCGCGGCCGGGGCCGAGCCGAGGCCGGGCATCGTGGTCATGTCGCCGCAGATGGGGTACACGAAGCCGGCACCGACGCTGGCGCGCACCTCACGCACGTTGACGGTGTGGCCGGTGGGCGCACCCTTCAGCGACGCGTCGGCGCTGATGCTGAGGTGCGTCTTGGCGATGCACACCGGCAGGTTGCCGAAGCCGTTGGCCTCGTAGCGGGCGAGCTGCGTGTTGGCGGCGGCCGAGTACGTGACGTTGGCGGCGCCGTACACCTTGGTGGCCACCTTCTCGATCTTCGTCTTCAGGCTGTCGCTGGCCTCGTAGCAGAACTGGAAGTTGCTCGGCTCGTCGCAGGCCTCGACCACGGCGCGGGCCAGGTCGGTGGCGCCCTTGCCGCCGTCGGAGAAGTGGGTGCACACGGCCACGCGGGCGCCGACGCTCTCGGCGATCTCGCGGATGGCCTGGTGCTCGCTCTCGTAGTCGCCCGGGAAGGCGTTGATGGCGACGACCGGCGACACGCCGTGCACCTTCACGTTCTCGATCTGCTTGATGAGGTTGGCCGCACCGGCGCGCACGTCGTCGGGGTTCTCGGCCAGCAGGTCGGCGGGCAGCGGCTTGCCGGGGGTGATCTTGAACTTGCCGCTGTGCGCCTTGAGGGCGCGCACGGTGGCCACGAGCACGGCGGCGTCGGGCACCATGCCCGAGGCGCGGCACTTGATGTTGAAGAACCGCTCGGCACCCATGTCGGCGCCGAAGCCGGCCTCGGTGATGAGGTAGTCGCCACCGCGGATGCCGATGAGGTCGCCGACGATGGAGCTGTTGCCGTGGGCGATGTTGCCGAACGGGCCGGCGTGCACGATGACGGGCGTGTGCTCGAGCGTCTGCAGCAGGTTGGGCTTCAGCGCTTCCTTCATGATGACGGCCATCGAGCCGGCGGCCTTGAGCTGCTCGGCGGTGACGGGCTCGCCGTCCTTGGTGTAGCCGACCACGATGCGACCCATGCGGGCGCGCATGTCCTCGAGCGAGGAGGAGAGGGCGAAGATGGCCATCACTTCCGAGGCGGCGGTGATGTCGAAGCCGGTCTGGCGGGTGACGCCGTCCATCTTGCCGCCGAGGCCGACGATGATGTTGCGCAGGCTGCGGTCGTTCACGTCGAGCACGCGGCGCCAGGTGATGTTGTGCAGGTCGAGGCCGAGCTCGTTCCCCTGGTGGAGGTGGTTGTCGAGCATGGCCGACAGCAGGTTGTGGGCTGCGGTGACGGCGTGGAAGTCGCCGGTGAGGTGCAGGTTGAGCAGCTCCATCGGGATGACCTGGCTGTAGCCGCCGCCGGCGGCGCCGCCCTTGATGCCGAAGGTGGGGCCCATGCTCGGCTGGCGCAGGCTGATGACGGCGTTCTTGCCGATGTGCTGCATGGCCTGGCCGAGGCCGACGGTGGTGGTGGTCTTGCCCTCGCCGAGCGGGGTGGGGGTGATGGCGGTGACCACCACGTACTTCGCCTTCGGGCGGTCGCTCAGTTCCTCGATGGCCTCGAGCTTGATCTTCGCGAGGTCGTCGCCGTGCTGCTCCAGCAGGTGCGGCCCGATGCCCATCTTCGCGGCGATGTCGTGGAGCGGCGCGAGCGTCGCCGCGCGGGCGATCTCGAGATCGGACGGAAAGGACACGGTGACCCCCTACAAACGGTGTCCCTCGGCGTTGAGGGAACGATCGTCCCGAGAATAGCACGGATTCCGCTGTGCGGAACACGTCCACGATACGGAACGGGGCCGTGTCGAAGTGTGCCGGTCAGGCCTCGTAGCCGGCCATGTGCCGCCAGGCCGCGTCGCGGGCCGGCTCGTGGCCGGTGACCGCCAGCAGGAACGGCTCGCGCTCGATCTCGAGCACCACGCTCGGCTCGGTGGTCACCACGGTGGCCGTGCGCGGCACGTCGGTGAGCAGCGCCACCTCGCCGGCACCCGCGCCGCGCTCGAGCGTGCGCACCACCTGGCCGTCGCGCAGCACCTCCACCCGACCCGACGAGATGGCGAAGTACGAATCGCCCACGTCGCCCTGGCGCATCAGCGTGACGCCGGCCTCGATGTGGCGCTCGCTCGCCGCCCTGGCCACCGACTCGAGTGCGGCGGGTGGCAAGGGCGAGAACACGGGGTTGTGGCGCAGCACGGCGATGGCCACCACCGGCACGTCGGCGTCGTGGTCGGCCTGCCAGATGCGGCGGGCCGTGAGCGCGAGCACCAGCAGCGGCAACAGCCCGACGATGACGAACGCCGACGACGCCCCCACGGTGACCACGGCGAGCTGGGCGAGCACGGTGCCGGCGGCGAGCCCCACGCTGGTGAGCACCTCGATGAACGCGAACACGCTCGCCAGGTACTGCGGCGGCGCCGAGCGCTGCAGCAGCATGCGCGCCGTGACGTCGACCAGGCTGCGACACATGCCGGCCACGCCGAGGCCGACGATGGCGACCGCCACGGTGGTGACCCCGCCGATGGTGATCATCGCCACGGCGAACGCGGCGAGGCCGGTGGCGACGACCGGGGCGAGGCGGGCGCGGCCGGCGAGCACGGTGGCACCGACGGTGCTGCACACGGCACCGACGCCGAACGCGATGTTCAACGCACCGGCGCCCGAGCCACCCATGTCGAGCTCGTCGACGGCGAGGATCACGAACATCGGCCCGATGAAGCCCATCAACAGATGTTGCGTGCCGAGCACCGCGAGCAGCGCGGTGACGTTCGGCTTGCCGCGCACCGAACGCAGCACCGTGCGCAGCGACGGCAGATCGTCCACCGGGCCCGAGGTGCGCGGCCGGTCGTGACGGAACAGCGTGACCGTGCAGAGCACGCCCACCGCCGCGAGCCCGGCGCACACCACGAGCACCGTGTCGGGCCCGCCCCACGTGAGCACCGCGGTGGTGATGAGCGGGCCGAGCAGCACGGCGCCGCTGTCGCAGTAGCCGGCGAACAGGTTGGCGGTGGTGAGCTCGCGGGCGGTGCGCACCAACGCGGGTGCCACCACGGCGAACGACGGCCGCACGAACGCGATGCCGCCGATGGCCACGGCGGCCGGCACGGTGACCGCCAGCACCGGCGCGTCCATCACGGCCAACCATGCGGCGATGCCGAGCGTGATGCCCTGGATGGCGTACACGGTGGCCACGGCGCGAATGGGGCGTGCGCCGTCGGCGAGCTTGCCGACGAACGGCGCCACCACGATGGCCGGCACCAGCAACCCGAGCGCGGTCCAACCGGCGGCGCTGCTGCCGCCGCGTGCTTCGGCGTAGACGAGCAGCGCCAGCCACGACGACCACTCCGAGACCGCCGACCCCGCATAGGCGAGGACGAGACGCAGGAGGCGTGGGTTGCGGAGGGCCTGAGCGATGATCAGAGATCTTTGCAGAGCCGCAGCGCGTCGTAGATGGCCGCGTGGATGTTGCGGCCGGCCACGGCGTCGCCGATGCGGAACAGCTGGAACTCGCCGTCGGGGTTGGTGCGCACGGCCTGCGGTCGCCCCTCGATGAACGCGGTGTGGTCGAGCTCGCCGAGGTTGGTGGAGCTCGGCACCAGCTCGTGGTACAGCTCGTCGTTCGCCACCGTGCCGTGGTCGCCCACCACGCCGTCGACCACACGTGTCTGGCGGACGGGGGAGTGATCGCTGCCGATCTCCACGTCGAGGCGGCCGTCGCTGCGGCGCTCGATGCGGCGCACCCGGCGGGTGAGCGTGATGCGCGCATCGGCGTCGTTGAGCGCACGGTTGTACGGCACCATGTTCATGCCGCCCACCTCGATGCCGACGGTGCGTTCGGGCGTGACGAGCTCGAGGCGCGCGCCCTGGTGCACGAGCATCTCGGCGGCGGTCATCGCGGTGTGGTTGCCGTCGTCGTCGTACAGCACCACCTCGCCGGCGGGTGTGACGTCGCCGCCGATGACGTCCCACGCGTTCGACATCAACTCGGCGCCGGCCTCGACCGACGGGTTCTGCGGCAGGCCACCGGTGGCGATGATCACCACGTCGGCACCGATCGAGCGCACGAGGTCGAGGTCGGCGAAGGTGTCGTACTGCACCTCCACGCCCAGGCGCTCGAGCTCGGCGAGGCGCCACTCGACGATGCCCATCAGGTCGCGGCGGCGAGGGTTGCGCGCCGCGAGGCGCAGCTGACCGCCGGCCCACGGCATGGCCTCCACCACGGTGACGCGGTGGCCGCGCTCGGCGCTGACGCGTGCGGCCTCCAGACCACCGGGACCGGCGCCCACCACGAGCACGTGTCGCGGCACGTCGGTGCGCGGGATGTCGTGCGGCATGGTGAGCTCGCGGCCGCTGGCGGCGTTGTGGATGCACAGCGCCTCGCCGCCCACGTAGATGCGGTCGAGGCAGTACGTGGCGCCCACGCACGGTCGGATGGTGTGCTCCTGGCCGAGCTGGATCTTGCGCACGATGTGCGGGTCGGCGAGGTGGGCGCGGGTCATGCCGATCATGTCGACCTTGCCCTCGCGGATGGCGTGGCGCGCCGTCGCCACGTCGTCGACCTTCGACGCGTGGAACACCGGCAGGTGCGTGTGCTCGCGGACGAGGCCGGCGAAGTCGAGGTGCGGCGCCGCGGGCATGCCGTGGATGGGGATCACCTTGCCGAGCTCGACGTCGTTGATGATGTTGCCGCGCACCACGTTGACGAAGTCGACGAGCCCCTCGTTGGTGTAGTGCTGCAACGCGGCGAGGCCCTCGGGCAGCTCCACGCCGTCGGGCAGCGACTCCTCGAGCGCCATCCGCACGCCGACGATGAAGTCGGCGCCCGCACGGGCCCGGATGGCGCGCAGCACCTCGAGCGGGAACCGCAGGCGGTTGGCGAACGACCCGCCCCATTCGTCGTCGCGGTGGTTGGTGTGCGGCGAGAGGAACTGGTCGAACAGGTGGCCGTACGCCTCGATCTCGATGCCGTCCATGCCACCCGCCTGCATGCGCTCGGCGGCGTCGGCGTACTGGCCGATGATGCGACGGATGTCCCACGGCTCGGCGGGCTTCGGGTAGGCGCGGTGCGCGGGTTCGCGCACCGACGACGGGCCCACCACGGGCAGCCAGTCGTCCTGGCCCCAGCCGGTGCGGCGGCCGAGGTGGCTGATCTGGATCATGCACGCGCAGTCGTGCTCGTGCACCGCGTCGGTGAGGCGCTGGATCCAGGGCACGATCTCGTCGGTGTAGGCGAACAGGTTGCCGAACGCGGGCGGGCTGTCGGGACTGACGATCGCGGTGCCGGCAGTCATCGTGAGCGCCATGCCACCGCGCGCCTTCTCGGCGTGGTACGCCGCGTAGCGCTCCTTGGGCATGCCGTCCTCGCTGTACGCGGGCTCGTGCGAGCTGCTCATCACGCGGTTCTTCAGCGTGAGGTGCTTGAGCTGGAACGGTTGGAGGAGAGGATCGTCGCTCATGGGTGGCTCAGTCGTGGTCGTGCCCGATCACGTCGGGCAGTGGTGGGTGGTAGTCGCCGTGCTCGGCCAGCCAGATCTGTGCGCTGGTGGTGAGCCCGGTGGGCTGGTCGAGGCAGCCGGCGCTGATCGACACCGTGTCGGGTCGGGTGGTGACGCGCCAGAACAGCGAGCTGCCGCAGTGCGTGCAGAACCCGTACTCCACGCCGTCGGCGGGGGAGTACCACTGCAGCGCACCGGTGGTGTCGTCGATGTCGAGGTCGGCGGTGGGGGCGGCGGTGGCGGCCCAGTAGTGGCCGGTCCACTGCCGGCATCGATGGCAGTGGCAGTTGACGACGTCGCGCAGCGGCGCGTCGACGGTGAACTGCACGTCGCCGCACATGCAGTGGCCGCGTGCCGCCATCAGTACCACTGGTCCGGCATCTCGGCCTTCCGACGGGCCACGAAGTCGCGCAGCTGCTCGTCGATCGCCTCGTCCATCGCCGGGGCCTCGTAGTTGGCCAGGGTCTGGCGCCACGACGCGGCGGCGCGCTGCTCGCTGGAGTGCGAGCCGGCGTCGCGCCACTGCTCGAACGAGTTGTTGTCGCTGATGGGCGGCTCGTAGAACGCGGTCTGGTAGTGGCGCAGGGTGTGCTGGGAGCCGAAGAAGTGCTTGCCCGGGCCGACCTCGGCGAAGGCGTCCATCGCGAACTGGTCCTCGTCGAGCGAGATGCCCTTGAGGTAGGTGTGCGCAGCGCCGCACAGGTCGAGGTCGAGCACGAACTTCTCGTAGCCCATGGTGAGCGCACCCTCCAGCCAACCGGCCGAGTGGAGGATGAAGTTCGCGCCGCACTGCAACGCAGCGAGGAAGCTGACGGCGCTCTCGGTCATCGCCTGGCCGTCGGGCAGTTTCGACGAGGTGAACGCGCCGGAGCAGCGCAGGGGGAGGCCGACGCGGCGGGCGAGCTGGCCCACCACGAGCGAGCCGAGCGCCGGCTCGGGCATGCCGAACGTGGGGCTGCCGCTGCGCAGTGCCATCGACGACAGGAAGTTGCCGTAGATGACGGGCGAGCCCTTGCGCACGAGCTGACCGAGTGCCACGCCCACGAGCGTCTCGGCGTGCGACTGGGCGATGGCACCGGCGTTGGTGACCGGGCCCATCGCGCCGCCGAGGATGAACGGCACCACCACCGGCGCCTGGTTGGCGCGGGCGTAGGTCTTCAGCGCGCCGGTCATCGTCGCGTCCCACACGAGGGGGGAGTTGACGTTGACGTTGCCGAGGATGACGCAGTTGTTCTCCACCACGTCGTCGCCGAACACGAAGCGGGCCATCTGGATGCTGTCGGCGGCGCGCTCGGGCGCGGTGACCGAGCCCATGAACGCCTTGTCGCTGTAGCGCAGGTGGGCGTAGACCATGTCGAGGTGACGCTTGTTGACCGGGACGTCGGTGGGCTCGCACACCGTGCCGCCCGAGTGGTGCAGGTAGGGCGTGGAGTACGCGAGCTTCACGAAGTTCTCGAAGTCGTGCAGCGTGCCGTAGCGGCGGCCACCCTCGAGATCGTGCACGAACGGCGAGCCGTACGCGGGTACGAGCACCACGTTGTTGCCGCCGATCTGCACCGAGTTGGCGGGGTTGCGGGCGAGCTGGGTGAACTCGCGCGGCGCGGTGGCGCACAGGGCACGCACGTGGCCGGGGTCGAAGCGCACCAGGTTGCCGGTGACCGTGGCGCCGGCGTCGCGGAACAGTTGCAGTGCCTCGGCGTCGTCGCGGATCTCCATGCCGATCTCGGCGAGCAGCCGGTCGGCGTGCGCCTCCACGGAGGCGAGGCCTTCCTCCGACAGCAGCTCGTAGGGCGGGATCTCGCGGCGGATGAACGCGGGCGCGGCTGGGTGCGCGGCCTGTGCGCTGCGCGCTGCCTGGCGTGCCGCACGACCAGAACGGGTGCGCGTTGCGGTCTCGACTTCGGTCATCACGATCTCCTCACTGCGGCCCCCGCCGCATTCACGGAACGACCGTACCACAAATGATTCGGCGTCTCAGGGTTGGGACTGCAACGCCTTCAGCTCGTCGGCCGGGATGTGGCAACGAATGGAATGTCCGAGCGACACCTCCACCACGGGCGGTTCGGCTGCATCGCACGTGCCGGCGATGGCGCGGTGGCAACGCGGGTGGAACACGCAACCCGACGGTGGGTTGGCCGGGCTGGGGATCTCGCCGGCGAGACGGATGCGCGAGCTGACCTGTCCGTCGACACTGGGCACGGCCGAGAGCAGCGCCTCGGTGTACGGGTGGTTCGGCCCCTTGAACAGGTCGTCGGTGGTGCCGACCTCCATGATGCGCCCGAGGTACATCACCGCGATGCGGTCGGCCAGGTAGCGCACCACGCCGAGGTCGTGGCTGATGAACACGTAGCTGGTGCGCTGCTCGCTCTGCAGTTCGGCCAACAGGTTGAGGATGGCCGCCTGCACCGACACGTCGAGCGCCGAGGTGGGCTCGTCGCACACCACGATGCGCGGGTCGCCGGCGAACGCGCGGGCGATGGCCACACGCTGTTTCAGGCCGCCCGACAGCTGGCTCGGCTTCATGTCGAGGTGGCGCGGCGACAGGCGGAGGTGCTCGGCCAACTCGGCGACGCGGGCGTCGGTGGCCTCGCTGTTCTTGCCGGTGAGCTTGCGCACGGAGCGCTGCAGGATGCGACGCACCGTCCACGACGCGTTGAGCGCCGAATCGGGGTTCTGGAACACGATCTGCATCGCACGCTTGTCGTCGGTGCTGCGCTGCTCGATGGTGCTGGCCAGCTGATGCTGGTCGAGCGTCAGCGAGCTGCCCTGGTCGGGCGAGTGCACGCCGAGCAGTGCCTTGGCGAGCGTGCTCTTGCCCGAGCCCGACTCGCCGACGAGGCCGAGGGTCTCGCCGTCGTTGAGGCTGAGGTTCACACCCACGAGCGCCGGGATCTCGTGGCCGCCCTGACGGAACGTCTTCGACACGCCGGTGATCTGCAGCACGGTCTCGGAGCCCGACGTGCGCAGCGTGCTGGGCACGCTCTCGTTGATCTCCGCGACGGCATCGACGTGGTGGCAGCGCGTGTAGCGCCCGCCGCCGAGCTCCACCACGGGCGGCACCTCGCTGCGGCACTTCTCGTCGGCCAGCGGGCAGCGGTCGACGTACACGCACGTCGGCAGATCGGAGCCGAGCGTGGGCAGCGTGCCGGGAATGGTGCTCAGCGCGCTCTGCGACTTGTGCATGCCGTGGCGGGGGAGCGAACGCAGCAGGCCGACGGTGTACGGGTGCTTCGGCGCGTCGAACACCTCGCCCGCATTGCCTTCCTCCACGATCTTGCCGGCGTACATCACGCCCACCCGGTCGCACATGCTGCGGATGACGCCCAGGTTGTGGGCGATGAGCAGGATGGCCGCGCCGGTCTCGTTGCGCAGCGTGCGGACGAGGTCGAGCACCTCGGCCTCCACCGTGGCGTCGAGGCCGGTGGTGGGCTCGTCGAGCACGAGCAGGCCGGGATCACAGGCGAGTGCCATGGCGATGACCACGCGCTGCAACATGCCGCCGGACAGCTGGTGCGGGTAGCGACCCATCACCCGCTCGGGATCGGCGATCTGCACCTTGCGCAGTGCCTGCAGCGCGCTGGCCTCGGCCTGGGCGCCGCTCTGGCCGAGCACCGTGAACGCCTCGACGACCTGCTTGCCGACCTTGATGGTGGGGTTCAGGGCCGAGCCGGGGTCCTGGTACACCATCGACGCCTTCTGCTTGCGGAACTCGCGCAGGCCGTTGCGGTCGAGGTTCGTGATGTCGTCGCCGTCGACCAGGATGTGGCCGCCCGTGATGACGCCGTTGCGCGGCAGGTAGCGCAGCGCAGCGTAGGCCGTGGTGCTCTTGCCACAGCCCGACTCGCCGACGAGGCCGTAGGCCTCGCCGGGACGCACGTGGAACGACACGCCGCGCAACACGGGGCGCTGCACGCCGCGCACGATGTACGCGAGCTCGAGGTCGCGGACCTCGAGGGCGTTGGTGGTGGCGGGTGCGGAGGTGGGATCGGTGATGGTCACTTCTGGTACACCGCCTGGATCGAGTCGGCGATGAGGTTCACCGCGACGACGAGGGTGATGATGGCGAGGGCGTTGAACGTGACGGGCCACCAGATGCCGGCGGCCAGCACGGCACGTTCGTCGGAGATGGCGAGGCCCCAGTCGGGCGACGGCGGCTGGATGCCCACACCGAGGAAGCTCAGCGTGGCCACCGTGAAGATGGCATAGCCGATGCGCACGGTGAGCTCCACGATGATGGGGCCCGTCACGTTGGGGAAGATCTCGCGGGTCATGATGAACATGCTCGACTCGCCGCGAAGGCGTGCCGACACCACGTAGTCGAGGTCGCGTTCGCCCTGCACCGCGGCGCGCACGGTGCGGGCCACGATGGGCGTGAACAGCACCGCAACCACGTAGATCACCAGGATGTTGCGACTGTTGAACGAGATGGTCTGCAGCATGTCGCTCTGCGACGCCAGGGTGAGCACGTAGAGGCCGACGAGCACCACCGGCAGGGCGAGGAACGCCTCGACGAACCGGCTGAGGATGTTGTCGGTCCAGCCACGGAAGTAGCCCATGATCATGCCGAGCAGGGTGCCCATGATGACGGCGAGGATGGCGGCGATCGGCGCGACGAGCAGGATGTCGCGTGCGCCGGTGAGCACACGTGAGAACACGTCGCGACCGGTCTGGTCGGTGCCGAACCAGTGGTCGCTGCTCGGCGGCATGTGGCGCTTGTCGCGGTCGTCGAACGGGTTGTACGGCACGATCTTCTCGGCGAAGGCGGCGCAGAACGCCCAGAAGATGACGATGATCGCACCGATGAGGAAGCCGGGCCGGCGGCGCAGGAGGCGCCAGCGCTCCTTCCGGGCCTGCTTGCGCTCGGCGAGCGACTGCTCGAGCACGTTCGGCGTGGCGTCGATCATCATCGACGACGATTGCATGGCCGGCTCGATGGCCGTTTCGGAGTTGACGTCGTCGAGTTCCATCAGTTCCCCATCTCGAGACGGATGCGCGGGTTGAGCCAGGCGATGATGAGGTCGGCCGTGAGCGTGGCGACCATGTAGACGAGGGCCGAGATGATGACCGCCACCTGCAACACGGGGAGGTCCTTCTGCTTCACGGCGATGAGCAGTGCCTGCGAGAAGCCGGGGTAGTTGAACACCACCTCGACGCCGACGATGCCGCTGACCAGGTAGCCGATCTGCACCGACATGACCGTGATGGTGGGGGCGAGCGCGTTGCGCAGCACGTGCTTGCGCATCACCTGCGACGACGAGAGCCCCTTCATGGCCGCGGTGCGGGTGTAGTCGGAGTCCATCGCCTGGATGGTGCCGGCGCGCATCATGCGTGCGATGTAGCCGAAGTACACGATGGCGAGTGCCATCGCGGGCAGGAACAGGTAGTTCAGCTGCTCGAGCGGCGGGGTGCCCTCGGGGATGATGGCAACGGCCTTGAACCAGCCGAGCTTCACGCCGAAGACCACGGCCAGCAGGGTGCCGGTGACGAACTCGGGGATCGACGAGGTGGCGAGGCCGGTGAGCACGATGCCGCGGTCGAGGCGACGGTCGCGGAACTTCGCGGCCACGAGGCCGGCGAAGATGGAGATCGGCGTGGTGATGATCATCGCCAGCGTGGCGAGCTTGGCGGTGCGCCACAGCGTGGGGGCGAGCACGTCCCATACGGGCTTCTTCGTGCCGTACGAGAGGCCGAAGTCGAAGGTGACGAGCCCCTTCAGCAGTCGGAAGTACTGCTCGAGGAATCCGTCGTTGAGGCCGAAGGTCTCGCGGAAGTCCTCGACGAGCTTCTCGTCGGCGAACGGGCCGAGGATGGCGCGGGCCGGGTCGCTGGGGAGCGCCCACGACATGAGGAACACGATGGTGACGAGCAGCCACAACGTGACGAGCGAGAGCAGCACTCGCTTGACGATGTACTTGGTCATTGGCCGTCCTGCGTGGTGAGAGAGGCGAACGAAGGGAAGAAAAAGGGGCGGGCTGCCGAACAGCAGCCCGCCCCTTTCACGGAGCCGTGATCAGGCCTGCGACGCAGCCGACACGATGGTGTGACCGAGTGCGGTGAACTGCACGCCGGTGAATGCCTTCGAGTAGGCGGCGAGGCCGTTGTAGCGGTAGGGGATCATCGCGGGAACGTCGTTCCACATGATGGTCTGGATCTTGCCGCTGGCGACCTTGCGGGCGTCCTCCTCGGCCGACGACTGGTACTCGACGATGGCGGCGTCGAGGTCGGCGCTGGCGTACTGCGAGCTGTTCCAGTCGCCGCCACCCTTGAACGCCTTCAGCAGGTACACGTCGGGCACGGGACGGTGGCCGTAGTCGACGATGCCGAACTCGGCCGAACCGGCGCACGGGTAGGTGACGCACCACTGGGTGCCGTAGAAGGTGTCGGTCGACTCGACGTTGAGCGTGATGTCGAAGCCGGCCTCCTTGGCCATGCTCTGGATGAGCTCGGCGAGCTGCGGCACTTCGCCCAGGTCGACGGCGTTCAGCGTGGTGCTGAGGCCATCGGCGAAGCCGGCCTCGGCCAGCAGGGCCTTGGCGGCCTCGATGTCCTGCGCACGCTGCTCGACGGCGTCGGGATCGTGGAACGGGTACAGGTCGAAGATGACGTGGTCGTTGGCGACCGACGCCTTGCCGGAGAACAGCGTCTCGACGATCTCGTCACGGTTGATCGACAGGGCCATGGCCTGGCGGACCTTGACGTCGGTGAAGTTGCCCTCGTCGCAGCCGAACCACACTTCGCGGTGGGTGGCGGCCTGCACGTCGACGATGTTCTGGTTGGCATCGGCCAGCAGTGCATCGCCGCCGACGACGGCGAACGACTGGATGACGTCGGTGGCGCCGCTCGACTGGGCGGTGTTCTCCGAGGCCTGGTCGGTGAAGAAGATCATCTCGACGGCGTCGAGCGGCGTGGCGCCACCCCACCAGGCGTCGTTGCGCACGAACTTCGCACCCGAGTTGGGGTCGTAGCTCTCGAGCTTCCACGGGCCGGTGCCGTTGGGCGAACCGTCGAGCGTGGTGCCGGCCTCGTAGGCCGCCGGCGTGATGGCGGTCTGCGGGTTGAACAGCGACACGAGGTACGGGAACGAGGCGTTCGGGCCGTTCATGACGACCTTCACGGTGAGCGGGTCGACGGCCGTGGTGGCGCCGGCGCTGATGGAGCCGCCGATGGAGTCGCCCACGGCGACGATGCGCTCGAACGTGGCGACCACGTCGTCGGCGGTGAAGTCGCTGCCGTCGTGCCACTTCACGCCCTCACGGAGCTTGAAGGTCCACTCGGTGGAGTCCTCGTTCGCGGTCCACTCGGTGGCGAGCGCCGGGCCCACACCGTCGCCCTCGGGGCCGAGCAAGCACTCGAAGCACTGGCTCACCACGTTGTAGGTGCCGAGGTCGGCCTGTGCGATCGGGTCGAGCGGGCCGGCCGGCTTGAACGTGCCGACCTTGATGGTGCCGCCCGTCGCGCCGCTGCCGGCCGTGGTCTCGGAACCGCCGGCGGCGGTGGTCTCGCTGCCGCCTGCTGCCGTCGTCTCGCTGCCACCGGTGGTGGAGGTCTCGTCGTCGCTGCCGCAGCTGGCGATGAACGAGCCGACCATCGGCACGGCGAGGCCGGCCACAGCGGCCCGCTTCACCAAGGTGCGACGGCTCAGTGAGCCCTGCAGCGGCGAAACGGCAAGGCCTTCGCCTTCAGTGTCCATGTGCTCCATGGATTGCATCCCCCTATGGATAACGCGGCCATGGTCGGCCGTTTGCGGAACAGTAGTTGCGGAGGGGTGGACGGTCAACCACCTCCGGGTCATTCTGGGTACGAGTGCACCGTGAATAATTCGACCGCTGAGGGGTCGATCGGTTGATGCTTCGGCCTTGTGGAATCAGGCCCGCATGCGCAGGCCCTGCGGGTCGAGCACGGGCTCGTGCTGCAACGTCGCGGGACGGCGGCGGCCGATGATCTCGATCTCGAAACCGGAGGTTGCGGTGGCGAGCTCGGTGGGGATGTAGCCCAGCGCGAGGCTCACGCCCGAGTAGTGCGCGTAGCCACCCGAGGTGATCCAGCCGACCACTTCACCGTCGTGCCACACGGGCTCGTCACCGATGACGTCGGCGGGTGCCTCGGGGTCGACGTCGACCGTGAACATCACCAGCGTGCGCTTCGGGCCACCGGCCGCGATCTCGGCCTCCACGGCAGCGCGGCCGATGAAGTCGTGGTCGAGCTTGAGCACGCGGTCCATGCCCGCCTCGAGCGGCGTGTAGATGGGGCGGTACTCGCGGTACCAGGTGCCGAAGTTCTTCTCGAGACGCATCGTGATGAGTGCACGGAACCCGAACAGTTCCATGCCGAACTCCTGGCCGGCCTCCCAGATGAGGTCGAACAGGTAGCGCTGGTACTCGGGCGCGACCCAGATCTCGTAGCCGAGGTCACCCGTGTAGGTCATGCGCGACAGCCACACCGGTGCCATGCCGATGCCGACCTTGTGGAACGCCATGAACGGGAAGTCCTTGGTGGCGAGCGACGTGTCGGTGAGCTGCTGCAGCACGTCGCGCGAACGCGGGCCGGCCACGGTGAGTCCCACCATCGAGAGCGACAGCACTTCGAAGCGGATGTCGCTGCCCTCGGGCAGGTGCGCGAGGAACCAGCGCGGGTGGTGCACCTCGGCGGCCTGCGAACCGAACAGGAAGAACTCGTCGTCACCGATGCGCGACACCGAGAACTCGCCCTCGATGCGACCTTGCGGGTTGAGCATCGCGGTGAGGTTGGTGCGGCCGATCTTCGGCAGGCTGTTGGTGAACACGCCCTGCAGCCACTCGGCGGCGCCCTTGCCGCTCACCTTGTACTTGGCGAAGTTCGAAGCCTCGCTGAAGCCGACGCGCTCGCGCACGGCGCGGCTCTCCTGGCCGACCTTCTCGAACGCGTTCGAGCGGTAGAAGGTGACGTCCTCCTTCGGCTCGAGGCCCGGCTTCTGGAACCACAGCGGGTGCTCGAGGCCGAACCCGGCGCCCCACACCGCGTTGTGCGCGGTGAGGCGGTCGTAGATGGGTGTGGTGTGCAGCGGGCGGGCCGCCGGCAGCTCCTCGTTGGGGAACGTGATGCGGAACCGGCGCGAGTAGTTTTCGCGCACCTTCGAGTTCGTGTAGGCGAGCGTGGCGTAGTCGCCGTAGCGGGCCACGTCCATCGCCCAGATGTCGGCGCCGGGGTCGCCGTGCACCATCCAGTTCGCGAGCGACAGGCCCACGCCGCCGCCCTGCGAGAGGCCGGCCATGACGGCGTTGGCCATCCACATGCCCTTCATGCCCTTGATGGGGCCGACGAGCGGGTTGCCGTCGGGGCTGAACGTGAACGGTCCGTTCACGAAGCGCTGGATGCCGGCGCGGCCGACGGCCGGGAAGTGCTCGAACGCACGCTCGAGCTCAGGCGAGATGCGGTCGAGGTCGTGGGGGAGCAGCTGCGACACGAAGTCCCACGGGGTCTGCTTCGCCGACCATACGCGGTTGTCCTGCTCGTAGGTGCCGAGCAGGATGCTCTGGCCTTCCTGGCGGGCGTAGATCTCGCCTGCGAAGTCGATCATGTGCGGCAGCTCGCGGCCGTGGGTCTGGTTGAACTCGATCACCTCGGGCATCGGCTCGGTCATCAGGTAGTGGTGCTCCATGGCCAGCACGGGCAGCTCGAGGCCGCACATGCGGCCGACCTCGCGGGCCCACAGACCGCCGGCGTTCACGACGTGCTCGGTGTGGATGACACCCTTCTCGTCGCCGGTGGTGGGGTCGTAGGTGTACACGTCCCAGCTGCCGTCCTGGCGCTGCTCGAGCTTGTTCACCCACGTCTGCTGGTAGGTCTCGGCGCCGCGGTTGCGGGCGCAGATGAGGTAGGCGTTGGTGACACCGGTGGGGTCGACGCTGCCTTCGTCCTCGTCGAACAGTGCGCCGACGAAGAACTTCTCCTCGAGCAGCGGGTTCATCTCCTTGGCTTCCTTCATGGAGACGATCTCCATGTGCATGCCGAGGTAGCGGCCGCGGGCCTGCGCCATGCGCAGCCAGTCGAGGCGCTCGGGGGTGTCGGCCAGCTGCAGGCCGCCGGGCAGGTGGATGCCGCAGTTCTGGCCGCTCTCGGCCTCGATCTGCTTGTACAGGTTCACCGTGTACTGCTGCAGGCGGGCCACGTTCGGGTCGCCGTTCAGCGTGTGCATGCCGCCGGCGGCGTGCCACGTGCTGCCCGAGGTGTAGGTGGCCTTCTCGACCAGCACCACGTCGGTCCAGCCGGCTGCGGTGAGGTGGTAGAGCACGCTGGCTCCGACGACGCCGCCGCCGATGACGACGACCTGTGCCGATGACTTCATTGCTGTCCCCTTGCTCTTTCTAGAAATCGGTGGGCACGCCGCCCTCGGCGACGCGCCGATCGACGAACGCGCGGAGCTCGGCCTTC
>JBDKJP010000103.1:0-43173 GCA_039796575.1 Actinomycetota bacterium
TTGACATCCGGTTGACAACGGGCAAGCGAAGAGGCCCTCCTCGCTGAGCGAAAAGGGCCTCTGAGCTGGTATTACTTGGTGGCGGGGGCAGGATTTGAACCTGCGACCTTCGGGTTATGAGTGCACCGGCGCCCGTGTGCGCTGGTCGGCGCCCATCGGCGTTCTCCCTGATCACCCTGCCTTTCGGGACCAGCGAGCAGCTCTGTCGTATGCGCTGGTGGGATCTCATTGGTGTCCGTCGTGTTGTACGCCTGTTGTACGAGACGCCTCCCGAGCGGTGCCACCATTCTCGTCTGCGATGGTGGGTGCGGGTCGTGCTGACACGCTGCTGACAGCGTCCACTCGGGCTGTGTCGTCGTCCGATCCGACGACGGGTTCACGGCGTGCTTCGTCGGGCCGCTGAGTTGTCAGGCTTCGGCTTCGCCACCGACGTGCCAGACCGCGTGGTCGTAGTAGGACTGCAGGTCGGCTTCGATCTGCTCTGCGTCGACGTCGAGGCCGGTGTGCTGTTTGAGGATCGCGGCGGGTGATGGCCGGTCAGCCTCGCCCGGCCATGTCGAGACGTCCCAGACGCCAGCTCGCCGCAACGCAGCGCCGCAGTGGATGAAGCACTCGGTGACGGCGATCCCGATCACGACGCGCGGCACACGCCCGTCGATGGCGCACAGTTGGCGGAGTTCGTCGTCGACACTGACGGTTGCTCGCCCATTGACACGTAACGTCTCGAGCAGCCCGGGGATCAGGAACAGCATCCCAACTCCGGGGTGTTCGATGATGTTGCGGTACGAGTCGATGCGGTTGTTGCCGACCAGGTCTCCGAACGCGATCCGGCGCTGGTCAATGACCTTCACGAAGCCGGGCGGGCCGCCGCGTGGCGACGCGTCGTTCGACGCGCCTCCGCCCGTGGCGAGCACGAACAGCGGCGATTGCTCGATGAAGTCACGAACCCCGTCGTCGACATGATCGATCGTCTTGTCGAACACGACCTCCGATGGGTTGCGGTAGATGGCTCTCAGCCCCTCCGTGTCATGTACGCCGGCGTCGAAGGTCACCCGGGCTCCTCCTGTCGTTCGGTCCTCGAGCGCGGTGAGGCAGCGACCGTTGTCACGAGGAGGTGGAGAATGTCGTCCAACGCTCGACGGCGTCGGCGTCGGTGCCGACATCTCCTTCGCCGAGCAGGACTGCGCGGAGATCGTCCACGATCCAGCTGACTCCATAGGCGTTCGCGGAGAACCAGGGTTCGGCGGCGACCAGGGCGATGGAGTCGGTCTTCACTGCGTCGAGGGTGTTCCACAGCGGCGACGCCGTGAGGGCCTCTGTCGGGTATGCAGTTCCGCTCAGGACGATCACGACGTCGGCGTCGTGGTCGGTGAGTTGTTCCGCGGACATCGGGACGAAGGGGTTGGTCGGTTCCGTGTCGATGTCTTGAGGAGCTGGCCGGCCGAGGCCGAGCTGGTCGAGCAGCGATCCGACTGTCCCGGTGCGGCTGAGCGCGAATAGTCCGTCGCGGTAACCGAGGATCGAGACCGAGGTACCGTCCAGGCCGGCCGATGTCAGGTCGGTCTTCAGCGTGGCAACGGATGCTTCGACACGTGCGATCACCTCCTCGGCTTCGTCCACCCTCCCGAGCGCCTCGCCGACGGTGCGGAGTTGGTCCTGCCACGTCGCCGTGTACTCGATGACGGTGGTCGGAGCGATCTCGTCGAGGTTCGACTCGGCCGAGGCAGTGGTCGGGATCGAGACACCGATGATCTCGGTGGGCGTGAGCGCTGCCACGGCTTCGAGGTCGACGCCGTCCCTTCCGGCGGTTCCGGTGGCCACACCGAGATGGTCGAACACCTCGCTCGCTGTCGCGTAACCGAAGACCGTGTCGATCTGTACCGGTTCGATTCCCACGCTGAGCGCGGCGAGGCCTGCGAATTCGTCGAGTGCCACGACGCGGCGGCTCTCGGTCGGTGGAGTGGTGTCGCCGGCGTTCGATTCGTCACCGCAGGCAGCAGCCAAGATGGACAGCGAGAGCAGGCCGACAGTGACCCTGCGGCCATGTCGGCACCGCGCGCTCGGTCGTGTGTGACGTGGCGGCGCGATCGTGGAGAGCATCCTCATCGGGGTGGTCCTCATCGTCTTCGTGGGGTTGGTCGTTGCGGTCATCGTCGTGTCGACTTCAGGCGGGGCAGGCGTTACGGGCTGATGCCATGAATCCGCAGAATTCGGCGCGGGCGACGACCCACGTGCCGTCGATCCGTGCGATCTCACCGGTCAGCGCTGTGTAGGCGGCGGTCGCACCGAACATCACGTCGTAGGTGACGGTGGCGGTGTCGCGGGCGACGACGACCTCGGTGGGCACGAGCGTGATCCCACCCATCGCGTCACCAGCATCGGTGTAGGCGTCGATCGTGGCGCGAAGTGCCTCGGCGTTCTCCACGTGGGGCGCCTTGTCGTCGAAGGTGACGGAGGAGTCGAAGACGAGGCTCCACGCGTCAGAGGCTGCTGCGGCTGCGTCGTCGTCGGTTGCACCGGCGGCGCTGGCGTTGTCAGGGGCGATCGCGGACGCCGACGGCACTGCGGTGGCGGGGTCGCCGTCGACCGCGAGGGCGAGCTCGGGGACGAGGTGTTCGATGACGTACTCGAGGCTGAGCGGACTGGCGTGGGAGAACGCGCCGCTCAGCATGTCGTCGGCGACGATCTCCCGGCCTTCCTGGAATGCTCGGGTGCTGGGCCGCGTGGGCAGGTCGCGCACGGCGGCTGTGTTGTCATCGCCGAGGCCGATCCAGACGACGACGTCGGTGTCGATGACGGAGAGGTCCTCCGGGCTGATCGAGACGAAGAACGCGTCGCCGGCGAGTTCGTCGATCTCGGTGGGGATCATGAAGCCGAGGTCGGTGAGGGAGCGGCTGCGGATGTCCTCCGAGCCGTAGGCGCCGGGCTGCCCTTCGAAGAAGAACGTGACCGCCGCGGAGGCACCGGCGAACTCGGGGTGCTCGGCGATCGCATCGGCGAACAGCTGCTTGGTGTCGGCGATCACCTTCTCGGCCTCGGCGCTGCGGCCCACGGCGCGTCCGGTGATCTCGAGCGCAACGTCCCACGGCGTGCCGTAGTCGATGTACTCGCCGGGTTGCGCGACCGTCGGCGCGATGGCGGAGAGGATCTCGTACTGCTCCTCGGTCATGCCTGAGGAGATCCCGACGATGAGGTCGGGATCGAGCGCGGCGATCTGCTCGAAGTTCTCCTCGTCGCTCGCCAGCACCACGGGCTCGGCATCTCCGAGTTCGTCCTGGGCCCACGGCCACGTGGCGAACGGCTGGTCGCCGTACCAGTCGCGCACCGCGACGGGGATGACGCCGAGCGCGAGGAGACCGTCGTGCTCGCCGAAGCCGACCGACACCACTCGGAGTGGCTCGGCCTCGATGGTGGTCACGCCGTACTTGTGCTCGATCGTCACCGGGAATGCAGCGTCACTCGATGGCCCACCGTCGGACGTCTCCGCCGTCTCGGTGGATCCAGACGATGCTGCGGTGGTTGTTTCAGCAGCAGCCGCGTCAGTCGAGACGCTCGACGATCCGTCGTCGGCACCGCATCCGGCGGCCAGGGCCGCTGTGACGGCGATCAGGGACAACATTCGCTTCATGGGAGGTTCCTCTTGTTGGTTCGTTGATGTTCTTGTGGCTTGCACACGTCGATTCGTCGATCACTTCGTCGATGCGAGGAGCTCTTCGACCAGGCACTGTTCGTAGAGCCAGCACGCCACGGCGTCGAGGCGCAGACCGGCACCGTCGCCGCTCATCCGGATCGCACAGACGTCCATGTCGGTGTCAGCGATCACGCGAACGGAGATGTCCGTGTGGCCGAGGTCGGCCGGGCACCGAGCCGCGATGTCTTCGACGGCATCGGCAGACAGCCTGGTGGCGAACCACCGCTGTTCCGGACCGGACGGGTGCCCCGACTGGAACAACCCACCACCCAGATCGACAGCTCCGCCGATGACCTCGAGTGACGTGATGGCATCGACGAGATGAGGCACTCCGTCCACGACCGGCTCGAGTAGGCCCATCCGCAGCTGGCACGGCGTGAGCGTGGCGTCTGGCCGGTGATGGGCGACCACGTGTTGTCCACGTTGGCCGATGTCGATGCTCCCGACGGCGTACGGGATGGCGTGCAGCAGGCAGGCGCCGAGGCGGAGAAGTTCAGGGACTGCGGTGACTGGTCGGCTCGGCGGGAACACGCAGCAAATCTAGATGTTAGGGTTGCCTAATGCAAAATGTATTGCATACCTACTTCCGCAGTCGAGATCGCCGAGTCGGACGAGGATGGCGGTCGATGTCGACTGGCTGAGAGCGATGACGTGTTGTGATGCGCGCACCGCGACCGATCCATCGACCGAGACGGACAGCACCTCGACACGGGTGCCCGGGATCAGGCCAGCGGCCTCGAGCGTGGCGAGCATGCCTGGCTCGTTCTCGAGCCGTTCGGTCACCCTGACGACCTGTCCCACCGCACCTAATGGCAGCTCGGACAACGGGTGGGCCTCACCGGCCAGGCTTCGGGCTGCGTTCGTGTTGTCGACGCCGGGCATGCCCGGGATCGGGTTGCCGTGTGGACAGGTGGTCGGCGCATTCAGGAGTCCGATGATGGCGGGCTCGGTGCGTTCGTCGATCACGGCCTGCCAGGTCCCGGCGAGGTCGTGGGCTTCGGCCCAGCCGAGGCCGAGGACGTCGACCAGCAAGCGCTCGGCGAGCCGGTGTCGGCGCACGGCAGACTCCGCCGTGCGGAGTCCGAGATCGGTCAGTCGGAGCCGGCCAGCGCCCGCGGCGACGAAGCCGTCGGCGACCAAGCGGACGGTCATCTCGCTGACCGCTGGCCGGCTGACGCCGAGTCGCTCGGCGATTCGCGTCTGCAGTGCCTCGATGTCATCCTCGGCGAGTTCGTAGATCGCCTCGCAGTAGCGGTCAGCAGCAGCCATGTCAGTCGTCTGACGCGCCGACGATCCGAGCGATCTCGCCGTAGAACCGGATCAGTCCCTGCGCACCCGGGTAGCCGAGGCGGTCGACGACGACGACACCGTCGGCAGCCACCGAGGGCAGTGTCTGCCAGATCGCGCTCGACCTGAT
The DNA here is from genome assembly GCA_039796575.1 of Actinomycetota bacterium. GTDB lineage: Bacteria > Actinomycetota > Acidimicrobiia > Acidimicrobiales > Ilumatobacteraceae > UBA668. The sequence continues at coordinate 5,109 of JBDKJP010000103.1, forward strand.
CGCAGCGAGGGCATCGGACTCGCCGTCGACTGCGTCGTTCTGCATGAGTACGAGCGTCGGGCTGTCGAGGAGTCCGAGCTGTTCCTCGGACAGCCAGGCACGACCGTTCGCGTCGGGAGGCGCGACGTCCGGTCCGGGGATCAGTTCGCATCCGACCGCCTGGAACGCCGACGGCAGCTCCCACGGACCGTCGACGAACGCAGCAACGGTCGGCCCCGGGTAGATCGTGGCGAGCGACACCTCGCAGCCATCGCCGACCTGGTCAGCAGCCGCAACCTGCGCGGCCCCAACCTCGGCAGCGACCTGGGCGGCGTGTTCGGGTCTGCCGACGAGCTCGCCGAGCACCTCGATCCGCTCGGCGCCGGACAGTCCGTCGGGGATCACCATGACGTCAGCGATCCCTTCGAGCACACCGGCCCCGACTTGATCGATCCAGAACTGCGTCGTGACGATCGTGTTCGGTCGCAACGATGCCAGGTACTCCAGGCTGAGCGTCGTCTGTGGGAGCACCTCGATCGCGGAGGTGTCGTAGGAGGCCAGCCCCTGGAAGCCGACAGCATCGACGGTGGCGGTGCTGGCGACGGGCTCGATGCCGAGCGCGAGGAGATCGGCGAGGATGTACTCCTCGGCGAGCGACACCACACGCCCCAGGTCCGGCGCCCCTGCGTCCAGCACGCCCGACTCGACGTCATCAGCCGATCCCACCGGAAACGTCGCCGTCGTCGGTGCCGGGGCTGTGTCGACGCTCGTCGGCCCAGTGGCCGGCGGGCCTGCCGGTGAGGCGGTGTCGTCGCTGCCGCAAGCCGCCATCACGGTCGCGCCGAACAGCAGGCCGACGGCGGCAGCCCGAACGCGTCTCCAGCGGTGTGTGGCGTTCATACCGTCGGCTCCAGCAGCCGCTGCTGCGAACCCGAGCAGTGCGGGACCACGAGCGGTGTGCCACTCACTGGATCGGGGATGACGATCGATTCGAGACCGAACACCGCTCGCATCGTCTCCGCGGTGATGACGTCGTGGGGTGCGCCGTTGGCGACGATTCGGCCGTCGCGCATCGCGACGATGTGGTGCGCGTACCTGCAGGCGAGGTTGATGTCGTGGAGCACGACGACAATGGTGCGACCGTCGCGTCGGTTGAGTTCGGCGACCAGATCGAGCACCTCGATCTGGTGGGTGATGTCGAGGAACGTGGTGGGTTCGTCGAGCAGCAACAGCCCGGTCTCCTGCGCAAGTGCCATGGCGATCCACACCCGTTGGCGCTGACCACCGGAGAGCTCGTCGACCGGTCGGTCGGCCAGGTCGGCGGTGCCGGTCGCAGCGAGCGCTGTGCGCACGGCCCGTTCGTCCGCGGTCGACCATTGTTGGAACATCGACTGGTGCGGAGTGCGGCCTCTCGCGACCAGATCGCCGACGAGGATGCCATCAGGCGCGATCGGGCTCTGCGGCAACAGACCGAGCAGGCGTGCCACCTGTTTGGTCGGCAGCCGGTGGATCGACTCGCCGTCGAGCACCACGGTGCCGTCCTTCGGGCGGAGCAGGCGCGACAGTGCTCGCAGCAGCGTCGACTTGCCACAGGCGTTCGGTCCGATGATCACGGTGATCTCACCGTCGGGAATGTCGAGCGACAGACCCTCGACGACCACACGGCCGTCGTACGCGAGCGTCACCTCGCTGGCCGAGAGCCGGGTCACGAGGTCGCCCCTGCGAGCCGGCGGGCGCGACGGGTGAGCTCCACGACCGCCGCACGGACGTCGTCGGCCGTTGCCAGCGGCCCGTCGGGGAATGCGAGCCGGGCGGTCGCCAGCACGGTGCTGCCTGGCACCTCGGCGTACAGCGTGATCCCGTGTCGGTCGATCGAATGCACCCTCGCCGCCTCGGCGTCGCAGATGCCGGCCAACCATCGCGTCATGTCGAGGCAGGCGTCGGGGTGGTCGGCGTTCATGTGCTCGACCGCCCGCAGTGATCCGACGAGCACCGTGTCTGGTGTGGCTGACGCGATCTCGTCACCGGTGACCCAGCTCATGTGACCGAAGCCGCCGACGTACCGGGCGGCGACGATCTCGAGCCGCCACCAGTGGAAGTCGGGGAAGTCGACGTAGTCGAGCACTCCGGGATGGAGCTCGATGTGGGCGGCACGCTCGCGGTCGCTGGGATCGTGCCGACGGAGCTGGCCAACCAGGCTTGCGCGAGGGCGGTCGAGCGGGTCGGCGGCTTCGTCGACCGGTGTGCCGGTCAGCAGCATTCCCGCCCGATGGTCGGCGAGGGCGTTGCGTGTGTGCTCGGCGAGCTCGGAGATGCACACCAGCGGCGATCCGTCGTCGAGCACCGAGTAGGCGACGAGGCTGCCGTAGGGGTACCCGGCCTCGGCGTGACCCGCTGTGGTGAGGGTCGTGAGCGTGGCAAACCGACCGATCGACAACAGTGTGCGGACGAGCTCGGCATGGGATGAAAACGTGTCGGTATCACCCTGCACCGTCAGCGAGCTGAGGTGTGGATCGGCTGCGCTGTCGGTGGTCGCGGCTCCATCGATGGTCACGGGTTCTCCTTGTCGAGGTCGGCTCGCTCTGCGGCGAGTCGTGTCATGAGGTCGTCAAGATCGGCGACGAGACCGGCCAGGAACAGGCCGGTACGCGGGCCGTTGCCCAACATCAGTTGCGCGTCGTAGGCGAGCACGGCGCGATGCGTTGCGGCGGGGGTGCCGGCGACCGAGGGCATCGCGAGCAGGCCGTCGATGCCGCCGACCGACTCGAGTCCGTCGGTGGTGACCAGCAGCACGTCCGGCTCAGCAGTGATCAATGCTTCCGCAGTGATGTCGGCGGTGTCGACGATGCCGATCTCGTTGGCCACGTTCACCGATCCGGTGGCCTCGATGAGCCAATCGATGGTGGTCCCTCGACCGAAGATCAATTGCGTGCTCTCGCCCCGCAGGTACAGCATCGCCGCCCGCAGCGGGGCCTCTGAGCTGCCGGGCCTGAGCGGTGATACCGCGGCGATCTCGCCCTCCACTGATGCGGCGAGCTCCTCCCCCTGATCTGCGACGCCGAGGAGCTCAGCGATCGCCCGGATCTTCGTCGCCGGGCCGGTCGCATCGTCAGGGGAGGGCACGATCGCGACCGGTACGCCGACACGTTCCAACTCCTCGATCACCTCCGGCGGCCCGGCGAGATCAGTGCCGATCACCAGGGTCGGGTCGAACTCGAGGATCGGCTCCGCGTTCAGCGCACGCTGGTACCCGACTTGCGGCAGCGCATCGGCCTCGGGTGGGTAGGTGGCGGAGAGGTCCGTCGCCACCACGCGATCGCCCAAGCCGAGTGCGAACACGATCTCGGCGACGTCACCGTCGAGAGGGATGATCCGATCCGTCGACGCGACCTCCACCGACACGCCCCGTTCGTCGACGAAGACTCGAGCGTCAGCCGCCGAGTCCACTGGGATGTTCGATGGCGTGGTCGGGGTCGATGTTGGAGTCGACGAGGGGTCGTGCGCGGACGATCCGCAACCGGCCAGGAGCATCGCTGCCGCCATGGCTGGGAGCGTCCTCACAGGGCCCCCGTTCGGGCCTTGCGGGACAGTAGCCATAGCAGGTACGGCGCCCCGATGACTGCCGTGGCGATCCCCACCGGGAACTCGGTCGGGGCGAAGACCCGCCGAGCTGCGAGGTCGGCGGCGGTCGTGACGAACGCACCGACGCATGCAGCCGGGATGACGCATGCGCCTGGTGTCGACGTCATCCGTCGGGCGATCGGTGCCGAGACGAACGCGACGAACACGATCGGTCCTGCGGCTGCGACGGCGAGCGCGGCGAGGCCGACAGCGAGCAGGACCAGGAACAGCTTCGTGCGTCCCATTCGAACACCGAGTGCGGTGGCGGTGTCGTCGCCGAGCTCCAACCGGTCGAGGGATCGTTGGGCGAGCACGATCAACGGTGCGAACACGATCAATGCGACGCCGATGGTTCGCACGTGATCCCACGAACGGCCGTTCAACGAACCGGTCAGCCACACCGCGGCGCGTTGCACGTCGTAGATCTGCGCCCGGGTGATCAGATAGTCGACCGTCGCGGAGGCGGCGAACCCGATGCCGATGCCGACCAGCACGAGACGGGAGGCGGCCAGGCCTCGCTTGTACGCAAGGACGTAGACGAGCAGCGCGGTGAGCAGACCGCCGGCAACGGCGCCGGCGGCAACCTGGGCGTTGGAGGCGTCGAGCATGGTGATCACCACCACCGCTCCCGCAGCGGCACCGGACTCGAACCCGATGATGTCGGGCGAACCGAGCGGGTTTCGTGCGATCGACTGGAACACCGCACCCGACATGCCGAGCGCCGCACCCACCATCATCCCGGTGAGGACGCGAGGCAGCCGAAGGGTCTCGACGACGAACTCGGCATCCTTCCCACCATCACCGAACACTGCGCCGAGCACCTGGCCCACCGACAGTGGGAAATCGCCGACCATGATCGACCACACGCCGACCGCCAGTGTGGCGGTAACGAGCGCGACCACGACGCCGATCGAGCGGACGTGCAATCTCACCGACCACGACCGGCCTCGCATCACCAGCCACGAGGTGTTGGTCGTCGCTGGCGGCGACTGAGCAACGGTGATCGACGACGAGGTCACAGCTGCACCATCCGGGCACGGCGAACCAGGAGCACGAACGCCGGGCCACCGATCGCTGCGGTCATGATCCCCACCTGCACCTCGCCCGGACGGGCCACGACCCGACCGATGGTGTCGCAGCCGATCAACAGCAGCGACCCGGCCAGGGCACAGCCGACCATCAACCACCGCTGATCGGGACCGACCAGTGCTCGCACTGCATGGGGCACGACGAGTCCCACGAACGCGATCGGCCCGCACGCTGCGACCGCAGCGCCGCTGAGCAGCACGATCGCCACACCGGAGACGCCGCGCACGACGCCGACCTTGATGCCGAGCGCTGCCGCTGTGTCGTCGCCGAGCCCGAGTGCGTTGAGCGGGCGCGCCAGGCCGACTGCGAGGACGACCCCAGCGATGACGAACCAGACGATGCTGCGGACCACGTCGCCGTCCCGACCGGCAAGCGAACCGACCGCCCAGAACCGGAACTGGTCGAGGGTCGCCTCGTCGAGCAGCGTGATCGCCCGTGTGAACGCGAACAGCAGCGAGCTCAGCGCTGCACCCGACAGGGCGAGACGCACCGGGGTTGCCACTCCCCCGCCCAGTGACCCGAGGAGGTACACGACCACCGATGCGAGCGCTGCTCCAGCGAACGCGAACCAGACCAGCCCGAACGTCGAGCCCACGCCGAACGCGAAGATGCCGAGCACCACTGCGAACGATGCACCGGCGTTGACGCCCAGGATGCCCGGGTCGGCGAGCGGGTTGCGGGTCACCGCCTGCATCACGGCGCCGCTCACCCCCAACGCGATGCCCACGAGCAGACCGACGACCGTGCGTGGAAGCCGCAACTCGCGTACCACCAGGTGATCTGCGTTCGAGGAGTCGAAGTGGGTGAACGCTGCGACGACGGTGCTCGTCGGGATCGACTTTGCTCCGATTGCGAGTGACAACAGGATCGCGACGAAGAGCAGCCCGCCCAGCACGACGATGGCGGCCACTCGACGAGAGGTGCCTCGTGCCCTGGCACGGCCCATGTGGGCCGGCGTGGCACGGACGTCGCCGCGAGAGACTTCGGGGGCGAGCATCACGCGACCGGACGACGCCAATAGCCGGTCATCAACACACGAGCGGCCGGCACGCCGAGCGCCTGGCGGACGTGGCGACGCACGGCACTGATCTGTCGAGACTCTCCGGCGCCGAAGGCTGCATCCGGGACGAGGGTGAGCGACGTGACGGCGTCGAGCAGCCGGTTCCTCAGCCCGGGCGCATCACCCCCGCGATCGACCCAGATGAGCTCGAGGTCCGGATGGTCTGGCATCGGCGGTCGATGGTCAGCATCGATGCACTCCAACACCGCCGTCGCTCGACGGTCGACGGGCAGGACCTCCAGCACTGCCGTCACTGCGGCATACCCTGTCTCGTCGGCGACGAGCAGCAGGTGCTGGGCGTCGCCTGGGACCCGGAAGCCACGGCGGGGCCCCCACAGCGCGATCGGGTCGCCCGACGACGCCTGCATCATCCACGCCGCGACGGACCCGGGGTGGTCGTGTTCGACCACCCACAGATCGATCTCCCCGACTGCCGCGCGCGAACGCCGAACCGTGTAGTAGGCACCCCGCACCAGATCGTCGGTCGCTTGGTCGCGGTAGTCGTCCATCCCGTAGCCAGCCGAGATGCCACCGGGCTCGTGGGAGACCATCACGTAGACGAACTCGTCGCCGCCCTCCAGCGGATAGTTGGCGAACCCGCCCAGCGTCACCTCCAACAGGTTCGGCGCAAGCCGACTCGCCGACACCACGCGACCGTGCACCGTCGGCAACGACGCCGTCACCTGCATCTCCCGCTCCAACGACGTCAACGGCTCCGCCGGACCCGCTGCAGCGCGTGCATTCGCCAGGGCCGCCAGAAGGTGCTCCTGCACCTCGTGCGCCTCACCCACCGGTGCCGGGAACACCAGCGGCACTGCATGGGATGCCTGTAGCCGGTCGCGGATGGCGAAGGTGGCAGCGAGACGATCGACCGTTGCGATCTCGGCATCGACGGCATCCGGGCGAAGATGACGCGCCACCAACAGCACGGTGTCGGCGTGGTTGTCGTTGAGGTGATCGATCGCTGCATCGATGGCCGCCAGCGCTGCGGGCTCGAAGGGCACCGCCCGGTCGATCGTGTTGTTCCCGGTCATTTCGATCCTTTCGAGACGACCGGATATTAGGTTCACCTAATATCTCTTGTACAGTCTAACTTCCACGGTGCCTGCTCGACCGCAGCGAGGAACACAACGCGCCTGACTGCTCACTGTCACCCCGACGCGCGGCAGCCACATCGGCGTTCTAGGACTGGAGGAGTCCAAGCCGGCACACTCCCTCGCAACGAACAGCGTCCTCCGACCGTCGGGCGAGAACCCGAAGGTCAGGTCTGTTGTACCGATGTTGTACGAGCAGCCGGACTGCAACGTCAGAGGCCCTTCCCGGCAATCCGGAAAGGGCCTCTGATCTGGTGTTCCTCGTTGGTGGCGGGGGCAGGATTTGAACCTGCGACCTTCGGGTTATGAGCGGGACGGTCCACGTACTCGTTGGTCAGCGCGAGACCCCATCAATCCTGCTCATCGGGCTTTCGACCTGTCAGCTCGTGGGCGCTCGTGGGTACCTGTGGGTGGCCGTTGGTGGAACGAGCGTTGACATCGCGTTGACAGGCGCTGACAGCCGAGCGGGCCCATTCGACCGCCTGCCCACCCGCGCCGACGAGGTCGTGCCGAGGCGTTCCGACCCGGCCGTGAACCGACGACGACCATCGGGGCGCGCTGCGACGAAGCGCTCGCATTCGGTCCCACTGGCGCCTACGTGAGCGGTCGACATCGGGCGATGAACTTCGGGACGTCGCCTCGGGCATGGACGGCGGCGGGAGGAGCCGAGTAGGTCACGAACTTCGTCACGCGCCCGGGTGTTCTCGAACCACCGATGCGATGATGCGTCGGATCCATGTGGCGTCGGCGGGCATGCCCATCACAAGCATTCGGAAGTAGACTGAGCCAGCGGCCGCAGCGAACAATGCCTCTGCGTCGACATCGGCCGACAGTTCGCCGCGGTCGACCGCGCGAGCGAAGATCGGTTCGACCTGTTGCCAGCGAGTCGACCAGCTCCGGGTCGGGTCGGAGTCGGGCTCGAGCTGGAGTCCTGCGGCGAGCGAGGCACGGCCGACAGGAGAGGTCACGAACCGGTCGATCGCCCCGAGTACGTCGATGAGGTCATCGGCGAGGGAGCCGGTGTCGGGGATGGCGATCTCGGTCTCGGCGCGCGCTCGGATCGCGTCGACTGCGAGAGCCGCGGTCGTCGGCCATCGCCGGTACATCGTCGCCCGGCTGACGCCGGCGCGTTCGGCGACGGCCTGGAAGCTCAGCGACGGGAATCCGAGCTCGACCAGCAGCTGCATCGTCGCGTCGAAGATCGCTGTCGTGTGCTGCGCGGTGCGACCCCCCGGCCGGCGCTGGACGCCTCGATGGCGGCCTGTGGACTCCTGTTGCAGCATCATCCACCTAATGATACATTCGTCTCGTTAGCTCGCAAGCATTGGGAGACACTTGTGGATGATCATGGCGCTCCTGTCATCGTCGTCGGTGCCGGACCTGTTGGTCTCGGCGCTGCGCTCGAACTTGCGCGTCATGGCGTTCGGTCCGTCGTGCTCGAGAAGCACTCGGCGACGTCGTGGCATCCCAAGACGCGCAACTTCAACACTCGCACCATGGAGATCGCACGTGGGTGGGGTAACGCGACGTACCTACGGCTGCGGAACATTGACACGCCACCGGGGTGGAAGAGCCCGATCCGCTTCACCGACACCGCGACCGGCACAGAGTTCGGTCGCATCGAGTCGAAGGGGTTCGAGGGTCCCGGCCCGTCGATCAGCCCGGCCGAACCGATCATGACCTCACAGGAGCTGATCGAGGAGATCATGCTCGACGCCGCCCGAGCGACCGGTCTCGTCGACGTCCGATTCGACGCCGAGGTCGTCGCCGTCCTCCGCGGTGGCGCGGCCGACGATCACGATGCCGCGGTCGAGGTCCGAGACCGTCGCGCCGGAACGACAAGCACCGTCGTCGGGCCGGCGATGGTCGCCGCGGACGGGGCGGCGAGTTTCGTTCGACAGGCGCTCGGTCGCGACCTCATCGGTCACAAGAACGTGGCCCACATCGTCAACTGCTACTTCCGCGCCGCGATCGAACCGCACCTTGCGGGACGTCGCGGTGTGCTGCTGTTCGTTGCGAACGAGCGTGCCAACGGTGTGCTGCAGGCCCTCGATGGGCGCGGCCGATGGCTCTGCCAGATCACCGTCAGCCCCGACGACTGGTCGCTCGAACGCTTCACCTCCGAGCGCGCCGCACGATGGGTTCGCGACGCTGCCGGTATCGATGATCTCGACGTCGAGATCCTGTCGATCGGCCTCTGGCAACTCAACGCCACCGTCATCGACCGCATGGTCCAGGGGCGTGCGCTGTTCTGCGGCGACGCCGCCCATCAGTTCCCTCCAACCGGCGGCCTCGGTGTCAACACCGGCCTGCAGGGCATGCACAACGCGATGTGGAAGCTCGCCTGGCATCTCCACGGGTACGCCGCCTGGTCGCTCGTAGAGACGTACGAGACCGAACGACGACCCGTCTCGGAGAAGATCACGAACCAGTCGTTCGTCAACTCCCTGAACGTCGCGCGCATCCGCGCCGCGATCTCGACCGCGTCGGGCACCATCACCGAGGAGACCATGCCTGCCGACCAGATCGCCATCGAGGCGCGCCGCTACGGCAACCACCTCGGCGCCGAGTTCGGATCGGTCTACACGTCCAACGCAGTCATCCCAGACGGCACCACCCCACCACCCGTCGAGGACGACTACTCCGACTACCTCCCCTCAGCCACACCAGGAGCACGGGCACCCCATCACTGGCTCGGCAGCCCACACGCGCCACTGTCGACCCTCGACCTCGTCGGCTCCGGCCTGACGCTCATCGCTGGTGCGCACGGCCACGCATGGCGATCCGCCGCGACCGACGCCAGCGGACTCACCGGGGTGCCCATCGACCACTACGTGATCGACACCGCCGGTCTCGCCGACCTCGGCGACTTCTGCGGGGCGTACGGAATCTCGCCGTCCGGAGCGGTCTTGATCCGTCCCGACGGTCACGTCGCCTGGCGGCACAACGGCGAAGCGGTGGGGGTGGACACTCTCGTCGGAATCATCCGGGCCATCTCGGGGCTGCAGGCAACGTCTGCGTCTATGTGAAGGTCGGGGCGCCGATGCCGGCAGGACGTTCGATCGGCAGGAGCCGTCCGGGGTATCCCTTGAAGTGCGGGGTTCCTTGCTCGCGGTCGAGGAGGTCGTCGGTGTCGCCGCAGAGGACGGCGTCGCTGGACGTGAAGGCGCCGGCGAGGTCGGTAGAGCCGCGCAGTTCGGGGTACCACCAGCCGTGCGGGACGCGCAGGTGGCCGGTGAGCATGTTGTCCTTGACGGCGAGCTTGGCGTCGACGTAGCCGTGTGCGGTCTGCAGCCGCACCCACTCGCCGTCCGTCAATCCGTCTCGGGCGGCGTCGTCGGGGTGGATGAAGATGAGCGGCACGGGTGAGCGGCGGCGGAGCACGCCGATGTTGCGTTGGCCGGTCTGGAAGAACGGGTCTTCGCGCACGCCGCTGAACACCGAGTACGGATACTCAGCGCTCGTCGCCGGCCCTTCCCGATGGTACGGGAGCGGGTCGAAGCCGAGCTCGGCGAGGATCGACGAGGACAGCTCGACCTTGCCCGACGGTGTGGCGAAGCCGGTCTGTTCGTACTTGCGGTACGCGGGCGGCTGCCCTTCGCGCAGGGTGGTCTCCGAGAACTCAGCGAAGGTGCGGCCCGATGGTGAGAGCCGGTGGTCGAGGAGGTCTTCGACGGTCGCCCAGGCGAAGTGCTCACCGTGGCCCATGGCGTGGGCGAGGTCGCGCCAGAACACGAACGTGGAGCGGATGTCGCCGTCGGGTTGCACGACCTGTTGGCTGAGGCCGAGGCTGCCGGTCCAGCCCCAGCTGTCGCCGACGTGGTTGCGTTCGGAGAACACGTCGCCGGGGAGCACGTAGTCGGCCAACATGGCGGTAGGGGTCATGAAGATGTCCTGCACGACGATCAGGTCCTGGTTCAGCAGGGCCTTATGGATCTGGTGCTGGTTCGGATACGACAGCAGCGTGTTGTTGCCCAGCGAGAAGAACGCCTTCACCCGGTACGGATCGCCGGTGGCCATCGCCCGGAACAGCTCCGACGGGTTCGCCATGTGGCAGCCCATTACCTGGTCCATCCACTTCACACCCCACACCCGTTCCATCGGGCCGGTGAGCATCTCGGCGGTGCGATACGTGTAGACGGGGTGCGTCGAGTAGCCGAACTGCTTCGCCCGTTGTTCGGGGCTGATCGTGTCGTGCAGTTGCAGGTCGGCTTCGGTGATCCAGCCGGGCTTGGGGCCGTTGAGGATGTCGCCGCCGGGCGCGTCGAGGTTGCCGGTGACGGCGCGCAGGATCGAGTGCAGGCGGATCCCCGAGGTGGAGGAGATCTGTTGGTCGGTGACCGGGGTCCACGGAATGCACGCCGACTCCGCTGTCGCGTACGTGCGTGCCGCTTGCGCGATGAGCTCTCGGTCGACGCCGGTGATCGCCTCGACACGCTCGAGCGGGTACTCGTCGACGCGGGCGCGCAGCTCGTCGAAGCCGATGCACCAGTCGCGCACGAAGTCCTTGTCGTACAGCTCCTCGTCGAAGATCACCTTCAACCAGCCGAGCGCCATCGCCGCGTCCGTGCCGGCGCGCAGCTGCAGGTGGAGGTCCGCGCCCTCGGCCTGTTCGGACACGCGGGGGTCGAGCACGATCACCTTCGCGCCGCACATCTTGGCGAAGTTGATCCCGTTGTAGACCGGGGTCCATGAGTGCTTGCGTGGGTTGTGACCGAACAGCACGATGCACTTCGTGGCGGCGATGTCAGGGAAGGGGAACCAGCCGTACGTGAGCCGGTTCACGGCGGCGGTGTTGCCAGCGCACAGCGACACGCCGCTGATCCAGTTCGGTGACCCGACCAGGTTCATCAGCCGACGGTCCATCCCGTAGCCGGTCTGGGTGTTCCAGCCCGACGTCGACACCGCCCATGCCTCGGGACCGTCGCGATCGATGATCGCCTGGAGGCGTTCAGCGATCTCGGCGATGGCTTGGTCGTGGCTGATCTCCTCCCAGCGGTCCTCCCCGCGGGCGCCGACCCGCTTGAGCGCGGTGCGGAGCCGGTCGGGGTGGTTGTGGATCTGTGGCGAGGCGGTGCCCTTGAAGCAGATATTCCCGGCCTGGAACGGATCCTCGTGCGGAAGGATCTTGTGGAGCTTCCCGTCGGGACCGGCGGTGGCGCGGAGTTGGCAGCCGATGTCGCAGATGCTGCACACGACGTGCTTGGTCGGCGTCGTCTCGGCGACGGCGGGGTCCATCGCGACGAGTTCGTCGGCGGTGAAGTCGGTGTCGCTCGGCGTGGGTTCGGTGTCGACGTCGGTCATGGTGGTCTCCGCAGGTCAGTGGTCGGGGTGATCGAAGGTGGCTGCCTGCGCACGGAGCAGGGCCAGGACGCGGCGTTCGTGGGCGAGCGGCTTGCTGTCGAAGTTGGTAGCGCGGCCGAGCGCAAGGCCGAGCATTGCTTCGCGTGCGAGGAGATAGAAGTCGCGTCCCGATGGCTCGGCGAGCACCCGTGCGGCGTTCCCCTCGGGGCGGACCAGCTCGGCGAATTCGGCGACGACCGGGCCGATCTCCTCTCGCAGGCTCGGGTCGTTGGCCATCGCCAACCACGCTTCCAGCACCGCCTTGAAGCGAGGCTTGCTGATCGCCGCCCAGGTCCTGTCGACGAGGCCGACCATGTCGTTCGCGGGCGGCCGTTTGGCGCTGTGCATCTCGGCGTACACCCGGCGAAGCGCGTCGGCGAGCAGGCTCGGCACGCTGACGTAATGGTGATGGAACGCACCGCGGGTGACGCCAACACGTTTGCAGACCTCGACAGCGGACACCGCCGCCCAACCACGCTCGACGAGCAGATCGATCGCCGCGTCGGCCAACGCGGCGCGAGTGGCCTCGCTGCGCTGCTCCTGGGTTCGGCGGGTTCCGTTCGCAGCTCGTCCGTCGCTCATGTGGTGCTCGCGTCCATGCGACCCAGTCTGGTCCGACAGGCCGAGCGCGCACACCGGCGGCATGTCCGATGCGCGTGCACGAGTGAGCGTGGGCATCGCTACGGAGCGACCTTCTTGGCCTCGATGATCTTCCACGCTCCGCTGTCGAACTGCTTCCAGGTGGTCTGCAGTTCGAGCGCGTCGTTGTCGCTTGTGTAGCGGACGTGGAACTGCACGGTCTCACTGTCGGTGCTCTCGGACAGGATGCTCCACGCGCTCGTCGTCCGTGGGGGGACGCCTCCGGATGCCATGAGCTGCGAAAAGGCGGAACCAGCGAAGTCGCCCATGATCCGTGGGAGGTTGCCGTCGACCACGTCCTGGGCATGTCGTTCGACGGTCTCTCGTGCGGTCATCGCTTGCTCCATCAGGGTTGTGCTGCCCCGCGCGATGTCATCGCGCTGCGGTGGTCGGGTCGATCCATCGATTCGGGAATGTACATACATACTTGTGTGTATGTCAACTACGAGGGGGCGATCCTGACACTGGTCAGGCATTCGAAGGTCAGCGGCGAGCGGTGGCGGCTTCGATGCCGGCGATGAACAGCTCGACGCCGAAGTCGAACTGGGCTGCGTGGTCGATCGCGGCGACTCGGTCGGCCATGTCGGCGAGGAGCGGGTCGTCGGTCGCGGCGAGTTCCTGGACGCGTTGTGCCGTGCGGTCGGGATCGTTGATGGCGTAGGTCTCGCCGGCTCCGACCTCGCGCAAGATGGTGCCGGTGAGGTACGCTGTGAGGCTGCGGAGTGCCTGGATCGCCTGGTCGTTCGACAGGCCCGCGTCGAGCAGCGGTTTGAGGCCGCCACGCATCGCAGCGAGCGGCGTGTCGGTGAGGACTCGTCGGGTGAGCACGACGATCGATGCGTGTGGGTGGGCGAGCATCACCTGTCGGAAGCGTGTGGCGCCTTTGCGGATCTGGTCCTGCCACGTGGCCGCCTTGCGGGTACCGCGTGGTGCGATCAGTTCGGCGTAGACGTGTTCGACCACACCGTCGAGCAGGTCGTCGCGGTTGGCGACGTGGTTGTACAACGACATCGTCTCGACGCCGAGCTCGGTGGCGAGCCGGCGCAGCGAGAACGCTTCAAGGCCGTCGCGGTCGAGGATCTGCACGGCCGTCTCGATCACCCGTGTCCGCGTGAGGCCTGCGCGCCGACCGCGGTTCGAGCCCGTGACCGCGGGCGCGGGCGGCGTTGGTCGTGTCGTGTTGGTCACCACTTGACAAACGTACACCATAAGTGTTCACTTCGGCAGAACACTTACGGTCTAAGTGTGCGTCAGGGGGGAAGGGTGTGATGTCCACGATGCAGGCGTTGGTCGGTGGGGCCGGCCCCGACTGGGAGCTGCGCGAGATCGATGCCCCGTCGCCGCGTCCGGGCCAACTGCTGGTACGTGTGGCTGCGGCCGGCCTGAACCGGGCCGATCTGTACATGCTGCAGGGCAGCTACTCACCGACCGCTTCGGCGCTGCGCACGTTCACGGCGGGGCTCGAACTGGCCGGCGAGGTGGTCGCCGTCGGCGAAGGGGTCACCGATCACGTCGTCGGCGCGCGGGTGATGGGCACGACCGTCGGGGCGTTCGCCACGTTCGCGTTGATGGACCATCGTCTGGCGATCCCGGTTCCCTCGTCGCTGTCGTGGACGGACGCGGCGGCGTTGCCGGTGGCGTTGACGACCGAGCACGACGCGCTGGTCACCCAGGCCGGGTTCGTCGCCGGCCAGTCGGTGCTCGTCGTGGGAGCCACATCCGGCATCGGGATGGTGGCGGTGCAGATGGCCAAGGCACTCGGGGCGTCGATCGTGATCGGGACGACGACATCGGAGTCGAAGATGGTCGCGGTTCGTGGCGCCGGAGCTGATCTGGTACTCAATACATCGACGCGGAATCCAGCCCAGGCCGTGCTCGAGGCGACCGACGGGGCTGGCGTCGACGTCGTGCTGGATCATGTCGGCGGTGAGCTGTTCGGGCAACTGCCGGCACTGACCCGTGTGCAGGGGACGATCGTCAACATCGGCCGCCTCGCCGGCACGGCGACGACGCTCGACCTCGACACGGTCGCGTTCCGACGGATCCGCATCCAGGGCACGACGTTCAGTGTGCGTACCACCGAGGAACGCGCCGCCGTCGCCGCCGCGCTGCTCCCGGAGGTGTTGCCGGCCGTTGCCGGTGGGCGAATCCGCCCGGTCGTCGACGCGGTGATCCCCTTCGACCGGGCGCAGGAAGCGGCCGACCGGCTGCGCGCCAACCAGGTGGTCGGCAAGCTCGTCCTCGAGATCGACCCGAACCCGACAGGCACAGGAGCAACGAGATGAGCAGGTACTTCGGCAACATCGCCCAGATCGGCTACGTCGTGCGCGACGTGCGAGCGGCGATGGATCATTGGGTGGCCAACGGGGTGGGCCCGTGGTTCTTCATCGAGGAGGTGAGGACCGACTACTTCCGCTACCGCGGGGAGGACTCGCCGATGACGATGAGCGTCGCACTGGCGAACTCCGGTGACGTGCAACTGGAGCTGATCCAGACGACGAACGACGCACCGTCGATGTACCGCGACTTCCTTGACGCCGGTCACGAGGGCGCACAACACGTCGCCTATTGGACCACCGACTTCCAGACCATGCTCGACGACACCCTCGCCCGCGGCTACCGCCTCGGCCAAGAGGGCTCCATCGGCGGCCCCCAGGGACGCTTCGCCTACTTCGAGCACGAGGACGTGCCCGGCACCGTGATCGAGATCGCCGACATCTCCGGGCCAAAGGGCAAGACCTTCGCCCGCATCCGTGAAGCCGCCCGCACCTGGGACGGCACCAACCCGATCCGCGTCATCCGCTGACCGGCACCCTGAAAGGACGACCATGGCTTCGTTGAACGACAAGGTCGCCGTCGTCACCGGCGGCGGCACCGGCATCGGCCGCGCGACATGTCTCGCGTTCGCACGCGAGGGCGCCGCGGTCGCCGTCGTGTCGAGCGTCGCCGCGCAGGCCGACGAGGTGGCAGCGGAGATCACCGCCGAGGGCGGCACCGCGATCGCGCTTTGCGTCGACGTCACCGACATCGACGCAGTCCAGGCACTCGCCGCAGCGGTCGACGAGCGACTCGGCCGCTGCGACATCCTCGTCACCTGCGCCGGTGTGATGGGCGCCCGGTCGTTCATCACCGACACTGACATCGACGCATGGCGGACCACGATCGAGGTCAACCTCAACGCTGGCTTCTACTGCATCAAGGCGTTCCTACCCGGCATGCTCGAGCGCGACTCGGGCCGGATCATCACCATCTCCTCAGCGTCGGGCAAGTTGCCCGCCGCCCGCAACGCCGACTACGCCGCGTCCAAGCACGGTGTCATCGGGCTCACCAAAGCCCTCGCGCTCGAACTCGGGATCCTCCACAAGAACGGCATCACCGCCAACTCGATCTGCCCCGGCCCTGTCGCGACGCCGATGATGGACGCTATCGCCGACCATCTCACCCACGGCGGTGACCGCACCCGGTTCGACCGGGCAGCGACCGACAAGAGCATCCAACGCCGCTACCTCGACCCCGCCGAGATCGCCTCGATGGTGCTCTACCTCGCCTCCGACGCCGCACACAGCATCACCGGGCAAGCCATCAACGTCGACGGCGGCACCGTCCTGTTCTGAACGATCGGACCACCACCATGACCAACCACTCCTCCGACCCGACCGACCGGGCCGTCCCCTACCCCGACCTCGACGCCATCCCGGCAGACCTGCGCGACGCCGTCACCGCACGCGGTTCGATCAACGTCTACCGGATGGTGACCCACTCACCCGGGCTGGCCCCAGCGTTCCTCGGCCTCGCCGACGCCGTGCTGCGAGCCAACTCGCTGCCGGCCGACCTGCGCGAGCTGGCGATCGTCCGCGTCGGCCACACCTACCACGCCGCGTACGAGATCCACCATCACGAACGCATCGGTCGTGCCTGCGGTCTCACCGACGCCGCACTCGACGCCGCCCGAACCGGCGACAGCAGCGCGCTCCAGCCAACCGAGCAGAACATCATCCGCTGGACCGGTCTCCTCCTCGACACGCACCGCCTCGACGACCCCGAGCGCAGCGAAGTCGTGCACGCGCTGGGGATGGACGGCCTCGCCGACCTCGTCCTCACCGTCGGCTTCTACCAACTCGTCTGCAACTTCCTCAACACCTTCGACGTCACCACCGACGGCGAAACCCCGCCACGCCTCCGCCCTGCCACAGCGCCGGCCGCCGACTGAAGGACCACCACCGATGACCCTCACCCTCAGCCCCGAACGACTCGCCGCCCGCGAAGCCGTCGTTCTCGAGCACATGCAGAGCGAGAACGTGCAGCAATGGGACCGCACGATCAAGACGTTCAGCCACCCCCGCTACGAGCTCCCCGACGGCACCGTCGTCGACGGCACCGACGACGTCGTCGACTACTGGCTCGAGGGCCGCTCACGTGTCCCGGACCAACGCAACGAACTGATCGAGCTCACCCATGTCGATGACCACAACACCCAGATCGAGTTCTGGCTTCGCGGCACCCCGGTCACGTCTGGGCGACCGTTCGAGGTGCGACTGTGGGCCGTGTTCAGCTTCGACGACGACGACCTGATGACCAACGAACGCGTTTACACCAAAGCCCCGACCGCCGACCAGATCGCCGGCCGGGTCACCACCGACGGCCGCACCGCGTAGACCGCGATGACTGTCGAACTGCGCGCCTTCACCACCGGCTACGTCACCATCCCCACCTACTTCATGCTCGCCGGTCGCGACGGCACCACCAAAGTGCCCGTTACCAGCTACTTGATCACTCACCCTGGCGGGCGAGTGCTGTTCGACTCAGGACTCCACCCGGCCACCCAACACGACCCGGCCGCGCACGTCGGCGAGCTCCTCGCTTCGTTCCACGAGTTCGACTTCCACGCCGGCGAAGACATCGGCGCCCGACTCGAATCCGTCGACACCGATCCCGCCTCGATCACCCACGTGATCAACTCGCACCTCCACTTCGACCACTGCGGCGGCAACGCCCAACTCGCGAACGCCACCATCGTGTGTCAACGCGATGAATGGGACGCCGCCCAACGCTCCGGCCCCCGACGCGGCTACGTCATCGACGACTTCGACACCGGCCAACCATTCGAGCTCATCGACGGTGAGCACGACCTGTTCGGCGACGGCAACGTCGTCGTGTTCCCCACCCGCGGTCACACACCCGGCCACCAGTCGCTCCGCGTGCGCACCGACACCGGCGGAGAGTTCGTGCTCTGCGGCGACGCCTGCTACCTCAAGCACTCCGTCGACCACCTCGCCCTACCCGGCGTGATCGCCGACCCCGACTCAGCCCTCGCATCGCTCAAGCTGTTCCGCGCACTGCGCGACCAGGGAGCGACCCTCATGTACGGCCACGACCCTGGCGCCTGGACCACCGTGCCCCAAGCACCGGTCCGGCTCGGCTGACCGGCTGACCGGCTGACCGGCTGGTCACTATCGACACTGGAGAAGCGCATGCGCATCGGAACTGCACTCCCACAACCACCCAACGGCGACATCACCGCGATCACCGCTGCCTTGCGCGAGGCGGCCGAGGACGGCCTCTCCTCGGCGTGGCTGACCGACCCGATCTTCGGGATCGGCCCGCTCGTCGCGCTCGCGGTCGCCGCACAGAGCGCTCCCGACATCGAGATCGGCACAGCCGTGATGCCGACCCACTTCCGTCACCCCGTCACTCTCGCCCGTGAAGCGATCACCCTCGACATCGCCACCGGGGGCCGGTTCACACTCGGGATCGGGCTCTCGCACAAGGTGATGATCGAAGGGATGTTGCACATCCCCTTCGACCGGCCGGCGCAGCACATGGCCGACTACCTCGCGATCCTTCGCCCGCTCATCCGCGACGGTGCCGTCGCCCACGACGGCGACATGCTGTCGGCTCACGCCGAGATCACCTTTCGACCCATCGGTCCGGTGCCCGTGCTGCTCGCGGCGCTCGCGCCACGCATGGTGCACCTCGCCGGCGCCGTCGCCGACGGCACCATCGTGTGGATGACCGGACCCAGAGTCCTCGAAGAACGCATCATCCCCGCCATCAACCAGGCCGCCGCCGACAACAACCGGCCCGCACCGCGGATCGTGTGCATCGCCCCGGTCTGCGTCACCGACAACGCAGACGCCGCCCGCGACCGTGCCGCGAAGGTGTTCAACCTCTACGACACACTCCCCTCCTACAGAGCAATGCTCGACCAAGAGGGCGCGAGCGGCCCGGCTGACGTCGCGGTCGTCGGCTCCGCCGACGAGGTTCGCGAACGCATCGCCCACTTCGCCGCGATCGGAGTCACCGATTTCGTGGCCGGCCAATTCGCCCCCGCGACGACCGCGACGCCACCCGCGCCCTCCTCCGGGAACTCGCCGCCGAGGACACGGCCGGTACGTCGACGAAGACGTCCTGACCTCAGCCAAGTGGTTTGGTCGCCTGCAGCGAGCGAATTGCGTCCATCACTGCGATCGCGCTCGGCGGCAGCGGCCGCTCACGCATCGACACCATCACGATCGGAGCAGGGTTCAAGATCGCCTGTTCATCGGCCGGCACGTCCAACACGATGAACTCGCCGCGCTCGACGCCGGCGCGGATCGACTCGATCGGCGTGAGGCCCAACGCGTCCGTGGTTGCGACCAGCGCCACCATCGTCGCCACCTGCGACACCGACACGCGACGACCCCGCTCGGCAAGCTCGCCCTCCAACGCCGGATCCGACGGCATGCCCGCCCGGTACCGCTCGACGTACCACAGCGGCGTCTCCGTCGTCACCAACGGGTAGTCACGCAGCACCTTCACGCCTTGGGCCGGCACCTCCGCCAACGGATGCCCAGCACGACAGAACGGCACCGGTCGATAGGTGCCGATCGTCTCGACCTCCAGATCATCGGCCGGTCCGTCGGGCGCGAGACCGACGAAGAATTCCAACCGGCGGCTGCGCAACCCGGCCAGCAGCCGATCCGGCGAGTCGCTCTGCATCCGACACTGGATGCTCGTGCTCCCCCGCAAGACCGTCGCGACCGCCGGCACGAGATGGGTCTCCACCAGACACGGGTGCGCCGCGATCGACAGCGAACCACGCTCGAAGTTCTCCAGCAGACCGACCTCGCGCTCAGCGTTGTCGAGCAACTCCAACGACCGTCGTGCCGCCTCGATCAGCACCTCCCCGGTCGCCGTCGGACGCGACCCGTGACGCCCACGATCGAACAACCGCGTCCCGTACGCACGTTCCAACCGGGCGATCGACTCGCTCACCGTCGACTGCGAAACACCCAAGAACTCCGCCGTCCGACGAGCGTTGCCCAGACGGGCCAACTCCACCGCCGTTCGCAACTCGGTCCGATGATCCATCGATCGACATTCCAGCACAAATGATCGGAAGCTGGGGATTTACCGATCACCACCATCTCCGTATCGTCATCACGATCGGCGCAGCGCAGGTCGCTCGCGGCCAGGCAGATCGAGGGGGACCACGATGCATCACACACCACCACGAGACGACAAAACCACACCCGCGGCGAGCGTCGTCGACGAGAGCGAAGTCGTCCGTCGCTACTCCGGCCGCGTCGCCTGGCCCACCGTCCTGCTCTGCCTCGCCCTCCTCGCCGGCTACACCGGCGCGATCGTCGGATGGGCCACCGGCGTGCTGCCGCTGTGGGCTGGGTTCATCATCAACGCCGCCATCACCTACGCGTTCTACACCGTTCACCACGACGCCAACCACAAAGCCATCAGCGGACGCCAGGAACGCTGGCGCTGGCTCGACACCGCCTGCGGAGCCATCGCCGCCGTCCCACTCCAACTCTCGTTCAAGGGCTGGTCCGCCGAACACCTCCGCCACCACGCCTACACCAACGACCCCGCCCGCGACCCCGACTTCCAAGTCGCCGGACCCCTCAGCGCCATCCCCATCAAATGGATGATGGCCAACGTGTTCGGCATCATCGGCGCCCTCCCCTACGGCGACCGCCTCGTCGGGAAGATCGTCGCCAAGATGGTGCCCGCCGGCGCCGCCCCTGCCGGCGAGCCCAACCAACGGCTCAAGCAAGAGCAGAAGCGGATCCGCCGTTACCAGCGGATCGGCTTCATCGCACTCATCGCGTCGATCCCGCTCGGCCTGTTCGTCCCCACCTTCTTCCTCTGGTGGCTCCCAGGCCGCGTCGGCGTGCTCATCCTCGTCATCTTCTTCCAGTGGATGCCACACGTCCCCTACGACGACACCAGCCGCTACAAGAACACCCGCATCAACACCTTCCTCGGATCGACGTGGCTGCTCTTCCAGCAGGACTACCACCTCATTCACCACCTCTACCCCACGGTCCCCTGGTACCGGTACCGCGCCGTCTACCGCGAAGTGCGCCCCCTCTTAGAAGCCGAAGGCGCCCGGATTGAAGGACGCGGCACCAACCCTCACCGACCCGTCCAGATCAAGTTCAGCCACAGCGCCTGACCCGAGCAGCGCCGCAGACACGAGCGCCGACGAACGCCATCGGGTTCTCGCCCTAGAGAGGTTCATCGAGGGTCGATGGTCGGTCGCCGTCGTAGGCACTCATTCGCTACCGTAGGCGCTCGTCCCAGTCGCTTCGACCGCCTGGAACTGTGACGAGCACGACCCAGTGCCTCCTGGCCCCGACGAGAACCGACGAGTGCACGCCAGCGCGCACGAGATCGGGGCGTTGACATCCGATTGACAACGGGCAAGCGAAGAGGCCCTCCTCGCTGAGCGAAAAGGGCCTCTGAGCTGGTATTACTTGGTGGCGGGGGTGGGATTTGAACCCACGACCTTCGGGTTATGAGCGAAGTGGTCAACGTGTGCGCGGGTGCGCACGAGAGGGCATTCGTCCTGCTCACACGGCGAGCGCCCTGCCAGCTCGTGGGTGCCTTTGAGCGCTCATAGGTGGCTGTGGGTCGCACGAGCGTTGACATCGCGTTGACAAGCGACGACGGCAGAGCGGTCGCGTTCGACCGGTTGCGCACGCGACCCTACGTGGTGGTTTCGATGCGCACTGGGCCGGTCGAGAACCGACGGCGTCCATCGGGGACGGACGGGTGTGCACAGTGGTAGACGCTCGTCGGCGTTGCCGTGACCACCGGGGGATCTGGCGCTGACGGAATCAGCCGGCGCCGGACGAGAGCAGTGCTGCGAGGGTGGCGGCGCTCGCGGCGTCGGCCGGATAGAAGGTCTCGATGGCGAGTTCGGAGAGGGTGACCTCGCGCGGTGTGCCGAACGTGGCGATGGTGGTGAACATGCGCACGTGCGTGCCGGCGACGTCGAGCACGAGTGGCATCACAACACCGCTGTCTCGCGCCGGTGGCGTGACCTCGAGATCGCCGAACTCGTCGAGCAAGGCGACGAGGACCGGGTCGGGGCTGTGTGCGACGAGACGCCGGAGCCGTTCGAGGACATGGCCGGCGTACTCGTCGAAGTTCACCACGCGCGGTCGTAGGCCGTCGGCGTGGAGGCTCAGCCGAATCACGTTCACGGTGGGCACGAGGAGGTGCTCGGCGACCCCGCCGAGGAACAGTGACGCGGCGGCGTTGGCGGCGACGAGGTCCCATCTGCCGTCGACGACCACTGCGGGATAAGGGTGTGCGTTGACGACGAGGTCGACGAGCTCACGAACCTCGCCGGTTGGCGCGTCGTAGGACGACTGCGAATAGGTGGGTGCGTGGCCGGCAGCGAGCAGGATCGTGTTGCGGTCGCGCAAGGGGACCTCGAGGTGCTCGCACAGGTGGAGGACCATCTCGGGGCTTGGCCGGCTGCGTCCGGTTTCGACATAGCTGAGATGCTTCGCCGACACACCGGAGGCTAGGGCGAGGTCGAGTTGGCTGAAGCGACGCCTCGTTCGCCACCCGCGCAGCATCTCCCCAGCGGCGTCTCGACGACTCATCGGCAGCCACGCTAGGCAACGATGTGAGGCGCCGCCATCACCTCACAGGTGATCGACTCTCGGACAGTGCTCGCCGACGATGGCGGGTATGCACACTGACTCCATCGACCTCGAGACTGCCCACCGGATCGTCGACGCCTACCTCGCGTGCTGGAACGCTCCGGACCAGGAGTCCCGCGCGCAGTTGATCGGCGAGGCGTGGCACGGTGATGCCCGCTCGGTCGATCCTCTCGCCGACGTCTCGGGTCACGAGGCGATCGCCGAGATGATGGCCGGTGTCCAGGCGCAGATGCCAGGGCACCGGTTCGACCGACGGGGCGAGGTGCGTGCCCATCACGATGTCGTGCACTGGGGGTGGGCGATGTGTGGTCCGGACGGCAACGAGGTGCTCACCGGGGTAGACGCAGCTGTCGTGCGCGGCGGCCGCATCGTGTCGCTGTTCGGGTTCTTCGACGCATGAGTCATTCGCTCCTCGCGTTGCGTGAGGTCCAGCCGCTGCGCGATCTGCAGCGCATCAACGCAGCGTTCTCGGCAGCGACCGGGATCGCGATGGCAGCAACCAGCAGCTGGCTGAGCCGCCAGGTCGACATCCCGCGCCCGGTCGTCGCCGTGCTCGGGGTCGGCCTCGTCGGCTGGTCGGTGCTGCTGGTGGCGCTAGCCGCGCAGCCTGCTCATCGGCTGATCCCCGCGAGCAGGCTGGTCGCTGCCGGCGATGCCACGTGGGTGATCGGGTCCGCTGCTCTGATCCTTGTCGCCGATCCGACCTCGGCCGGGGCACTTCTCGTCGCCGCCGCAGCCGCCGCGGTGGCGGCATTCGCGATTGCCGGCCTGGTCCTCGGCCGGCGTGCCCGTCCGTATGCCGGCGACGACCGGACCGAGATCCTGTTCCGCAGCGTCACCGTCGCCGCGCCCCCGTCCGCCGCCTGGCATCTGGTGCTCGACGCCGATCTCTACGCGCAACTCGCACCGAACCTGACGCGGATCGACGTCGCCGCCGACCAGTGCTCTCGCGTCTGCACCGACACCCGTGGCAACACGTGGACCGAGGCAGTGCGTCTCGACCACGAGCGACACGTTCAACGGATCGACGTCGATGTCACCGACCACCCGATGCCCCTCGAGGACCTCACCGCCACGATCAGCGTCCACCACGACCAGGACGGCAGCCGCATCGACGCCGCGTTCACCTACATCACACGCGCCACGATCAAGGGCCTGGTCACGTCGCTGGTCCTGCCGGTGCTCGGTCGCCATCTCATGCGGCCGATCACGAGCGGCTGGGCGCGCCACGCCACCAACCCGGCAGCGACGAGTTCTCGAGCAGGGCATCGGCCGTGAAGATCGGGGTGATGACCCACGCCACGGATCAGGCCATCGAACCGGCACGCCTCGCGGTCGAGGCCGAGGAACGAGGGTTCTCCAGTGTGTTCCTCACCGAGCACACTCACATCCCGGTCCGGCCGTTCATCCGTTGGTGGGGTGGCCAACCGATGCCCGAGGAGTACAAGCGGCTGCACGACCCGATCGTCGCGCTCGCCACCGCCGCTGCGGTCACGACGCGCATCCGGCTCGGCACCGGTGTGCTCGTCCTCGCCCAACGTGAGGCGCTGGCCACCGCCAAGCAGCTCGCCTCGCTCGATCGGCTCTCCGGTGGGCGACTCGTGCTGGGCGTCGGTTACGGATGGGAGGCCGACGAACTCGTCGACCACGGGATCGCCTGGCACCAAAGACGGCCCGCGCTGCGCGAGTCGCTCGCCGCCATCCGAACTCTGTGGCACGACGACGAGTCGAGCCACACCGGCGACCGGATCAGCTTCGGGCCGTGCTGGTCGTACCCGAAACCCGTCCAGACCCCGCCACCCGTGCTCATCGGCGCCACCGGCACCGACTCGACGTTGCTCGACATCATCCATCACGCCGACGGATGGATGCCCATCGAAGGAACAGAACCAATTCACGAGCGATGGCGGCGACTCCGTCACCTCGCCGACGACCACGGACGGAACCCCGACGACCTCAGCCTCCACGTCTACGCATCGTCCGGCGACGCCGCCGCGCTCGACGCTCACCGGGCCACCGGCGCAGCCGAAGTCATCATCGCTGTTACCGGCACAATCGACGACGTGCTCCGGCATCTCGACCGGCACGCACGAACGATTGACACCTGACCCTCGCCCTCGGCTCAGCGTCGAGTCCGTTGGGATCAGGACGGCGTCGGAACCGTGAGCCGTTGAGAGCGACGGACCCGCGACGCGGGGCGGCAGGTTTGAGTTGGCGGCACGCCCGCAGCGCCGCGCGCGATTTGCGGATGTCTCCGCAGGTCGACTCAGCGCCCGATCGACGGCGCGTCAGATGCGCGCGACCTCTTGGAAGAACTGGGCTCCGGGCACGCTGGCCAGCGCTGCGGCGTGCTCGGCCGTGGGTTCGCCAAGGACGACGAACTCGACCGAGTCGATCAGCGCCATCAGACGTCCCATGAACTCGCCATGACCCTCGGCTTGCATGTGCGCAAAGTGGGCATCAGAGTCCGCGTACGACTCCAGTAACACGAGCGCTCCCTGCTCCGGCGAGTAGTGCCAGTCGTACGCGAGCGTGCCCGGCTCCCCAGCAGCAACCTTGCATCCCTCGACTGCCAACGCAGACACCTGCTCGACGTTCTCGGGCCTGATCGCCATACGTGCGAAGATCGTGATCGGCTTCACCGGCACCCCCATGATGACTCGTCGGATGTGCTGCGTGACGCTACCAACGTCGTCATGGTCGCTCGTTCCTGTCTCGCTTGAAGGCCTCCGGCAACGTGTGTGTCAACGGCTCCCGAGAGGCGCAGGCTTCCTGACTCGCCCACCTCCTCCACGTCGTCGGCGCGTGCGGCCGTCGGATCGGGACAGCGCCTGATCACACGGTCCCGACGGTCGAGTTGCGGATGAGACGCGTCACCGTGGCCGTGATCGAGACCGGCACCGCAGCGGGTGGGAGCGACCGCAGGAGCGCAGCAGCGTCGTGGAGCCGAAGGATGTCGTCATTGACCGCGACAGTGCGGTCGGTGAACCCGAGGGCGTCGGGATCGACGCGGCCGGCGGCGATCGCGGTGTCCACGCGTTTGGAGCAGTGACAGGCAGCTCTGTCGTTGACCAGGCCGCAGCGGTCGGTGAGGAACTGCCGCACCCGTGCACGGCCTCTGGAGAGGCGCTTGCGGTGCGTCGCAGGCGAGATCCCACAGATGTAGCCGGCGGCGTCGGAGTCGAGCTCGAAGATCTCGCCGAGGATGTACGCGATCCGATGATCGCGATCCAAACACGTCAGCAGCGCGTGGGTACACGCGAGCTGCACCTCGCGTTCCAGCAGAGCCGCATCCGGGGCCGTGCTGGGCGCAGCGGCGAGCCCATCGAGAAGGTCTGCCGCGAACGTGTCGAAGTCGAATCGCATGCGTTCCACCGTGCCCTTCGACCGGTCGAGCAGATGGTTGACCGCAATCCGATGCACCCACGTGGTGAAGGCCGCATCACCGCGATACGTCGACAGCCGGGTGATGACCCGGATCACGATCTCCTGGGTGGCGTCCTCGGCGTCGGCCGGGCACGCGACCATGCGCAACGACAACCGGTAGACGCGGTCGCGGATCGCGACGACGAGCTCTTCGAGCGCGCGAGCGTCGCCAGTCTGTGCCACCTTGATCACTGATGGCGGCACGTCCCTGGGTTCACCGGTGGTGGTCATGCTGGGAGCGTCGCGCCTCGCGGTTGATCGATCAACACCAGCCAGCTGCCGTCCGGTTGGCGTCGCACGACGTCGGCGCTGAGACCTCCCTGGCGGACGACGGTCCCGTCGGGGAGCGTTGCGGTCAGCGTCCACGTGTTCGACACCAGCGCGATGTCGTCGACAATGACCACCTCAGGTTCGCCGGCGTACTCGATAGCGGGTCGCGTCGCCGTCAACTCGACGAGTGCTGGTGCGATCTCGTCGTGGCCGCGCAGCAGCACTCTGGGAGCCGGTTCGAACACCGCGTCGAGCTCGTACAGGTCGAGCAGGCCTGCAGGATCTCCGCTCGCGGCGCGTGCGGCGAACAGTTTCATCAGCATCGTCGGGTTCTGGGCTCGCTCGTTCGTTGTCATCATGGTTCCTCCTCGTCGGGACCGGATCGGTCATGAGGGTTGGACGGCGCGAGGTGCCGGAGTGTGACCGACGAATCGAGATTCGCGAGTTCGCGAGGTCGCGTGGCGTCGCGGCGATGAGGTCCGATGTTGCGCTCCTTCCATTCCGGACCGCCACGGCAGCTGAGGCCTCGCATGTGGGCGCGTGGGCTGTGGGGGCCGAACTGGTCAGGGAGTAGCTGTGGTGTCCCGACCCGACCGCCCGGCGAGCGCGAGTAGTTGTGCCTGAAGTGAGGCGTTCGCAGCCGGCTGTGTGGGGTTGATGCTGAAGCCCATGCCGGGCGGGCCGCTGGCAATGATGTCGAGGACGGTGGTGACGAGCTTGTCGGGGAGGGTGTCATCGACGCCGATCGCGCGGGCGAGGTCCCAGGCATGCAGCGTGATGTCGAACACCCGATATCCGAGCAGTTGGCGGCCGGCGATGGGTCCCAGCGGATGATCGACCACCTCGTCGAGAGCGTTCGGTTGACTGAACGCCCTGAACTGCGCCGCGGCTGTCGTCGCCCAGGCTTCGACCGGATCGGTGCCGAGTTGTGGTGAGGACATCACCTCATCGATCGCGTCGGCAGCGCTGTGGCCGCTGAGGACGGCCACGGTGAACCGGTTGCCTCCGACCACGTGGGCGACGAGGTACTGCACGTCCCACTCGTCGCACGGCGTCGGCGAGGACCACTGGCCCGCCCCGACTCCTGCGATTCGGCGACCGAACTCGGTGACGGCGATGTCGAGGGCGGCGAGCAGATCCATGGCTTCGATTCCCTTCGACGCTCGTGGATCGCAGCGTAGACGGCAGTCATCCGCCGATCGGCCGCCCGCCACGGACCGAGACGAAGTATCGATGTCGTGGCGGCCGCTACGGTCCGGGCATGCGCGTGTCGGCAGCGGTGTGCATCGACAGTCCTATCGAGCAAGTCTGGGCCCTGTTGGTGGATCTCGAACGGATCGTGGACTGGGCGCCCGGGATCCGCTCAGCCGAGTGTCCCGTCGGCCGGGAGTCCGGAACCGGCGCTGTGCGGCACTGCCGCTTGGCGGGCGGGATCAACTTGGTCGAGACGTTCACTGCGTGGGTCGACGGCTCGTCGTTCACCTACGAAGGGGCCGGTCTGCCCGGTGTGCGTCTCGCGAGGAACACGTGGTCGGTCGAGCCAGTCGGTGCGGCCCAGACGACCTTGCGGTCCGAAGCACAGGTCGAACTGAACGGAGCGATCCGCACCCGCCTTCTGAGACGTGTGATGCGCTGGCAGGCCCGCCGCGCCGCGGCACGCAGCCTGGGCGCGTTCAAGCACATCGTCGAGACCGGCACCGTGCCCGCTCGTGGCCATCGGTATCCGACTCCGGCCGGGTGCTGACTGAACGAGGCTCGCCCGACCGCTCTTGACACGCGCTCTCGCTCACTGTACTTTCTAGCTTGGTTAATTATCTGAGGGGGAAAGTCATGGCGGCTGCGACAGCGATCGATGATCGGCTCGACGAAACCTTCGCCGCGCTCGCCAATGTGACGCGCCGGGCGATCCTGGCTCGGTTGGCGCAGGGTGAGGCGACGGTGAACGAGCTTGCGGCGCCGTTCGACATGCAGTTGCCGGCGATCTCGAAGCACATCAAGGTGCTCGAACAGGCTGGCTTGATCGTGCGCAGCCGCAACGCCCAGTTCCGCCCGTGCCGCCTCGCGCCCGATCGCCTCGCGGAGGTGGCGACGTGGGCCGATCAGTACCGAGCGATCTGGGACGAGCGACTCGATCGTCTCGACCACCAACTCCAACAGCGCAGCGGGACTCGTCCGCGCGGATCGAAAGGACCGAAGCAGCGATGAACACTTCCGAATCGACCACCGACGTAATGGTCCTCGAACGCACCTTCGTCGCCTCGATCGGCGAGGTGTGGCAGATGTGGACCGACCCGGCCGCGTTCGCCGGGTGGTACGGGCCGTCAGGCGCCGAAATCCCGGTGTGCGAGATGGATGTCCGGGTCGGTGGCCGGCGTCGTGTTTGCATGCGGATGGAGACGCCGGGCGGTGCGCGAGAGATGTGGTTCACGGGCGAGTTCGTCGAGGTCACCGAGCCGAGCCGGCTGGTGTACAGCGAGGCGATGACCGACCCCGACGGCGAACCTGTTCCGGGCGGCCACCCACCGACGGAGGTCACCGTCGAGTTCGACGAGGTTGGCGATGGAACTCGGGTGGTGCTCACGCATCGGGGGATTCCCGCTGGTTCGCCGGGTGAGGCGGGTTGGCGCGCCGCGTTGGACGAGCTCGCTCGACAGCTCTCCGCCCGCTGAGCGTCACACGCCGTCGCCGGCGGCGGCGTCGACCCATCGGTCGGCGGCGCACCATTGCTGGTCGAGCCAGGCGATCCGTTCGCCGTCGCCGTCGGGGATGTCGTTGCTGCGGATCCGCCATGCGGTGACGCGGACTGGGTCTCGAAGCGGGACGGCGCGTGCGAGGGCGGCGAAGCTCGGGTAGCGGTCGAGGCCGGCGTGGGCGATGACGACGACGTCGCCGGGAATGGTGGCGAGGAGGGCGAGGACGCCACCGGGCCGTGGCGGGAGCACATGCCGGAGTGGTGCGAGTCGCTCGCCGCGAGCGGGGTTGTCGGCGTGGAGGCGGGCGAGCGCGCGTTCGAGGCGGTCGGGTCGGAACAGGCGGCCTTCGGGAAAGATGACTGTCGGGACATCCGGGTCGGCGGTCGCGCCGAGTTTGGTGACGGCGGCGAGGGCGTCGGGCCCGTTGTCGCGAGGGATGAAGACCGATCCGGTGCGGGCGTAGATGAGGTCGAAGCCGGGGTCGGCGAGGAGCTCGGCCATGATCACGCCACGGGTCGGGTGGCCGAGGCGTTGGTAGAGCAGGGTGGGGAGTGAGGCGTCGACGATGTTGACGTGTCGGCACAACACGATCGCCGGCGCTGGGAGGAGCGCGTCAGCGGCGCCGGGTTCGAGCTCGAAGCGGAGCCCGAGGAGCCGCTCGGCGCGGCGGGCGAGCAGATCGATCGACCACCGCTGGAGACGTTGGTGGCGGGCGATCGATGCGGGCTGGTGGAGGCGGGTGCCGAATCCGGCGGCGGTCCAATAGAGGGGTGCCAGGAGGATCTCGACGGTGTCGTTGATCCCGTACTGGAGCGCGAACAACAGGACGCGGACGGTGGGGAGTCGTCGGCGGCCGCGTGCGAGATCGGCGACGGCGGCGAGTGGCAGGACGAGTGGGCTGGCGAGCACGCCGAGACCGGTGGCGGCGAGCATGAGAGGGATGGTGCGTGCCCGGCGGCTCCACTTCGATCGGAGTGGTTCGGGGGCCATCAGGCTCGATGGTCGCCGGCGGCGAGGTCGGCGGCGAGGTGGTGCAGTCGTTCGATGGCGTCGGCGGGGACGGCGCCGGCGGTGTCGGCGAGGGCGGTCTTGAGGTGGCGGTAGTCGGCGGCGTTGAGTCCGCAGCGGCGGCAGGCGTCGAGGTGGGCGGCGACGCGAGTGGCGGTGGTTGGGTCGAGTCCGCCGTCGAGGTAAGTCTGGATCTGTCGGCCGATCTCGATGCAGCGGCTGCCGCCGCGGCGGCGGAACATGCCGATCATGTCGCGAGGGTTCATTGCTGGGCGCTCCAGTCGGGATGTCGGGTGAGGTGGGCGCGCATGCGGCGCCGGGCGCGGTGCAGGCGGCTCATCACGGTTCCGGCCGGGATGCCGAGTACGGCCGCGGCTTCGTCGTAGGTGAGCCCGTCGATGTCGACGAGGCGAACGACGTCAATGTGCCGAGGCGACAGGCGTGCGAGCGCGTCGGCGACCCACGGCGCCGGCGCCTGAGCGGCAGCGACATCCTCGGCGCTCGGTGCGGCGGGGTTGCGGCGGTCGGCTTCGTCGGCCTCGGCCTGATCCCAGAGCAGTCCAGGGCGTTGCCGCCGGTGCTGGTTGATGTGGGCGTTGCGCATGATCGTGAGCAACCAGGCGCGGGGATGGGCGCCGTCGAACCGGTCGAGGCCCTTGTAGGCGCGCACCAAGGTGTCTTGGACGAGGTCCTCTGCATCGTGGGTGTTGCGGCACAGGGATCGGGCGACGCGCCACAACACCGGGAGGTGCGGCGCAACGAAGGCGTCGAACGATCCGGGCGCGACCGTGACGCGACGGTGCTCGCGTGTCGGTTGGTGCTCGTCGGGCATCGTCGCCAGTCTCCCCTCTCGTGGAGGAGACCCGCTTCCCGTCGGGAGCATTCCATCGAATTCTGGAATGGTCGCGATGGAACGGTTCGTGGTGTCGGGGGGTTCCCGGGTCGCTCGCCCACCGTGGACGAGCGCCTGTGAAGGGAGCCCATCATGTCGACCACCACCATGCCTGCGACCGCGAGTACCGCTCGAGCGGGCACGACCGCATCCGTTGTCCGGGGCGCGGTCGGGGGGATGATCGCCGCAGCGGTGATGGCGATGTTCGCCATGGTCGCGTCGGTCACCTACCAGCACCACGGGTTTTTCACGCCGCTGTTCCACATCTCGGCGCTGTTCGGGTCACCGGACGCGATGATGCGCTCGGTCGAGCAGGCGATGGCCGGTCACCGGTTCTGGTTCGATGCCGGCCCGGCCGCGCTCGGGCTCGTGATCCACATGGTGACCGGCGCGATGTTCGGCATCGGATTCGTCCTGCTGGCTCGGCGGTTGCGTGTCCCGGCGAACGTGCTCACCGGCGCCGGTTATGGGCTCGTGGTGTTCGTCGTGTCGTCGTTCGTCGGGCTGCCGATCGCGGCGAAGGTGACCGGTACGGGTTCGACGATCTCCGACATGGCGAGCATGGTCGGTTGGGTCACGTTCGCCGTCGAGCACATGATGTTCGGTGCCGTCCTCGGCGCGTTCGCCCAGTTGGCCGGGTCACGCGGTGGTATGTCTGGCGCTGTGGGATCGGCGAAGCTGTCGCGATGACCGACAGCCACCGGACCGACGGTGCGTGTCTTCGCCGGCTTGTCGGCGTGTACGACGCGGATGGGACGTGGCGGGGCGAGCTGAGCTACTGGATCGGGGCGCGGCTCAGGCGTCGGCACTGCTCGCTGTGCGACATCACGCATGGGTCGGTTCGGGAGCGGCCGGAGTGGGCGGCGTGCAAGGCCGGGCTTCCGGTCGAGTTCGTCACGTTCCACCGCGACGACCAACCCGACGACGTGCGCGCTGCTGCCGGCGGCCGTGCTCCTGTCGTGGTCGCCGAGACCGATGGCGGGCTCGTCGTCCTGCTCGAGCCAGCCCAGCTAGCTGCGTGTGACGGTTCCGTCGATCGGCTCGTCGCCGCGATCGAGGATGCGGTGGCGAACCTCGGGTTGCGCTGGCCGTCCCCGGAGGGCTCGGCGCCGTGAGCGTGCGGGTCGGTGATCCGTTCCCCGACGTCGTACTCGTCGACCACGAGGGCCGGCCGTGGCACACCGCTGCGTGCCGCGGCCGGCCGCTCGTGCTGGTCCTGCACCGCCATCTGGCTTGACTGCCCTGCCAGGAACACGTGATCGCCGTGCGCGACCACCTCGACCAGTTCGGTGACGCCACCATCGCCGTCGTCACCTTCGCCGAACCCGCCCGGGTCGCCGCGTATCGCACACATCTCGGTTTGCCGTTCGAGGTGCTCACCGACCCCGATCGCGCCGTGTACCGAATGCTCGGTGCCGGGCGCGGCACGACACGGCAGGTCTGGTCTCCCGGCACGTTGCGCCTCTACGCAACCCTGCTGCGGCGGGGGCGACGGCTGCGCCGTCCGACCGAGGACATCCACCAACTCGGCGCCGACGCGGTCATCGGCCGCGACGGCACCCTGCGCTACGTCGCACTCCCCGACAGCCCAGACGCCCGGCCACCGATCCGCGAGTTGATCGCCGCGCTCGACTGACCGCGCCGGCTCATCTCAGATGGGGCGGGCGTCGAGCTCGACGGCGTCGATGAACCGTTCCGCGGCGCGCACCGTGAACGTGTTCGCCTCGATGTCGAGCCGGTCGATGCGGTCGATCCGGAACGTGCGGACGTCGTCGCGGAGCCGGTCCCAGGCGAGCACGTACCAGACCGGGAGACTGAAGTAGAGGTAGTGCGGCTCGATCTCACGGGTCGACACCGCGCCCGTCGGGTCGGTGTAGCGGATCGAGACGGCGCGTCGACGGATGAACGCCTCGAGCAGTGGCCTGGCGACCGACGCTGTGGCGCGGCCATGTGTCGCAATGACCGAGGCTGATGCGGGTGTGCCGATCAGGACTCGCCGGCGGAGGCTGCGGATCGCATCGAGCTGCGAGGGCGCGAACGCTTGGACGAGCTTGCGTTCGATCGAGCGGACATCGTCGAGCAGCAGCGGCGATCCGGTGCGCTCGGCGATCGCGACGCTCAGCAACAACCCCATCGCTTCGCGATCGTTCAGGTGCACCCGCCCCAGTGACCATCCACGCTCAAGGAACACCCCGCCACCTCGTCCAGCGAGACCGCCGACCGGCACACCCATCTCGCGCAGGGTCGCGAGGTCCCGGTGCAGGGTGCGCAGGCTGACACCCAGGTCGTCGGCGAGATCGTTCGCGGTGGTGTACTCGCGTTCGGCGAGCAGCAGCTTGAGCGACTCCAGGCGCTCCACCCGATTCCCCATCATTCGGGCTCCGCGAGCGGCATCCGACAATCATGCCATTTGTTGACATGGTTGCTCCTACGTTGACGCGAGTTCACGACACGATGGAGGAGACATCAGATGCACGTAGTGATCGCGCCCGGCCGACTCAAGGACGGCGTCACCGAGGAGGAGATGTTGGCCGCGTCGGACCGGTTCCAACGCGAGTTCGTCTTTCACCACCCCGGCGTCGTGCGCCGGGTCCTCGTCGCCGGCGAGGACGGCCGGTACGCCGACATCGTGTTCTTCGCCGATGAGACGGCGATCGCCGAGGTGATGGCAGCCGAGCAGGACAGCGAGGTGTGCCACCAGTTCATGGCGATGTGGGACGACGCCGAGGTCGCCATGTGGCGGGTACTGCAGCTCCACGAGTGAGCTGCGCCACATCCGTCGCCGTCAGCGGAGCAGCTCGATCAGCTCGCCGTACGGTCGCAGGCGATCGACGAGCCAGTCGACGAGCGCCGGCCCGGCGATCACCGGCGGATGCGGCTCGACTCGGGAGAGGTGGAAGCCGTCACGGCACAGCAGGTCCGCGTTCATGGCGTCGGCAGCGTGCGGGCGCGGTGGCTTGGCGCGCACCGCGTCGCTGATCGTCGCCCCGGACGCGATCACCCGATCCACGACTACACGGAGCTGCGGACCGAGATCGGGGTCGGTGACGTGCGCTCGGTAGGCGGCCAGGTCGGTGCCGCGGACCCCGATCCGGCCGGCACCGGTCAGCACGGTCGTGCTGGTGAGCCGGATGATGCACGCGGCGCTCGAGCGGGGATCACCGTCCCCGGCCCAGAACAGGAAGTCGACGTACGTCTTGTACGGGGTCTTGTCGGCGGCGAACCGGATGTCGCGGTTGATCCGGAACAGCGACCGACCGACTTTGGCCTCGCCGGTCAGCGCGGGATGGACCTCGGAGGCGAGCCGCGGGACGAGTGCCTCGACGAGCGCGTGCGAGGGCACGGCGATCGCCGACTGGTGCATCTCTCGGTGGCGGTCGAAGCATCCCGCGGTGTTGTCCTCGGCGAGGACGTCGAGGAACCGCCACGCATCCGGCGGGAACCCGTCGAACGCGCTCACCGTGCCCGCTTCCGATTGGTTGGTGCCGGAGGGAGGGCTGCGACGTGTGCGAACGCCTCCTCGATCAGGCCCGGCCACTTCGGTTCGTCGGCGGGGGCAATGGCAGCCCATTCGCGGAATCGGCGGCCGGCCGGTGCGAACGAGTGAGCGTGCTCGGCGGCGACGAGGGCGTCGACGCGTGCCTCGGGCAGCTTGACGAGCAGGTCTCCTGTCCGCCGGTCGAACGAGGCGAAGAAGGCGCCCTGCACGCGCAGGCAGGGCAGGCCCATCATCGTCGAGCGGCTCACACCCGGTCGTTCAAGGAGTGGTCCGGCGTGTTCCCAGAACCGGTGCTCGGCGTCGCCGTCAGGATGGTCCATCGTGGTTGCTCCTCTTGGGTGCGGGCTGGACGGTGGGGCCGTTCATGAGAGGCCGAGTTCTGCGCGTGTCGGGACGCGACCGTCGGCGAACGGGTCCGGACCGGGGTCGCGGCCCGCGGCGCGTGTGGCGAGACGGGCGAGGTAGTTGGCCCAGCCGCCGGAGTGCGCGTCGGCCATCGGGCCCTCGAGCCCACGATGGACCAGGCGTAACTCGGTCCCGGCCGCGGTCGGGCGCAGGTCGATCTCGACCCGCGTCGAGCCGGGCGGGACACCGACATCGGTCCGGTCCCACCCGTACGTGAACACGACCCGTCGATCGGGCACGAGCTCGACGAACTCGCCACGCACAGTGTCACCGTTGTGATGGGTCCACGACACCTCACCGCCCGGGCGGGCGTCGAGCGATGCGATCGGTGCCATCCACTCGACCAGCAAGACCTCCTGGGTCAGCAGCGCGTAGACCTCGGACGGGGACGCGGCGATCGAGATCGTCTTGTCGACCAGCTTCACGCGGAGCCCCGGCGGCGTCGCTGTCGGCCGGCGGACTCGGCGCGTTGCTTCAACACGTCGAGCCGGTCTGTCCACAGCTCGTCGAACACCGCACGGACCTCGGCGAGGCGTTCGAAGTCGACCGAGTACAGCCGGCGCTTCGCGTCCACCCGGACGTGCATCAGACCGACGTCCTTCAGCAGCTTGAGGTGCGCGCTCGCTGCCGACGGCGACAACCCCGCAGCGTCCGCCAGTTCGGTGGCGGTGCGCTCCCCGTCTCGGGCGAGGCGCAGCATCGCCCGCCGGCCCGGATGCCCCATCGCCTTCACCGCGTCGTCGAGCACGCCGTGCTCATCGTCAGCGTCGCGGGTCACGACCCATCGCCCCGAGCAACACATCCTGCGGCGAGGCACCTTGGCCAACGTCGACTGCCGGGCCGACGAAACCGGCCTGTCGGCCGACGTCGGGCATCTGCGGCAGGAACATCGACACGACCTCGGCGGTGACGTCCGCGTCGAGCCTCCGATCGGTCCCAAGCGCGACCGCGAGATCCCACGTGTGCACCAGCTGATCCATCGCCGTGCCCGCTGCCGCCTCCGCGACCGACCACTCGAACCCCGCCGGCGACATGCACCGACGCTCCAGCGCCCCCGGCTCACCCAGCCGAGACACCACGGCCTCGACCGCGGCCGACTCCGGCCACACCCCGACGCTCGCGTCGCCGACCTCGAGCGCGCCGAGCAGATACATCGGACCGCCTGCCATGTGCTCCAACAACGCCGCGACGTCCCACTCCGAACACGGCGTCGGCAGGCCCATCTGGTCCGGCCGCACCGACCGCGCCAACCCTGACGCCGTCAACGCTGCACGCTCGAACATCTCCAACGGCCCCACAGCCACCCCCTCGATTCAGCAGACGATCAATTCATCATTGCCTGAAACAACGCGCCCGTCAAGAGTAAGGTCCACAGAAGGACGAGGTTGCCAACCTGCCTTCACGCTGTATTCTGTTATGATCATCACAGAATAGGAGAACGACATGTCCACCATCACCCGACACATCCCCGTCACCGCCAGCACCGACGACGCATGGGCAGCGATCGCCGACCCCGGCAGGATCAACGAGCTGATCACCTTCCTCGGTTCCGTCACCGTCACCGGGCACGAACGCAGTTGCTCGCTCGGCGACAACGGCACTCTCCAGGAACTGCTCGTCGCCAACGACCCCGACCGCCGACGAGTCGCCTACGCGATCACGAAGTCGCCGTTCGGGTTCACACACCACCACGCTTCCATGCAGATCGTCGACGCACCCGACGGCAGCACGTTCGTGTGGACCACCGACTTCCTCCCCGACGACCTCCACGACATGGTCGAGCCGATCATCGACGCCGGCGTCGCCTCGATCCAGCAGGTCCTCGGCACCGGGACGCCATCATGAGCGTGATCGACGTCATGAAGCGTGCCAACACCACCCGCAACGTCGCGCGCTGGGACCGGCTCGTCCGCGCCGCGCTCCCGCTCGTCGTCGCCGGACTGTGGGCCGGTGACCTGATCCCCGCCATCGTCGCGATCCCACTCGGCGTCCTGTCGCTCATGCTGTTCCCGACCGCGATCACCGGCGCCTGCAGCGTGTACTACGCACTGGGCGTCTCCACCCTCCCGGGCGGGCAGACTCGACGCCGTGGCACGACGAACCACCCCTCCCACTGAGCCCTCGAGCTCCGCGCGGCAGCGTCCAGGCCGACCCCTCGGGTTCGACCAGGACGCTGCCGTCGCAGCCCTCACCGAAGCATTCTGGGAACACGGCTGGGCCGCCGCCTCCACCCCCGTACTCGAAGCAGCCACCGGGCTCTCACGTTCGAGCCTCACCAACACGTTCCACACCAAACAACGGATGCTCGAACTCGCGCTCGGCCACTACAACGAACTCATCGCCAACGAGCTCATCACCGACCTCGACAACCCCCGCGCCGACCCGGCCGCCGCACTGCACGGATTCTTCGACACCCTCGCCCACCTCAAGACCGCCGGCCCAGGCAAGCACGGCTGCCTCATGGTCAACACCATGATCGAGCTCCCCAACGCGACCGGCCCGATCCGCAAACAGACCCGCCGCTACGAGCGACTACTCATCGACGCCTTCACCGCAGCACTAGACCGGCTCCAGAACGGCCCGGGCAACGAGACACCGCAGCGCGCACACGCGCTCCTCGCACTCGCGATCGCGATCAACCTCCACGCCCGCAACCACGACCGCACCGCACTCAACGCCACCATCGCCGCCGCCCACGACCTGCTTGCCGGATGGGGCATCTGACCAACCACGACAAGGCTCGGCATGAAGCCGGCCAGGAGCAGGTGCAACGCGCCGAACGGCGTCGCCCTGACCATCGGGTTACGGCCCTACCGAGGTTCGTCCAAGCCCGGTGGCCGTAGGTGCTCGTCGGCCCTGAGTGGTTCCCGTAGGCGTTCATCCCCATGCCCTGTCGATCGCGATCGGCGACGAGCACCACTCAGCGCCTGGGGATGCCGACGAGGACCGACGAATGCACGCCAGCGCCCACGAGAACGGGGCGTTGACATCCGGTTGACAACGGGCAAGCGAAGAGGCCCTCCTCGCTGAGCGAAAAGGGCCTCTGAGCTGGTATTACTTGGTGGCGGGGGCAGGATTTGAACCTGCGACCTTCGGG
>JBDKJP010000104.1:0-18084 GCA_039796575.1 Actinomycetota bacterium
CCCGTTCGCCGAGGTGCAGGCGCTGCACCCCGCCGACTGCGTGCAGGTCATCCACTCGGCGGCGCGCATGCTGCGCGCGAACCTCACCTCCGCCACGCGCGTCACGCAGCCCGACATCCCGGGCGGCCTCGCGGTGTACGGGCGCAACGGTCAGCGTTGCGCGCGTTGCGGCGACACGGTGCTGGTGAAGCGAGTGGGCGAGCACGCTCGCCTCGTCTACTGGTGCCCGGGTTGCCAGGTGCGTCATGCACCGGCCCGCGACATCACGCCGATGCACATCGACCGTGAGATGGACCCGCACCCCGCCGCGGTGAAGTATCTGTCGGAGCTGCCGTGGCGCAAGGACGTCGCCGGCTGAACCGACGAGCCCCGCTCACTCCTTCGCGGTGAGCAGCTCCACCACGCGTACCCAGCCCTCGCCGAGCTGCGTGCGGTCGTCGAACGCTGCATGCTGCATGCCGGTGACCGCGTGGTACATCGAGGTCGCGAGCGCGGTGGCCACCACGTCGCCTACGCCCATCGCGCACGCCACGGCGGCCTCGGCCGACAGCTCGGCCTGCACCGGTTCGTCGAGCTGCGCGAAGGCGCCGGCGGCCGCGACGTACGCGAACACCTTGTCGAGGTAGGTGGCACCGGGCAGATGCGCGACCGCGTCGGCGTGATGCACTGCGGTCTTCGGCTCACGCGCAGCGGCATGCACCAGTGACGCGACCGCGAGTGCGAACGGCTGGTTCGCGGCCACCTCCACCACGGGCTCGATGACCGCGAGCGCGGACTCCACTTCGCCGCTCTGCAACAGGCCCGCTGCCCGCAGCACCGAGGGCTCGGTGACGTTCGCACCGTTGCGCTGCATCTCGGCGATGGCCCGCTCGGCCATCGTGCGCGCGACAGTGCCGTTGCCGCGGTGCATGGCCGCGCCGCCGACGGCCAGCAGCGGGTACGGCCCCTGATGGCTGGTGTCGGCCAGTGCCGACAGCTCTTCGGCGCTGCGCTGTGACGCGGCGAAGCGACCGAGCGCGACCTGCGCGCGCAGCAGCGGCGCGAGTGACTGGATGAGGCCGAACCGGTCGTTGAGCTTCTTGAACCGGGTGCGGGCCTTCTCGGCGAGCTCGGCGGCCTCCTCGAGCTGGCCTCGCCACAGGCGGAGGTCGGCGCGCAGCGTGTCCATCATTCCGGCGGCCCAGTCGTCGCCGCGGAACTCGGCCTCGCGGTGCACGGTGACGGCCAGGTTCTCGGCCTCGTCGAACCGGCCTTCGAAGAACTCGATGAAGGCCAACAGACCGAACGCCCACCCTGCGCCGTTGCGGTCGCCGAGGTGGCTGTGCGTGGCGGCCGCGTGCGTGAGCCGTTCGCGTGCCAGCGCGAGGTCGCCCGAGAGGAACGCGATCCACGCGCGGTGCTGCTCGACGTACGCCATGCCGCGTTCGTCGTCGAGCTCGCGGAACAGGCCGTCGGCCTCGCCGAAGAACCACTCGGCGTCGGACAGCGAACCGGTGAACATCTCGATGAAGCCGCGGTTGCGCAGCGCGTCGGCCAGGAGGTCGGGTCGGTCGACGCGGCGCAGCAGGTCGACCGCCTCACCCAGCTCGGCGCGGGCCTCGTCGACGCGGCCCGCCACGTTGGCCAGCAGGCCGCGCAGGCGGTGCGAGTCGGCGAGCATGGCCGCGTCGTCGGTGCGTTGCGCGATGGCGGCGAGGCAGTCGATGTCGGCTGCGGCCGCCTGGAACTGGCGCTGCTCGATCTCGGCGGTGGCACGCAGCTTGTGGAGGTGCGCGATGCGCGCGTCGTCGGCGTGCGCGCCGTCGGCCAGGTGCAGCGCGCGGGTGGTGTGGCGCACCGCGGTGTGCAGGCTGCCGGTCTCGATGGCGCGGTCGGCGGCGGTGGTGAGCAGGTCGAGCG
Source organism: Actinomycetota bacterium (assembly GCA_039796575.1). Classification (GTDB taxonomy): domain Bacteria; phylum Actinomycetota; class Acidimicrobiia; order Acidimicrobiales; family Ilumatobacteraceae; genus UBA668. Next base: position 1,900 of record JBDKJP010000104.1, read on the forward strand.
CTCGGGCGGGCAGGTCGGCGGGGAGGCCCTCCACGCGGCCGAGCTCCTGCATCAGTTCGGCGGCGCTGGCGGCGTGATGGGCGAGGTCGTCGATGCCGACGCGCGAGTGCGACAGTGCCTTCGCGACGCCGGCGTGCCGTTGCGCGCGTGCTGCCTTCGTGAGGGTCTGGTAGGCGGCGTCGCGCACCGAGTCGCTGCGGAACTCCCAGCGTTGACCGTGCACCTCCAAGAGGCCCAGCTCGTCGAGCTCGTGCACGGTGTTGCCGGGCTCGGGCTGGCCGAGGCCCACGGCGAACGCCTCGAGCGACATCAGGTTGCCCGACGTGCCCATCACCGCGGCGTTCTCCAGTACCTGACGTTGCTGCAACGTGAGCTGGTCGAGCCGGGCGGCGATGAGGGTGCGCAGCGAGTCGGGCAGTTCGCCGTCGCCGCCGGCCTCCGTGAGCGCGACGAGCTCGATGAGGAACAGCGGGTTGCCGCCGCTGCGGTCGTAGAGATCGGAGAGCCGGCGATCGGACGGGTCGTCGTCGGTGACGAGCTCGCGTGCCAGCTGGTCGGTCTCCTCACGGGTGAGCGGCTGCAGCGTGAGCGACATCACGGTGGTGCGGTCGTTGACCGGCGGCCACGGCAGCTCGACACCGGGACGGGCGGCCGTGACCAACACGAACGTGGTGCGGCTCAGCGACGACACGATGGAACCGAGCAGGTCGAGCAGCACCGGGTCGGCCCAGTGGAGGTCGTCGATGCAGAGCGCCACCGTGCCCTGCCGGGCCTTGGCCTCCAGCACCTGCGCCACGGTGTGGTGGATGGTGCTGCGCGCGCTGGCCGGGTCGAGGCGGTCGAGCGGGCTGGGGTGACCGAGCAGGTGCGCGAACGCGTCGGCGAGCTGCTCGAGGTCGGATCGGCCGTAGCCGGGGAACATCTTCGCCCCGCGGCGGATGGCCTCGGCGCGCACGTCGTCGAGCGTGGCCGACGTGTCGATCTCGAGGTGCTGCGACAGCGCACTCGCGATGGGCCACCACACGTTGCTCTCGCCGTACGGCACACCCGCGCCCTCGAGCACCGTGGTGGCACCGGCGGCGCGCAGCTGCGCGATGACCTCGTCGACGAGACGCGACTTGCCCACGCCGTTCTCGCCGGTGACGTGGAACACCATGCCGCGGCCGTGCTCGGCCACGAGCCGCAGCGACGCCTGCGCGATGAGCAGCTCGTCGGATCGTCCGACGAACGAGATGTCGCGGCGACGTCGGCGCCGCGCCCCCGGCGGGGCGGTGGCCTCGAGCGCGAGCCACGACGTGATGGTCTGCTCGCGACCACGTGCCTGCAGTTCGCCGGCCTCCTCGTATCGGAACGTGTGCGACGTGAGCCCGTGTGTGCTCTCGCCGACCAGCACGCCACCGGGCGGTGCCGCGGCCTGGAGCCGCGACGCGAGGTTCACCGCATCGCCCATCGCCGTGTAGTCGGTGCCGGCGAGCGTGCCGACCAGCACCTCGCCGGTGTTGATGCCGATGCGCATCCGCAGCTCGTCGATGCGCGCGAGACCGCTGGCGGCGACATGCGCGGCCAGTGTCTCCTGCATGCGGAGCGCGGCGCGCACGGCGCGTTCGGGGTCGTCCTCGTGCGCGACCGGCGCGCCGAACAGCACGAGCATGCCGTCGCCGAGGATCTTGTCGACCCGGCCACCGAACTCGGCCACCACGTCGACCATGCGCTCGAAGCAGCCGTCGACGAGCCGCTTCACCGCTTCGGGGTCCATGTGCTCGGCGAGCGACGTGAACCCGACGAGGTCGGAGAACAGCACCGTGACGATGCGTCGCTCCTCGGCCTGCGACTGCACCGTGGTCTGGGCCGCGCCGCACGACGGGCAGAAGCGTGCCCCGACGGGGACCGAGTTGCCGCAGGTGGAGCAGAGCATCAGACCCGGAGCGTAGGCGACATCCACCCCTGGTCGGACGCTGAATCCGCCGAGGCCCATTAGCGTGCTCGTCGATGAGGTGGACACGTCCGGCGACCTGGTTGCGCACGCACCCGCGGGCGGCCGATGCGCTGCTCGCGCTGCTCGTGCTCGCGATGTCGCTGGTGTTCCACCTCACCGAGCGTGGTCAGGAGTACCGCGACCCGAACGTGTGGGGCGTCCTGCTCACCATCGGCGCCACCGCTCCCATCGCGTGGCGTCGTCGCTCACCCGTGACGGTGCTGCTCGTGGTGCTCGCGTTCCAGGCGGTCTGCGAGGCGTTCAACTTCGTCGGGTCGGGCGGGGCCGGCGTGATGGTGGCGCTCTACTCGGTCGGCTCGCAGCGCAGCGGCGCCGTGCTGTGGCGGGTCACGGTGGTGCTCCTCCCGCTGATGATGGCGTTCGTCACCTGGGGCGTGGTCCGCGGCGATGCACCGTGGCAGGCAGTGATCTCGACGCCCGTGATGTTCCTCGGGTCGATCATCCTCGGCGACAACATGCGTCGACGCCGTGAGCGCGTGGCCGAGTTGGGCGAGCGCGCCGAGCGCGCCGAGCGCGAGCGCGAACTGCTCGCCCACCAGCACGTGCATGACGAGCGCACGCGCATCGCCCGTGAGCTCCACGACGTGGTGGCCCACAGCGTGAGCCTGATGGTCATCCAGACCGCGGCGGCACGGCGACAGTTGTCGGTCGATCCGCAGAAGGCCGACGCGGCGATGGCCACGGTGGAGGAGACCGGCCGCACCGCCATGAACGAGATGCGGCGCATCCTCGGCGTGCTGCGCGACGAGGACGGCGAGCAGGTGCGCGCACCGCAGCCGTCGCTCGAGCACCTCGACGACCTTCTCGCCACGGCACCCGACCTGCCCGTCACGTTGCACACCGAGGGCGACCTCACCGACGTGCCCGCCGGCGTGGAGCTGAGCGCCTATCGCATCGTGCAGGAGGCCATCACCAACGTTCGTCGCCACGCCGGCACGGTGCGCCACGTCGACGTGACCGTGCAGCGCCGCAACGGCACGTTGATGGTGGAGGTGGCCGACGACGGCCGTGGCGCCAGCGCCGCGCCGTCGCCCAACGGGTTCGGTCTCGTCGGCATGCGTGAGCGCGCCGTCGCGTACGACGGCGAACTGTCGGTCGGCCCTCGCAAGGGTGGCGGTTGGCGGGTGCGGGCCACGTTCCCCGTGAGGCCGTCGTGATCCGCGTCGCGCTGGTCGACGACCAGGCGATGGTGCGTGCCGGCTTCCGCATGATCCTGGAGACCGAGCCCGACATCACCGTCGTGGGCGAGGCCGGCGACGGGCGTGAAGCGCTCGATCTGGTCGAGCGCAGCAACCCCGACGTGGTGCTGATGGATGTGCGCATGCCGCACATGGACGGCATCGAGGCCACGCGGCAACTCACGGCGAGCGACAGCCCGGCGCGGGTGTTGATGCTCACCACGTTCGACCTCGACGACTACGTCTATGCGGCGTTGCGGGCCGGCGCGAGCGGCTTCCTGCTGAAGGACGCCCCGGCCGAGCAACTGGTGAACGCCGTGCGCGTCATCGCCGACGGCGACGCGCTGCTCGCGCCATCGGTCACGCGGCTGCTCATCGACGAGGTGTCGCGCCGTCCGGCGGTCGACGCCGATGCCGTGGCACCCGGCCTCGGCGACCTCACTGAACGCGAGCTCGAGGTGTTGCGCCTCATCGCCCGCGGCATGTCGAACGGCGAGATCGCCCAGCAGCTGTACCTCGGCGAGGCCACCGTGAAGACCCACGTCGGCCGCGTGCTCACCAAGCTCGGTGTGCGCGACCGCGTGCAGGCCGTGGTGCTCGCCTACGAGAGCGGCGTGGTCACACCCGGAGATCACCCGGAAGGTTGACCCACGTCACCCGCGGGTCTGACGACCTCGTCGGGTTCCGGCCGGTACACATGAGAGCATGACCCAGCTCTCCACCCCCGTGGCCGCCGCCGGAGCGCTCGACGCGCAGAAGATCTACGGAGGCGGTGACAGCGAAGTCCGCGCCCTCGACGGTGTGAGCGTGAGCTTCGAACAAGGCCGCTTCACCGCCATCATGGGCCCGTCGGGCTCCGGCAAGAGCACCCTGATGCACTGCCTGGCCGGCCTCGACGCCCTCACCTCCGGTGCCGTCTACATCGGCGACACCTACCTCGCGACGCTCAACGACAAGCAGCTCACCGAGCTGCGTCGCACGGCCGTCGGCTTCATCTTCCAGGCGTACAACCTGGTGCCCACGCTCACGGCGTACGAGAACATCACCCTGCCGTTGCTGCTCGGCGGCTCGAAGGGCGACCAGGCGTGGATCGACCGGGTCATCGACACCGTCGGTCTGCGCGACCGCCTGCAGCACCGTCCGAGCGAGCTGTCGGGTGGCCAGCAGCAGCGTGTGGCCGTGGCCCGCGCCCTGGCGAGCCGGCCGACCATCATCTTCGCCGACGAGCCGACCGGCAACCTCGACAGCCGCACCGGCGCCGAGATCCTCGACTTCATGCGCCGCGCCGTGCGCGAGCTGGGCCAGACCATCGTGATGGTCACCCACGACCCGGTGGCCGCCAGCTACGCCGACCGCGTCATCTTCCTCGCCGACGGTCGCATCGTCGACGAGATGCTCGAACCCACGGCCGAGCGCGTGCTCGACCGCATGAAGCGCTTCGGGGAGTGACCGATGTTCAAGCTCAGCCTCCGCAACATCTGGTCGCGGAAGGGCCGACTGCTGCTCACCGCCATCGCGGTGATCGCCGGATCGGCCTTCCTCAGCGGCGTCTTCGTCTTCACCGACACCATCAAGGGCAGCTTCAACGAGATGTTCGCCAGCGCGTACGCCGACACCGACGCGTTCGTGCGGTCGTCGAACGTGATCGAGGGCCAGTTCGGTGAGGAGCAGCGCGACCGCCTGCCCGTCACCGTGGCCGACGCCGTGGCCGACGTGCCCGGTGTGGTCGAGGCGCACGCCGATGTGATGGGTCAGGCCACGGTCACCACCGCCGACGGCGAGGTGCTCGGCCAGGACGGCCCGCCGAAGTTCGCCGGCGTGTGGGTCGACAGTGAAGCCTCCCCGTGGGACCTCGTCGCCGGCGGCCGCGCCCCCTCGGCCGCCGACGAAGTGGTGCTCGACAACTCGTCGGCGAAGCTCGGACGCTTGGAGGTGGGTGACGTGGTCACCATCACCTCCGCCGGTCAACCCCGCGACTTCACGATCACCGGCTTCGCGACGTTCGCCGGCAACGACACGTCGGGCGGCGCCACCTGGTCGCTGTTCACGCTGCCGACCGCGCAGGAGTTCATCATCGGTGACACGTCGAAGATCGACAGCGTCATCGTGGTGGGCGACGGCACCAGCACGCAGCAGGAGTTGGCCGATCGCATCGCGACGGCGCTCGCCGACCCCGAGGTGGAGGTACTCACCGGTGAGCAGATCACCGAGGAGAACCAGAGCGCGGTGGAGCAGACGCTGAGCTTCATCACGATCTTCCTGTCGATCTTCGCCCTCATCTCGATGTTCGTCGGCAGCTTCATCATCTACAACGTGTTCAGCATCAGCGCCGCCCAGCGCACCCGGGAGAACGCGCTGCTGCGTGCCGTCGGTGCCAGCCGCAGCCAGGTGACACGGTCGATGTTCATCGAGGCGTTCGTGGTGGGCCTCGGCGGTTCGCTGCTCGGCTGCCTCGGCGGCGTGGGCCTGGCATCGGGCATCCTGTTCCTGCTCAACAAGGCAGGGTTCGGTCCGGGTGAGACGAGCCTCGTGATCAACCCCACCGGCTTCGTCGTCACCGTGATCGTGGGCGTCATCGTCACCATCGTGTGCGCCATCGCCCCTGCCATCCGCTCGGGCCGAGTGCCGCCGCTGGCCGCGCTCCGCGACGTGTCGGTCGACCATGCCGACCACTCCCGCATCCGCAAGGTGATGGGTGCGCTCACCCTGATCGCCACCGTTGCGTTCGTGTGGATGGGCCTCGCCGGCAACACCATGGCGCTCGGTCTCGGCGCCGTGGCGCTGTTCGTGTCGCTCATCGTGCTCGGGCCGTTCCTGGCCACGCCGGTGGCGAAGGCCGCGACGCCCGGCCTCACTGCCATCAGCGGTGCCTCGGGCACGATGGCCGGCCGCAACGCCAGCCGCAACCCGAAGCGCACCGCGCTCACCGCCGGGGCACTGGCCGTCGGTCTCGCGCTGCTCATCGGTGTGGCCACGCTCGGCGCCTCGGCGAAGGCCACCACGCACGACGTCGTGGGCCGCTCGTTCAACGGCGACTACGTGGTCACCGCGAAGCAGAGCAACGGCGGCAACACCGTGCCCGCCACCCTGGCCGACGACCTGAAGGCGGCCGAGGTGGGCGACGTGCTCGGCCTCGCAGCCACCGCCATCCAGATCCTCGACCAGGACGGCGAGTACAGCGGCAAGCAGGTGCTGGCCATCAACCCGGCCGACGCCGAAGCCGTGCTGGAGATCCCGTTCGTCGAGGGCACGTTCACGTCGCTCACCCCCGAGGGCATCCTCGTCGCGGCCGACAAGGCCGAGCGCGACGGGATGCGTGTCGGCGACGTCGTGCAGACGAAGAGCCTCGACGGCACGGAGCGCACGCTCACCGTGGCCGGCATCTTCGACAGCGACCTGTTCGGCAACTTCATCGTCGACCGTTCGCTGTTCGACGACAGCCCCGTGCCGCTGTTCGACCTCGGTGTGTTCATCGCCACGCCGGGCGGTGTGACCGAGGAGAACACCGCGGCCATCCAGGCGGTGGTCGACACCTACCCGTCGCTGCAGGTGCAGAGCCGTGACGAGTACATCGACTCGCAGAGTGAGCAGATCGACGGCTTCCTGAACTTCATCTACGCCCTGCTCGGCATGAGCATCTTCATTGCCATCATCGGCATCGTCATCACGTTGATGCTGGCGGTGTACGAGCGACGCCGCGAGCTCGGCCTGCTCCGTGCGGTGGGCATGACCCGCAGCCAGGTGGCCACGAGCGTGCTCTGGGAGAGCATGGTCACGGCGGTGGTCGGTGCCATCGCCGGCACCGCGCTGGGCGTGTCGCTCGGCTGGATCATCGTGAAGGCGCTGGAGGACGAAGGGCTCAGCGTGTTCTCGCTGCCCATCTCCACCATCGTCGTCGCCATGCTCCTGTCGTTGCTGTTCGCCGGCATTGCTGCGATCTATCCCTCGTGGCGGGCCACGAAGGCCGACGTGCTCGAGGCCATCGCCACCACATGAGCGGCTGCATGGCGCATGAATGGACGCTGCGCGCCGGTCGGGGCAGGATGACCTGATGTTCCGACTGGCGCTGCGCAGCGTGATCGCGAGGTGGGGACGCCTGCTCCTCACGTCGCTGGCCATCGTGGCCAGCACGGCGTTCCTCTCCGGCACGTTCATCTTCAAGGACACCATCGAGCGCACCTTCGACGCGCTGTTCGCCAACGTGTACGAGCGCGTCGACGGTTACGTGCAGAGCGCCAACTCGGTGGAGAACCTGTTCGGCCTCGAGCGCCGCGACCGGTTGCCGTCGTCCATCGTCGACGAGGTGCGCGCCGTGCCCGGTGTGAAGGACGCGCAGGGCTCGGTCACCGGTGATGCCGTGGTCATCGCCAAGGACGGCAACCCCATCGAGCGGCCCACCGCGCCGACGTTCGGCGCCACGGTCAACACCGGTGACCTGTCGGTGTGGCGGGTGCAGCAGGGCCGCCTGCCCGACGGCGGCGACGAGATCGCGCTCGACAGCCTCACCGCCGAGGACGGCGGGTTCGTGCTCGGCGACACCGTGAAGGTGAACGCCGACAACGGCAAGCGCGAGTTCACGCTCGTCGGCATCGTCGAGTACGACGACATCATCTCGCCCGGCAACGCCACGTGGGCGCTGTTCGACGAGGCCACCGCGAGCGACTTCATCGCCAAGCCCGGCTTCGTCGACGCGGTGCTGGTGCAGGGCGACGGCTCGATGCCGGCCGACGAGCTCGTCGCGTCGATCCGCAGCGCGCTCGACCCCGACGTGGCCGAGGTGCTCACGTCCGCGGAGATCACCGCACAGGCGCAGAGCGAGGTGCAGAAGTCGCTCAGCTTCCTCACGATCTTCCTCGCGATCTTCTCGTTCATCGCCCTCGGCGTCGGCATGTTCGTGATCTACAACGTGTTCTCCATCACGGCCGCGCAACGACAGCGCGAGAACGCCCTGCTGCGCGCACTCGGCGCCAGCCGTCGACAGATCACCGCGTCGATGATCATCGAGTCGGCGGTGGTCGGCCTGGTCGGCTCCGTGCTCGGTCTGCTCGGTGGCATCGGCCTGGCGGCCGGCATCAAGTCGTTGCTCGGCGCCCTCGACTACGAGATCCCCGCCCGCGGCCTCGCGGTGGAGACACCGACGATCATCATCACCATCGTCGCCGGGCTGGTGGCCAGCCTCGTCGCTGCGCTCGGCCCGGCCATCGCCGCCGGCCGCGTGCCGCCGGTAGCCGCGATGAGCGACGCGATCCTCGAGAAGGTGAAGCACGCGCGTGGCCGCGTGGTCATCGCCGCCATCAGCGCCGTCATCGGCATCGCCGCGATCGCCGTGGTGATGGCCGGCGGCGACGCACAGCTGCTCGCCCTCGGCGTGGCCGGGTTGTTCGCCGCGGTGCTGCTGCTGGGTCCCGTGCTGGCCAAGCCCATCGCCCGGTTCATCGGAGCACCCGTGCAGCGCTTCCGCGGCGTCACCGGCACCATGGCCCGCGGCAACGTGCAGCGCAACCCGCGTCGCACCGCACGAACTGCCGCCCCGGTGCTCATCGGCGTCGCGCTCGTCACCGGCGCGGCCGTGTTCGCCGCGTCGATCAAGGAGCAGATCCGCACCGCGGTGGGCGACACGTTCCTCGGCGACTACGTCATCAACTCCACGAAGGGTGGCTCGGTCAGCTTCGGACAGGACTTCGTCGACGACCTCAACGAGATGCCCGAGGTGGGTGTGGCCACCGGCCTCGGCTTCGCCGCCGGCATCGCCGACATCGACGGCAAGCCGGCGTTCGGTGTGGTGGTGAACCCCGAGACCGTGCAGGGCCTGATCGAGGTCGAGTTCGTGAAGGGCGGGGTCGACCAGCTCACTCCCGACGGCGTGCTCATCAGCGAGGGCGATGCGAAGCGCCGCAACCTCGACGTCGGCGGGCAGCTCGTGCTGCGCATCGACGGGGAGGCGCGGCCGCTCACCGTGGAGGGCGTGTTCGTCACCTCCGACCTCATCCGCGCCGCGCGCATCTACCACCGCGACACGTTCGTGGGCACCAGCATCGCCACTCCCGCCGGCTTCGTGTCGCTCACGCGCTCCGAGGGGGTGAGCGACGAGCAGTTCCGCAAGGAGGTCGGGCAGGCCGCCGTCGACTACGGCATCGGCGAGCTGCAGGACAAGCAGGAGTTCATCGCCAGCCGAGCCGACATCGTCGACCGCAGCCTCGCGTTCATCTACGGCCTGCTGCTGCTGAGCATCGTCATCGCCACGTTCGGCATCGTCATCACGTTGCTGCTCGCCGTGTACGAACGACGGCGCGAGATCGGTCTGTTGCGCGCCGTGGGTATGACTCGCGCGCAGGTGCGCACCACCGTGCGATGGGAGAGTGTCATCACCTCGGTCTACGGCGCGTTCGTCGGCGTGCTGATGGGCCTGGTGCTCGGCTACGTGGTCATCATCGCGTTGCGCGACAACGGGCTCGACCAGTACACCATCCCCTTCGGCAACATCGTGATCATCCTCGTGCTCGCCTTCGTCGCCGGCGTCGCCGCTGCGGTGGTCCCGGCATGGCGTGCCACGCGACTCAACGTGCTCCGAGCGATCGCGGCCGACGGATGATCCAGTTCTCCGCCGCGCTGCAGGAGTTCCTCGCCGAACGCCACCTCGCCACGCTCGTCACCCAACGCGCCGACGGCACACCGCACGCGGTGCCCGTGGGGTTCACGCTCGACGGCACGAACGCTCGTGTCATCACGTTCGCCGACGCGGTGAAGGCGAAGAACGCCGCGCGCGGCGGCCGTGCCAGCGTGACGCAGATCGACGGCGCCCGGTGGGTCACGCTCGAGGGCCACGTCCGCGTGCTCACCGATGCGGTCGACGTGCAGGCCGCCGTCGACGCGTACGCTCGTCGGTATCGACCGCCGAAGCTGCGCAGCGACCGGGTGGTCATTCTCATCGAGGTGGATCGCGTGATGTGCAACAGCGGGTTGAAGTGAGCGCCGGATACAGCGGCACGCCGCTGCCGAAGAAGCTCGGCATCGTCCGCGACGCGGTCTACACGCTCATCAACGCGCCCCGCGGGTTCACCGACCTGCTCGGCGACGTGGGCGACGCGGTGCACCAGCGCAACCTGATGCCCACCATCGACGTGGTGGTGGCGTTCTTCACCGAACGCGCACAGCTCACGGCGAAGTGGCCGGCACTGGTCGACGCGGCACAACCCGACGGCGCCATCTGGGTGGCGTGGCCGAAGAAGACCAGCGGCGTGACCACCGACCTCACCGAGGACGTGCTGCGCGCCGTGCTGTTGAAAACCGGCTGGGTCGACAACAAGGTGGCCGCCATCGACGACACCTGGAGCGGCCTGCGCTTCGTGATGCGCAAGGAGCTCCGTCGCCCCAAGGACAACGCCAAGCGCCGCTGACCCGCGAACTCGAGTTCGGCGCGCGAACTTGAGTTCGCGGGTCAAGGGGTCACTTGTTGGGCTGGGGGAGGACCCGGAGGTAGGGCTTGACCGTGGTCCAGCCCTGCGGGAACAGCTGCTTCGCCTCGTCGTCGCTCACCGCGGCGCCGATGATGACGTCGTTGCCGTCGGTCCAGTTGGCCGGCGTGGCCACCTTGTAGTTCGCCGTGAGCTGCAGGCTGTCGATGACGCGCAGGATCTCGTCGAAGTTGCGGCCGGTGCTGGCCGGGTAGGTGATGGTGAGCTTCACCTTCTTGTCCGGGCCGATCACGAACACCGAGCGCACGGTGAGCGTGTCGTTCGCGTTCGGGTGGATCATGTCGTACAGGTCGGCCACCTTGCGATCGGGGTCGCCGATCATGGGGAAGTTCACCGGCGTGCCCTGGGTCTCGCCGATGTCGCCCTCCCACTTGAGGTGGCTCTCGACGTCGTCGACGGAGAGGCCGATGACCTTCACGTTGCGCTTGTCGAACTCGGGCTTGATCTTCGCCACGTAGCCGAGCTCGGTGGTGCACACCGGGGTGAAGTCCTTCGGGTGGCTGAACAGCACGCCCCACGAGTCGCCGAGCCACTCGTGGAAGCTGATCTCGCCCTGCGTGGTGGGGGCGGTGAAGTCGGGGGCGGTGTCGCCGAGACGGACGGGCATGGTGGTTCCTCCCATGTGGACGGTGATGTCGTGGCTGCAACCTACCCCGAATCCCGACTATTCCGGTCGGGATAAGGCTGGGTCGTGATCGGGTGTTGACATGTGACCAACTGGTCACGTATCGTCCCCCGCATGGACGACGACGCGGTCTTCAAGGCACTGGCCGACCCGACCCGTCGCGCCCTGCTCGACGCACTGTTCGAGCTCGACGGGCAGAGCGTGCAGGCACTGTGCGAACGCTGCCCGGGCATGACCCGGTTCGGGGTGATGAAGCACCTCACGGTGCTCGAGGCGGCCCACCTCGTCACCACCCGCAAGGACGGTCGGCGCACGCTGCACTTCCTGAACCCGGTGCCCATCCAGCAGGTCGCCGACCGCTGGATCGGCAAGTACGCCCGCCCCTTCACCCGCGCCCTGGTCGACCTGCAGGCCGACCTCGAGGGCCGCACCGCCTGAACTGCCACCCACCTGAACTGCCCCACGGAGGACCCATGGCCATCACCCGTCACCAGTACCGCATCTACATCAAGGCACCCATCGCCACCGTGTGGAACGCGCTCCTCGACCCCGACTTCACCCGTCGCTACTTCCACTCGACCGCGTTCGACGACGCACCCGCGCAGGGCGCCGCGTACCGCACGTCGATGGCGAACGGCGTGCCGGCCATCGACGGCACCGTCGAGGTGCTCGAACCGCCGCACCGCCTGGTGATGACGTGGCACGTGCTGTACGACGCGGCGATGGCCGAGGAACCGCCGAGCCGTGTGGAGTGGAACCTCAGCGAAGCGGCCGACGGCCTCACCCAGGTCGACCTCGTGCACGGCGACCTCGCCCGCAGCCCGCTCACCTGGGCGCACACCCGCATGGGTTGGGTGTGGATCCTCGACGGCCTGAAGACGCTGCTCGAGACCGGTGCCGAACTGCCCGCCGTGGCCGACACCGATGCCGACGTGCCCGACGACCCGGCCGGCGAGTGGCACCGCGCGCAGGGCATCGCCTGTCACAACAGCGTGTGGGACATCTTCGGCGACCCGCCCTCGCCCGAGCGCGACGAGGAGCTGCTGCGCCGCGTGTACGCCGAGGCGTACCACTGGCAGCGTGCGGCGCGGGCCACGCCCGTCAACGAGCTGCGCGCCCGCTACATGCTGGCCAAGGTGCACCACGCCGTCGGCCAGCCCGAGCGTGCGCTGCACTACGCCGACGGTTGCATGCAGCTGTGCGTCGAGCTCGACGTCGCCGACTTCGACCTGGCCTACGCGCACGAGGTGCGCGCCCGCGCCCTGCAGGCGCTCGGCCGCACCGACGAGGCCGCCGCGGCGTGGCAGGCGGCGAAGGACACGCCCATCGCCGACCCGGAGGACAAGGCCATCGTCGACGCCGACCTGGCCGAAGGGCCCTGACGGAGCCTTCTCCGGCCCGGCCGTTAGCCTGTGCCGCCGGGCGGACCAGTCCTCGTCACCGGTCCAAAGAAGTTCTCCTCATGCTGCGTTCCCCTCTCGTGCTCGTCCCCCTGGTGATGGGCCTCATCGTCCCTGTCGCCGTGCAAGCCGCCGAGCCGTCGCCGGCGGTGTCGGCCCCCGCCGTGGTCGCCGCACCGGTCGCCTCGGCCGACGAGACCGCCACGGCCACCGCGACAGCGGTGCGGCTGCAGAAGCTCGCCCCGCCCAACTTCCCGATGGACCCGCTGCCGCGCTGCTACGTGCTCGACAACTTCGGCGACCCGCGCAGCGGTGGCCGCACGCACCAGGGCACCGACATCCTCGCCTCGCTCGGGCAGGAGGTCTACGCGATGGCCGACGGCACGCTGACGTTCCAGGCCAAGGTGGGCGACGGCAAGAGCGGCACGTCGCTGTCGGGCAACCTGTGGAAGCTCACCGCGGCCGGCGGCACCTACTACGTGTACGCGCACCTCTCGGGCTTCGCGCCCGGCCTCACCGTGGGCTCGGTGGTCTACAAGGGGCAACTCATCGGTTACGTCGGCGACACGGGCAACGCAGGCCCGGGCAACTACCACCTCCACTTCGAGGTGCACCCGAACGGTGGTGCCGCGGTGAACCCGCTGCCCTTGCTCACCGTGCCGAAATCGTGCACCGTGTACTGACATGAGCATCGCGGTCGACATCGCCGAGTTGCCCGACGTGCTCCTCGGCTACCCGTGGGGCTACTTCACGACGGTCGGCGACGACGGCCGGGCCCACCTGTTGGCGGTGCCCACCGACTGGCGTGACGGCGCGCTGCACCTGCAGGCCGGCAAGGGCTCGCGTGCCAACGCGACCGCGCGACCCACGGTGACCATCGCGTTCCCCGGCAGCGACGGCACCGGCTACAGCCTCATCGTCGACGGCCTCGCCGAGGTGCGCGACGAATGGGTGGTGGTGACGCCCACGTGGGCCGTGCTGCACCGCCCCGCGTTGCGCGACGACTGACGTCGGGTCAGCCGAGGTCGCGGATGTCGAGCCCGAACGCGCCCTGGAACGCGTCGTAGTACTCCTCGTCGGTGGCCGCGGCGCCCATCGCCACCCACTGCTCGTCGGTCATCGCGGCACGCCCGGCGATCATCTCCTTCGCGCCCCAGCTGACCGCGTGGCGCAGCGTGGGCGTGTCGGTGGTGACGGCGTGATGGATGACCGCGGCCACCTCGAACGGGTCGGTGGCATGGGCGATGCCCGCCGCGTACATCTGGAACATGCGCCGGTACTGCGGGTCGTAGGCGCCGGTGAGGTTCGGGGTGTCGATGTTCTTGGCGAAGATGGCGCTCTTCGTGACACCCGGCTCGATGATGGCGACCCGGATGCCGAACGGCACGACCTCCTGGGCGAGCTGCTCGCTCCACCCCTCGAACGCCCACTTCGACGTGACGTACGCGCTCTGCGCGAGGGCGGCGATGCGACCGACCACCGACGTGACGTTCACGATGGCACCGCGGCCACGCTCGCGCATGCCGGGCAGCACGGCCTGCGAGCAGCGGATGCCGCCGCACAGGTTGATGTTCATCACCTCGAGGTGCATCTCGGGGGTGCACTCCTCCGCCGTCGCGTTGCCGCCGACACCGGCGTTGTTGACCAGCACGTCGACCACGCCGCCGGTCTGCTCGAGGATCTGCGCGAAGCCGTCGCGCACCGACTGGTCGTCGGCCACGTCGAGCTCCACCAACTGCACCTCCACGCCGGCCGACTCGGCCATCGCGTGCAGCTTCGCCGCCTTGTCGAGGCTGCGCACGGTGCCGTAGACGGTGTGGCCCTGTGCGGCGAGGTGGATGGCGGTGGCGCGGCCGATGCCGCTGTTGGCGCCGGTGACGACGGAGATGGTGGTCATGGCGGGCCATCGTAGGCCCCACGCTCAGCCCGGGATGCCGCCGTCGAACCAGCCCGACACGTCGATCACCACGTGGGCCGCTGCGGTGGTGCTGATGCACCAGCGCTCGTCGCCGGCGGCGATGCGCACGATGGCACCGCCGGCCACGGTCTGGCCCGCGGCGAAGGCCACGGACGTGGAGGCGCCGCCCGCGTCGCACGCACCGAGCCGCACCGTGCCGGCCCTCGTGCCGCCGACGACGGTGACGTTGACGGCGACGGCGCGTGCCTGGCTCGCGGGCACGACGCCGTCGAGATCGGCGATGCGGACCTGGACCGTGCGGTTCGGTTCCAGCCGGCCGCGCAGGGGCGCGGGCGCCGTGCTGGTCGGACGGGTGTCGACCACACGTCGTGCGTCGGTCGGCGTGTAGCCCTGGCCGCTCGCGACCCATCCGGTGAGATCGACCACGACGTGCGTGGCACGCGTCGACTGGACGCACACCTCGCCGGTGTCGGCGGCCACCGCCACCACCGCGAAGTTCGCCACCGCGGTCGGGCCGTTGAAGTTCAGGGTGGACGTGCGCGGCACTGCACCGCACGCCCAGATCGTGAGGTGCCCTGGGCCGGCGGCGTTCACGGTGGTGACGTGCACCAGCACTGCCGCCACGCCGTCGGAGGGCGTGACGCCCGAGATGCCGGTGACCAGGACGCGCAGTGGCGCGCCGGGCGTGAGCGGACGGCGTGGCACGTCGCGAGCAGCGCGGGTACCGGGCCGGGTGTCGATCACCCGCACCGGCCCGACGGCGTGATGGCCGCCCGACCTCGCGGTCCAACCGGTGACGTCGACGGCCACGTGCGCCGCGGTCGACACCACCACGCACACCCGGCCGGTGACCGCGTCGACCGGCACCATCGCCGCGCTGCTCACCGTGCGCCCGGCGGTGACGTTGAGCATCGAGGCCGTCGGCCGCACGCCACACGGGTAGGCCGTGAGATGGCCCGACGCCGTGGCGCCGTCGACCGTGACCACCACGGCCACCGCGCCCACGCCGCTGGCGGGCACGCGACCGGCGAGCCCGGTGATCTGCATCGCCAGCACCTCGTTGGCGCGCAGCCGGCGATCGGGCGCGGGCAGCAGGTGCGACGCCGTCGGATGCGTGTCGACCGCGTGCACCGCGCCGAACGTGGTGAGCATCGCGGCCCGCGGCGCCGGCGGCGGGGCAGTGGTGGTCGTCGACGTGGTGCTGGTGCCCGTCGAGGTGGTCGTCGTCGTGGTGCTGGTGGTGCTCGTCGACGTGGTGCTCGTCGAGGTCGTCGCGGGCTCGGTCGTGGTGGTGGTCGTGCTGGTGGTCGAAGTCGTGGTGGTGGGCGGCGGTGCGAGCACCGTCACGACGACCTCGCTGCCGACACCGGCCGCGTACTGCGTGTCGCCGTCCTGCGTGGCCCTCACCGTGCAGGTGCCCTCGGCGATGGCCGCGAGGTCGGCCCCGTCGAGCATGCACGATCCGTTGCCGTCGACGAGCTCGAACGTGACCGCGCCTTCGCCCGATCCACCCGACCACGACAGCACGGCGTGCTCACCCTCGACCAACTGGTCGGCCGACACCCCGGTGACGAGCGCGGCGGGTGTCGCGGG
>JBDKJP010000105.1:0-29430 GCA_039796575.1 Actinomycetota bacterium
CGCCCGCTCCTTCGACCCGAAGAACGAGCCCAGCGACGCGGCCAGGCTGCCGATGAGGGCGACGCCACCGATCATCAGGAACCCCGCGGCGAACCGCCCCGCCGGGGTGGTCGGGTAGAGGTCGCCGTAGCCGACGGTGGTGAACGTGACGAGCGCCCACCACAGCGCATCGCCGATGTCGTCGAACCCGGCCGACGACGGCTCGGCGGCGCGCACGATGAGCGCGCACGTGAACATCAGCACGCCGCTGTACACGGCGGCCTGGCCGAGGCGGCGGCCGAGGTCCTGCATCTTCTTGCTGTGCGTCGACACGATGAACACGCGGCCGAGTCGTGCGAGTCGGGCGATGCCCATGTAGCGGCCGGCGCCGATGCCGGTGACGAGGTACCACGGCAACGTGACCAGCACGACGACGAGGTCGAAGATGCCGCCCTTCGATCGCGCGTACCCCGGTCGCAACTTCAGGTGCACCAGATAGTCGGCCACGAACGCCAGCCACGACACGAGATCGAGCCACACCAGCGGGTGACCACGGCCGGCGTCGGTGAGGCCGACGGCGATGGGCACGACCGCGGCCACCACGAGCACGGGATCCATGATGCGCTTCCACCGCCCGAGGCGTTCCGCTTGACTGTGTTCCGGCACGGGTGCAGCGTATGCGCCCATGACCCTCCGGCTGCAGGACCTCGACCGCACGATCGACCCCGGGGTCGACTTCTACCGGTACGCGAACGGTGGGTGGATCGACGCCAATCCCATCCCGCCGGGCTACGGGTCGTGGGGCTCGTTCGAGGAGCTGGGCGAGCGCAACGACGCCACCATCCGGGCGATGCTGCAGGAGGCGGCCGCCGACCCGCAGAACGACCTCGACCGACTGCTCGGCGACTTCTACGCGTCGGGCATGGACCTCGACGCGATCGAGGCGGCGGGCACGACCGCCATCCAGCCGTGGATCGACGCGATCGATGCAGCCGACAGCCTCGCCGCAGTGCTCGCGCTGCTGCCCGCACTGCACGAGACCGGCCTGCTGCTGCTCTTCGGCTGGGGCGTCACTCCCGACTTCGACGACGGCACCGTGAACCTGCTGTGGCTGGTGCCCACCGGCCTCGGCCTTCCCGACCGCGACTCCTACTTCAACGAGGGCGAGGCCCCCGAGGCACTCCGCGCCGCCTACGTGCGCCACGTCGAGGCGCAGCTCACCAACCTCGGGTCGCCGCTCGCCGCGCACGCCGCCGCCGTGCTCGCGTTCGAGACTCGGCTCGCCGAGGGGCACCTCAAGGCCGAGGAGCGGCGCGACCCGAGCAACACGCTGAACCGGCACGACATGGCAGCACTCGCGGCACTGGCGCCCGACCTCGACCTGCCCGCCTACCTCCACGCATCGGGCCTCGCCGACCTCGCGTCGGTCAACGTGCAGCAGCCGCGCTACTTCGCCGCCCTGCACGGCGTGCTCGCCGACACCCCGCTCGACGTGCTCAAGGCGCACCTGGTGTTCCACGTGGTGCACGCCGCCGCCGACTCACTGCCGGCACGGTTCGACGCCGAGTCGTTCGAGTTCTACGGCCGCCTCGTCAACGGCCAGCAGCAGCAACACGAACGGTCGAAGCGGGTCATCGCCGCGCTCGGCGCCGACGTGGGCGAGGCCATCGGCCAACGGTTCGTGGCCGCCACGTTCACGCCGGAGGCGAAGCAACGCGCACTGCGCATGGTCGACGCGATCGTGGCCGAGATGCGACGGTCGCTCGAGACCCGACCGTGGATGACCGACGAGACCCGGCAGCGCGGCCTCACCAAGCTCGACGCCATCCGCGTCAAGATCGGCTACCCCGACGAGTGGCGCGACTGGAGCGGCCTCGAGGTGCACCGCGACACCTACGCGGCGAACCGGCTCGCGGCGAGCCGGTTCGACATTGCGTACCAGCGGGCACGGCTGGCCGCGCCGGTCGACGTGACGGAGTGGGAGATGCCGCCGCACGTGGTGAACGCGTACTACCACCCCACCCGCAACGAGATCGTGTTCCCCGCGGGCATCCTGCGCCCGCCGATGTTCGACGCCGACGCCGACGACGCGGTGAACTTCGGTGGCATCGGCACGGTGATCGCGCACGAGATCTCGCACGGCTTCGACGACCAGGGTCGACGGTTCGACGCCGATGGGGCCTTCCGCGACTGGTGGACCCCCGCCGACGAGGCCGCCTACGCCGAGCTCACCGCTCGCCTGACCGCGCAGTTCGACGAGTACGTCGCCATCGACGAGGTGCACGTGAACGGTCAGCTCACGCTCGGCGAGAACATCGCCGACCTCGGCGGCATCGCGCTCGCGGTACGAGCGCATGCCCGCGTCGCTGAGGGCGCCGCCGACATCGACGGCCTCTCCCCCGCCCAGCGGTTCTTCCTGGCCAACGCCGCGGTGTGGCGGTGCAACGTGAGCGACGAGCTGCGCCGCACGCTCGCCCAGATCGACGCGCACAGCCCACGCGAGCTCCGGGTCCGTGGCCCGCTCTCGAACCTGCAGGAGTTCCAGGACGCGTTCGGCCTCGACGACGACGCCCCGATGATGCGGCCGCGCGCCGACCGCATCAAGATCTGGTGACCGCCCTCAGCCCATGATGACGCGGTCGACGAACCGCACCACCAGCGCCACCCACTGGTCGGGGTTCATCTGCTGCGCCCCCACGTCGTCGATGACACGGCCGAGCGTGTAGGCCTACACCATCACGGCCACGGCCATCGGATCGTTCTCGGGCGAGATCCAGCCACGGCCCTGCACGCCGGCGATGAGGTCGAGCATCGCGTGGGTGAGACGCAACTGCTCGACGGCGAGGGTGGCGCGGAACTGCTCGCTGTGCGCGGCGCGAGCGAACGCCGCAGCGCGCTCGAGACGACGGGGTGCACGGTCGGGCGCCTGGGTGCCGATGGTGATCTGCACCAGCCACTCCCGGAACTCCTCGCGGCTCTTCGCGTCCTGGAGCACCATGGCCAGCGTGATGATGGTGTCGTCGACGCAGCGGGCGAACCGCGACGCGAGCGCCTGATCGATGAGCGCGGTGAGCGAACCGAAGTGCTGCTCGATGGTCTCGACGGGCAGCGACGCTGCCGACGCCAACTCCGCCGCGGTGATCGACTCGGCCGGCGACGTCTCGAGGAGCGCCACGGTCTCGGCCAGCAGCGACTGGGCGTCGTGAGGGAGCTGGGGGTCTCGGGCCGACAGGGGTCGCTGCATGCGGTGCACGATATCCACCGTGCGCGACACTCGCCGGATGGCAACCGCTCCGAAAGACGCGTCCCCTCACACCCGCGCCGCGAACGCACCGCGCGCCCTCCCCTTCGACCCGGCCGACTTCGACCGCGCCGGCCGCGGCCTGGTGGCACAGCACCCCACCGGCGCGATCGCGAACGACTTCGGCGTCGTGTGGGACATCAACCGGTACGCGTTCATCGAGCAGGGCAGCGAGAACCCCGACACGGTGAACCCGAGCCTGTGGCGGCAGGCGCAGCTGAACGGCATCCACGGCCTGTTCGAGGTCGCGCCCGGCGTGTGGCAGGCCCGCGGGTACGACATCTCCAACGTCACGTTCGTGGCCGGCGACACCGGCTGGATCGTCATCGACCCGCTCACCGTCGAGCCGTGCGCGAAGGCGTGCCTCGATCTCGCCAACGCCCAACTCGGTGAACGCCCGGTGGTGGCGGTCATCTACACGCACTCGCACGCCGACCACTTCGGTGGCGTGCTCGGCGTCACCTCCCGCGAGGACGTCGCCGCCGGCCGTTGCCGCGTGATCGCCCCGGAGCACTTCATGCGCGAGACCGTCGGCGAGAACGTGATCGCCGGCTACGCCATGTTGCGCCGGGCGACGTACCAGTTCGGGCCGTTGCTGCCGGCGGGTCCGCGCCAGCACGTCGACTGCGGTCTCGGCAAGGCGGTGCCGTTCTGGCAGAGCGACCTCATCGCGCCCACCGAGGAGATCACCGAGACCGGCACCGAGCTCGTGGTCGACGGTGTGCGCATCCAGTTCCAGCTCACCCCGGAGGCCGAGGCGCCGGCGGAGATGAACTTCTTCTTCCCTGACCACGGTTGGCTGTGCACCGCGGAGAACTGCACGCACAACATGCACAACCTGGTGCCCATCCGCGGTGCGCTCGTGCGCGATGCGCTGAAGTGGTCGAAGTACATCGGCGAGCTGATCGAGCTGTTCGGTGACAAGGTCACGCTGATGTTCGCGTCGCACCACTGGCCGCGATGGGGCAACGGCGACGTGGTGGAGTACCTGCACCTCCAGCGCGACCTCTACCGCTGGGTGCACGACCAGACCATGCGCCACGCGAACCACGGCCTCAACGCGGTCGAGATCGCCGAGTTGCTGTCGCTGCCGCCGGAGTTCACCGCCGAGAGCCACACCGTCGGCTACTACGGCCACCTCGCCCATAACGTGAAGGCGGTGCACCAGCGCTACCTCAGCTGGTACGACGGCAACCCGGCGAACTTGTGGAAGCTGCCGCCCGTGGAGTCGGGCCGGCGCTACGTCGAGCTCGCGGGCGGTGCCGACGCACTGCTCGCGAAGGCGCGCGCGGCGTTCGACGAGGGCGACTACCGCTGGGTGGCCGAGGTGATGAACCACCTCGTGTTCGCCGACCCCACCAACGTCGAGGCCCGCGAGCTGCAGGCCGACACGTTCGAGCAGCTCGGCTACCAGTCCGAGTCGGCGACGTTCCGCAACGCCTACCTCACCGGCGCGCAGGAGCTGCGCAACGGCACGCTCCCCTCCCGCCCGGCGGGCAAGAGCGGCATCCTGATGGCGATGTCGCCCGACCAGTTGTTCGACGCGCTCGCGGTGCGGTTGAAGTCGGAGGAGGTGGGCGGGCTCGCGGTGTCGGTGAACTTCACGTTCACCGACCTCGACGAGCAGTGGGCGCTGCGCCTGTCGAACCGCACGCTCCACGCGGTGCCCCGCCACGACGCCGACGCCGCCGTCACGTTCGCGCTCACCAAGACGCAGCTGTTCCAGATCGGCGAGGGCCTCACCTCGTTCGCCGCGGCGGTGGCCGAGGGCAGCGTGACGGCCACCGGCGACGTGGCGGCCGCCGGCGCGATCTTCGACCACCTCGACGTGTTCATGACGAACTTCGCGATCGTCGAGCCTTAACCGGGTACGACGACGCGCACGAACTGCGGGCCGCCGTCGGCGAACGCGTCGACGACGCACGCCGTCAGTTCGTCGGGGGTGGTGGCCACTCGGGTGCTCCACCCGAAGCCGCGGGCGATGGTGTCGGGGTCGGCCGACGACACGTCGACCCCCATGCGCGGCGCGTCCGCGTCGTCGAACGACTGACGGATCTGCGCGTAGCCACGGTTGTCCCAGACCACGAGCACGAGGTCGAGCTGCTCGTCGGTGGCCGTGGCCATCTCGGCCACGGTGAACAACCAGCCGCCGTCACCCGCCAGCGCGAGCACCGGCCGTTCCGGCGCGGCGAGCTTGGCGCCGATGGCCATCGGGAGCGCACACCCCAGGGTGCCGAGCCCGTACGGCGCGAGCCACGACCGCGGCCGCTCGGCACGAAGGCGACCGTGGGCCGCGTAGGCGAGCTGAGTGGAGTCGAGCGCCACCACCGCGTCGACGGGAAGCGCGGCCTGCAGCGCATCGACCCAGGGGGCGAACGTCGGCGAGGTGGCCGCGTCGGCGGCGGCGCGGAGGCTGGCGGCGCGTGCCGAGCCGTCGGCGTGCTGGCTGCGCAGCCGGGCCTGCAGCGCACGCAGCGCGTGCGCTGCATCGGCGACGATGCGCACGTCGGGATGCACCCGCCGGTCGATCTGATCGGCGTCGAGGTCGATGCGCACCACGGTGCCGGAGAACTCGAGCGCCCGGCCGCCGTTGTACAGATCGGCATCGGAGAGCTCGCTGCCGACCACGAGCACCGAGTCGGCGGTCTCGAGCACCGCCTGCACGACCGGCACCACGAGCGAGTTGCCGGCGCACAGCGGGTGCGACGACGGCACCACGCCCTTCGAGTTGCCCGTGAGCACCACCGGCGCGTCGAGTGTCTCGGCGACGCGGCGCAGTTCGTCGCCGGCGTCGACAGCGCCGCCACCGGCGATGATGACCGGCGCGGTGGAGCCCTGCAGCACGTCGGCCGCAGCGGCGATGGTGGAGGGCATCGGCGCGGGGCGGGTGGCCGTGGAAGGGAACACCTCGAGCGGCCCGCACTCCAGGGCCAGCACGTCGGTGGGGAACGCGAGGTGCACGGGCCGCGGGCGACGCGAGCGGAACACGTCGTACGCCGTGGCGATGAGCTCGGGCACTTCGTCGGGGTGGAGCACGGTCTCGCTGAACGCCGTCACCGTGCGGGCGACCGCCGCCTGGTCGTCGAGGTCGTGCAGCGGCCCGAACCGTCGGCCGAGCGCGTCGGTGGGCGTGGTTGCCGCCAGCACCAGCATCGGCCGCGAGTCGTGGAACGCCTGGGCGATGGGCGTGAGCGCGTTGGTGAGACCGGGACCGGAGATGAGCGTGCACACACCCGGCGTGCCGGTGACCACCGACCATCCGTCGGCCATGAACCCGGCGCCCTGCTCGTGACGCGGCGACACGGCTCGCACGCCGCTGCGGTGCAGGCCGCGGTACAGCTCGATGTTGTGCACGCCGGGGATGCCGAACACCGTGCGCAGCCCGTACTCGCGCACGAGCAGGTCGATGAGGGCCTCACCGAGCCGCATGGATGTCCTCCGCCAACTGCCGGATGCGGCGGCACGCCTCGGCCATCACGTCGGACTCCACGGTGAGCGCGAGCCGCACGTGGCCGGCACCACCGGAGCCGAAGCTCTCGCCCGGCATCACCACGACGCCGCACTCCTCGAGCAGCCGCCACGCGAACTGCTCGCCGGACAGCCCGGTCGGCCGGATGTCGGCGAGCACGAACATGCCACCCTCGGGCATGTGCACCTTCACCGCGTCGGAGCCGGCGAGCGCCGCCACCATCGCCGCGGCGCGCTCGTGGAACGTGCGCTTCAGCGTGACCACCTCGGGATGCACCTGGTCGAGCGCCACGGCGAGGGCGTCGGCGATGAACGGCTGGCTGCCGAAGTTCATGGCCTCGGTGACCGCGGTGACGCGCGGCGCGAGGTCCTTCGGGCAGGCGGCCCAGCCGGCCCGGAAACCCGGCAGCGCGTGGGACTTCGAGATCGACGCGACGGAGATTGAACGGTCGCGCAGCTGCGGGCGGTCGAACGGCGAGCAGAAGTCGGCCTCGAACGTGAGGTCGGCGTACACCTCGTCGCAGACGATCCACAGGTCGTGCCGTGCACACACCTCGCCGATGGCGTCGACCTCGGCGGGCGACAGCACGGCGCCGGTCGGGTTGCTCGGCGTGTTGAGGAGCAGCACCCGGCTGTTCGGCGTGATGGCGGCCTCGAGCGCGCCGGCGCGCAGGTGGAAGTCGTGCTCAGGCAGTGTGGGCACCGGCACGAACGTGGCGCCGGTGGCCGCGACGAGCCCCTCGTAGGTGGCGTAGTACGGGTCGGGCACGAGCACCTCGTGGCCTGCCTCGACCAGGGTGGCCATCACCACGAACAGGCCCTGCTGGGTGCCGGCGGTGTACACCACCTGACGCTGGTCGACCTCCACGCCGCTGCGTCGGGTGAGGTGCGCGGCGATGGCACGACGCGCCACGGGCTCGCCCTGGCCGTCGGCGTACCGGGTGCGACCGGCGAACATCGAATCGGCGGCCTGCTGCAGCACCGCCGCGGGCGGCGGCAGGTCGGGCTCACCGATGGACAGGAAGATCAGATCCTCACCCCGGGCGGCACGCTGCCGACCGGCCACGTGCACCGCCCACTTGTGGCTACCCAGCCCGTCGAGCCGGTCGGAGATCGAGGCGATGCGCATCCTTCCGAGGCTACCGATGGCCGCGCTCTGCCATGATGCGCAGATGATCACCGACCTCATCCGTGAGGAACGCCTCGCGCTCGTGGAGCGGCTCGAGCGAGTGACGGCCGACGAGTGGACCACGCCCAGCCTGTGCGACGGCTGGACCGTGCACATGGTGCTGGCGCACCTCACCACACCGTTCCTGGTGCCTCGCGGCGAGATGATGCGCACCGTCACACGTCGCGCCAGCATCGCCAAGGCGTTCGACCAGCACACGCGGGCCATCGCGGCGGGCCGCGCGCCCGACGAGCTCGTCGAGGTGCTGCGCGCCAACGCGGGCACGCTGTTCCACCCGCCCGGCATGCCGTACGCCGCGCCGTTCACCGACACCGCCGCGCATCACGCCGACATCACGTGGGCGCTCGGCGACGAGCACCACTACTGGGCCGACCCCGCCCGGTTGAAGGTGGCACTCGACTTCCTCACCACGCCGCGGGCGCGGCTCGGCTTCGTCCGCGCCGGCGCCACCAAGGGCGTCACGCTCGTCGCCGACGACACCACGTGGCGACACGGCAGCGGCGCCGAGGCCACCGGCCCGGCACTGTCGTTGGTGATGGCACTCATCGGGCGGCGACCCGCGTTCGCCGATCTGCGCGGCAGCGGCGTGAGCGTGCTGCAGCGATGAGCGGTTCGCCGATGCCGATGCCGACGGCGTGGATCGTCGTTGCGCAGAACCTCCCCGAGCACGCCCGCAACGCCATCCACACCGACGAGGGAGCGCAGGCTGCGGGCTTCCCGCGGGCGCTCGTCGCGGGTGTCACCACCTACGCCTACCTCACCCACCCGATCGCCGCGGCCTGGGGTCTCGACTGGGTGGCGCACGGCGGCGGCGAGGTGCGCTTCCGACGGCCGGCGTTCGACGGCGACACGGTGCGGTGCGAGCCGACGGCCGAGGGCGACGCCGTCGTGGTGGCCGCGTGCACCGACGAGCCCGAGCAACCGCGGGCCACGTTCCGGGCCGTGCGGTCCGGCGGCGATGTCCCGGTGCTGCGCGACGGCGAGGCGCTGCTCCCCAGGTCGATCCGGTTGGAAGGCGAGTGGGGTGCCGACTACGGCGAGCGCGCCGGTGACGGGTTCGCGCTGTACCGCGACCACGGTGTGGTGCACCCCGCCGTGTGGCCGGCGCTCGCCAACCACATCGTGCACACCCAGGTGGCGCGCGGCAGTTGGATCCACACCCGCAGCATCGTGCGGCATCACGCACTGGCCGCCGCGGGCGCCACTGCCGACGTCTCGGCCGCCGTGGTGCGGCGGTTCGAGTCGCACGGCGAGCGCGCGGTGCTCGACGTGCGCATCGAGGTCGACGGCGTGGTGGTGGCCACGCTCGAACACGAGGCCATCGTCGCCCTGCCGTGACCCGGCACGAGCCGTTCGGTCAGGCGACGCCGAGGTGGTCAGCCAGCTTCTGCATCGTCTGCTGACCGAACTCCACCGCGCCGAAGCCGATGCCGGCGTTGCGCTGCTCGACGGTGGGGTGCACCTGACGCAGGGTGAGCACGGTCTTGCCGTCGTCCTGCTGGTCGAACTGCAACGTCACCCGGAACCGACCGTCGTCGTCGTCGACGTCGGACCCGTGGTCGAACACGATCTTCGAGTCGGGCACGATCTCGAGGTACTCGATGCGGTTCGTGTAGACGGTGCCGTCACCCTGCACCATGTCGAAGCACGCCCGGCCGCCGACGCGCACGTCCATCTCGCGCATGTCGATGCGGAAGTCGGCAGGGCCGAACCACTGCGCGAACGCGGCCGGGTCGGTCCAGGCGGCGAACACGGCCGAGCGCGGTGCGGCGAGCACGCGCACCAGCACGATCTCGCGTTCGAGGGCCCAGGTGGCGCGGGCAGGTTGGTGGGACGAGGTGGTCATGGGTGCTCCGTTTCGTGCTGGTCGGCGGCGAGGTGGGCCTCGAGACGGTCGAGGCGGTGCTCCCACGCCGAGCGGGTGTGCTCGGCCCACGCGGCCACCTCGGCGAGGGGCTCGAGCCGCAGTCGGCAGGGCCGGTGCTTGCCGTTGCGGGCGCGGGTGATGAGGCCGGCGTGCTCGAGCACCTTGAGGTGCCGCGAGATGGCAGGCAGCGTGACGGGGAACGGCTCGGCCAGTTCGAGCACGGTGGCCTCCCCTTCGGCGAGGCGGCCGACGATGGCGCGACGCGTCGGGTCGGACAACGCGGCGAGGACGACGTCGAGCTGATCTGACTTCACGAGATGGTTATTTAACAAATATGTGAAATGAAGTCAACCGATCGACGCCACACGCGCCGGCCTCACATCGTGAACGCGAGGTTCCTCGCTGCCCGCGCGCCGAGCTCGGCGTCGCCGGTACAGCGGATGCGACCGTCGGCCACGGGGCCCTCGGGGTCGATGCGGCCGCAGGCGAGCAGCATGAACGTGAGCGAGTCGGCCTCGACGGTGACGTCGGGGTCGGCCAGCTCGGGCACCCGGGTGGCGCGGCCGTCGACCTTCACGAAGATGTCGCGCTGCACCGGGCCCGTGACGTGGAACGCGATGCCCTTGCCCTCGGGCACGCCGATCTTCTTGCCGACGATGTACCCGATGGAGCCCTGCACCTCGTCGAGCGACATCTCGGCCGCAGGGCCGCCGTCGTCGCCGGGAATGCCGAGCGCGACGCGGATGTCGCGCTCGTGCACCCAGATGTCGAACACGCGGATGGTCATGAACCTCCCGTAGGTGCCCTGACCGACCGGGGTGAACGACGGCGCGTCGAACTCCTCGTCGGTCATCGCCTCGATCTCGCGCAGGCGATCGGCGACGAGCGAGTGGTAGCGGGCACGCAGGTCGGTGGGCGACAACAACGCGAGCTCGTCGCCGATGGCGCCCATCGCCGCGAACGGGTGCTCTCCCCCGGGGCGCCAGCCGAGCAGCCCGCCTTCGATGGTGGCCACGTGGTGCACCACGCCCTGCACGGTCCATGCCGGGCACAGCGACGGCGCCTGCCACTGCTCGGGGGTGAGCGCGTCGATGACCGAGCCGAACGAGTGCATCGCCGTGCGCAGGTTGTGGACGATCTGTTCACGGGTGGTCATGGTGCGGGCTTCTCCTTGGACTGCCAGTCGCGGCCGGTGAGGTAGGGGGTGAACTGCTCGGCGATGTGCCGCATGTCGGCGTCGGTCTTCGGACGCTTGATCTCGTACAGGTGCGGGAAGCGACGCATCCCGAGGACCAGGTCCCACAGCGCCAGGGCGTCGTCGCCGTACACCGCCGGTGTCAGTACCGGGCCGTAGATGGTGCTGCCGTCCTCGAACACCAGGGTGGGCACACCGAAGCCGCCCTTGTCGACCACGGCGCGGTGATCGGCGTGCACGTCGTCGTGCGTGGTCGGGTCGTCGATGGCCTGCTGCACGAGCGACGGGTCGAGGCCGATCGACTCGAGGATCTCGGCGGCCACCTCGGGACGGTGCGGCTTGCGACCCTCGAGGTGCAACGCCCGGCCGGCCGCCTCGTAGAAGCGGTCGCAGTCGTCCATCGAGGTGCGACGCAGCAGCGCGGCGACGCGCATCATGCCCCACCCGTAGCTCCACTCCCGCTCCCACGGGTGCTTCTTGCCCTCCTCGTGGTTGATCTCCTCGAGCGAGAAGAACCGCCAGTCGATGTGCAGGCCGTTCTGGCGGCGGACGTCGCGGATCCACAGCGACGTCTGGAAGGCCCACGGGCACATCACGTCGAAGTGGAACCCGATCGTCGTGGGTGCCGTGCCCGTCATCAATAGAGGACGGTAGCGAGCAGCACACCTGTGGCTGCGGTCGAGACCGCGAGCACCGCCATCGGCACGAAGAACGAGTGATCGACGAGCTTCGTTCCGAGCTTCGTGCTGCCCGTGAGGTCGAAGTTGGCCGCGGCGATCTGCGAGCCGTTGGTGGGCAACGTGTAGATGCCGGCGAACGCACCTCCCCACATGCCCGTCACGAGTGCCGGGGCGAGCCCTGCGGCAAGACCGATGGGCACGATGGTGCGGGTGGCCGTCGACTGGCTGGTGGTGAGCGCGCACACGAGGAAGACGGCGAAGAAGAAGATCACCTTCGCCGAGTTCACCCATCCGCCGACGGTGTCGACGATCGCCTCCTCGTGCGCCTTGATGAACGTGTCGGTGAGCCAGGCGAGCCCGAACAGTGCGATGGCCGAGGTGATGCCCGCCTTGAACACCGACGCGCCTGGCACGTCGGCCACCTTCGGCTTCGAGACCAGCAGGATGAGGGCACTCGCGGTGAACATCAGCAGCTGGATGACCACCGTCATCGAGATCGGCTTGTCGCCCGACTCGGCGCTGATCTGCGGACGGATGTCGGGGAACAGGCCGAACACCACGATCATCGCCACGGCGCCGAGGAAGATGAGGGCCGCGTTCCGACCAGCCGTGGTGGACGTGAGGGAGCTGGCGGCGTCACTGATGCCGGTGGGCGGCTGCAGCCGCCCGTCGGCGATGCGGGCCTGGTACTCCGGGTCGTCCTCCAGCTCCTTGCCGAGCCGGTTGCTCACGAACGACGTCACCACGATGCCGACGATGGAGGCCGGGATGGTGATCGACAGGATCTTCACCAGGTCGAAGTTGTAGGGCTCGACATCGGTGAGGGTGACCATCGCGGCCATCGCCGCCGACACCGGGCTGCACGCAAGCGCTACACCCGTGGCCACCACCGACAGAGCGAGAGGACGGGACGGCCGGATCTTGTTGGCGTACGACACGTCGTAGATGACCGGCAGGAGTGGATAGAGGATGTTGCTCGTACCTGCGCCGACGGAGAACAGGAACGCCATCATCGGGGCGATGAGGGTGATCTGCCGTGGACGCCGTTGGATGGCACGGGCCGCGATGGTGACCATCCAGTCGATGCCGCCGGCCACCTGCATCATCGACGCCGTGAGCACGACGGCGATGATGATGAGCATCGCATCGACCGGCGGACTCCCGGGTTCGAGGCCGAACACGAACACCAGGACGGCAACGCCGAAGCCGCCCCAGATACCGAGCGCGACGCCGCTGCTCCTCGTGCCCATCACGATCGCGCCGACCACGACGATCGCCTCGAGTGCCATCA
This sequence comes from Actinomycetota bacterium, assembly GCA_039796575.1. GTDB lineage: Bacteria > Actinomycetota > Acidimicrobiia > Acidimicrobiales > Ilumatobacteraceae > UBA668. Next base: position 12,971 of record JBDKJP010000105.1, read on the forward strand.
GCAGCCCGTCCATCAGTGCTCCGTTCCTTGGTCAGTCACCGTCGCCACACTCCTGTGCGAGAGCCTCGTCGAGCGCGGCGAACGCGTCGACCACGTCGTCGACCGAGTCGAACACCAACGGCCGCCAGGTGGCGGCGTCAAGGTCGGGCTCGAACGATCGGAGGGTTCGCTCGAGGTCGTCGAGCGAGGTGGTGAGCGCTTGCAGCGTCGCCTGGTGGCGTCCGTCGTCGGCCGCAGCGAGCTGATCGGCGGCTGCACGGATTGCGCCGACCTCGTCGGCCGCGGCATCGGCGGCGCCGAGGTCGTCGTCACCGGGGAGCGCGGCTGCGGCGGTGACGAAGTCGTCGAACGCCGGGCACAGTGACGACTCGTCGGCATCTGAACAGGCGCTCACCGCGAGCGCCAGCACCGCAACCGTGAACCAGCGTTGCATCCCCATCACACCCCCCTGTCGAGCGCAGTGCCGTGCAGCCGGACCGCCGCGTGCGCCGCAGCCAGCCGATCGGCGATGTCGTTCACCCAGCTGTCGGGCGCGGGAACCCAGGCGTCGCCCGGCTCGTGCATCGCACGGCACGCCTCGGGGCCGAGCAGGAACTCGCGCAGGAACTCGTTCTGCCAGGCGGCGAGGTGCAGACCAGGGTGCTCGACGGCGAGCTCGCGCAGCCGCGGGCCAGCCAGCTGTGTCTCATGACCTCCGAGGTACGGACGGTTGTAGGCGACGTGGTGGTCGGGCACCCCGAAGGCATCGCGATACGCCTGGCCGATGCTGCGCAGTCGCGGCGCCGGCATCGAAACCTCGTCGCCCTCGGCTCGCCGTTCACCCGCGGCGTCGCCACGGTTCGAGAGCGCGACCAGCTCGGGCAGGCGATCGGCCGGCTGACGTTCGAGGCAGACAGCACCGTCAGGGCGGGCAGTCGTGTTCATCGTGTCGTGGATGCTGAGCACGTCGAGATGCGTCGCGCTGTGCCACTCGGCGGGCGACCATCCCTGCGGATCGGCGTCGGCGAGGTGGCGCACCTTGGCCGCGACCACTCGCTCGATCAACTGGTCGCGGCACGCCTCGTACGGGTCGACACCGAGCGTTCCTGCAGCGAGCAGCGCCGCACCGAGCGCCTCCCACTCGTCGTTCGTGCTCGGGCGGCGGAGCACGGGCAGGTAGCCGAACGTGACCGGCCGAACCGCATCGACCCCGGCCAGCGACGGGTGTCCGGTCGGATCAGCGGCGAGCCGGTCGAAGGCCTCACGCAGCGCGGCGAGAAGGTCGGTCGGTCGAGGGCGATTTGCGTCGCGCACCGCGCGCGGGTGCGGGTCCTCGATGTACAGCACGTGAGGGTCGACGGCCGCCCAACGCCGGGCCACGGGCGACGTGGACCAATCGGAGAAGTCGTACTGCAGGCGTTGGGTCAACGACGGGTCGACGAACGGCTGCAGTTCTGCAGGGAACGCCGCCGTGGCGTGAGGACCGGAGATCACCAGGTCGATGCGTTCGAGCACGTCGTCGAACGGAACCGTGCCCTTGCCGCGGAAGAAGACCATCTCGTCGACACCGAAACGGGTGCCCGGACCAATCCAGTCGGGGCCGGCGAACGCCACGGCGTCACCGTAGCCGCTCGCACCCACTGCGCCGTTCACCTGCGGGTGCGGAACTCCAACCCTTCGAACTCGCCGGACTCGCGCCACTGGCGGATGTAGTGGAAGTACGCGACCGGGCCCTCGGGGTAGCCGCTGCCGTTCAGCTTCTCACGCCGGCCGATGGGCTTGCCCTCGTTGTTGTAGTAGCCGGGCGTGCAGTCGGGGTTGCCCATGAACGCACGCTGGCTGCCCTCGAGCAGGTCGACCCAGGCGTCCTCCGCCTCCTTCGTGACCTCCACCTCCTCGGCGCCGACGTCGAGCGCGTGGCGGACGACGGCGGCGATGGTGGCACCGGCCTCGCGGAAGTTGTGGGTGATGTTGGAGATGAGGTTCGCGCCCTGGTTGGGGGCGACGATGAACAGGTTGGGGAACCCGTGCACGTGCAGCCCGTGCTTGGTGCGCATGCCCTCCGCCCAGTGGTCGCCGAGCGCCTCGCCGTCGCGGCCGTACGTCTCGAACCCGGCTCGCCGGGCGTAGGTGGTGCCGACCTCGAAGCCCGATGCGAAGACGATGCAGTCGAGGTCGTAGTGGGTGCCGTTCACCCACACGCCGGTCTCGTCGATGGCCTCGACACCCTTGCCGTCGGTGTCGACGAGGTGCACGTTCGGCAGGTTGTACGTCTGCAGGTAGTCGTCGTGGAAGCACGGACGCTTGCACAGCTGCCGGTACCACGGCTTCAGCGCCTCGGCGGTGGCGGGGTCGCGCACGATCCGGTCGACCCGCGCGCGGATCTCCTCCATCTTCTCGTCGTCGCCGTCCTCGTACGCCTGCACGAACGCCTGCTGCATCGTCATGCCCTCGGGCGTGCCGTCCTCGAACATCTCGATCATCCGGTCGCGGATGCGCTTGGTGATGTCGGTCCAGCCGTCCATCACGAGGTCCTCGTCGGCGAAGCCACCGGTCTGGAGGGTGACGAAGTTCATCAACCACTCCTCCTGCCAGCCGGGCTGCAGGGTGGCGAACCACTCGGGGTCGATCGGGTGGTTGTTGCGCACGTCGATCGACGACGGCGTGCGCTGGAACACGAACAGCTCGCCCGAGTCGCGGCCGAGTGCCGGGATGCACTGCACGGCCGTGGCACCGGTACCGATGATGCCCACCCGCTTGCCGGCGAGGTTCGTCATCGGCGCACCTTCGTAGTTGCCGCCCGTGTACTCGTAGTCCCACCGGCTGGTGTGGAAGCAGTGCCCACCGAACGTCTCGATGCCGGGGATGCCGGGCAGCTTCGGTCGGTGCAACGGGCCGGTGCCCATCGCGACGAACTTCGCCGCCATCTCGTCGCCACGATCGGTGCGGATGATCCATCGCTTCCGCGAGTCGTCCCACGTGAGCGAACTGACGGCGGTGGAGAACACGGCGTTGTCGTAGAGGCCGAACGTGGTGGCGATGCGCTTCGCCTGCCCGTAGATCTCGGGCGCGAACACGTACTTCTGGGTGGGCATGTGCCCGGTCTCCTCGAGCAGCGGCAGGTACACCATCGCGGCCGTGTCGCACATCGCCCCCGGGTAGCGGTTCCAGTACCACGCTCCCCCGACGTCGCCGCCGCCCTCCACGATGCGCACGTCGTCGACGCCGGCCTGCGTCACCCGGGCACCCGTGACCAGCCCGGCGAAACCGCCACCGATGAACGCGAACGTGACCTCGTCGTGCAGCGGTTCGCGGTCCACCTTCGACACGTACGGGTCGTCGAGGAAGTGGGCGAACCGACCCGACGGTTCGATGTACTGCTCGTTGCCGTCGGCACGCAGTCGCTTGTCACGCTCGGCCCGGTAGCGGGCACGGAGCCCCTCGCGGTCGATCTGCACGTGTTCCGTCATGGTCGTCCCCTTCCGGCGCCGGGGCGACTCTCGCACGCCGGGGTCGTACGACTCAACGTGGATGATTCGGGACCCGAAGTGTCGGCCGGCCGACGGACAGCAGCGCGACCCGTCCGTACCATCCGCCGCATGCCCACCCGCGCCGGCAGCCTCTCCGACCTCCGCGACCGCGCAGCGACCGACGCGGCAGGCCACCCCGGCGACTGGCTGCGCCTGTTGCACGGCGACGCGCTGCCACCCGACGTGCCGCTGCTGGTGCTGGTGCACGACGGCCCCCGTCCACCCCGCGGCATCGAGGCGCTCGGCTGCGCGGTGGCCTGCCTCGACCCCTCGGTACATGCGCACGACACCGTCGAGGAACTGACCACCCGCACGCGCGACAGCGTGAGCTGGCTGGTCGACCACCCCGGGCTCGGCCACGACGCCGACCGGGTCGTGGTGGTCGGGCACGGCACCGGCGCGCACCTCGCGGCGATGGTGGCCGTGCACGACGCGCGCCCTGCCGGCTACGCGCTCGTGTCGGGCCGCTACGACCTCACCGACGACGGTCGGCTCGACCTGCAGCACGTCAGCCCGCTGCACCTGCTCGGCGCCTCCGACGCCGAGTGCGTGGTCGCCTGGGCGAGCGACGACACGTGCACCGTGCGACGGCAGGGTCAGGCGTGGGCGGCCACGTGGTCGATCACCGAGTGGAACCGCCCGGCGACGGCCGTCGAGGCGACCGGACGGTCGCACACCGACATCGTGGACGACCTGTTCGACCCGGACACGATGCTCGGCGCTGCGGTGCTCGCGATGCTCAGCCGAATTCGAACGACGTGACGCCGTAGATCCGCTCCACCGGCAGCAGTGGGTCGGGGCCGTGGTACATGCGGGCGCAGCCGAACGACTCGGTCATGCCCAGCCGGGCGACGATGTCGAGGCCGGGCCCGTTCGGCTCCGGCACGTCGATCTGGACCGGCGCCCCTGCGACCCGGCTCATCAGGCCGGTGATCAACCGTTCGGCCACGTCGGGTCGGTCGGCGTGCACGGGACCGAAGCGGTAGCCGTCGCGGCACGGCCGCAGCACGGCCATCCCCACCACCTCGTCGTCGTCGACCATCACGGCGGTGTGCACGTCGGCCGGTGCGGTCCACGCGCGCAGGAACTCGGTGCGCGGCGCGGCCACGTGGCGGCGGTCGAATGCGTCGAGCGCGTCGAAGCCGACGGCCGCCACCGGCAGCAACCCTTCGTCGGTGGCGGCCGGCGCGACGCCGTCGAAGCGGAGGTCGCGGTACGCGAGCACGAACCCGCCCCGGGCGTAGAACGGCGCCATGCGGAACACCCCGTCCATGCCCACCGCGGCGTCGGGTCGCAGCCGCGCCCGCATGCGCTGCAACCGGTGCTGCCACAGCAGGCCGCCGAGGCCGTGACCGCGACAGTCCGGCCGCATGATGAACAGACCCATGAACCCGAACGCGCCGCCGTACGAGAACACCGAGCCGCCGCCGATCATCTCGCCGTCGCGTCGCAGTGCGATGAACGCGCCGGGGTCGACCGACCAGGCGACCGGCACGTCGTGACGACCGGGGTTCCACGACTCGGCGGCCGCCCACTCCACCAGTTGCGCCACGTCGTCCGGCGTCATCGCGCGGAACTCGTGGCCGGGCGGCAGGTCGGCGATCACGCGGCGTCACCGATCGCGCCGAGCACCACGTCGAACACCTGCGGGTTCCAGGTCAGCGCCTGGTGCCACGGCAGCCCGAACTGGTCGGCGAAGAAGATGCTGTGCACGTCGGGGAAGGTGTGCGTGGCCACCGGGGTGACCACGTGGGGCGACACGCCGTGTGCCATCGCGCTGCTCCACTGCACCAGCCCGTCGTGGGGCCAGGCCGACGGGTCGCCGCCCTCGGCGCGGAACCAGTCGCCGGCGACGAGCGTGACCGGGGTGTCGCGCAACACGTCGCCCTGACGCTCGTTCCAACCGTCGGGCCCGGCGAGGTACTGCGACACCACCTGGGTGCCCGCGCCTTCGGAGATGTCGCCGAGCAGCACCTTGAACTCCTCGATGATCTGCACCGTGCGCGGGTCGCCGGCCGCCACCGACATGTCGACGAGCCCGTTCGCGGCCTCGGCGACGAACGAGCCCTGCCACGGCGTACCGATGGTGGTCAACGACGCGAGCCACAACGGGTGCTCGGCGGCGCGCAACTCGCGCATCGCCGCTCGGGTGAACAACCCGCCCATCGAGTGCGCCACGACGTCGACCGTGTCGAGCCCTTCGCGATCGGCGAGAAACGTGAGGAACGCGGCGAGGTGCTCCCCCGCCGTGTCGATCGGCCCGACCGAGTTCACCGTGAGCTCGGCCGGCAACGTCTCGGGCGCACCGTCGAACCCGTTCGCCTCCGGATCGTTCGACACCGGTCGACGGCCGACGTTCGCGGGCGAGGTGTAGACGCGCAGGCCGGCATCGAGCAACGCCTCGCGCAGACCGGTGTCGGTGCTGCCCGCTGACAGGCCGACGGCGCAGCCGGCCGTGGGGGTGGTGAACGGGCTGATGGCCCCACCGCCGGAGACGATGACGACGGCGCGACGACGGTTGCTCATCGACCGATTCTGCCGCGCTGAGCAGGGCGGCGTGCAAGAGTGGCGACGTGGCCATCACCCCTCGCGCTCCGCGCCTGTTCGTCCATGCGCGCACCGAACCCCGGGCCCGACGCGCCACCGACGCCATCCTGCTCGGTGCATGTGCGATCGGCCTGTGGGTGGTGTCGATGGCGGCGCTCCCCGATCCAGGCTTCCTCAGGGCCGTGCTCGACCTGCTGCGCAGTGCGCCCGGGTTCCTCGCCACCGCGTGGCAGATCTGCGTCGACCTGCTGGCGTTGTGGGCGGTGGTGCTCGTCGTGGCGGCCGCGTGGCGGCGACGTCTCGACCTCGCCCGCGACCTCCTGCTCGCGACGCTCCTCGCCGTGGTGGTGTGGATGGTCGTCGCCCGCCTGGCGGAGGGCGCGTGGCCGGCGTTCTGGGATTCCCTGCGCACCGTGGGCGCGCCGTCGTGGTACCCGTCGCCGCGCATCGCGCTGCCCGCCTCGGTGCTCGTCACGGCCGCACCGCACCTCAGCCGTCCGGCACGCCGCGCCGGACGCTGGATGCTCGGCCTCGGTCTGCTGTCGGTGATGGCACTCGGTGCCGCGAGCACCCTCGGCGCGTTCGCCGGCGTGCTGGTGGGCGCCGCGGCCGCCTCGGTCGTGCACCTCGCGCTCGGCTCGTCGGCCGGACGACCGAGCATCGACGACGTGCGCCGGGCGCTCGCCCAGGTGGGCATCACCGCCACCGAGCTGAGCCCCGCCGACCGCCAACCCGCCGGCCACTTCGAGGTCGCTGCACGCGACGACACCGGACGGTCGCTGGTGGTGAAGGTGTACGGCCGCGACGCGCACGACGCGGCGCTGGTGGCCACCGTGTGGCGGGCCATCTGGTACCGCGAGCCGGGCGCGCCGCTGCGACTCGGCCGGCTCCAGCAGGTGGAGCACGAGGCGTTCGTCACCCTGCTCGCGGCACAGGCCGGAGTGATCACCGAGGCCGTCGTCACCGCCGGCGCCACCGTCGACGACGATGCGCTGCTGGTGCTGCGGTCGAGCGGCACGCTGCTCGACGCACTGGTCGAGCGGGGCGACGCGCCGGCCGACACCGACCGTCAGCTGTGGGCCGTCGCCGACGTGCTGCACCGCCAGGGCATCGCCCACGGCGCCATCGACCCGGGCACCGTGGTGGTCGACGACGGGCGTCTCGGCCTGGTCGACTTCGGCAGCGCGTCGGTGGCGGCGCCCGTCGGCCGCCTGCAGACCGACCGGGTGCAGGTGCTCGCCACCGTGACGATGCTGCACGGCATCGAGCACGCCGTCGCATCGGCACTCGAGGCACTCGGGCCCGAACGGCTGACCGAACTGCTGCCGTACCTGCAGCGTGCCGTGCTCACCCCACGCCAGCGCGCCGCCGGGCTCGACCTCGACGCGTTGCGTGCGGCCATCGCCGCGGCCGTCGGCACCGAGGAGCCCGCGCTGCAGCAGCTCCGGCGCATCACCCTCGGCACGGTCGTGCGGGTGGTGCTGCCCGGCCTGGCCATCGTCGCACTCACCTCCATGGTTGCGGGCCTCGACCTCGACGGCGTGTGGGACGAACTGACGAACGCCACCTGGTGGCTGCTGCTCGCGGGGTTCGTGGCCGCGAACCTCACCCGCGTCACGCAGGCGCTCTCCACCGTGGGTGCGTCGCCGAAGCCCCTCCCGCTCGGCCCGGTCTACGCGCTGCAGCTCACGTCGTCGTACATCCAGATCGCGATCCCCTCCTACGCCGCACGCGTCGCGGTCGTGGTGCGGTTCTTCCAGAAGCAAGCCGTGCCCGCGGGCGCCGCCATCGCGGCCGGCTTCCTCGACGTGATGACCACGTTCTTCATCGAGGTCATCGGCATCACCTGCCTGATCGTGTTCACGCCGGCGAGCCTCGATCTCGACCTGTCGGGCGCGAGCGACGCGGCGATGCGGTTGCTGCGCATCGCCGGTGTGCTCATCGTGCTCGCCGTCGTCGTGGTGGCGTTGGCGGGGCGCCTGCGCCGCGCGGTGGTCGACTGGGCGAAGCGGCTCGGCACCGAGAGCCTCTCGGTCGTGCGCGGTCTGAACTCGCCGCGACGGCTGGCACTGCTGTTGGGCGGCAACCTCGGCACCGAGGTGCTGTTCACCTCGGCCCTCGGTCTGTTCGCGTTGGCCATGGGGCACTCGGTGCCGTTCGCCGACCTGCTGCTCATCCACCTCTCGGTGTCGTTGCTGGCGGGTCTGATGCCCGTGCCCGGCGGCATGGGCGTGGCCGAGGCGATGCTCACCTACGGCCTCATCCGCTCAGGGGTGCCCGACGGCGCCGCGTTCGCGGCCGTCATCGGCTACCGGGCGTCCACGTTCTACCTGCCCCCGATCTGGGGCTTCTTCTCGATGAAGTGGCTGGAGCGCAACCAGTACCTGTGACCCGGACGGGCCTGGCTCGGCGCGTCAGTCGTGCACGAACGTGGGCCGGAACCACACCACGAACACCACGCCGGCCGCGGCGATGCACAGCGTGGACACGACGAGCGGCGTGGCCGACGTCACCGAACCGGTGATGAACCCGACGAGGATGCTCGCCGGCACCTGCGCGAGGTTCATCACGCTGCTCGAGATGCCCATCGCCTCACCCTGGCGACCCGGCTCGGCCGAGCGCGAGATGAGGCTGGTCTGGTTGGCCATCACCAGGCCGTTGAAGCTGGTGAAGATGGGGATGATGGCCCACAGCTGCCACTTCTCGTTCGCCAGGAAGTAGGCGCTCATCGCGGCAGCAAGGCCGAAGAACGCGAAGCGCAGCACCTGGTAGTCGCGCAGGTGGTGCGCCACTCGCGGCACCAGCACCGCCTGGGTGATGGCGATGAACAGGCCGACCACCGCGAAGTAGTCGCCGGTGTTGCCCTGCGTGAAACCGAAGTTGCGGAACAGGTACACGCCGAAGAACGTGGTGAAGAACGTGAAGCCGGCGTTGAACAGGAACGACGACGCGAGCACCACCCGCAACCGCGGCGACGTGAACCCGCGGGCCACGTTGTGCACCGACGTGCCGAACGCGATGTGCTTCGACGTGTCCTTGTGGCGGATGGTCTCGGGGAAGCGGGTGATGATGAGCACCACGTTGACGATGCACAGCACGGCGGCGAACCAGAACGGGGTGGTGGCCGAGAACCACGACGGCGTGGTGAACAGGCCGTAGAAGCTGACGCCCGGCTGGCTGAGCTTGCCGCCGAGGTACGGGCCGATGATGAACCCGAGCCCGAACGCCGCGCCGAGCAGACCGAAGTTCTTCTGCCGGTTCTTGTCGGTGCTGATGTCGCCCACCGCCGCCTGCGCCACCGCGATGTTGCCGCCGGTGACACCGTCGAGCGCACGCCCGAGGAACAGCAGCGGGATGGAGGTGGTGCTGATGCCGATGGCGAAGATCGCGTACCCGACCGCGGTGCCGGCGATGGAGAGCGCCAGCACCGGACGGCGACCGAACCGGTCGGACAACTGACCGAGGATGGGGGCGGCGAAGAACGTGCACAGCGGGTACACGGCCTGCAGGAAGCCCAACATGATGAGGCCCTGCTGCGGGGTCCACGACTCGGGCGTGACCCGGAACGGCGTGTCGCCGATGAGCAGCGGGAAGATGGGAATGAGGATGCTGAAACCGACGAGATCGATGAACACCGTGAGGAACACGGGGAAGATCGGGTTCGGCGCGTCCTCGGCCGCAGGCGCGGCGGGCGACGGTGTGTTCGACATGCGACTCACACGGTAGGGGTTCTGCCCTGTTTCGCCGCACCCAGCAGCAAGCGGACCGACATCGCGAGCAACGAGAGGTCGAACAGGATCTGCATCGTCACCAGCAACCGGGCCGACTGCCCCGTGGCGTGGATGTCGCCGTAGCCGACGGTGGAGAGCGTGGTGACGGTGAAGTAGAACGCGTCGATCCGCGTCTCGATGCCCTCGAACTGGCCGGCGTGGCGATCGACGGCGAGGTACACGGAACTGAACCCGAAGATGAGCATCGCGGCCACCAGCAGGATGGCCTCCGCCGCCGCCAGCACGGGGAAGCGGCTGCGCCCGATGGCCTGTGCCCGCTTGTACGCGAACGGCGCGATGCAGACGAGGGCGACGAGACCGATGAGCAGCCCCAGCCACGCGAACTCGGTCTGCAGCGGGGTGAGGAGGTAGATCAGCGACAGCAGCGCGCCGACGAGGACGACGCGCACGAACCCCTTCCACTGCTCGCGGGACAGGTGGTCGTCGGAGGCCCGAGGCATCATCGCGTCGAGCGTAGGCGGTGACATGGCGCCGCCGGAGGACCGCATCGGGCTAGGGTCGAGGCCATGTATTTCCTGGGCGCCGGTGTCATCATGCTCGTCGCGATCCTCGTGGTCGTGGCCTACTTCCAGCAGAAGAAGCGTCGCCGCTAGTCGAATCACCCCTTCAGGGTGGTGCTCCTGAGGCCGATAGCACCTCACGATGGGATCGACGACCCTGGGACCCATCTATGGAGGCGACATGTCCTACCCCCGCACGCTCGCTGCCCGGCGCTTGACCGCCGTGGCGCTGGTCGGCGCGTTGCTGCTCGCAGCATGCTCCGACGACAACGAGAGCGCCGACACCACCACCGGCGCCACGTCGGGCGACACCACCACACCGTCCGAGACGACGGTGCCGGCAGGTGACCCCGGCCTCGTGCTCGGCTACGTGCGCCCTGCGCCCGGCCTGCTCGCACAGCTCGCCACGGCCCAGGAAGCGGCGATCAACCTCGCGATCGACGACATCAACGCCGCCGGCGGCGTGAACGGCGGCCCCGTCGCCCTGGTGGCCGTCGACGAGTCGCTCGACGGCGACACCGCAGCCGCGGTGACCGCCCTCGTCGACGAGGGCGCCAAGATGATCCTCGGCCCGATCAGCTCCACCGGTTCGAAGGCGGCGCTGCAGCCGCTCGCGAACAGTGGTGCGTTCGCGTGCTCGGCCTCGGCCACCTCGCCCGAGCTCACCACGCTCGACGAGTCGGGCGTGTTCTTCCGCACCGCGATGCCCGACTCGGTCACGATGGCCACCGTCGCCGACACCATCTCGGCCGACGCCGAGGCGGCGGCGCTGCCCGAGGGCCAGCCGTACAAGGTGAGCATCGTCACCCGCAACGACGACTACGGCATCAACGTCGGCAACGGCCTCGCCTCGGCGCTCATCGCCCGTGGCATGACCGTGGAGGTCATCCCCTACAGCCCGCGCCAGGTGATCTTCACCGCCGAGGCCGCGAAGGTCACGGCGGCGAACCCCGACAGCGTGGTGATGGTGTCGTACGCCGAAGGCGTGCGCCTCGTCGACACCCTGCTCGGTGCCGGTGTGCCGGCCACGAAGCTGATCGGTCTCGACGGCCTGTTCTCGCCCGACCTGGCCGAGCGCGCCTCGAACACCGACCCGGCCCGTGCCGACGGTCTGCGCGTCGTCGGTTCGACCGGTGACCGGGCGTTCCTCGACCGCATGCTCGGCGTCGACGGCCTCACCCAGTTCGTCTACGGCGCCCAGGCGTACGACTGCACGGTCATCGCCGCACTCGCCGCCCAGGCGGCCGGCAGCTCCGACCCCACCGGCTTCGGCCCGCAGATCCCCGCCGTCACCGACGGCGGCCGCTCGTGCAGCACCGTCGACGACTGCTTCTCGAAGCTCGCCGCCGGTGAGGACATCGACTACGAAGGCGTCAGCGGCGGTGTCCGCTTCGACGACGCCGGCGATCCCGCCGAGGTGCGCGTCAGCACCGCCTCGTTCGAGGGTGGCCAGATGGGCGAGCTCGCCTCCACCGACATCGACCTCGACGAGGTGCGTCAGCAGGAGGCCATGGCGGCGGCGGTGTTCACCACCCGCCTCCAGCAGGTGCTCACGGTGCTCGGCTTCTACTCCGGCCCGATCGACGGCCAGTGGAGCGACGAGATGACCGCCTCGGTCGCCGCCCTCCAGGCCGACCTCGGCGTGCCCATCACGGGCGTGTACGACGAGGCCACCGACACGGCGCTGCGCGCCAAGTACGGCGCCGTGGCCGCCACGCTCAACGACTCGGTGATCGGCATCCAGATCATGCTGACCGAGCTCGGCTTCTACAGCGGCCCCATCGACGGCGTGTACTCGGCCGAGGTGGTCGCTGCGGTGAAGGCCCTCCAGGCCGAGCTGGGTGTGCCGCAGACGGGCATCCTCGACGCCGCCACCCTGCAGGCGGCCTACGAGCGCGGCCTCATCGACGGCACGCCGTCGAGCACGGTGCCGCCCACCACGCCGCCCACCACCACGCCCGTCGAGCCGCCCACCCCGACCACGGTGATCCCGCAGCCCGATCCGAGCAACCCGTCGGTGCTCGACGCGTTGAAGGCCGACGACCGGTTCACCACCCTGGTCGAGCTGCTCGAGGCGGCCGGCTTCACCGGCGACACCTCGGTGCTCGGTCCGATCACGGTGTTCGCGCCGACGAACGACGCGTTCGCCGGGGTCGACCAGGCCACGCTCGACGCCATCAAGAACGACCCGACTCGTCTCACCGAGCTGCTGTCGTTCCACGTCGTCGATGCCGGCATCACCCTGAGCTTCCTGGCCACCCTCACCTCGGTGCCCACCATCTACGGTGAGCCGCTCACCGTCACGGTGGCCGGCGACGTGGTGTCGGTGAACGGTGTTGCCACCATCGCTCCCGAGATCCGGGCGTCGAACGGCATCATCATCCCGCTCAGCGGCATCCTCATTCCGGCCGCCTAGTAGGCGGTCGTCCGGAACACCGGCTGGAACTGCCCGGTCGACCTCGCACACGCGGGGTCGGCCGGGCAGTTCACACATTCGGGCACCGACATCTCGGGGCAGCGCCGGCGCATCTGGAACAGGAACCAGTCGACGGCGCCCATCGACCGCCCGCTCACCTCGGTGAGGCCGGCAACCGCATCGAACGTGGCGCGACGCACTGCGGCCTCCGCGTCGGCCGTGATGACGCGGCGCTCGGTGATGGCGGCGGCGAGCGCGGGATCGTCGACCACGACGATGCCGGTGCGCAGCGACGTGCGCTGCACGTGGTAGTCGACGATGGGTGGCGCGTCGTCGGCGACACCGTCTCGCACCGGGGCGGGCAGGAAGCCCTCCGGTCGCTGCCGTAGCACCACACCGAGCAGCGCCGCCTTCTTGCGCCACGGGTCTTCGCGATAGCCGCCGACGTGGTCGAGCATGCGCAGCAGTGCTGCCATCGGGCGATCCGTGGCGGCAGCGGCCGCCACCATCTCGGCCGGCGTGACGCCCAGTTCGGCCATCGACTCGCCGTAGTCGCGGCACATCTGCGCCCGCTGCCATGGGTCGGGGTACGGGTCGCGGCCGTCGTCCGCGGCCGCAGCGGCCGACCAGGCGGCCTCGTCCACGCGGCGTTGGCCCTCGGGCTCGACCGCGACCGGGTCACGCTGCGCCCATCGCAGGTACTGCGCCCACAGGTAATCGCTGCCCTTGCGATCGACACCGCCGATGGTGGCGATCATCGGCCCCGCGTGGCGACCGTCGCGCTCGTACCAGAAGCCGTACTGCTGCAGCGTGGCGGCGAACCACCAGTCGATCGCCGCCGAGTGGCCGACCTCGGGGAACAACTCCCCCACGAACGGCGAGCCCTCGAGGTCGGGGAGGTCGCGCAGCAGCGCGCCCAGCCGACGCACCGCACCGTGGTCGACGTGCACTCGCGGGTCGACCGGTGGCGACGGCGACGGACCGGGCGCCCACAGCGCGGTGGGCCCGACGTGCCCCACCATCTCGGCCGCTGCCGCGTTGCCGCGCTCCGCGGCCACGACCGGGTGGTCGCCGTTCAGCAGACGAGCCACGGTGGTGCCGCAGAACGTGTCGCCGGCGCCGGTCGGGTCGAGCGCGTCGGCGGCGAGGCCGGCCACGTCGGTGCGGTGCACACCCTGCAGCACGGTGGCACCGTGCGAACCACGGGTGACGTACCGCGGCCGACCGGCGCGGGGCGGCTCGGCGGCGACGTCGCCGAACAGCACCGTCGCCTCGTCGGCGTTGCAGAAGAACAGGTCGGCCATCGCCGCGGTGCCGCGCACCACGTCGGCCTCCTGGCGGGCGGCCTTCCCGTAGGTGGACGCCACGGTCAGCACGCCGCGGTCGCGCAGCGCCGTGATGAACGCCTGCTGCAGGCGGGCATCGAGGAACGGCACGCAGTACGCGCACCCGGGCATGTCGTCGACCAGGTCGAGCAGCGCCGGGGTCATGTCGGGCTCGGCACCGAGGTGCTCCCGGAACAACGTCACGGCACCGGTGTCGTCGTACGCGATCTCGAAGCGGGGCAGCCCGTCGACCGGCACGGTCGGCCCCACCCAGCGGATGCGGTCGAGCGCCGGTGCCAGCTCGGGCGGCATCGGGTCGGGTACGGGCGCGAGCATCGTGACCTCGGCACCGGCCCTGGCGGCGGCGAGCGCGGTGTACAACCCCGCACCGCCGGGCGTGCGCGTGGGCACGCCGCGCACGTGGATGACGTCGAGCGACGCCCCACCGACCACCAGCAGCCGCGGGCGGTCCTCCCCCACGCTGCGCAACCACCGATCCGACCAGCTCACCCGGCCGACTCTACGGGTGGGCGGTGCTCAGCCCGGCAACGGCGCGGTCTGGAACAGGAAGCCCTGCGCCAGCTCGACGCCGAGCTGCCGGATGGCCGCGGCCTCGGCCTCGGTCTCCACGCCCTCGGCGATGAGCGACGTGCCGGTGAGCGCCGCGAAGTGCCGCAAGCCGGCGGCGAGCGCCTGACGGGCGGGGTCGACGTCGATGTCGCGCACGAGTGCCAGGTCGAGCTTGATGATGTCGGGCTGCAGCTCGAGGATGTGCCGCAGACTGGCGAAGCCGGCCCCGGCGTCGTCGACCGCCACGAGCACGTTGCCGCAGGCGTCGATCGCGTGCCGCACGGCCGCGTAGTTCTCGATCTCGTTGTGCTCGGTGATCTCGAGGATGATCGACCGCGTCTCACCCCGCAACTCGTCGGCGGCCACACCCTCGACGATCGACGTCGGCGAGAAGTTCACGCTCAACCACACGTGGTCGGGCAGGCTCCGCGCGTCGCGCAGCGCGGCACGGGCACACGCCGCCTCGAGCTCGGAGCCGAGGCCCACCGAATGGGCCATCTCGAACCGCACATCGGGCCGCGAGCCGTCGACGAACCGGGTGAGTGCCTCGTAGCCGACCGGCGCACCCGACGGCAGGTGCACCACCGGCTCGAAGACCACACGGAACCGCTCGTGCTCGATGATGTCCTCGATCTCGGCACGGATCTCCTTGCGCCGTCCGTGCTGCAGCACCTGCGGTCCGAGCAGCATGCCCCCGAACGAGCCGACCTCGTTGAGCAGGCTCAGCCGCAACGGCATCCACTCCTCCGCCGACGTCGACCGGGTGACCACGGCCAGCACCCCCACGGTCTCGCCCTCGTGCCGGATGGGCGCGTAGGCGGTGGCGGTGAAGCCCGCGTCGAGCATGCCCTTGGTGAACACGGGGTCGGCCCCGGCGAGCCCGTCGGGGTCGCGCAGGTCCATCCACCACGGGCCCGACTTGCTGACCTCCACCAGGAGGTCGAGACGGTCCATCCGCAACGGTTCGCCGACGACGTGCTGACCGGGGATGGCCGCCCCGTCGATGGCCACCGGCACCGGATGACCGTCGGCCTCGAGCACGATCACCATCGCACCCGCGAGGTCGTCGAACCGGCGCACCGCGGCGCACAGGCTGGCCGCGCTCGCCTCCAGCGAGTCGCCCTGGCGCACCTCGCGCATGATGGCCACCACCGACTCGCGGTCGAGCTGGTCGCGGGTGACGGCCGCCTCGAGCGAGCGCTCGCGGCTGAGGTCGTGCTTCACCGCCACGTACGCGACGCGCTTGCCGGCGGTGTCGTGCACCGGCGCGATGGTGGCTTCCTCCTCGTAGAAGTCGCCGTTCTTACGACGGTTCATCAACACGCCGTGCCAGGCCTGCCCACCGAGCAACCGGCGCCACATGTCCTCGTAGAACTGCGGCTCGTGGAGCCCGCTCTGGAACATGCTCGGGTTGCGGCCGAGCACCTCACCGAGCTCGTAGCCGGTGCTCTTCACGGTGGCCGGGTTCGCGTACCGGATGGCGCCATCGACATCGGTGACCACGATGGCTTCGGCGGCCTGGTCGATGGCCGTGGCGAGCAGCCGTCGCTCCTCGAGCGTGCGGGTGAGCCGGTCGGCGTCGCGGAGGCGGGCGATGCCGTAGCCGAGCTGCGTCGCCAGGTCCTGCATGACCGTGACGGCCTGTTCGTCGAATGCGTGGGGTTCGGCGGCGTACACCATGAACGCCCCGTCGAGCGCGCCGTCGACGAACACGGGCACGCTCACGGAGGATCGGAAGCCGCGAGCCGTGGCCGACGCCAACCACGGCCGGTACTTCAGCTCGCCGACGAAGTCGGCGACGA
>JBDKJP010000106.1:0-15613 GCA_039796575.1 Actinomycetota bacterium
CCGGTGATCGTGGTGCCGGTCGCGGGTGCCGGTACCGCGGTGGACGTGCTGCTCCCGTTCACGTACACCCGGTACTCGGTCACCTCGTCGCCGTGGTCGTCGGGCGCCGACCAGGTGATGCCTGCGCTGGCATCGAACGCGGCGGCGCCCACGTCGCCCGGTACGTCGGGCGTTCCCGTGGTGAGCGTCATCGTCGCGGTGCCCTGGTCGGTGCCGTCGAGCCCGGCGAGCGCCAACAGCACCACGTCGCCGGCCGTGGTGGAGAGCGTGATGGCGGCGTCCCGTCCGTCGCCGTCGGTCGACACGGCGAGCACGTTGGTGTCGGCGTCGGTGGCCACCAGTGCGGGCGCCCACCCGGCGGCCTCGATGCGCACGGTGAGGCTGGTGCTCGCGTCGGCGACGAGTGCGTACCAGGTGGCGTTGGCGAACGTGCCGGCGTCGGTGGTGACCGTGTCGAGACCGGCGGCGGTGTTGTCGGCCGTGAAGGCGCACGGGACGGTGCAGGGCAGCGCCTCGGCGGTGAAGGCCGAGTCGCCACCCTGCAACGCGTGGGCGGCGGGGGTGGCGGTGAGCACCGCCACTGTCATCATCACCAGCGACGTCGATGCCAGCGCACCGGCGCGTCGAAGCAGACCGTTTCCGATCATGTGATTCCCGCCATTTCCTGACGCGGGGCCCGGGCCGCCGATGCCGGCTCCAGGGCCTCCCTGCTCCCGTCGAGCAGCTCAATCACACACAGTGAGCGCGCGACCGCGTCGCGCGCCACATGACGTTCGTCACGCGACGGCGACGGGGAACTCGTCGAACCAGATCGGGTCGGGGTCGCAGCCGATGGCCAGGCTCCGCACGGTCTCGCCGTCGGTGAGCAGCACGTCGAGCAGCTGCAACCCCTGCACCATGTGGATGCGCCGCAGTGCCAGGTAGCCGCGGCGATCCTCGTCGTCGGGCGGGCCGGTGGGCACGTGCTGCTGCAGCACGATGCTGAGCGTCTGGCAGAACGGCGCCTCCACGCCCGGCGGGGCGACGTGCGCGACGAACAGGCCGACCTCGGCCGGTGGGTCGAGCAGGATGGCGGTGATGCGCCGCAGCTCGTCGAGCAGCACCAGCGCCTCGTGGCGCGCCGGGAACAGCTCGGGGATGTCGGTGGCCAGCGACACGGCGTCGCCGAACTCGGCCACCACCAGCGGCTGGTCGGGGTCGGGTGTGAACACGAACCAGTCGTGGTCGTGGGAACGGAGCGAGAGCGCGGTGTGGCGCCGACGAGGCAGCCGGAGACGCGGCATGAACGGCATGAGGACCTCCCGAAACGAGGAGCGTGTTCGGGGGGAAGCCGTCAGGCGGAACCTATCGGGTGGTCAGAGGAGACCGGCCAACTTCGGCGCGATCTCCTCGGGGGTCACCATCGGGTTGCACCGTTCGGCCACGTTGCCCTCGCGGTCGATGATGAACTTCTCGAAGTTCCAGGAGATGTCGGCGTCGTCGGTCTGCCCGCGCAGCCATTGGTAGAGCTCGCAGGCACCGTCGCCGTTGACCTCGATCTTCGAGAACATCGGGAACTGCACTCCGTACTTCGACGTGGCGAACTCGAGGATCTCGGCATCGGTGCCGGGTTCCTGCGCACCGAACTGGTTGCACGGGAAGGCGAGGACGCTGAAGCCCTGCGGGGACAACTCTTCGTGGAGCGTACGCAGACCTGCGTACTGGCCGGTGAGGCCTCAATAGCTCGCGACGTTGACGATGAGGAGGACCTTGCCGCGGTAGTCGGCCAGGTTCACGTCCTCACCCGTGATGGACTTCATGGTGAAGTCGTAGAGGTGGCTCATGTGGCCGAGGCTACTCGGTGGTGGACGTGCCGTTCGCTGAATCGCGAACCGAGCACCAGCAGCGGGTAGGCGAGCACGATGAACACGGCGGCCAGGCCGTACGCCCACACCTCGTCGACGACCGGCAGGTCGAAGATGCGCCGTGTGGCAGGCAGCAGGAACGCACCGGCGAACAGTGCGGTCATGGTGATGACGAGCGCACGCCGCAGCGTGTTGAGCGGCAGCGCGGTGCGGTAGAGGTTCATGAGGGCGACGCTGCCGGCGACGAGCACGGCGATCGATTTCGCCTCGGCCTCCGACACGCCGCTGTCGATCTGCACGAGCGAGAACACGATCATCGTCTGCGCGGCGATGACCACGCCGGCCGGGATGGCGTGCCCGAGCACGCGGGCGAGGAAGCCGTCCTCGACCCGGCGGTCGTTCGGCTCGAGCGCCATGAAGAACGCCGGCGTACCGATGGTGAGCCAGCTGAGGATGGTGAGGTGGATGGGCTGCAGCGGGTAGGCCAGCGCGAACACACCGGTGAGCAGCGACAGGATGAGCGAGTACACGGTCTTCGCGAGGAACAGCGACGCGACGCGCTCGATGTTGTTGATGACCCGGCGACCCTCGGCCACCACACGGGGCAGGGCCGAGAAGTTGCTGTCGAGCAGCACCAGTTGCGCCACGCCGCGGGTGGCCTCGCTGCCCGACGCCATCGCGATGGCGCAGTCGGCGTCCTTCAGTGCGAGCACGTCGTTGACGCCGTCGCCGGTCATGGCCACCACGTGCCCCTGTGCCTGCAGCGCCTTCACCATCGATCGCTTCTGGTGCGGGGTGACGCGACCGAACACGGTGTTGTCGGCCACGGCGGCGGCGAACTCGGGCGTGTCGTCGGCGGCCAGGGTGGTGGCGTTGACGTTGGCCTCCCAGTCGGCGAGGCCCGCACGGCGTGCGACGGCGCCGACGGTGACGTTGTTGTCGCCGCTGATGACCTTCACCGTCACGTCCTGCTCGGCGAAGTAGCGCAGCGTGTCGGGCGCGTCGTGGCGCACGATGTCCTCGAGCAGCACGAGCGCCGTCGGTTGCACGGCCGGCAGCGCCGACTCGCCGTCGGTGAACGCGGCGTCGGTGGCGGCCAGCACCAGCACACGACGGCCGTTGGCCGCCTCGGCCTCGACTGCGGCGCGCAGGTCGCCGGCGTATGCGTCGGTGAGCACGTTCTCGGGTGCGCCGAGCACCCAGTTGCCGTTGCCGGCGAAGCTCATCGCGCTCCACTTGCGGGCGCTGGAGAACGGCACGCGGCCGGTGACGGTCCACGTCGACGGCTCGGGCAGGAACGCCTTCAACGCCTGCGACGTGGCGTTCGGGTCGGGGTCGAGATGGGCGAGCGCCGTGAGCGCGGCGCGGGTGGCCTCGACGTCGGCGTCGCCGAGTGCGCGGATCTCGCTCACCTCGAGCGCGCCCTCGGTGATGGTGCCGGTCTTGTCGGCGCACAGCACGTCGACGCGGGCGAGCACCTCGATGGCGGGCAGCTCCTGCACGAGGCAGCGGTGCTTGCCGAGGCGCTGCACGCCCACGAAGAACGCGACACTCGTGAGCAGCACCAGGCCCTCGGGCACCATGCCCACCAGGCCGGCGACGGTGCTGATGATGGCGTCCTGCCACGACGCGTCGCGCCGGAAGAACTGGCTGCTCGCCAGCAGCAGACCGACCGGGATGATGGCGTAGCCCACCCACTTCACGATGCGGTTCACGTCGTTGCGCAACGGCGAGTTCACGAGCGTGAAGCGTCGTGCTTCCTCCGCCAGCTTCGCCGCGTAGTTCTCGGCGCCGACCTTCGTGACCACCATGCGCCCGGTGCCGGCCACCACGGCGCTGCCGCTGAGCACCTCGTGGCCGTCGAGCTTCACCACCGGGTCGGCCTCGCCGGTGAGCAGCGACTCGTCGATCTCGAGGTTGTCGTGCTGCAGCACCGTGCCGTCGGCCACCACCTGCGCGCCGGCACGCAGTTCGACGACGTCGTCCTGCACCAGCTGGTTCACCTGCAGCTCCACGACCACGCCGTCGCGCACGGCGTGGGCACGTGGCGCCGAGACCACGCTGAGCTTGTCGAGCGTGCGCTTGGAGCGCAGCTCCTGGTACACGCCGATCGCGCTGTTGTAGACGATGACGAAGCCGAACAGCGCGTTCTTCGGCGAGCCGGCGGCGATGACCAGGCCGGCGAGGATGGCCATCACCAGGTTGATCGGTGTGAACACGTTGCCGCGGATGATCTGCGACACGGTGCGGGTCGGCGCCGCCGGGATGTCGTTGGTGAGGCCTCGAGCCACACGATCGGCGACCTCGGCGGCGGTGAGGCCGGTGGTGGGGTTCGTCGTTGCCGACATTCGTCCGACCCTACCGGGGATACGGTTTGGCCCATGGCGATCACCGACGAGACCTATGTGCTGCTCACCACCTTCCGCAAGAACGGGGAAGGAGTGCCCACCCCGGTGTGGATCGTCGCCCTCCCCGACGGCTCCTGCGGGTTCACCACCGAGGCCTCCTCGGGCAAGGTGAAGCGCATCCGCAACAACCCGGCGGTCACCCTGCAGCCGTGCGACATGCGCGGCAAGGTGCGCGAAGGGAGCGAGGTCGTGCACGCCACTGCCGAGGTGTTGCTCGACGCCGACGCGCACGTGGTGCGCGACGCCATCCGCGCCAAGCACAAGGTGTTCACCACGCTGATGGACATCGGCGCGCGCATCCGCGGGCTGTTCAAGAAGGTCGACGAGCGGGAGTGCGCGATCAGGATGCAGCTGCAGGGCTGACCGCAGCGGCGACGAGCTCGCCGTGCAGCAGGCGCAGGCACAACGCCATCCAGGGCAACAGCACCGCGAAGAACAACGCGGCGATGAGGTTCACCACACCGAACGAGCTGTTGGTGAGGATGAGCACGAGCGTGCCCACGAACGGGCCGGTGAACGCGGTGACGCCGAACACGGCGACCACCAGCGCGAGCGTGCGCCAACGGTTGCCCTTGCCGAGCCGGCGTGAGGTGCGGAACGAGGCGACCACGCCGGTGCCGTCGACGTGTGCGGCGCTCGAGGCGACGCACCACAGCACCGCGGCGATCGCCGCCAACAGCGGCACGAGGAACAGCACGGAGAACAGCAGGAAGAACGCGGCGGCCACCATGAACGCGCGGTCACCTCGCGTGCGCCGGAGCACATGACCTTCCTCGGACCCCGCGTCGATGTCGCTCGCGAGCCGCAGGGTCGCGGCGTGCGCGTAGAGCCCGACCGGGATGCTGACCAGTGCGCCGGCCAGTAGTGCCACGGCGGCGCCGATGCTCTGGTCGCGGCCCACGATGTCGGTGACGTCGTCGAACGCCGGGATGCGCAGCACCACCACCTGCACGACCGCTGCCACGAGACCGCCGGCGAGGACGAGCAGCATGATCGGCAGGAATCGACGCCGGTGCTCGAACAGCAGCCGTGCGGCGCCGCGCATGATCTGACCGTTGCGACGTCGCGCCACCAGCGGCAGCGGCTCGTCGGGTGACCAGAGCGTGCGCTTCACCCCGACGACCACGAGTGCGATGACGGCGACGATCGCGATGGCCACCAGCCACGGCTCGTCGAGGAAGTTGATGAACAGGATGGAGCCCGTCGCACTCGCGGTGCAGAAGAAGTCGGTCACCTTCGTGCCGAGCGGCGGGAGGCTGACGCTGCCGTCGCGCCCTTCCTCCTCCATCCACACGATCGGGTGCGCCCACTGGTCCTTCGTGATCGGCCCGGTGGGGCCGTTGTTGAACGACGGCTGCCGCTCACCCCAGCGACCCTCGAACGTCAGCCAGGCGAACGGGTCGCCCGCGGTGGGTGTGCCGTCGGGCAGCATCACCACCGTCGGCTCGATCGAGGCGGACGGGCCGCGCGTGTCGTCGCAGCCGAAGCCCGACGCGGCACTCTTCCCGAACCACCGGTTCGGCGTGTAGTAGGTGGCGTGCGAACCGGTGCCCGGGTACACCACCGGGTGGTCGTCGACCTTCTCGACGCGGTCCCAGGCGCGGCGCTCGCTGCCCTCGTGCTGGGCCACCGCCACCTCCACCGGGTCGGTGTCCAGCGCGGCCGTTGCGTCGTCGGCGTCGAACGCGATCTGGAGCATCTCCCAGTCGCCCTCGTGACGGTCGTTCCAGTCGTTGTAGACCCAGAACACCCAGTACTGCAGCGCCAACCGGCCGGGCTCGTCGGGGTCGGTGGCGACGCGTGCGTACACCGTCGGCGTGTTGCGCGCGCCCGTGCTGTCGAACCACCGCTCGTAGTCGCACCGCGGCTCGAGCGCGTTGCCCGGGAAGTCGAGGTACGCGTCGGCCGGTGCCGCGGCGAGGTCGTCGGCGGTGGGCGCGGTGGTGATGATGGTGCCGCCGTTCGCGCGCAGCACGACGTCGTCGTTGCCGAGCACCACCTCGACCGGGGCGGGGGAGTACGGCTCGCCCGCCCCGCAGGCCTCGGTGTGCTGCTGGACGCGGACGATGGGCGCGTACCGTTCGGCCAGTTCCTGCTCGGGCGTGGCGGCCGCGGTGGTGACGCGCGGCGCCACGGTGAGCGCCAGCGCCACCGACGTCGCGAGGATCCCGCCGAACAGGTGGGCCAGACGCGACGTCACGGGCGGCTCACCCGGCAGGGGCCGGTTGGCGGCTGAACCACACCAGTGCGAGACCGGTGAGGACGAGCACCACGGCGAGGCCCAGCGGGAGCGACCGACCGGTGACGGGGATGGAGCCACCACCGCCGCCCACACCGCTGCTGTCGGTGACCGAGAACGGATGGCTGTCGACGATCTGGCCGCCGGCGATGGCGTCGCACGACACGAGCACCTCGTGCCGTCCGCCGGGGGTGTCGATCGGGATCGGCAGGTCGAACTGCAGTGCCCCGCCGGTCACGACGCCGGTGATGGACGACACGGTGGTGCCGTCGACCAACAGTTCGGCCGTGGCAGTGGACCCCTCGACGCAGTCGATGGACGTCGCCGACACGGCACCCGTGCCGCCGACCCCGGCGCCGAAGCCCTCGGCCGGCGCCTGCCACCAGAGCAGCCCGACCGTGGGGTACACGAGCACCGGAGTGGCCGATGACGACGCGGTCGACGCGTCGGAGCACGTGGCGGCGAACCACACCGCGGTCTCCTCGGTGGTGGTGGTGTGCAGGAAGGAGAACCCGTCGACGGTCTGGGTGACGATGCCCGGGTCGAGCGCCGTGGTGGTGGCCGGGCCCGACGGGCCGCCGCTGGCCACGGTGACCTCCAGGAGGTCGACCGTGTTGCCCGTGGCGCAGAAGTCGGCGGTGAGCAGGATGGTCTCGCCGACGTGCACGGCGGTGGCGTCGGGCGTGAGCGAGAGCCCCGCGGCGTGCGCCGCCGGTGCCTGCCACGCGAGCGCGACGAACACGGCGGTGAGCACCGCTCCCAACAGTCGAGTGCGCATCAGCCCACGCTACGCGCTGGCGAGTTGCGGGCGGGGCATCCCCGCCCGCGGCTCACGAGTGCAGGGTCTGGCCGCTGACGAAGGTGTCGAGCACGGTCCAGCGTGTGGCGAGGCCGCCGTTGGTGCCGGTGCCGAATGTGGCGACGCGCCCGTCGAGCGCGACGACGGCGTTGTCGCCGATGACCGTGGCGGTGCCGTTGCGCACCTCGACCGCGGTGGCCACGTCGAGGCCGAGCGACAGCGACTGCGGCGCCGCGGCGAGCACCTGGTAGGCCTGGCCCCAACGGTGCTGCGGCAGCAGGCGCGGGGTGACCGACAGGTTGCTCACCCAGCCGAGACCGTCGGCCACGGCCACGTTGCCGGCCACGAAGTCGAGCGATGCGTCGAGCTCGATGTCGGCGGCGGGGCCGTCGGTGGAGAGCTTGGTGCCGAGTGCGGCGGCGGCAGCATCGTCGGCGAGCAACGCGGCGCCCGCATTCCAGCGGGTGCGCACGGCCGAGGTGATGGCGGGCTGCGCTGCGAGGGCGGGCAGCACGAGCGAGGCGTCGGCCGAGGTGAGCACGATGCCGCTGGCGCCCTGGATGGCGGCAACGGTGGCGACCACGTTCGTCTTCGCGTCGACGGCGACCCACTTCACGGTGGCGGTGACACCGGGCTGCAGTGCGGCGGCGATGGCCTTCGCATCGGCCTGCGCGGTGGTGGTCTTCGCATAGCCGACGGTGAGCACCACGATGGTGGCGGCGGCGCCGCCGGCACGCTGCACGAACGTGCTGCCCACGGCACCGGCGGGCTGCTCGCGGAAGCCGCCCGACAGGAGGAGCGAGCCCGATCCGGCCGCGGTGCCGAACGTGGGGTAGGTGCGGCCGGCGAACGACGGGGCGGCCTGGGCCACGCCGTTCACGGTGGGCTGCATCGAGGCGAACGAGAAGCCGTTGGCGCCACCGGGCACGAGGTGCGTGACCACGCCGCTGGTGGCGAGGGTGTGGTTCGGGCCGCCGAACGACGCCGTGGCGCCGAGCGTGAGCGGATCGATGACGATGCCGCCGGAGAGACCGGTGACCTCGGTGAGCGTGGTCTCGTCGATCACGATGCCACCGGTGGCGGCGTCCATGCCGAGCACCGGCATCTGCTGGGTGACGGCCACGTTGACGGCGCGGCCGATGCGGCCACGCTCGAACACGTGCTGCTCGTCGATCACCGTGGGCAGGCCGAAGATGAGGCCGCGGGTGAGGTCGCCGGGGCCGTCGTAGGTCCAGACGTCGACGGCGCCCTGCTGCAGGCTCTGCGGCACGTCGAAGCCGGCGGAGAAGCCGTTGATCATGTTGCGCGACTGCACGGCGTCGCCAGCGCTGTTGCCGCCCATCACGGCACCGCGCTGGTAGACGGCGGCCATCGCGGCCTCGAGCGGCGTGCCGGCGACGAGCTGCATCGCCACGGTCTGGTCACCGCCGAGCACGAACATGCCGTCGACGTCGGCGGTGAACGCGTCGATGTTCGACTGCACGAACGCGTCGGAGCGGGTGAGCGTGGGGAGGAGCACGGTCTCGCAGGTCTGCGTGGGCGCCTTCACCACGTTGCAGGCGTCCTGCAGCATGGCGCGACGGTTGTCGGCAAGCGTGAGGTTCTTCTTGCGTTCGCTCTTCGACGACGTGAACGCGTCGAGGCTGTAGGTGATGGGCAGCACCAGCAGGCGCACGGTGCCCGAGGTGTCCTGGGCGGCCGCGGCGCGGGCGAACTGCTGCATCGTGGGCGCCTGGTAGTCGGAGCCGATCGGCACCATCACCCGCGGCAGTGCGGCCGTGGCCTGCGGTGCGGCGAAGCCGGCCACGGTGCCGACCAGCACGGTGGCGGCGATGACGCCACGAACCTTGGCGCGATGTGTGCGATGCATGTCTCTCTCCCCGTCGGATGCGATGGCCCGCACCCTAGCCAGGCTGGAACAGGCGTTCCGAAAGGGGAGGACGTGCGATCAGCGAGGGGTGGTGGGTGCCGGCTCGTCGGCGCAGTGGCAGCGCTCGGCGTGGGGCACGTGGCCGAGCACCTGCTCGACGTGCATGCCGCAGCCGGCCCACGAGGGGCGTGAACATTCGGGGCAGGTGACTTCCATACACATACCCCCCAGGGTATCAGGAGGGTGCCGCGAAAAGCGACTCAGAACACCACTGGCACGTTGCGCGGCCCGCGCACCTGCCCGCCCGCCCAGGTGACCTCGGCGTCGTCGGCGAGGCGGAACTCGGGGATGCGCTGCAGCCACACCTCGATGGCCACCCGCAGTTCCATGCGCGCGAGGTTCGAGCCCGCGCACCGGTGGATGCCGGCGCCGAACGCGACGTGGCGGTTCTCGGGGCGGTCGAAGTCGACCACATCGGGCTGCTGGAACATCTCCGGGTCGCGGTTCGCCGCGGGGAAGTTGAGCAGCACCTTCTCGCCGGCCTTCACCGGGCAGCCCTTCAGGTCGACGTCGTTGTTCGCGACGCGTGCCATGGTGACGGGCGAGTACGCACGGAGCAACTCCTCCACGGCCTGGCTCATGATGTCGGGATCGTCGACGAGACGCTTCGCATCGGCGGGGTGCGTGGCGAGGTGCCACATCGAGCTGCCGATGGCCGACCACGTGGTGTCGACGCCGGCGATGAGCGTGAGCGCCGCCATGCCCATGATGATCTCGTCGGGGATCGGCTCGCCCTCCACCTCGGTCTGCAGCAGGGCGCTGATGAGGTCGTCACTGGGGTCGTCGCGGCGCTCGGCCAGCTGCCGCAGCAGGAACTCGACGATGCCGTCGAAGCCGCGCTTGCTGCGCACCTCGTCGTGCGCGAACTCGAGCACGTCGCGCACCCAGCCGGTGAACGTGTCGGCCAGGTCGCCGGGCACACCGAGGATCTTCGCGATCACGCGCACCGGGATCTGCTGCGCGTAGTCGGCGGCCGCGTCGGCGTTGCCGTTGGCGATGAAGCCGTCGATGAGGCCGTTGCACAGGTCGCGCGTGATGGGCTCGTAGATGGCCACCTGGCTGTGGGAGAACCACGGCAGCAGCAGGCGGCGCGTCCAGGTGTGCTGCGGCGGGTCGGAGTCGATGGGAGGCAGCGGCAGGTTGATGGGGCCCGGCGGGCGGTCCTCCTCGCTGAACGTGAGCACGCCCACGTCGCGCGAACTGAAGTTGGCCACGTCGTGCGCCACGGCGAACACGTCGGCGTACCGAGTGGGCATCCACGAACCGCCCCACCGGTCGGAGTGCGCGATGGGGCAGGTGCCGCGCAGGTCGTCCCACACCGGGAAGGGGTTCGCGACGTACTCGGGGTCGAGGATGTCGTAGTCGGACGTCCAGTCGGTGACGGGCTCGGTGGTCATCGCGACATTCTTCCCCACGCGCCGGGTGCCCGGATTCAGCGAAGGGTCAGCGGAGGTCGGTGAGCAGCACCACCGGTCGGTACACCGACGGGTCGCGGAACACGGTCTTCTCCACCATCGAGTTGGTGGAGTACACGATGGCCAGCCGCCCGTCGACCGGCTCCGGGTAGGGGGCGGCGTCGTAGGTGACGCGGTCGGGTGCGTCGGGCGAGTTGGGCATCGGGATCTCGGCGAGGTCGGTCCACGGGCCTTCCGGCCGCGGCGCGGTCATCACGAAGATGCGCCGGCCGACGAACTCGTCCTCCTTCGCGACGCCGAGGTAGCCGTCGTTCCAACGGATCACCGACATCCGGAAGTCGCAGCAGCCGCGTTCGACGATCGGTGCCGCGGCTGACGCGTCGGGGTTCCACGCGGTGCCGTCCCAGTACTCGGGCGCGGCCTCGAGCCGGCCCACCGGCACGCGTGCGACGAACGTCTGGTCGGAGCCGCCCCATTCGTCGGGCGTGTTGTACTCGCCACCCGCGCCGTACAGGTAGCTCCACTCGTCGTCGCTCGCCACGCTGAACCCGTACACGGGCTTCACGCCGTCGTTCGCCGCGGGTTGCAGGTCGACGAGCTGGAGGTCGGCCCAGGTGTACGTCGCGAGCCACGTGCGGATGGGTCGGAAGCAGATGCCCCACTGCGGCCGCAAGCATTCCATCTCGGCGACGAACACCTTCAGCAGCGGGCCGTCGACCGCACCACCGAGGGGCCAGAAGAAGTGGCGGAAGTGGTCGGTGTCGGGGTGGGTGAGGAAGTCCCACGGCGCACCGTCGCGGTTGCTCGTGTGCATGGTCATCGCGCCGTCGGTGCCGCGCTCGAACAGCACGTTGCGGACGAACTCGAACTGGTCGACCGGGGGTTTCCCGTCGGGCGGGAGGAACGAGTCGTTGAGCCACCACAGCTGCCGGCCGTCGGGGAGCGGGTAGATGCGCGGGATGTCGCCGCCCACCCAGTTGCCCACCGGTTGGGCGAACGGGTTCGCGGTGAGCGGCGCCGCCGGCACCCAGCCCGGCACCGGCCCCGCCGAGGCCACCTGCTCACCGGCCAGGCGGTCGGGGGTGGCGCCGAGCAGCGTGGTGCTCGGTTGCGTGGCCGGGGTGGTGGGGCGAGGCGGCGCGGTGGGGCGCGGGGATGCATCGGCTGTGCTGCAGGCCGTCATCAGCAACAACGCGCCGAGCAGCCACCGGCCCGGCCCCCACGACCGCCCGCGGTTCATGGGGCGGTACTCAATCACACGCGGCCGCTCGCCGCGGCATCGCGGGTTCGCGGCGGTGGCGCGTCAGACGGTGAGCGACTCGGCGGGGAGCTCGAACCAGCGGAGGTGCTCGAACTCGGCCGAGAGGCGGCCGGCGGCCGGCGCCGCGTGCGCCGTGGCCGACACCGCGTCGAAGCGTGCCCGGGCCTCGTCGAGGTAGCCGACGAGCGCATCCTCGGGCGCGCGGTCGTGGCCGAGCTTCGGCACGACGAGATCGCCGGTGGCCTGGTCGTACCGCAACTGCCCGAGGCGCAGGCGCGGCTCGACGGGCCCGTGCATGTGCCGCCACAGGCCCGACGCCGGGTCGAAGCGGTACTCCGGCAGCAGCTTCCAGCCGTGCTCGGCCACCATGTCGACGGCGGCCACGAGGTA
This sequence comes from Actinomycetota bacterium, assembly GCA_039796575.1. GTDB lineage: Bacteria > Actinomycetota > Acidimicrobiia > Acidimicrobiales > Ilumatobacteraceae > UBA668. Next base: position 12,287 of record JBDKJP010000106.1, read on the forward strand.
CTGGAACACGGCCTCGCTGATGAAGTAGTTGAAGCTCACGCGGGTCCAGCCGGGCTTGATGCCCTCGCAGCCCTGCGTGATCTCGTGCTCGAACTCGTGCGACCGTTCGAGGTCGATGCCGAGCAGCCGGTGGCCGTACGGGCCGGCGCACGAGCACCCGCCGCGCGACTGGATGCCGAACAGGTCGCTGAGCAGCGCGACCACGAAGTTGTGGTGCAGGTAGCGGCCCTCGGGTCGGCGGACCACGAACGACACGATGGACAACCGCTCGGCCGTGGTGTTGCCCAGCACCTGCAGCGCCGGGTTCGACGCCCACGCCGCGACCGCGCGTTGCCAGTACGCCTCTTCGCGCTCGCGGATGGTGGCCACGCCGACGGCCTGCTTCAACTGGAACACGAGGCCGGCGCGGATGGACTCGATGATCGCCGGCGTGCCGCCTTCCTCGCGGTGCACGGGGTCGTCGAGGTAGCGGTGCTCGCTCGGGTTCACGTACGCCACCGTGCCGCCGCCCACCACGTCGGGCACGCGGTTCTGCAGCAACGAACGGCGGGCCACCAGCACACCCGGTGTGCCCGGCCCGCCGACGAACTTGTGCGGGCTGAGGAACACCGCGTCCTTGTGGGCCAGCGGGTGCTCGGTGCACGACGGGTACATTTCGATGTCGACGTACGGGCCGGCCGCGGCGAAGTCCCAGAACGAGAGCGCGCCGTGGCGGTGCAGCAGGTCGGCGATGGCGCAGGTGTTCGACACGATGCCGGTGACGTTCGAAGCCGCGGAGAACGAGCCGATCTTCAACGGCCGGTCGGCGTGCGCCACGAGCTCGGCCTCGAGGCGGGCGAGGTCGATGTGGCCATCGGCGTCCTCGGGGATGGTGACGACGTCGGCGATGCTCTCGCGCCACGGCAGTTCGTTGCTGTGGTGCTCGAACGGGCCGACGAACACCACGGGACGCTGATCGGCCGGGATGTGCGCCGAGAGGTGGAAGCGGTCGTCGAGGTCGGCCGGCACGCGCAGGTTCATCACGCCGATCAACTTGTCGATCGCACCGGTGGCACCGGAGCCGCAGAAGATGACGCACGTCTCGTCGTCGCAGCCGACGGCCTCGTGCACGATGCGGCGCGCGTCCTCGCGCAGCCGGGTGGTCTGCAGCCCGGTGCCCGACGACTCGGTGTGCGTGTTCGCGTAGCGGGGCAGCACCTCGTCGCGGATGAAGTCCTCGATGAAGGTGAGTGCACGGCCCGACGCGGTGTAGTCGGCGTAGGTGATGCGGCGCGGCCCGTACGGGCCCTCCATCACCTGATCGTCGCCGATGACCGACTCCCGGATCTTGCGCAGCAGGGGCGTGTCGACCGCTTCGTTCACACTGGCAACCTAGCGGCGGACCTGCCACCGGCAGCGGTGCGCCGGATGGGACAATCGGCGGGTGCATCGCCCCGGCCGTCCGTTCCTCGCTGCGTTGCTGGCGCTCGGTGCGTTGGCGGCGTGTGCGTCGGAGCCGGGTTCCACCGCGCCGAGCGTCGGCGAGACCACCACCTCGGTCGCGTCGACCAGCACGACCGTCGCCCCGACCACGGTCCCGCCCACGACGGCAGCGCCGACGACCACCACGGCCGCACCACCGACCGACCCCGACGCCGCCGACATCCCCGATGGCGAGTGCGCCACCATCGCCGAGGGCGCGGTGGGGTTCCGCAACGACACCGACGCGCGTGCCGACGAGTACCGGTCGATCGGCGTGAGCACCGAGGGCCGCACGATCTGGTCCGAGCACTGGGGCTCGACCTCCGGCCCGCAGGTGCTGGTCGTCGGGCAGGTGCACGGCGACGAGTGCGCGCCGGCGTTCTTCGTGCGTGAGATTCGGCTGCACCCGCCCACCGAGTTCGGCATCTGGCTCATCCCCACGCTCAACCCCGACGGGCTCGCCGCGCACACCCGCCGCACCGCGCTCGACCTCGACCCGAACCGCGACGGCTTCAACCTCGCCACGCCCGAGGCGAACACGCTGATGGACGCGACGCTGCGCATCCAGCCCGTGCTCACCGTGCACCTCCACTCGCCGTACCGGTGGGTGGGTGCGCACAACGGGCCGCTCGCCACGAAGGTGGCCGTCGCGATGTCGACGGCCGTGGGGTGGGGCTACCCGTACAACGCGGGCCGGGTGCAGAACGGCACGCTCGCGTTCCTGTGGGAGGGCCAGGAGCTCGTCATCCCCGGTCACCAGTCGGTGCTCGTCGAGTTCCCCGCCATGGCGCCGGCCGAGTCGCCCAACCCACCCGACCTCACCCAGCGGCGCGAGACCTCGGTGCCCGACGTGCGGTGGATCGCCCGCCAGATGCGTGTCGCGCTGTACGAGGTGTTCGACGAGCTCGCGCGAGGATCCACGGATGGCTGATCGCAAGGTCTGGTTCGTCACGGGCGCGGCCCGCGGGATGGGCGCCGAGTTCGTGACCGCGGCGCTCGACGCCGGCCACCGCGTGGTGGCCACCGCCCGCCGGGCCGACGACGTGACGGCGGTGTTCGGCACGCGTGACGACCTGCTCGCGGTGCCGCTCGACGTGACCAGCGTCGAGCAGTCGCACGCGGCCGTCGACGCCGCGGTCGAACGGTTCGGGCACATCGACGTGCTGGTCAACAACGCCGGCGCGTCGTACAAGGGCTACTTCGAGGAGATGTCGCTGCCGCAGGTGGAGGCGCAGCTCGCCGCCAACCTGCTCGGTCCGATGAACGTGACGCGCGCCGTGCTGCCGGTGATGCGCCGCCGGCGCAGCGGCCACGTGATCGCCATCTCGTCCGGTGCGGGCCTGATGGGGTTCGAGTACTCGTCGGTGTACGCCGCCTCGAAGTTCGGGCTCGAGGGCTGGATGGGTGCGCTCGCGCAGGAGGTGGAGCCGTTCGGCATCCACACCACCATCGTCAACCCCGGCTTCTTCCGCACCGGCCTCGCCGGCCCGGGTTCGATGGTGCTGCCCGAGCTCACCGTCGACGACTACGCCGAACGCAGCGTGGCCCAGCGCACGTGGTGGCAGGCGCAGGACGGGCACCAGGCCGGCGACCCCGCCAAGTTGGCGCGAGCGCTCGTCCGCCTCGCCGAGGAGCAGCCACCGCCGCGCCGGTTCGTCGCGGGTGCCGACGTGTTGGCGCTCGGCGAGCGGAAGATCGCGCAGCTCCGCGCCGAGCTCGACGCGTACCGGGAGCTGTCGTCGTCACTCGACGTCGACGGTGGCACGGACGGCTGAGCGTTCCAGCTCGGCATCGCACGCGCTGCACGTGAAGCGCGGCACGAACACCGCACCGCACGCACGATGGGTGGCCACCACGGTGGGGCCG
>JBDKJP010000107.1:0-3986 GCA_039796575.1 Actinomycetota bacterium
CGCTCGCGCTGCACCGACCCGACGTGGTGGTGCTGTTCGAGGACAACTTCAACTTCCTGTCGAAGATGTGCCTCACCCGCATGCGCGAGGCGGCCATCACCATGATCGGCATGGCCCGTGCGGCCGGCGCGCGCATCGCCGCATGCGGTGCCGACGTCACCGATCACGCCGAGGTGTACCTCGAGGCGGGAGCCGAGGCCTGCTTCCTCGGTGAGGGCGAGCACACGATGCGCGACGTGCTCGCGCGCTGGACCGGTGACGACCCGCATCAGAGCCTGGCCGACATCGCCGGCATCGCCACCCTGGTCGACGGCGAGGTGCACTCCAACGGCCGCCGCTCGATCGAGCGGCACCCCGACGTGTTCGGTCAGCCCGCGCGCGACTTGGTCGACATCGACGCCTATCGCGACGCCTGGGTGTCGGCGCACGGCAAGTTCTCGCTCAACCTCGTCTCCACCCGTGGCTGTCCGTATTCGTGCAACTGGTGCGCCAAGCCCATCTGGGGACAGCGCTACTCGATGCGGTCGGCTGCCGAGGTGGCCGACGAGGTCATCCACCTCGCCCGCACCTACGCGCCCGATCACCTGTGGTTCGCCGACGACATCTTCGGTCTCCGCAGCGACTGGCTGGCCGCGTTCGCCGATCGCGTGCAGGCCGCCGGTGTGCGGGTGCCGTTCACGATGCAGAGCCGATGCGACCTGATGAACGAGCAGGCGCTCGACGCGCTCGCCCGGTCGGGTTGCGACGAGGTGTGGCTCGGCGCCGAGAGCGGCAGCCAGCGCATCCTCGACGCGATGGACAAGGAGATCACCGTCGAGCAGATCCGCGCCGCACGCGCCGGCCTCGCCCGTCACGGCATCCGCGCCTGCTTCTTCATCCAGTTCGGCTACCCCGGCGAGACGTGGGACGACATCGAGAAGACCGTCGCGCTCGTGTCGGAGATCCTGCCCGACGACATCGGCGTGAGCGTGAGCTACCCGCTCCCCGGCACCCGGTTCCACGAGATGGTGAAGCTCGAGCTCGACGAGCAGGCCAACTGGGCGCACTCCGGCGACCTGGCGATGATGTTCCACGGCACGTACCCCACCGAGATCTACCGCGAGCTGCACCTCAGCCTGCACGACCTGCTCGACCTGCGCCGCCGCGAGGCCGGCCTCAGCCGCGCGCAGCACGCGATGCTGCCCGACCTGCCGCTCGACGAGCATCGTGCCCGCGTCGAGCAGCGCTGGATCGACCTGCGCGAGGCCGAGCGCGGCGCTCGCAACCCGAACCCCACCCGCCTGCGCATCCCGGTGCTGTCGGAGTGACACCGCCGCCGAAACCAGAGCTCGCGCAGATGCTCGACGAGACGGCGCTCGCGTTCGACAGCGTGGCGCCCACGTACGACGGGCCGCAGGGCAACAACGACCTCATCCAGCGCATGCGCGACATCGTGTGGCGGCAGATCGACGACCTGCTGCCGTCGCGGCCCTCGGCGCTGATCGATCTCGGGTGCGGCACGGGCATCGACGCGCAGCACTTCGCCGAGCTCGGCCACCACGTGACCGCGACCGACTGGTCGCCGGCCATGGTCGAGCGCGCCGCAGCACGTGCCGCCGTCGTGCGGCCGGGGACCATCGAGGCGGTGCGCGCCGGCTCGCAGCAACTCGACCTGCTCGCCGACACGCACGCTCAGCGCTTCCACGTCGCGTACTCGAACTTCGGCCCGCTCAACTGCGTGCCCGACCTGGGCGACACGGCACGTCAACTCGGTGCGCTGATGCGGCCGGGTGGGTACGCGCTGTTCACCGTCATCGGTCGCTGGTGCCCGTGGGAGTTCGCTCACTACGTGCGCAAGCGCCGCTGGTCGCGGGCGAAGGTGCGGTTCGAGAAGGACACCACGCCGGTCGGCATGAACGGCGGCACGATCTGGACCCGCTACTTCACGCCGCGAGAGTTCGCCCGTGAGTGGATCGGCACGGACGGCACCTGGGACCTCGTGCGCTACGAGGGGCTCAGCACGTTCGTGCCGCCGCCGTACCTCACATCGATGTACACCAACCATCCGCGCACGTTCCGCACGATGGCGAAGCTCGACGACATCACGGCCTCGTGGCCCGGCTTCCGCAGCGTCGGCGACCACTTCCTCATCGTCCTGCGCAAGCGCTGAGGCCAGGCTGCTCGCCCGAGGAGCGTGAGTCCTGTTCGCCGCCGGCACCGTGCGGCTCAGGTCGGGGAGGCAGCGTCCCCCGTCGTTGCTCGAGTGTGCTCGATCCAGAGCATCACGAAGGCCAGCGTGAGCGGAACCAGGTAACTCAGCACTTCGCCAATCGCGCCCACCCGCGACCACGGCACGAAGAACGTGGCGACGAAGACACCCAGGGCCACATACGACCAGACGCGATGGCGTCGCCGGTTGGCATTGGCTCCCGACGACGTTGAAAGCCCACTGCCGACCATGCAAGGCATTCTGCCCCATCGCACCCATGCTGTCCAGCACGCAGAGCGGCACTTCGGCACCCTTCTGGGCATGCACAGAATGACCCCGGGGTGGTTCTGGGCATGCCCGGAACGCCGGTGAACCGGATTCTCGAGGCTTTCGTGTCACCCCGGGGGTACATGAAAGCCTCGTTATGGCCTGAGAGCGCCGAGTGCCTGGTATGTGCGCTCCGGTCGAGGCCGTCGGGCCACGAACGACGGCACACGCCCTAACCTCGGGCGCATGGCCCAGGCAACACCGTGGTGGAAGGACGCCGTCGTCTACCAGATCTATCCGCGCTCGTTCATGGACTCGAACGGCGACGGCATCGGCGATCTGAACGGCATCACGTCGAAGCTCGATCACCTCGCGCTGCTCGGCGTCGACACCATCTGGCTCAGCCCGCACTTCGACAGCCCGAACGCCGACAACGGCTACGACATCCGCGACTACCGCAAGGTGATGGCCGAGTTCGGCACGATGGACGACTTCGATCGGATGCTCGCGGCGATGACCGAGCGCGGGATGCGGCTGATCATCGACCTTGTGGTCAACCACTCGAGCGACCAGCACGAGTGGTTCGTGCGCAGCCGCTCGTCGAAGGACGACCCGTACCGCGACTACTACATCTGGCGCGACGGCCGCGACGGCGCGCCGCCGAACAACTACTCGTCGTTCTTCAGCGGCTCGGCGTGGGAGCACGACGCCACCACCGACCAGTGGTACCTGCACTACTTCGCGAAGGAGCAGCCCGACCTGAACTGGGAGCACGAGCCGGTGCGCCGCGAGGTGTACGACATCATGCGGTTCTGGCTCGACAAGGGTGTCGCCGGGTTCCGCATGGACGTGATCCCGTTCATCTCCAAGCAGCCCGGTCTGCCCGACCTGGTCGGCGACGAACGTGCCCGCCCGCAGTACGTGTACGCGAACGGCCCGCGGGTGCACGAGTTCCTGCACGAGATGCACGTCGAGGTGCTCGCGCCGTACGACGCGGTGTCGGTGGGGGAGGCGTTCGGCGTGGAGGTGGCCGACATCCCGAAGTTCACCGACGTCGACCGCGGCGAGTTGTCGATGATCTTCCAGTTCGACCTCGTGCGCCTCGGCCACCCGCACTGGCGCCAGCAGACGTTCACGTGGCCGCAGTTCAAGCGCATCGTGGCCGGCATGGACGACGTGGCGGGCACGACGGGCTGGAACACCAGCTTCCTCGCCAACCACGACAACCCGCGCATGGTGTCGCAGTTCGGCGACGACCGGCCCGAGTGGCGTGACCGATCGGCCAAGGTGCTCGCCACCTGGACGCTCACGCAGCGCGCCACGCCGTTCCTCTACCAGGGCGACGAGATCGGCATGACGAACTACCCGTTCACGTCGATCGAGCAGTACGACGACGTCGAGGTGCGCGGCCTGTGGCGCACGTTGGTGGAGACCGACAAGGTGCCGGCCGACGAACTGTTGGCCAACCTCGCGCACACCAGCCGCGACCACTCGCGCACCCCGGTGCAGTGGACCGCCGACGCGCACGGTG
>JBDKJP010000108.1:0-24081 GCA_039796575.1 Actinomycetota bacterium
CCGTGCCGGCGGCGGAGGTGCGGGTGACCGCGACGTTCGACGTGGTCTGACCGACGGTGAACGCGATGTTCGCCACGGTCGGCCGCGGCTGGTCGCACGGGTACACGGTGGCCGAGCCCGCTGCGGTGGGTGCGGTGACGGTGAGGTTCATCAGCACACCCGAGGTGCTCGCCGGCACACCGGCCCGACCGGTGACGCCGATCGTGGTGGTCGAGCCCGCCGAACGGGTGCCGAGCTTCCAGAACAGCCCGTCGATGGTGGTGGCCGAGGTGGTGCGGGTCTCGAGCAGCCGGGCGGGCGAGATGGCCGACAGCGTGTCGGTGGTGGGGAAGTAGCCGTTCACGTCGACGATGACGTGCGTGGCGGCCGCGGTGAACACGCAGATGGTGCCGTCGGCGGCGAGGCGCACGACCACGGTGGTGGCCTTGGTCTGTCCGGCGACGAAGTTGATGTTCGAGGCCGTCGGCCGCGGCTGGTCGCACGGGTAGACCGTGATGTGGCCGGCGGTCGCGGGTGCGGTGACGGTGAGGTTCAACGCCACGGCGGGGGTGCCACCGGGCACGCCGCCGCGGCCGGCGACGGTGAGTGCCGTGGTGGAACTCGCGGCGCGGGTGCCGATCTTCCAGAACTGGCCGTCGATGGTGGTCGCTGCAGCCGGACGGGTGTCCATCAACCGGGCAGGCGTGACGCCGATGAGTGCGTCGGACTTCGGGAAGTAGCCGTGCGCATCGAGCGCCAGTTGCGCGGACGCGGCGGTGTACACGCAGACCGCGCCGCCGGTGCCTGTTGCGGTGATGACGGTGTTGGTGACCGTCTGGCCGGCCACGTAGTTGATGTTCGACGCCGTGGGACGCGTGGTGCCGCACGGGTACACGGTGACGTGGCCGGCGGCGCTGGGCGACATGACGGTGAGGTTCATCACCACGGTGCTGCTCGCCGGGATGCCGCCCCTGCCGCCGACGGTGAGCGTGGTGGTGGAGCCGGCCGAGCGTGCGCCGATCTTCCAGAACTGGCCGTCGACGGTGCTCGGCGTGCCCGTGCGGGTCTCGAGCAGGCGGACGGGGGAGAGGCTCACGTACGGCTGCAGCGGGGCGATGGACAGCGTGTACCCGCCGAGGCTGCCGTAGTCGCTGTACCCGGTGCTGAGCGGGTCGCCGGTGCCCACGCCGTCGACCTGCACCGTGTACGAACCGGCGGTGAGCGCGATGTCGGCGTGCACGTCGGCGACGCCGGCCGGGTCGGCGTTCCACACCGGGGTGCCGCCCGAGTCGATGATGGTGATCGCGGCGTCGAGCGACGAGAACACGGTGCGGGCGCGCAGGTCGAGCGTGACCGGGCCGGGCGCGTCGAACGCGATGACGTCGACGTCGGTGGGCGTGGAGATCACGCCCGAGCGGGTGAACGGCAACGCGCCCAGGTCGAGCGGTGCCACCAGCGTGCCTTCGACGTCGTTCACGAACGGCGCCGTGCTGCTGATGATGGCGAGGTCGTCCTCGGTGTTGTTGGCCGATGCGTACTGGCCCTTGCTCCACTGCACGACGGTCTTGCTGTAGCCGACGCCCATGATCGGCGCCCAGGTGCCGTGGCCGCGGTAGTAGCCCTCGGTGGCGGTGCCGTCGTGGTACAGGTTGAACGTGTGGCCGGCCTCGTGGACCGCGGCGTCGGCGATGTACCGCGCGCTGTTCGCGACGTTCTCCGAGAACACGAATGCCGGCGTGTCGCTGTTCCAGTTGAACGAGTTCAGATAGGCCACGCCGCCGGCCGAGAACGGCGCCCACGAGTTCGGGCCGATCACCACACGCGTGCCGTACGCCGTGTCGGTGCCGCCGGGCGACTTCACGATGCCCGCCACACCCGGGTCGATGGTGGTGACGTTCACGTCGAACGGCGCGTAGGCGTCGGCGACCATCGACCACACCTGCACGATCGCGTCGAGCTCGGCCTGGTTGAACGAGCCGGCGTTGCCGTCGACGTCGAACGCCGGCGTGGTGAAGGTGGTGATGTTGTAGGCGCTGTTCCACGACGTGCCGGTGGTGGTGTGCCCGTTGAAGTCGAGGTAGATGGTGCGGCCGGTGGAGGGTCGGGAGGCGAGCGAGAACACCTCGGAGAACGGCATGCCCGTGGACGGGGTGGTGCCGGCGTAGCCGCTCGGGTCGGCGGGTGGCGCCTCGTCGACGATGAGCAGGTTGTCGTTCGGATCGACGTGGAGGCTGGGATCCTCGAGGAGTCGGTCGCGCAGCTCGGTGCCGGTCATGCCGTGGCGACGGGCGACGCGGGCGAGGTCGGTGCCGATCGACGCCACGGCCTCGGCCCCGTTCGGGAGGGCGTCACCCGGGGGTGTCACGGGCGGGGCAGCGGTGGCGGGCCGGTGCGAGGGGGCGAGGCCCAGGGCCAGGGCAGCGCACACGAGGGCAGCCGCGCCGCGCCGCCTCCCTCGTGCTCCTGCTCGTTGCCGACTCATCCGGGTCACCACTCCTCGGTGGGCGGCCTCGACGCCCACACAGGAGTATCGGCACGGAACGGGCCGGTGTTGAGGTGCAGATCCGGTCAGAGGGCGGCGTACGCGGCGTCGACGAGGCTGCGGTTCCGGGTGCTCTGCCAGCGGGGGATGACGTGGTTCATCACGTAGCCGAAACCGAGCTGGGCGTCGGGATCGCCGAAGCCGAGCGCGCCGCCGGTGCCGAAGTGACCGAACGACCGGGGGTTGGTTCCGAGCGGTCGCCGTTCGCTGGTGGGCACGAAGCCCAGCCCGACCGCGATGTCCTCGCCGAGCACCGGGCACGGGCCCTGTGCCTGCACCCGGGTGGCCTCGTCGAGCAGGTCGGTCGACAGCAGTCGGCCCGGCTCCACCAGCGCCCGGTACAGGCGGGCGAGGCCGGTGGCGGTGCCGTGGCCGTTGGTCGACGGCACCTGCGCGCTCCGCCACTCCGGTGTGTTCACCACACCCTGCGACGAGTAGCCGGGCGGGTTGAAGTAGCCGCCGAACACCAGGTAGGTGGCATCGTCGAGCGTGTCGAGGTCGAGCTCGGGGGTGGGTGTGGGCGGCGCCCAGATCACCTCGGCGCAGCGATGGTGCTGCTCGGTCGGCACGCCCCACCACAGGTCGGCGTCGAGCGGTGCCGCGAGGTCGCGCAGGTGCCCGCCCGGCAGCCGGCCGGTGGCGCGGTGCACCGTCTCGCCCACGAGGTGACCGAACGTGTTGGTGTGGTACGTGATGCGACTGCCGGGCTCGTACCAGGCGGGTGTCGCGGCGAGCGCGGCCGCCATGCGGTCCCAGTGCCAGAGGTCGTCGTTCGTGAGCCGCGTGCGGATGGCGGGCACGCCGGCGCGATGGGTGAGCGCGTGCCGCAGCGTGGCACCCTCCTTGCCGCCCACGGCGAACTCGGGCCACACGTCGGCGATGGGTGCATCGAGGTCGAGCACGCCTGCGTCGACCTGGCGCAGCGCCACCAGCGCGAGGAGCGCCTTGCCCGCCGAGTAGAAGTTCACCATCGTGTCGGGTCGCCACTCGCGGGTGCGTGCCGCGTCGGACCAGCCACCGACGAGGTCGACCACGGTGCGGTCGCCGACGACGATGCAGCACGCCGCACCGACCTCGCCGCGCGACACGAAGTTCTCCTCGAAGGCCTCACGAACGCCACGGAACGCCGGGTCGCAGTGGCCGCGGACGGGAGCAGGGTGCGCGGTGGTCACGGGGCGAGTCTTCCACCGGCGGCACAGATGCAGACGAGCCGTGCGGTGGGCCGTAGCCTTGCGGGATGCGCCGCATCACCGCGGGACCGGGGGAGATGGAGCACGCGGCGCCGACCGTGACGCCGGCGCGCGCCTGGCGCGCCACCCTGCGCGCCCACTGGGCCGTCCCCGCCGCGGCGGCCGTGGGGGCGCTGCTGCCGCAGACGTGGTTCCGTGCGGGCACGTTCATCGCCGCGGGCGACGTCGGCCCGGCGCTGCGGGGGCTCGGCGGCGTGACGAAGCTGTGGACCACCGAACTGACCGGCACCGGCTCGACCGGCGTGCCGTCGGCGATGCTGCTGGAGCGCGGCCTGCTCAGCGTGGTGCGCGGCCTCGGTGGTTCGCCCGAGCTCGCGCAGCGGCTGTGGTTCACCGCCGTGGTGGCCGTCACCGCGGCGGCGGTGGCATGGATGGCGGGGGCCTTCGTGCGGCGGCAACCGGCGGTCTTCGTCGCCGGTGCGATGGCGGTGCTCAACCCGTTCGTCCTCACCACGGTGCCCGACCTGTTGCCGCTCGTCGCCATCGCCTGCGTGGCCGTGGTGCTCGGCACGGTGGCCCGGGTGGGCTCCGGTCGGCACGTGCCTGTGCTCGCAGTGGTGGCCGTCGCGGCATGGGCGGCGGAGCTCGCTCGCAACCCGCCGCTGCTCGGTGTGGTGGTCGTGGTGACGGTGCTCTCGTTCGCAGCGCTCGCGATGACCGGTCCCCGTCTCGTCACGGCCCGACTGGTCGGGGCGATGCTCGCCGGTGCGGCGTTCTGGGTGGTGCCGTTGGTCATCCATCGCTGGACCGGCACTCCCGGCCTGCATCCGGTCATCGATCCCGACCCTGCCGCGTCCGACTGGGCCAGGGTGCATGGCGGCCCGGCCAATGTGCTGTCGCTCGTCTCGTCGTGGCAGTGGGGGGAGGCCGACCTCCTGCCCGCCACGGTCCGTCTGTCGCGCTTCCCGTGGTCCCTGATGCGCTGGGCGCTGCCCGCCGCGGTGGCGCTCTCCGCCGTGTTCACGTGGCGCCGCCGCATCACCCGGGTGTCGCTGCTCACCATCGCCGTCAGCACCGTGCTCGCCGTGGGGGCGAACCCGCCGTTCGGGCCGGTGCACGACTTCCTCGGCGAGCTCGTGCCGTGGTTCGACACCATCCGCCAACCGATGACGAAGTTCGGGGTGCTGCTGGTGGTGTGCTTCGCGGTGCTCATCGCCGTCGGCATCGACGACGGGCTCTCGCGGTGGGAGGTGCGCGCCGCGGCCCCGGAGGACGCGCAGTCCGTGCCGGCGCTGCTGGTGCTGCTGTGCATCGCGGTCGCGTTCGTGCACCCGCTGCTGACCGGCACGGTGATCCCCGGTGAGCGTGCGTTCCTGCCATCGGCCCGGGTGACGTTGCCCGACAGCCTGGTCGACGCCGGCGCGGCCATCGACGACCTCGACGGGCTCGGCGCCACGCTCGTGCTGCCGCTCAGCGACTCGTACCGGCGCGGCACGGTGTGGGGGTACTACGGGGTGGACGACGTGGTGTCGCGGCTCACCGATCGTCCCACGTACGAGTCGCTGCCCGCCGGGCACAACGAGCCCGACGGTTCGTCACCCGACCTGATGCAGGCCGCCGAGTCGGCATTGGTGAGCGGCGACGCCGGCACGCTGACCGGCGCGATGCGGGCCATGGGGGCGCGCTACCTGGCCGTGCGCACCGACACCACCACCGAATGGGGTCGCAACCGCGAGTTCCTCGACGGCGCCCTCCTGGTGGCGTCGGCGCAGCGGCTCGGGCTGCGGGAGGTCGGCCGCTTCGAGTACGTCACGTTGTTCGAGGTGCCGCCGGGCGATCGGTTCGGCGTGGCGACGCGCACCATCGCGCTCGCCTCCGACGGCCGCACCGATCCCGACCTCGCGATGGCGGTGGCCACCTCGCTGCTCGACGCCTCGACGGTCATCGGTCGCGACGGCGACGTGGGGACGGCGTGGGTGCCCGACGCCGGCGACGTGGGCCTCGCGGTCCCGGTGGCGCCGGGCGACTACGTGGTCCGCACGGTCAGCCGCGGCCCCTCGACGTGGCGAGCCACCGCTCGTGGGCGTTCGGTCGAGCTCGTCCCGCTCGACCGTGTCGAGGTCGACGGCGATTCGTTGCTCGACCTGCGGCCCGTGGTGATGCGCGCCAACCGCACGCCGTACGCGCTGCTCGTCGGCAACGATCCGGTGAAGAGCGTGGAACGGATGATGGTGCCGCTCGACGGCGCCACCGAGGTGCAACTCGTCTCGGGTGCACCGGTGTCGCTGCTCACGCTGGCGCCGTCCATCCTCGGCCTGCGCGGCAACGAGGCCCGGCTGTGCAGCCGAGCCGACGGGCCACCGGTCGAGGCGTCACCGCCACCGCCCGGAGCGACCGCCGACACCACCGCGCGGAGCGTCACGTTCTCGGTGGGCAAGGGCACCGTGTGCATCACGGAGGCGGTGCGGCTGCAGCGTCCCGTGGAAGGCCACCGTCGCTGGCGGTTCACCGCGGAGTACCGCACCACCGACCCCGGCGCACCGCGCACCTGCCTGTGGTCGTCGGCGCAGGAACGCTGCCTGCCGGGGTCGCGCCTCACGCCCGACGCCTCGTCGGGGCGCATCGACACGCTCATCGACGCCGTCGGCGACGTCGGCGAGGTGGAGCTGGTGTTGGCCGCCGACCACGTCGGCCGCACCGACGACGCCCCGATCGAAGTGGTGTTCACCGACGTGCAACTGTCGCCGATCCAGGAGTCCGACGATCCGGTCGTGATCGAGGCGCCCATCGGCACCCCGCCCGTGTCGACCGTCGACGCGGTCGGCACGCCGCTCGTCATCGCCGTGGGCAACGGCATCACCGACCTCCTCGGCGCGTTCGGCAGCGAGGTCGGGGAGTGCGCACTCAGCGACGACGACGCTGCCGAGATCGCGGTGACACCGCTGCCCGACGAACCGGCTCCGGCGTTCGAACTGACCGCCTCGCGCAGCAGCGCATGCGTGCAGGCACCCGTCGACGCGCCGCCCGGCGTTCGCGACGTGATCACCACGTTCGACTACCGCGCACCGCGGGCGGGCACCGCGCGGGTGGCGCTCATCGACGCATCCACGGGCGAGGTGCTGCTCAGTCGGCGCCTGCCGGCATCGTCGTTCTGGACGCCCGCGCAGGTGCGCTGGCTGCTGCCGCCGGCGCCGGCCGGGGTGCCCGAGTCGCTGCGGCTCGTCGTCACGGCCGACGGCCCCGCCGCCGGCACCACGACGTCGCCCGCCGTGGTGGCCTACCGCGACGTGCAGATGCTGCCCACCCCGCCGTACGCGTTCGCCGTGCTGCCGGCGCTGCCCGACACCGTGCCGGCCGTGGCCGTGCGCACGCTCGACGATCGCTACGTGGCCGTGCAGGGCGACGGCGACGTGGTGCTCACGTTCCAGCAGGCGTTCGCCGACGGATGGTCGATCGACGGCCTGCCCGAAGGCGCGACCGCCGAGCACATCACGGTGAACGGGTGGGCGAACGGGTGGGTGATCCGCGGGCTCGACGGGCGCGCCACGGTGCTGTCGGTGCACTACCGCTGGGAGTGGCTGGTCGTGGTGGCCGTGTGGAGCGTGGTGGCCGTGTGGCTCGTCACGCTGGCGTGCACCGACTGGCGCCGGCTGTTCGGGCGCGGCACACCTCGGTAGGGTGCGCCCATGAGCGACCCGACGCACGAACCCACCCCCGGCGCCGCCACCATCGAGCGCATCGACGACGTGGTGGTGGTGCACGTCGACGACGGCAAGGCGAACGCGCTGTCGAGCGAGGTGATCTCGGCCATCACCGAGGCGCTCGACCACGCCGAGGCCGACGACACCGTCGGTGCGATGGTGCTGCACGGCCGCCCCGGCAAGTTCTGCGCCGGCTTCGACCTCAACGTGATGCGCAGCGGCGACCTCGGCGCCGTGGTCGGTCTGGTCAGCGACGGTGGTGAACTGGTGCGGCGTCTCTACGGCTCGCCCGTGCCGGTGGTGGCGGCCTGCACCGGCCACGCGCTCGCCGCGGGTGCGCTGCTGCTGCTCGGCTGCGACGTGCGCGTCGGCGCCGACGTCGACTGCAAGATCGGGCTCAACGAGGTGGCCATCGGCATGGTGCTGCCCGGGTGGGCGCTCACCATCGCCAACGATCGCCTCAGCCGGCGCCACCTCCAGCCGGTCGTCGCGCACGCCGTCGTCACGGGTTCGGCGGGCGCCGTCGACAGCGGTTTCCTCGACGAGGTCGCGCCCGAGGCCGAGGTGCTGCCCGTCGCGGTGGCGCACGCCCGTCGCCTCGCGGCGCTCTCGGGGCGCGCCTACGCCGGCACCGTGCTCGCCCTGCGCGGGCCCGTGCTCGAGCGCATGGCGGCGCAGATCACCCACGACCGCGAGTTCGGTGACGGGCCGGGTGCGCCCACCTGACAGATTGTTCAGATGGAACACTTCGATGGACGGATCGCCGTCGTCACCGGTGGCGGCACGGGCATGGGCCGCGAGCTCGCCCGACAGTTGAGCGCAGAGGGTTGCCACGTCGCGATGTGTGACGTGTCCGATGAGAACATGGCGGAGACCACCGAGCTCTGCCTCGCCGACGCACCGTCGGGCACCCGTGTCACCTCGTTCGTGGCCGACGTGTCCAGCGAAGCGGCCCTGCAGGCGTTCCGCGACCACGTCGCCGCCGAGCACCGGACCGACCACCTGCACCTGCTGTTCAACAACGCCGGCATTGGCGGTGGCGGCAGCTTCGTCGACGACCCGCGCAACGAATGGGAAGCCACGTTCAACGTGTGCTGGGGTGGCGTGTACCTCGGTTGCCGCACGTTCATGCCGATGCTCGTCGCCGCGCCGGAGGCGCACATCGTGAACACGAGCAGCGTGAACGGCTTCTGGGCGTCGCTCGGCCCGAACATCCCGCACACCGCGTACAGCGCGGCGAAGTTCGCCGTGAAGGGCTTCACCGAGGCGCTCATCACCGACCTGCGCATCAACGCGCCGCACGTGAAGGCCTCCGTCGTGATGCCCGGCCACATCGGCACGTCGATCGTCATCAACTCCGGCAAGTTCTTCGGCCGCGAGCCCAAGGAGCTCACCCCGGAGCAGCTCGACGACGTCCGCCAGCGCCTCGGCCGGCGCGGCTTCGACGTGAGCGGTGCCAGCGACGACGACCTGCGCGTCGGCATGCAGATGCAGGCCGAGATGTTCCGCGACGCGGCACCCACCACCGCCGCGCAGGCCGCCACCGTCATCCTCGACGGGGTGCGCGCAGAGCGCTGGCGCATCCTCGTCGGTGACGACGCGGTCAGCCTCGACGAGCTCGTGCGCGAGCACCCCACCGAGGCCTACTCCGACGCGTTCCTGCCGATGTTGCAGGAGCGCGGCCTGTTCCAGTTCGCCACCGGCTGAACCCGCTGGAGAGGGACTTGGTCACCGGGAATGTGACCAAATCCCCAGGTCAGACGGGGCGTGCGAGCGTACGGTGAAGCCAGAAGGAATCGGGCGGCACCGGAGCCGTCCGGGAAAGAAGCGGACCATGTCGTATCAGCACGCTGTCGTGTGGCTCGATCACCTCCGGGCGGTCGTGATCGACTTCTCCATCGACAAAGAGCACGTCCACATCGTCGCCAGCGACACCGAGCAACGACAGGTGCATCGCAAGTCGGGCCAGCCCGGCCCGGGCAAGGCGAGCGACGACCACGTGTTCTTCGACGGCATCGTCGAGGCGATCGGGGATGCACGCGAGGTGCTGATCGCCGGCCCCGGCACGGCGAAGACGTCGTTCAAGAAGGACCTCGACAAGCGGCATCCGCAGGTGGCGAAGCTGGTCGTCGCAGTGGAGTCGGCCGACCACCCGAAGGTCGACGAGCTCCTCGTGTGGGCCCGCAAGTACTTCAAGCGGGTCGACAACCTCCGCGGCCTCTAGGCCGCACTGGCCGGTCCCGGATCGGCATGTGACACTGGGCGAGTGCAGTACGCCTTCATCGTCGACGCGTCGCACCGTGTGGCGGCGACGCCGAAGCGGTCGGAGAAGGTGGCTGCACTCGCCGACGTGTTGCGGCACACGCCGCCCGCCGAGGCACCCACGGTCGTGGGTCTGCTCGTCGGCGCACCACGACAGGGCCGCCTCGGGGTGGGCTGGGCCACGGTGCGCGACGCGCGCTCGGCGCCCGCACCCGAGCCGAGCGTCACCGTCGCCGAGATCGATGCGCTGTTCGACGCGCTCGCCGGTGCGTCGGGCAGCGGCTCGCAACGTGCACGCGACGAGCTGTTGGCCGCGATGTTCGCCCGCCTCACCGCCGACGAGCAGCAGCACCTCGTGCGCGTGCTCGGGGGTGAGGTGCGCCAGGGCGCCAACGACGGCGTGGTCACCGACGCGGTGGCGAAGGCCGCCGGGGTGCCGCTCGCCGACGTGCGTCGTGCGGTGATGCTGCTCGGCGACCTCGGCGTCGCGGCGGGACGAGCGTTGGCGGGGGAGTCGCTCGACGTGGGGCTGACCCCGCTGGTCGGGGTGCAGCCGATGCTGGCCGGCACGGCACCCTCGGTGACCGACGCGCTGGCACTCACCGGTCCGGCGAGCGTGGAGTGGAAGCTCGACGGGGCACGCATCCAGCTGCACCGCCGCGGCGACGACGTGCGCGTCTTCACCCGCAGCCTGCGCGACGTGTCGGCCGCGGTGCCCGAGCTGGTGGCCGTGGCGCGCTCGCTGCCGGGGGGCGACCTGGTGCTCGACGGCGAGGCGCTGGGGCTCGATGCCGACGGCAACCCCTTGGCGTTCCAGGACACGATGAGCGCCGGCACCGTGCTGCAGCCGTTCTTCTTCGACGTGCTGCACGTCGGTGGCACGTCGCTCATCGACGAGCCGCTGCACGTCCGCAAGGCCGCGCTGGCGGCCGCGGTGCCCGCCCACCTGCTGCTGCCCACGCTCGACACCGACGACCCCGCCCTGGCCGAGGCGTTCGGGGCGCAGGCACTTGCCGCCGGTCACGAGGGCGTGATGGTGAAGGCGCTCGACTCGCCGTACCAGGCAGGTCGACGCGACGCGACGTGGCGGAAGGTGAAGCCGGTGCACACCCTCGACCTGGTGGTGCTCGCCGCCGAATGGGGCCACGGCCGCCGGACCGGCTGGCTGAGCAACCTCCACCTGGGTGCGCGTGGTGACGACGGCACGTTCGTGATGGTGGGCAAGACGTTCAAGGGGCTCACCGACGAGCTGCTGCGCTGGCAGACCGACGCGCTGTCGGCCCTGGCGCTCGGTGGCCCAGAGGACGGGTACGTGCAGCACGTGCGGCCCGAGTTGGTGGTGGAGATCGCGGTCGACGGCGTGCAACGGAGCCGCCGCTATCCGGGTGGCGTGGCGCTGCGGTTCGCGCGGGTGCGGCGCTACCGGCCCGACAAGGCGGCCGCCGACGCCGACACCATCGAACGGGTTCGGAACCTCCTCACACCCCGCGGGTAGGGTTCCCGACGTCATGGCAACACTGCGGTTCAGCTTCGGCACCATGGGCTCGGGCAAGAGCACGATGGCGCTCCAGATCCACCACAACCTTGCCAGCCGCGACCTCTACGGCCTGTTGCTCACCATGCTCGACCGCGAAGGGGCGCAGGTCACCAGCCGCCTCGGCGTGGCGGCCGACGCAGTGGAGGTGCGACCCGAGCTCGACCTCTACAAGCTGGCCGTCGACCACTGGCCGCTGCACTACTTCGTCTGCGACGAGGCGCAGTTCTACACCGTCGAGCAGTGCGACCAGCTGGGCCGCGTGGTCGACGACCTGGGCGTCGACGTGTTCGCGTTCGGCCTCATCACCGACTTCCGCGGCCTGCTGTTCGAGGGCACGAAGCGGCTGCTCGAGATCGCCGACGAACGGGTGCCCATGCAGGTCGAGGCGCGGTGCTGGTGCGGGGCGCGTGCCACGCACAACGCCCGCGTCGTCAACGGCGAGCTCACCTACGAGGGCGAGACCGTGGTCGTCGGCGACACGGGCGAGCAAGGGGCGCAGCCGCTGTTCGGGGACGTCGTGCGCTACGAGCTGCTGTGCCGGGCCCACTACCGGGCCGGCATCCTGGGGCACTGACCATGGCACTCGGCGCATCGGGCCCGCCGGCCTCCCCGAAGCAGATCAGCTACCTGCAGGCGCTGCTCGAGAAGTCCGGGTACGCCACGTTCCGCGAGGCGCGTCGTGCGTACGGGCTCACCCAGCGTCAGGCCGGGGGGAAGTTCACCAAGCAGGAGGCCTCGGCGCTCATCGACCGGCTCGTCAACGGCGAGCCCGACGTCGACCGCGAGACGGTGCTGGCCGAGCAGGCCAACGACACACACGCGCTGGTGCTGCGCGGCATGCCCGCACAGTGGTTGGCCGACGAGCTCATCCGCCGCGGATGGCACGTCACCGAGCCCTGACACACCCCGCTCCACCAGGGGAGATGCAGATTTTCCAGGGAGCCGGTGGCAATCGTCCAGGTTTCGTCCAACAAACGGAAGGTCGCTCGCTTTCCGTGAGGTGACCGGTTTGAATGCCCTTCGTCACCAACAAGGGAGCAACCAGTGAACATCACCTCCAGCAAGCGCCTCGTCGTCATCGGCACCATCAGCGGTGTCCTCGTGTTCGGGGCCGCCGGCTTCGCTGCCGCCTCGGGCGGCGCCAGCCACCGCATCGAGATCGAGCCCGTCACGTCGGTCAGCAGCACCGACGTCAGCACCACCGAGAGCACCGACGCCACGGTCACCACCACCGGCAACAGCGTCACCTCCACCGACGCCTCGGCGCCCTCCACCTCCGACGACACGGCCACGTCGAACAGCATCGACGACGACGCCACCGAGAACAGCACGTCGAACAGCATCGACGACCACGGCAACGACGACGACGATGACGCCACCTCGAGCAGCATCGACGACGACGATGACGCCACCGAGAACAGCGTCGACGACGACAGCGACGACGACACCTCCAGCAGCATCGCCACCGCCGGCACCGTCGACGACCACGGCGGCAACGGCGGCGGTCACGGTAGCGACGACTGATCGACACGGTCGGGTGCGGCGGGGAGCTCCCGCCCCAACCGCACCATGCACTTGTCCCGGCAGCGGGCCCTTCGGGGCCCGCTGCTGTCGTTTTCGGCCCGACCCGTGGGTTCGGAGCCGGTCAGTCCTGGGGGACGCCGAACGCGCCGCGCTCGAAGTCGCGGAAGGCGTCCCGGAGCTCTTGCTCGGTGGTCATCACAAAGGGGCCGTAGCGGGCCACGGGCTCGCCGATCGGTTCACCGGTGAGCAGGATGACCTCGCTCTGCTCGGCGACGCCCTCGACGACGAGGTCGTCACCGTCGAGCACGGCCATGATGCCTTCGTCGACCTGGGTGCCGGCGATGCGCACGGCCCCGGTCATCGGGTACAGCAGCCGGACGTGGCCGGCGGGCAGCGCGGTCTGCACGCTGGCGCCGGCGTCGAGGGTGACGTGGGCGTAGGTGATGGGCGTGCGGGTGGTGCCCGGGCCGTCGAGGTCGAACAGCCGGCCGGCGATCACACGGACCACGGCGCCGGGCTGCTCGCGGCGGGCGTTCGCCTCGGCTCGCAGGTCCTGGTAGGCGGGCGGGTCCATCTTCATCGCGGCGGGCAGGTTCACCCACAGCTGCAGGCCATGGATGCGGCCCCCCGTGGCCTGCGCCGTGGCACTCGGGCCCTCCTTGTGCAGCACGCCGCTGGCGGCGGTCATCCACTGGGTGTCGCCGCTGCGCAGTGTCCCGTGGTTGCCCATCGAGTCGCGGTGCTCCATGTCGCCGTCGAGCAGGTAGGTGACGGTCTCGAAGCCGCGGTGCGGGTGCCACGGGGTGCCGACGCCCTTGCCGGACTCGAACTCGACCGGGCCCATGTGGTCGAACAGCAGGAACGGGTCGAGGTACGACAGCGACGGGGTGGGGAAGGGCCGACGGACGACGAAGCCGTCGCCCTCCACGGCCTGCTGGGCACGGACGAGGCGTTGGACGGATGCAGTGGTCATGTCATCGAGAACCCGTTGCGCGCGCAACCTATTCCGGTGCCCCGGCGCAGGTCGTGCCGGGTCAGTTGTTGGAGGCGAGGCCGCCGGCGACGGCGACCAGGATGACCAGACCGATGCCCAGGATGAGCAGGATGCTGGCGATCATGCCGCAGATGCGGCCGGCCGAGACGTTGCCGCGGTTCGAGTAGCGCACCGACGGGTTGCTGTCGATCTCGCGCAGGGCCTTGTTGCCCATCGACCACGCGAACGGTCCGAGCACGCCGCAGATGACCAGCGACAGGATGCCGAGCACGAGGATGGTGGTGCCCTGCGGATGTTCCATCTGCTGGCCAACGCCGAAC
Source organism: Actinomycetota bacterium (assembly GCA_039796575.1). GTDB lineage: Bacteria > Actinomycetota > Acidimicrobiia > Acidimicrobiales > Ilumatobacteraceae > UBA668. The sequence continues at coordinate 14,050 of JBDKJP010000108.1, forward strand.
GGCTGGTAGCCGGGAGGAGGCGGGGGCTGACCCCCGGGCGGCGGCGGAGGAGGCGGCGGCGTCATCGACATGGCGGAATCCTAGGCAGGTCAGACGCGCGGCATCGACGATGCCACGGGCCCGGTGCTCTGCGACGCGATGACCGTGTCGGCCGGTGCGTTGCGTTCCCACAGCACGGCACCGAGGCAGGCGGTGATGACCCACAGTGCGGCGATGACGGTGCAGGTGGTCATCATCGCCATCGCCACGCCGATCGGCCCGAAGCCCACCCATCCGTCGAGCAGGCTGGGGAACACCACCTTCAGCGTGAACCGCACGCCGAACAGGTCGAGGGCGATGCCGGCGAGACCGCACCACGCCATGTGCCGCCACCCGTTGGTGCCGTTGCGCACCAGGACGGCCGGCGATGCCGACCAGAGCAGGAACGACGGGATCCAGGCGATCACGTTCCAGAAGCGCATGCCCCCGGCGAACCCGAGGCTGCGCTGCAGCACGAGCGTGAGGATGTAGCTGGCGAGCAGCATCACGAACCACACGGTGCCGCGCCACACCTCGGTCCAGAACGGCCACCGCTCGCGGCGGAACGCGCGGGCGTAGGTCTTCGCCACCTGGGCCGACATCGGGATGCCCCAGAACAGGAAGCCGGTGAGGCCGACGAAGGTCCAGGTGCTGCGCAGGTCGGCGCTGTCGCCGAACAGGCCCTGCACCTGCTCGGCGCTCTGGCCGCGCAGGTCCATCCACTTGATCATGAAGTCGCCGAAGCTGAGGTTCGCGTTGAAGTCGCTGGCCCAGCTGTAGCCCAACAGGATGAGCGGGATGATGGTGGTGAACAGTTCGAGGGCGAGGAGGCCGCCGAGGTCGAGGCCCTCGATCTCGAAGAACCGCTTCGTGGTGCCGACCGTGAACCCGAGACGCTTGCTCTCCTCGAGGTGCTCGTAGCGCGCGGTGAGGTGTTCCTTCAGCGCCTCGAGCTTGTCGTCCATCGCTTCCGAGTGTAGGCACCGCCGCCGTCGTGATCGGAACGTGACGACGTCCGATGGGAACGCAATGGCGCGGCGGGCGCGCGAACCCGTAACATGTCGTCACCGTTCGGGCCAGCGTCGTCCCGTGCGCCACCCAGCCGTCAACCGACTTCGTGGAAGCAGAAATCGATGCACAACGCTTTTCCCGCGGGCCTTCCCGCGCGCTCGGGTCTCTACGACCCCCGTTTCGAGCACGACGCCTGTGGCGTCTCGTTCGTGGCCGACATCAAGGGGCGGGCCACCCGTTCCATCGTGTCGATGGGGATCGGAGCCCTGTGCAACATGGAGCACCGCGGCGCCACCGGCGCCGAGGCCGACACCGGTGACGGTGCCGGCATCCTCATCCAGGTGCCCGATCGCTTCCTTCGCGAGGTGGTGTCGTTCGAGCTGCCGGCCGCCGGTGCGTACGCCGTGGGCATGGGCTTCCTGCCCGCCGACGCGAACGACGCCGAGAAGGCCGTCGCCACCATCGGCGCCATCATCGCCGACGAAGGGCTCACCGTGCTCGGCTGGCGCGAGGTGCCCACCAGCCCCGACTGCCTCGGCAAGAGCGCCCGTGCGGTGATGCCGAGCTTCCGACACCTGTTCGTCGCCGACCCGGCCGGTGCCGCCGGCATCGACCTCGACCGCAAGCTGTTCGTCGCTCGCAAGCGCATCGAGCACGAACTGCCCGAGGAGCAGCGCACGTTCTTCCCGTCGCTGAGCAGCCGCACGCTCATCTACAAGGGCATGTTCACCACGCCGCAGCTGGCCGTGTTCTTCCCCGACCTGGCCGACGAGCGCGTCGAGAGCGCGCTCGCATTGGTGCACAGCCGGTTCAGCACCAACACGTTCCCCAGCTGGCCGCTCGCGCACCCGTACCGGTTCATCGCCCACAACGGCGAGATCAACACCGTGCAGGGCAACCGCAACTGGATGCGCACCCGCGAGAGCCTGCTCGCGAGCGATCTCATCCCCGGTCTCGACCGGGCGTTCCCGATCTGCACTCCCGGTGGCAGCGACTCGGCGAGCTTCGACGAGGTGCTCGAGCTGCTGCACCTCGGTGGCCGCAGCCTGCCCCACGCGATGCTGATGATGATCCCCGAGGCGTGGGAGAACCACGACACGATGGACGCCGAGAAGCGGGCGTTCTACCGGTTCCACTCGTCGCTGATGGAGCCGTGGGACGGCCCGGCCAGCGTGTGCTTCACCGACGGCACGGTCATCGGTGCGGTGCTCGACCGCAACGGTCTGCGCCCGAGCCGGTACTGGGTCACCGACGACGATCTCGTCGTGCTCGCCAGCGAGGTCGGCGTCATCGACATCGACCCCGCGAAGGTGGTGCGCAAGGGTCGTCTGCAGCCGGGTCGCATGTTCCTCATCGACACGGCGCAGGGTCGCATCGTCGAGGACGACGAGGTGAAGCGGTCGCTGGCGCAGGAGCACCCGTACCAGACGTGGCTCGACGAGGGTCTCGTCGAGCTCGACGAACTGCCCGACCGCGAGCACGTGGTGTTCAGCCGGCAGAGCGTGCTGCGCCGCCAGCAGATGTTCGGGTACACGCACGAGGAGCTGAAGGTCATCATCAGCCCGATGGCGAAGGCAGGCCTCGAGCCGATCGGCTCGATGGGCACCGACACGCCCATCGCCGTGCTCAGCGAGCGCTCGCGCCTGCTGTTCGACTACTTCCAGCAGCTGTTCGCGCAGGTCACCAACCCGCCGCTCGACGCCATCCGCGAAGAGGTGGTCACGTCGGTCGGCTCCACGGTCGGCCCGGAGGCCAACCTGCTCGCGCCCGGCCCCGAGAGCTGCCGCCAGCTGGTGCTGCCCTTCCCGGTCATCGACAACGACGAGCTGGCGAAGATCATCCACATCAACGACGCCAATCCGGGTGAGGGGGGCGAGTTCCCCGAGCTCGCGGCCGTGGTGGTCAGCGGCCTGTACCGCGTCGCCGGTGGCGGGCTCGCGCTGCAGCGTTCGCTCGACGCGGTGCGCAGCGAGGTCAGCAAGGCCATCAACGACGGGGCGCGCATCATCGTGCTCTCCGACCGCAACGCCGACGAGGTGTACGCGCCCATCCCGAGCCTGCTGCTCACCGCCGCGGTGCACCACCATCTGATCCGCGAGAAGCAGCGCACCAAGGCGGGCCTCGTCGTCGAGTGCGGCGACGCCCGCGAGGTGCACCACATGGCGCTCCTCATCGGCTACGGCGCCGGCGCCATCAACCCGTACCTGGCCTTCGAGAGCATCGAGGACATGGTGCGCGAGGACCTGCACGGCCTCGGCGGGATGGACCCGCACAAGGCGGTGAAGCACTACATCAAGGCCGCCGGCAAGGGCGTGCTGAAGGTGATGAGCAAGATGGGCGTGAGCACCGTCGCCAGCTACACCGGTGCGCAGATCTTCGAGGCCATCGGTCTCGGGCAGGACCTGGTCGACGAGTACTTCACCGGCACCGTGAGCCGCCTCGGTGGCATCGGGCTGGAGGAGATCGCGAAGGAGGTGGCCATCCGGCACGCCGCGGCGCACCCGCGTCGGCCCGAGGAGCGTGCACACCGCAAGCTGGAGCTCGGCGGCGAGTACCAGTGGCGTCGCGAGGGCGACATCCACCTGTTCAACCCGGAGACCGTGTTCAAGCTGCAGCACGCCACCCGCGCCGGTCGCTACGACATCTTCCAGCAGTACACCGCGTTGGTCGACGGGCTGTCGCAGAAGGCGGCCACGCTGCGCGGGCTGTTCGACTTCGCCAGCGGCCGCGAGCCCGTGTCGATCGACGAGGTCGAGCCGGTGAGCGAGATCGTCAAGCGGTTCAGCACGGGGGCGATGAGCTACGGCAGCATCAGTGCCGAGGCCCACGAGACGTTGGCCGTGGCGATGAACCGCATCGGCGCGAAGAGCAACACGGGTGAGGGCGGCGAGGACACCGACCGCCTCCGCGACCCCGAACGGCGCAGCGCCATCAAGCAGGTCGCGAGCGGCCGGTTCGGCGTCACCAGCGAGTACCTCGTGAACGCCGACGACATCCAGATCAAGATGGCGCAGGGCGCGAAGCCCGGCGAGGGCGGTCAGCTGCCCGGCCACAAGGTGTACCCGTGGGTGGCCAAGACCCGGCACAGCACGCCGGGCGTGGGCCTCATCAGCCCGCCGCCGCACCACGACATCTATTCGATCGAGGACCTCAAGCAGCTGATCCACGACCTGAAGAACTCGAACCCGCTGGCACGCGTGCACGTGAAGCTCGTGTCGGAGGTGGGTGTGGGCACGGTCGCCGCCGGCGTCAGCAAGGCGAAGGCCGACGTGGTGCTCATCAGCGGCCACGACGGCGGCACGGGCGCCAGCCCGCTCACGTCGCTGAAGCACGCCGGCGCCCCGTGGGAGCTCGGCCTCGCCGAGACCCAGCAGACGCTGCTGCTGAACGGGCTCCGCGATCGCATCGTGGTGCAGGCCGACGGTCAGCTGAAGACGGGCCGCGACGTGGTGATCGCCGCGCTGCTCGGCGCCGAGGAGTTCGGCTTCGCGACGGCGCCGTTGGTGGTGAGCGGCTGCGTGATGATGCGCGTCTGCCACCTCGACACCTGCCCGGTCGGTGTGGCCACGCAGAACCCGGAGCTGCGCAAGAAGTTCAGCGGCAAGCCGGAGTTCGTCGTCAACTTCATGGAGTACATCGCGCAGGAGGTGCGCGAGCACATGGCGGCGCTCGGCTTCCGCACGATGGACGAGATGATCGGCCACGTCGAGGTGCTCGACACGCGCAAGGCCGTGCAGCACTGGAAGGCGAAGGGCCTCGACATCAGCCCCATCCTCGCCGTGCCGCAGAACCCGTACGGGCAGACCCTGCACCGTTCGGCCACCCAGGACCACGACCTGCAGTTCGCGCTCGATCAGCAGCTCATCGCCGCGTGCGAGCCGGCGCTCGAGCGTGGCGAGGCGGTGTCGCTGGAGTTCGCCATCAAGAACGTGAACCGCACCGTCGGCACGATGCTCGGCAACGCCGTCACCACCCGCTACGGCGGCGACGGCCTGCCCGACGGCACCATCGACCTCCGCTTCCGCGGGTCGGCGGGTCAGAGCTTCGGTGCGTTCGTGCCGAAGGGCATCACGATGACGCTCGAGGGCGACGCCAACGACTACGTCGGCAAGGGCCTCAGCGGTGGGCGAGTGGTGGTGCGCCCGGACCGTCGCTCCGAGTTCGTCGCCGAGCAGAACATCATCGCCGGCAACGTCATCGGCTACGGCGCCACCGGCGGCGAGATCTTCCTGCGCGGCATCGTCGGCGAACGCTTCTGCGTGCGCAACTCCGGTGCCACCGCGGTGGTCGAGGGCGTGGGCGACCACGGGTGTGAGTACATGACCGGCGGCCGCGTCGTGGTGCTCGGCCCGACCGGTCGCAACTTCGGTGCCGGCATGAGCGGCGGCATCGCCTACGTGTACGACCCCGACGACGTGTTCGCCGCGAAGCTCAACGGCGAGATGGTGCGGCTCCAGGGCCTCACCGCCGACGACCAGACATTCCTGCACGACACGATCACGAGCCATGTGGCCCGCACCGACTCCACGGTCGGTGCCCGCATCCTCGGCGACTGGGATGTCGAGGTGGCGAGGTTCAAGCGGGTGATGCCCATCGACTACGAACGGGTGCTCACCGTGATGCAACAGGCAGAGGCCGACGGCCTCGACGAAGCAGCGACGCTCTCGAAGGTGATGGAGGCCAGCCGTGGGTGAGACGACCGGATTCCTGCAGTGGGTGCGCGTCACCCCGAAGCACCGCCCCGTCGAGGAGCGGTTGAAGGACTGGAAGGAGGTGTACGAGGACTTCCCCCTCGACACCTTGAAGCTGCAGGCGGGCCGCTGCATGGACTGCGGCATCCCGTTCTGCAACAACGGCTGTCCGCTCGGCAACCTCATCCCAGACTGGAACGACCTCGTGTACCGCGAGCACTGGCGTGACGCCATCGACCGCCTGCACGCGACGAACAACTTCCCCGAGTTCACCGGTCGCCTGTGCCCCGCGCCGTGCGAGAGCGCGTGCGTGCTCGGCATCAACAACGACCCGGTGAGCATCAAGCAGGTCGAGGTCGAGATCATCGACCACGCGTGGGACCAGGGTTGGGTCACGCCGCAGGTGCCGAGCGTGCGCACCGGCAAGCGTGTCGTGGTCATCGGCTCCGGCCCCGCCGGCCTCGCCGCGGCGCAGCAGCTCACCCGTGCGGGTCACGAAGTGGTGGTGCTCGAGCGTGCCGATCGCATCGGTGGTCTCCTGCGGTACGGCATCCCCGAGTTCAAGATGGAGAAGCGCCACGTCGATCGGCGCATCTCGCAGATGGAGGCCGAGGGCACCGAGTTCCGCACCAACGCCACCGTCGGCGGCAACATCGACGTGGAGGTGCTGCTCGCCTCGTACGACGCGCTCGTGCTGGCCGCGGGCGCCACGGCATGGCGCGACCTGCCGGTGCCGGGGCGTGAGCTCGGCGGCATCCATCAGGCGATGGAGTACCTGCCCGGTGCGAACCGGCAGCAGGAGGGTGACGGTCCGGCGCCCATCGACGTGGCCGGCAAGCACGTCGTCATCATCGGCGGCGGCGACACCGGTGCCGACTGCCTCGGCACCGCGCACCGTCAGGGTGCGGCGTCGGTGACGCAGCTCGAGATCATGCCGCAGCCGCCCGAGAAGCGGAACGCCGCCGGCAACCCGTGGCCGCAGTTCGCGATGGTCTACAAGGTCACCTCGGCACACGAGGAGGGCGGCGAGCGCCTGTACAGCGTGAACACCGAGCGGTTCCTCGACGACGGCAACGGCCGCGTGCGGGCGCTGCTCATCCACGAGGTGCAGATGGTCGACGGCAAGTTCCAGAAGATCGAGGGCAGCGACCGTGAGCTGCCGGCCGACTTCGTGTTCCTCGCGATGGGCTTCGTCGGCCCGGAGAAGGGCTCGTGGCTCGATCAGGTCGGTGTGCGGTTCGACGAGCGCGGCAACGTGGCCCGCAACGACTCGTACATGACCAACGTGCCGGGTGTGTTCGTGGCCGGTGACATGGGTCGTGGACAGAGCCTCATCGTGTGGGCCATCGCCGAGGGTCGTTCCTGCGCCGCAGGGGTCGACAGGTGGCTGATGGGGGAGACACAGTTGCCCGCACCGATCGCCCCCACCGCGCGCCCACTTCTCTGACGGCCTGTCGTAGGCTTGACGACATGAAGAAGTTGTTGCTCCCGGCCGGCCTGGCGGCCGCCGCCGTGCTGTTCAGCGCGTGCGGCGATTCCAGCACCGCCACCACGTCGAGCGTGCTCAACATGTCGAGCAGCAACTACGCCACGCTGCCCACCACGCCCAGCACCCTGCCGCCGTCGAGCACGGCCGTGGGCGAGACCATCGCACCCGGCACGCAGACCACCGAGATCACCGAGTACACCATCAAGGACGGCGACGTGCCGTTCACGGTGGCCAACAAGTTCGGCATCACCCTCGACGCGCTCAACCTGGCCAACGCCGACACCTCGGGCTACAGCGCGTTCTACGTCGGGCTGAAGATCAAGATCCCCGTGGGCGCCACCATCCCGAGCGCCAGCACCGACACCACCACCACGGCCGCCGGTGCCACTCCGTCGGAGACCACCACCACGCTCGCGGGTGGCGGCTCGAACTGCACCCAGGGCAGCTACACCATCGTCGAGGGCGACCTGCCGGGCACGGTGGCCAAGAAGTTCGACGTCACGGTGGCGCAGCTCGACGAGGCCAACGCCAGCACCTCGGGCTACAAGAACTTCATCGTCGGCGTGAAGATCATCATCCCGGCCAAGGACGGCTGCACCGGCTGATCGCCGGGCCGCCCCATCCCGGGCGCCTCACACCAGCCGCACGGTCACGCCGCAGAGGCGCATCTCCTCACCGGCACGACGGCGATCGGTGGCCACCACCTCCAGCTCGTCGAGGCCTTCGCCGCGCACGCCGGCGGGTTGGAACGTCACCGCGTGCTCCACGCCCGCGGCGCGCCACCGGGCGCGCATCGCCGCGGGGTCCTTCGCACCGATGGTCACGCCGGCGATCGCGGTGACCACCGAGGTGTTCGTGTGCGCCACCCAGTCGGGGCCGCCCCAGTGCCAGGCGCCGTTCGGCACCGGTTGGTCGATGCTCACGATGGCGCCACCCACGTCGGCCGGGTGGAGGTGGCGGCCGCGGATGTCGGGCAGGTCGCCACGCCAGACGATGCGGATGCCGGCGTCGTCGAGCGTGGCCTCGCGTGCGTCGAGGTCGTCGACCTCGTAGATCGCCATGTACCCGTCGCCGCCGCGCTTGTCGAGCAGGCGGCCAGCGGTGGTGCCGTCCTGGGTGGGTGACACCACCTCCAGGAACTGATCGCCGATCATCATCAGTGCGTTGTGCAGCCCGAAGTACCCGACGCCCGGGTCGTGGAAGCACACGGTGAGGCCCAGCCGGTCGCAGAGTTCGTCGACCGCCCGGTCGAGGTCCCTCGCCACCAACGCCACCTGCCGCAGTCTGATCATGGGGAGAGCCTCGCGCAGCGGCTGAGTATCGTGCGGACCATGCTGACCGCGATCGAAGGACGGGTGCTCGGGTGTCTGCTCGAGAAGGAGCGCACGGTGCCCGACCAGTACCCGCTCACGTTGAACGCGCTGGTCTCGGCGTGCAACCAGACCACATCGCGCGAGCCGGTGATGCACCTCGACGAGCACGAGGTCGACGCCACGCTGTCGGGGCTGAAGGCGCAGGGTCTGCTGCGCTACGTGCATCCCACCTCGGGGCGTGGCGTCACGAAGTACCGGCAGATCGCCGCCGAGACCTGGGCGCTCGAGCCCGATGCGGCGGCGGTGGTGGCGGTGCTGCTGCTGCGTGGCCCGCAGACCGCGGCCGAGCTGCGCGTGCGCACCGAGCGACTGCACGAGTTCACCGATGTGGGTCAGGTGGAGGCCGTGCTGCGCGACCTGCAGGCGGCCGAACGGGTGCAGCTGCTCGACCGGGCGCACGGGCAGAAGGAGGCGCGCTGGCAGCAGCTGTACGCCGAGGAGCCCGAGGTGCCCGCCGGCCCGGCAGTGCTCACCCCCGAGAGCGTGCGGGGCAGCGCGGCCGAACGCATCGCCGCGCTCGAGGCCCGTGTCGCCCGCCTCGAGGACGCCCTGGCCGACCTCCTCGGCCCCACCGACCCGCCCACCGACCCCGCCGCCGAGTGACCGGTTTCGGACCCACGGGTCCGAAACACGCCAGGAACGGCTCACTGCGGACCCGTGGGTCCGGAATGCGTCAGCAATGGCACGAATCGCGCCCGACCTGGTTGGGCGCGGACCAGGGGAGGGCAGGGGGGGGTCAGCCGAGATCGGGCCAGCGGCGACGCTGGCGGCGACGCTGGCCGGCCTTGCCGAGCTTGCGGTGGTCGGCGAGGGCCCACTGGCGGCGCCACGAGTTGTGCTCGGGCCCGGTGAGCTTCGGGTTGGTGCCGGCGGCCGCGCGCTGGCGGGCGGTCCAGAAGTCGGTGAGCGCTTCGTCGCCGAGCGCGGTGACTGCGGCCTCGATGCGGGCGTTGAAGCGGCGGGTGTTCTCGCCCTCCTCCTGCCACAGCGGGGCACCGAACACCACCTTCGTGGCGCCGGGCTTCGGGCGCTTCATGCCCTTGCCGTAGATGCTGCCGCTGCCGTCGATGAACACGGGCACCACCGGTGCGCCGGTGCGGCCGGCGAGGTAGGCGGCACCGCCCTTGAACTCCTGGCCCCAGCCGTCGGGGGAGCGGCCACCCTCCGGGTAGATGACCAGGCTCCAGCCGGTGTCGATGAGGCGACGGAGCTCGTCGCTGCTCTTGCGGGTGGTGACCTCGCGTTCGATGGGGAACGCGTTCAGCGCCAGCGCGGCGAGGTTGCCCTTCATCCGCTTGTCGAAGAAGTAGTCGGCGGCGGCCGCGACCACGAGCTGCTTGCGGAACGCCTCGGGCACCGTGGCGATGACGAGCGGCGTGTCGACGTGGCTGTGGTGGTTGGGGGCGAAGATCACCGCGGGGACGGGGTCCTGCTCGAGCAGGTCGGTGAG
>JBDKJP010000109.1:0-10179 GCA_039796575.1 Actinomycetota bacterium
GGCTGACCGACGGCGCCCACGGTGAAGGCGTCGACCTCGTCGAAGTCGTAGTACACACCCATGGCCGTGGCCTCAGCTCACGACGGGCGCAGCTCGGTGAGCGAGCCGCCCGTGGAGTTGACGGTGAGCACCACCGGCGCCCCAATGCCGTAGGCGATGGCGGTGATCGAGCACGTGCTGATGACGATGCGCTGGAACAGATCGATGTGCGTACCCATCGCATGTGCGACGAGCGCCTTGATGGGGTCGGCGTGGGAGACGCACACGATGGTGCCGCCCTGATGCTTGGCACGCAGCCGGTCGACGGCCGACACCATACGGGTCTGCATCTCGGTGAAGCTCTCGCCGTTGGGGAACCGGAACGTGCTTGGCGCGCGCTGCACGGTGTTCCACTCGGGCAGCTTCATCAGCTTGCTGAGCTCGGCCCCGGTCCAGTCGCCGAAGTCGCACTCGAGCAACCCCTTGTCGATCTGCACCTTCATGCCACGTGCCACGCCGATGGGGGCCGAGGTCTCGCGGGCCCGTTCGAGCGGCGACGAGTAGATGGCGTCGACGACCTTCAGCTCGGCGATGCGGTCGGCGGCGCGCTGCGCCTGCTCGCGGCCGGCATCGGCGAGGTGCAGACCCGGTGCGCGACCGGGCAGCAGCTTGCCCGTGGTGGGCGTCTGACCGTGGCGCACCAGCAGCACCAGGGTGGCGTTCGGGGGAGTGGGTTTCGTTCGCGCCATCGCAACTGCTGAACCTACTGTGCCCGGCATGGATTCGCTCGCTCAGCTCGGCACCGACATCGCCGACTGCCGCCGTTGCCCACGGCTGGTGGCGTGGCGCGAGCAGGTGGCGGTGGAGAAGCGGGCCTCGTACCGCGACCACGAGTACTGGGGCAGGCCCGTGCCCGGCTTCGGCGACCCGAAGGCGCGCATCATGGTGCTCGGCCTCGCTCCGGCGGCGCACGGGGCGAACCGCACGGGCCGGCTGTTCACCGGCGACCGGTCGGGTGACTGGCTGTTCCGGTCGATGCACACGGCCGGCCTGGCCAACCAGCCCGAGTCGGTGGCCGTCGGTGACGGGCTGAAGTTGAAGGGCGCGTGGATCTCGGCAGCCGTGCGCTGTGCACCGCCCGACAACACGCCGCTGCCCGAGGAGCGCGACGCGTGCCGGCCGTTCCTGCAACGCGAGCTCGCGCTACTGCCGAAGCTGAAGGTGGTGGTGTGCCTCGGCGGGTTCTCGTACCAGGCGGCGTGCAGCGAGTTCGGTGTGCGACCACGGCCGAAGTTCGGGCACCTCGTCGAGGCCTCCGCGCCGAACGGCCTGACGCTGCTGTGCTCGTTCCACCCGAGCCAGCAGAACACGTTCACCGGCCGCCTCACCGAGCCGATGCTCGACGCCGTCTTCCGCCGCGCCGCCACCCTCGCTGCCCTCCGCTGAGGTCGTCCACCCCGCTCTCGTCGGCCGTTCTCCGAGGATTCCCCGGTACGGGGATGACAAGAACGTGGGGTCAGGGGGGTCAGGGATGGAGGCCGAGGAGGGGGAGGAGGCGGTCGACGGGGAGGCCGGGGACGACGTGGCCGTCGACGCCGGTGACGGTGTCGGCCACGAACAGGGCGTTGGTGACGGCCTCCTCGGTGGCGTCGACGACGGCGGTGAACACGTCGTTGAGCGACCCGTCGGCGAGCAGCGTGAGTGACACCGTGCCCTCGGCATCGCGGGGCAGACGGTTCGCCGTGCTCGCCGCGAGGAAGATGTCGCCGCTGCCGTGGTGCGCCACCGAACCCATGCGCGCCAGACCGAGGCCGACGCGGCGTGCGACACGGCGCAGTTGTCGTGCGTCGAGCGGGATGTCGGTGAGCACCACGCCGAGGCAGCTGCCGCCGGTGTCGAGCGTGGGCGCGGCCGCGACGGCCTCGGCCTGCAGCACCTCGCCGACGAGCCGTCCGCCGATGCGCAGCTGGCTGCGGCCACCGAAGTTGCACAGCAGCAACACCCCCACCGTGCCGACGCCGTCGATCACCCGTGACGCGGTGCCGATGCCGGCCTTGTGCCCCATGGTGATCATGCCGGTGCCGGCGCCCACCACGCCCTCCGCGACCGGGCCGTCGCTCGCCGCCGCGAGGGCCTGTCGGGCGTGCTCGGCGGTCACCCACCGGCGGCGCATGTCGTCGAGCCACGAGTCGTCGCACTCGCCGACCACGGGGATGACCACCTCGTCGGCGCCGGCGTCGAACAGTTGGTCGACCATGCCGTCGGCGACGCGGCCGACCGACGACGTCCCCGTCAGCAGCACCGGCGTCTCGAGGATGCCCCACTCGTCGATCTCCACGCTGCCCGTCAGCTCACCGGCGCCGTTCAGCACGGCGGTGGCGGCGGGCATCGGCCGCCGGAACAGCTCGATCGGCACGTCGGGCACGATGGCGGTGACGCCCGTGCGTGCGATGGGGTCGTCGCTCCAGATGGTGACGTGCCCGACGCGCACGCCGGGCACGTCGGTGATCGCGTTGTGCAGTCCCGTCGGCAGCGGGCCGAAGCGGAGACCGAGGTCACGGGCTCGGGGGCGGGGCGACGGGGCGGGCATGCGAGGCAATCTAGGCTCCGGGCGACCTCGAGGAGATGGGCACATGGCCGAGATGCCGCAATGGTGGGTGGGAACCGACGAGTCGGGCGGCATCCCCAACCCGGGCCGCCCCGACCCGAAGCCGGCCCCGCACTGGCGGCTCGAGTGGGTGGCCGCCACCGAACGCCCGCGGCAGTGCGAGGTGTCGCCCGACGGAACGACCGTGGCGTTCGTGTTCGACCGGGACTCGTCCGACGTGTGGACCGTGCCCGTCGCGGGCGGCGTGCCCACCCGCGTCACGACGGATCGACCGATTGCGGCGTTCTGGGAGGACGGCAACGCCGTCTGGTCGCCCGACGGCACCCGCCTCGCCTACACCCGCGGCGGTCGGGTGATGGTGGTGGCCGCCACCGGTGGCGTGCCGAAGGACGTGTGCGAGGGCAGCGGCCCGGTGTGGCTCGACAACGGTCGCCTGATCGTGGGAGTGGGGCGTGGCGACACCACCGTGCTCACCGAGGTCGATCTGTCCGACCCGTGGCCGCGCCCCATCGCCCACGCCGGCGCCGACTACGTGTCGGCCGAGGTGTCGCCCGATCGCACCCGGGTGGCCTACACGGTGTTCCACCGCGATGACCTGAACTGCATCTCGCTGCACGTCGTCGACCTCGCGTCCGGCGTGTCGCACGTCGTGGTGCACCAGGCCGGCTTCCAGCTGCGCAGCGTCGCCTGGTCGCCCGACGGCACCCGGCTCGCCTACGCGAGTGAATGGCCGGGCTGGTACGAGGTGTTCACGGTCGACGCCGCGGGCGACGGCCGGCCGCAGCAGGTGACCACGGCGGAGGCCGACTTCGGCGACCTCACGTGGGCCGCCGACGGCCATTCGCTGCTCGGCGTGCGCAGCCGCCGCGGCGTGACCGATCTGGTGCGCGTCGACCTCACCACCGGCGAGGTCGACGTGCTGGCCGCGGGCGGCACGTGGTCGTCACCACGAGCCCTGCCCGACGGCGGCGTCGTGGCCGTGCACGAGTCGTTCACGCAGCCCGCACGCCTGTGCGTGGTGTCGCCGGGTGGCGACGTGCGCGAGTTGTTCGCGCCGGTGCCGGCATCGGTGCGCGCCGCGCCGCACGTGGTGCCGGTGCACGTCACCTACGAGTCGTTCGACGGCATGGAGGTGCACGGTTGGCTGTACCGGCCCGCAGGCGCGAGCGCCGATCGCCCGTGCCCGGCAGTGGTGCAGCCGCACGGCGGCCCGACGTCGGTCACCGGCGACGAGTGGGACGGCGTGGCGCAGTACTTCGTCGACAAGGGGTACGCGTGGTTCCAGCCGAACTTCCGCGGCAGCACCACCTACGGCCGCGACTTCGAACGGGCGAACCACGGCGTGTGGGGCGTGGCCGACACGCACGACTGCCTCGCCGCACACGACCATCTCGCCGGGCTCGACTGGGTCGACGGCAGCCGCATCGCCATCTTCGGCGCCAGCTACGGCAGCTACATGGCGCTGCACTCGGTGGTCGACGACGGCGAGCACCGCTACGCGTGTGCGGTCAGCAAGTACGGCGACTGCGACATCCTCACGTCGTGGGCGCAGGGCGACCTGGTCGGCCGGCTCGACCTCGAACGGATGATGGGCCACCCACGCGATGCCCGCGCGGCGTACGAGGCCGGCTCGCCCATCCATCGCATCGAGCACCTCAAGGTGCCCATTCTCGTCGCACACGGCGAGCTCGACGATCGCGTGCATCCGAACCAGTCGAAGGAGCTCGTCGCCGCGTTGCGCACGCTGGGCAAGCAGTACGAGTACGTGACGTATCCGACGGAGGGTCACGGGCTGTTGCGACGAGAACCGTTCCTCCACTTCCACGCCCGTCTCGATCGGTTCCTCGACTGGTATCTGCTGCCCTGACGGCTGTGCCAACATGTCGGAACGACGACTCAGGAATGAGTCGTGTCCGTGGGGAGGACACGCATGAAGCGACAGCTCGGGGCTCTCGGCCTTGCCATTGCCGCACTCGGCACGATGGCGGTCACCACCGCGAATGCGTCGGGGGGTGACGAGAAGGTCACGCTCACCGTCGGCCTGATGCAGGACCTCGACAGCCCGAACCCGACGGCGGGCTACCTCGTGTCGGCGTACGAGCTGTGGAACCTGCAGTACGCCACGCTCACCGACAAGGCGGCCGACGACTTCGCCACCGAGCCGGGCCTCGCCGAGAGCTGGGAGCCCAGCAACGACGGCCTCACCTACACCTACACGCTGCGCGAAGGGTTGAAGTGGAGCGACGGCGAGCCGCTCACCGCCGACGACGTGGCCTGGACCATCAACACGTCGCGCGACCAGGAGTGGATCAACCACGCGGCCACGACGGCGAACCTCGACGCGAAGGTGATCGACGACCGCACGGTGGAGATCACCACGTCGGTGCCCGACCCGAAGCTGCCGACGATGGACGTCTACATCCTGCCGAAGCACATCTGGGAGGAGCAGGCCGCCGGCGACATCACCACCTACGCGGCCGACGACGGCGTCGGCTCGGGCCCGTTCACGTTGCAGCAGTGGAACCCGGGTCAGGACTGGACCATGGTGGCCAACCCCAACTTCTGGCGGGGTGAGCCGAAGTTCGACCAGATCGTGTTCCGTGTGTTCACCGAGGGCAGCGCGATGGTGGCCGCGTTGCGCTCGGGTGAGATCGACTTCGTGCACGACGTGCCCTCCGAGCAGTTCGAGGGCCTGTCGGGCGAGGACGGCATCGAGACCGTCATCGGCCAGCAGGGCGGCTTCTCGGAGCTGGCGATGAACGGCATGGCCGGCGGCATCGGCGACGGCCACCCGGCGCTGCAGGACCTCGTGGTCCGTCACGCCATCGCGAAGGCGATCGATCGCCAGGCGCTGGTCGATCGCGTGCTGCTCGGCCAGGGTGAGGTGAACCCCATCCTCGGCGTGTCGCCCGACTCGGTGTGGTTCCCCGAGATCCCCGAGGCGGACCAGCTGAACTACGACCCCGAGGGTGCCGCGAAGCTGCTCGACGACGCCGGCTACCTCGACACCGACGGTGACGGCACCCGCGAGATGCCGGGCGGCGGGGAACCGCTGCAGTTCCGCTACGCGCAGCTCAGCGACAGCGACACGGCAGGGCCGAACCAGGAGCTCATCACCGGCTGGCTGCAGCAGATCGGCATCGCCACCGAGGTCACCACCTACGACCAGACGCAGCTCACCGACGTCATCGCGAGCGGCGAGTACGACCTGTTCGTGTGGGGCTGGACGCCGTTCGTCGACCCCGACCCGATGCTCAGCTACTTCACGTGCGCGCAGGTCACCACCGACGCAGCGTCGCCCGGCTACAACGACGCGAACTGGTGCAGCGACGAGTACGACGCGCTCTACGAGCAGCAGAACCAGGAGCTCGATCGTGCGACGCGCATCGACCTGGTGCACCAGATGCTGACGCTGTTCCACAACGAGAGCACCTACGTGGTGCTGTACCACGACGCCGACACGCAGGCGTACCGCACCGACCGGTTCACGGGTTGGGTGCGTCAGCCGAAGGACGTCGGCCCGGTGCTGTTCACCAACACCTCGCCGTCGTACTGGAACCTCACGCCGGTCGACGGCGGTGGCGACGACGGTGGCACCAGCACGGGCCTCATCATCGCCATCGTGGCCGGCGCGGTGCTGGTGCTCGGCGGCGTGGTGTTCTTCGCCGCACGCGGACGTCGCCAGCAGGACGACAAGGAGTAGCCCTTCCTCGTGCGACGCCGGTTCGTCATCGGGAAGATCCTCGGTGCGCTGTCCACGTTGGTGTTCGTGGTGGTGTTCAACTTCTTCCTGTTCCGCGTGGTCAACGACGACCCCATCAACAGCATGTTCCGAGGCAGGAACCTCACCCCCGAGCAGCTCGAACGGCTGCGGGTGAAGTTCAACCTCGACGGCTCGAAGTGGGAGCAGTTCGTGGCGTACGTGCAGCAGTTGCTGCACGGCGACCTCGGCTACTCGTTGAAGAGCTCGCGACCGGTGAGCACGGTGATCGCCGAGGCCATCTGGCCGACGGTGCTGCTGGTGGGCACGTCGACGCTGCTGGCCATGCTCGGCATCGCGCTCGGCTACCGCGCCGGTTGGCGACGCGGCAGCTCGTTCGACGCCGCGGCGACCTCCGTGTCGATGCTCACGTACTCGATGCCCGAGTACTGGATCGGCATGGTGGCGCTCGGCGTGTTCGCGGCGGGTCTCGGCTGGTTCCCGGTGGGCGGGTTGAACGACCCGGGCAGCACGGCCACCGGCATCGAGCGGCTGCTCGACCAGCTGCACCACATGATCCTCCCGGCGACGGTGCTCGCGGTGGCGTACATCGGCGAGTACATGATCGTGGCGCGCTCGGCGATGATCGACACGTCGCGCGAGGACTACCTGCAGCTCGCCCGCGCGAAGGGTCTGCGCGAGGCCGACGTGCGCAAGCGCCACGCGCAACCCAACGCGCTCCTCCCGGTGGTGAGCCTGTCGGCCATCAACTTCGGGTTCGTGCTCAGCGGCGCCATCGCGGTGGAGAGCATCTTCTCGTGGCCGGGCATCGGGCAGCAGATCCAGTTCGCCATCAGCGGCCCCGACTTCCCGATGCTGCAGGGTCTGTTCCTGCTCATCAGCGCGGCGGTCATCCTCGCCAACCTCGCCGCCGACCTGCTGTACGGCTACCTCGACCCGCGGGTGGCCGGACGATGAAGCAGAACGTGTCGAACGCGTGGTCGCGGCTGCGGCACGACCGCCTGGCGATGGTCAGCCTGGTGGTGCTGATCGCGTTCATCGTGATGGCCATCATCACGCCGTGGGTGAGCGACCGCGACGACATCCGTGCGGTCAACACGGCCGACAACCCCACCTGGGCGTCGCCGAGCAGCCAGTTCCTGCTGGGTACCGACTACCTCGGCCGCAGCGTGGCGCTGCAGATCATGTGGGGCTCGCGGGTCAGCCTGTTCGTCGGCCTCGCGGCCACGTTGCTCACCATCGTGATCGGCACGGTGATGGGGCTCGCGTCGGGCTTCTTCGGCGGCTGGACCGATGCGGTGCTGATGCGCATCACCGACTGGTTCCTCGTGATCCCGTTCCTCCCCACGGCGATCGTGCTCGCCGCGGTGCTGAACCGCAGCCTGTGGACCATCGTGTTCGTCATCGGCATCACGTCGTGGCCATCGACCGCGAGGCTCGTGCGGTCGCAGGTGTTGTCGGTGCGAAGTCGCCTGTACGTCGATCGCGCCCGCGCGCTCGGCGCGGGACGGGCGCATCTGGTGCGACGGCACATCCTTCCCAACGTCACGCCGCTGGTGCTGGCCAGCACCACGCTGGCGGTGCCCATCAGCATCCTCACCGAGACCACGCTGTCGTTCCTCGGCCTCGGCGACCCCACCCAGGTCAGCTGGGGTGCCATCCTCAACGAGGCGCGGGAGAAGGGCGCCGTCGACCGTGGCGCCTGGTGGTACTACATGCCGCCCGGCATCGCCATCGTGCTCGTGGTGCTCGCGTTCACGTTGCTCGGCCGTGCGATGGAGACGGTGCTCGATCCCCGGTTGCGTGAGACATGAGCCTGCTCGAACTGCGCGACCTGCACGTCACCTATCGGGGCGAGCGCGGCGACGTCCCGGCCGTGCGCGGCGTGAACCTGTCGCTCGACGCGGGCGACACGCTCGGGCTGGCCGGCGAGAGCGGGTGCGGCAAGAGCACCATCGCCGGCGCTGTGCTGCGGCTACTGCCGAAGGAGACCGCCATCAGCGGGCAGGTGCTGCTCGACGGCGACGACGTGTACACGATGAAGCCCGGCCGCCTGCGCGCCGTGCGGTGGACCAGCGCGGCCATCGTGTTCCAGGGCGCGCTGCACTCGCTGAACCCCGTGAAGCGCATCGGCTGGCAGATCGAGGAGGCCGTGCTGCTGCACACGAAGGTCTCGGGCAAGGCGGCCCGGGCACGTGCACAGGACCTGTTGGTGCGCGTCGGCATCCCTGCCGATCGGCTCGACCACTACCCGCACCAGTTGTCGGGCGGTCAACGGCAACGCGTGCTCATCGCGCTCGCGTTGGCGTGCGACCCGAAGGTGCTCATCGCCGACGAGCCGACGACGGCGCTCGACGTGATGGTGCAGGCGCAGGTGCTCGCGCTGCTCGAGGAGCTGCAGCGCGAGAAGGAGCTCGCGCTGCTGTTCATCACCCACGACCTGTCGGTGCTCACCTCCACCTGCCGCCGCCTCGCCGTGATGTACGCCGGCCGGGTGGTGGAGGAGGGACCGAGCGAGCTGGTGTTCAGTGACCCGCAGCACCCGTACTCGCGGGCGTTGTCGGCGGCGTTCCCCACCATCGGCGACGCCGCGTCGCGCATGAACCCGCAGGGGCTGGCCGGCGACCCGCCCGACCCCGCGGCTCTGCCGTCGGGCTGCCCGTTCCACCTGCGATGCGCCGTGGCCACGGCCGAGTGCACCACCGTCGACGTCGCGCTGCGCGATGCCGGCCCGTCGCGCCGTGCGGCCTGCGTGCTGGTGGGTGATCGCCATGACTGAGCCGTTGCTCACCGTGCACAACGTGCAGGTGCAGTTCGGCGGCGGACGCGTGCGCGCCGTCGACACCGTGTCGCTCGAGGTGGAGGCGGGGGAGGTGCTCGCACTGGTGGGCGAGAGCGGCTGCGGCAAGACCACGCTCATCCGCTCGATCATCGGGCTCGAGCCGTTGGCGGCCGGCACGGTCACGGTCGACGGCGAACAGGTGACGCCCAAGGCCCGCGACCTGCGCGGCCTGCGTCGCAAGGTGCAGATGATCTTCCAGGACCCGTCGGGTGCGCTCAACCCGCGCCACACCATCGGCGACGCGGTGGCGGAGGGGCTGCGCATCCACAAGGTGCCCGGCGATGACGCCGCGCTCGTGGCCGACGCGCTCTCGGAGGCCGGCCTCCGCCCGCCCGAGCGGTTCGCCCATCGGTTCCCACACGAGGTGTCGGGCGGGCAGCGCCAGCGCGTCCTCATCGCCGGTGCGATGGCGTTGAAGCCGAAGCTGCTGCTGGCCGACGAGCCCGTTGCCAGCCTCGATGCCTCCATCCGCGGCGAGATCCTCGCGTTGATGCGCAGCTACGTCGACCGCGACGGCGTGAGCATCATCGCGGTGACGCACGACCTCGGCCTGGCGTGGAACATCGCCGACCGCGTGGCCGTGATGTACCTCGGCCGCATCGTCGAGATCGGCCCCGCCGAGGACGTGCTGCGCGCCCCGCAACACCCGTACACGCGGGCGCTGTTGAGCGTGGTGCCCGAGACGGAGGGCATGGAGCAGCAGATCCTGGTCGGCGAGACGCCCGACCCGGCTCGTGTGCCCAGCGGCTGCCGCTTCCACCCGCGCTGCCCGGTGCTGGCGAGTGGGGAGGCCGAACGACTCGGCATCGCCGACCGTTGCCGCGGCGTCGACCTCGAGCTCGAACCCGAGCACGCCCCGAGAGCCGCCCACCGTGTCGCCTGCCATGCCAACCCCGTCACCCTCACCCCGCGAACTTAAGAGCGCGCGCCAATAGGTCAGGTGGTGGGGCTCCAGCGGTCTGCCCACTTGAAGAGCTTGATCGTGATCACCGCGGCGATGGCGAGGTTGAGCTGGTCGATGCGGTGATG
>JBDKJP010000110.1:0-74080 GCA_039796575.1 Actinomycetota bacterium
TTGACATCCGGTTGACAACGGGCAAGCGAAGAGGCCCTCCTCGCTGAGCGAAAAGGGCCTCTGAGCTGGTATTACTTGGTGGCGGGGGCAGGATTTGAACCTGCGACCTTCGGGTTATGAGCCCGACGAGCTACCGAGCTGCTCCACCCCGCGTCGGTAGCCGAAACCCTACCGGCGCCTTCCGGCGACGGCAACCGGTCAGGCGTCGAGCGCCGTCGCCAGCTCTGCGGCGTCGGCGAAGCCGCACGGAATGGGGTCGTCCCACGCGGCGGCGCACACCGTGCGTTGTGCGTACTGGTCGTACGGGGTGACGTACTCGCCGTCGAGCCACTCGCTGCTGCGGCTGTGCACGTGGAACGACAGCTCGTCGCCGAACGGCATCACGCAGTCGGGGAACTCCTCGGTCACCGTGTACTCCAGGCGGAACTCCTGCTCACTCGTCGCGCTCAGCACCTCCCACGAGTACAGCCGCGACAGGCACCAGCCGTCGGTGGTCAGGTAGGCCTGCGCGGCCCGGTCACCGTGGTGGAAGAACATCGAGGTGGTGCGTCCGGCGCTCGCCCGACCGCCGCCCCACACCTCGAGCTGCACGCCTTCCATCTCGCCGCGATGCGTGACTCGAGCGCAGGGCCGACCGACACGGCGGGGTCGTGCGGCACGCCCGGAGCTCCGAGCCGGCGCGCCGGGCGCACCACACGACAGGATCACACCGGCGAACGCCACCGCCGACAGCCAGCGCACCACACCGGCCAACCCTCGCCTCCGCGAAGACGCTCCCGTGGTCGGTTCGGTGTGGTGCATGGCAGCCTCCCATCCGAAGGATGCACGACGACCGCGCACACGTCTGTCGCCCACCCGACGCTGGTCGGCACCGGCACTACGCTCCGCCCGTGGGGGACGGTTCGGCACGACGCATCGCCATCGCGGCCGGCGGGTTGCTCGGCGCGGTAGCGCTGTGGCCCGTGCTCGCGTGGGCGTTCGCCACCGACCGGGCCATCGGCTTCCAGGACGAGGGCCTGTACCTGCTGGCCGCCGATCCCCCGTCGCCGACGGCCCGGTGGGTCACACCGTTCGGGTGGCACACTGCGCCGTTGTTCGACGCGGTCGGTCACGACATCGCCCGCTTCCGCACACTCGGCCTGTGGCTGTTGGTGATGGTCGGTGCGGCGCTGGGGTGGGTGGTGAGCCGTCGTGTCGTCGGCCGTGCGGACGACCCGCTGTCGCGCATCGGCCGGGCGTGCATCGCCGCGACCACCGCCATCGGCGCACCGTTCCTCGCCAGCGGGCTGTTGCGCACGCCCGGCTACAACTGGGTGAACCTCATCGGCCTGATGATCGCCGTCACGGGCACGGTGCTGCTCGTCGAGGTCGACCCCGACACCACCTCGCTGTGGCGGACGCGTCCGCTGCACTTCGGTGCGGCGGTGCTCGCGCTCGGCGCGTGGTTCACCGTGCCGGCCAAGCCGTCGAGCGCGTTGATCGTGTTGGCCGCTGCGGCGGTGTTCGTCGCACCGCACTTCCGCCGGCGCACGCTCACCGTCGCCGCGATCACGGCGGCGTGGGCCACGGTTTGGACCGCGCTGGGGCTGCTGCTCGGGTGGTGGCCGACCACCTTCCTCGACGTGCTCCGCAGCACCGCCGACTTCCCGCCGCTCGACCGCAACCAGACCGTGCCGGGCGCGCTGCGCGACGTGCTGCGCACGCCGAAGGTGGCGTGGCAGTACCTCACCGAACTCCGGCCGGCGACCATCGCACTGGTGGCCGTCGCCACCGTGACCGCGTTGGTGGTGCACCGACGGCAGTTGCCGCAGCGTGCGCTGCGCCTCGCACCGCTGACGGTAATGGCCGTCGCCGCGATGGGTACGGCCGGGCCGTGGCCGGTGCTGGGGCTGCCGAACCCGTTCGTGCGGTTCGACTGGTACGGCACCACCAACGCGGCCGTGCTGCTGTTCGGCGGCGCGCTGCTGCACCTCTGGGCGAACCGCACCACCGTCGACCGCACAGCCGTTCGGCGCGCCTTCGCGATCACCGCGCTGTGCACCGCGGCGACCGTTGCGTTCGGGTTCGGTTCGGCGATGGGCATCTATCCGCAGGCCGCGCTCGCCGTGGCGCTGCTGTGGTGCGCCACTGCCGCGGTGGTCGCTGCGGTCGGCGGGCCACGGTGTCGCGCGGCATCGCTCGCGGTCGTCGTGCTGGCGAGCGCCGTGATGCTGGTGAGCAACGTGGTCGACAGCCGGCACCATCCGTTCGAGGGCACGCGGCTGCTCGCACCCATCGACGAGCAGACCGACACCATCCGCATCGGCCCGCACGCGGCCGAGCTCCGCGTCGACGCCGACACCCGCGCGCTGCTCGACGAACTGCAGCGCACCGCGACCGCAGAGGGGCTCTGTGCGGGCACGCCGCTGATCGGCCTCGTGTGGCAGTGGACGTCGACCACCGCGTACGCGGTCGGGGCCGAGGTGCCCGAGCACCTGATCCTCACCATCTTCGGCTACCCCAACGCGGCCGACGTGCTCGACGTGACGATGCGCGACCTCACCGGGCCGGAGTGGGCCGACGCCTGGGTGGCCACCACCGACCCCGCCACCATCGACACCGACGCCGCTGCCGACCTGCGCGCTGCGCTCGACCGCCTGCCCGTCGCGAACGGCCGCACGTTCCCCGACGACTACACGCTCGCGTTCGACCTCGACGGCCTGCAGTTCTGGCGACCCGCCGACGTCGCATCCGGCAACTGCGGCTGACCGATCACGACTGGGGCAGACGACCGGTCGGGTTGGTGTCGGGGAAGTAGCGGTGGTGCTTCGAGCCGGTGACCTCGTAGATGGCCGTGCCCTCGCGACCGTCGTCGGTGCGCACCTTCATCTGGTTGAGCCCGCCGCGCTGGAACGGCTCGTACGGGCGATCCCACGAGCCCTCGGCGTCGATGGTGATGACCCGCCCACCCTCGAGCGTGAGCACGCATCGACCGCGCAGCCCTTCGGTGGTCTCGCCGTGCTCGCCGTACACCGACGGGTTGCCATCGGCGTCGACCCACTCGAACTCGTGCCGGAAGTCGATGAGCGGCACCGGGTCGCTGCCGTCGGTGGGCGCCCAGCAGCCGTCGGTGTAGACGCGGGCGCCGTTCGGGTACTCCCAGTGCCACACGCCGAAGAAGCCGTCGGGCAGCTGGATCTGGAACCACAGCCACAGCGGGCAGCGCGCATGGTCGCGAATGCCCCACGAGTGGTCGCGCTGGCCCCACCAGTCGTGCATCTCGTACGTCACGCCGCCCACGGTGTAGGTGCCGTTGAACGTGCCGCTCTGCAACATGTGGCTCTGGTCCCAC
Source organism: Actinomycetota bacterium (assembly GCA_039796575.1). Classification (GTDB taxonomy): domain Bacteria; phylum Actinomycetota; class Acidimicrobiia; order Acidimicrobiales; family Ilumatobacteraceae; genus UBA668. Next base: position 3,332 of record JBDKJP010000110.1, read on the forward strand.
ACCAACTCGTGGCCGGCCTTCATGCTCCCGCGGCGCAACCCGTACGCCTTCGTGCGCGCCCGGAACGTGAGGTCCATGCCGAGCTCGCACTCATCGGGATCGGCCCACAGGCGGATCTCCTCGAACGGCTTCACGATCTCCACCCGCGCCGAGCCCACGTCGGGCGTGTGCGGGTCGCCGGCGAATGGGCGCTCCTTGTGACCGAGAATCCGCGTGCCGCCGACGCGACCCATCTGCAGGCTGTCCATCACCTCGCGCAACGGGAACGTCGCCATCGTGAGGATGACCACGTCGCCCAACCTGTCGGGTCGATGCGCGATGAAGAAGTAGCTCTCGCGCCAGAACGGATGGAACGTCTGCACGTTCGCCATCGGCTCGGGGATCTGGTGGGCGAGGAGCTCGTCGAGCGGCGTGAGCGCGGTCATGCGCGCAGTCTTCCAGTGTGACGGTGCGCGATCGTCAGCCGGAGAGGAACGCGACGATCGCATCCTTGAACTCCGGACGGCCCACCACACCGAGGTGCTCACCGCGCACGAGATGCACCTGCGCGCCGTGGATGGCCTGTGCGAGCACCTCGGGCCGCACGGCCAACGGGTCGGCGTCGCCGGCCAGCACCAACGTCGGCACGGTGATGCGGTCGAGCGGGATGCGTTCGCCGTGCACGCGCTCGGCCTGCGCGGCGAGCGCGAGCAGATCGCCACCGGTGCTCTCGGCGAAGAACCGGAAGCTGCGCGCCGACGCATCTGCCACGTCGTCCGGCCGTGGGGCACGCAACGCAGCGGCGAGCAACGAGCCGTCGAATCGGCGCGTGTCGGCACCACCCATCTCGACCACGCTCGCGCCCACGCCGCCGACCACGAGTCGGCGGATGCGGATGTCGGTGGTGGCCAGGATGAGCGCCACGATGGCGCCCATCGAATAGCCGACGAGATCGACCTGCGGGAGCTCGAGGTGATCGAGCAGCTCCGCCAGATCGCGGGCCATCCGGGCCTCGCCGTAGAGGGCGGGGTCGTGCGGCTTGTCGCTCTCACCGTGCCCCCGCGCGTCGACGGCGATCGCCGTACGGCCGGCGGCGTTCAACGCCTCGACCGTGCCGAACCTGACCCAATTGACGTTCGAGTCGGCGGCGAACCCGTGCTGCAACAGCACGGGCGGCAGCCCCGGTCGCGGGTGCTCGGCACGGAACGAATGGAACGCGACCGCGACCCCGTCGCTGGTGGTGAAGCGCTCCATCACCCCATTGTGCACGACGAGCACCGTCGCGCCCCGCACCACCGAAGTGGCACGAATGCTCCGCTCTGCGTCGAATTCGAACAGATGAACCGGAGAATGTCGTCAAAAAGTGGTGATGCGACGAGCGAATCGCTCGTCATGTTTCGAGACAATGTCACTTTTGTCACGTTGCCCCTCAGGACCATTCCATTGCGTCAGCAATGGGATATCGTCCCGGCAACCGAACGGTGAAGTGGCCGCGCGACTTCGCTGCATCAAAGAGGAGAACGATGATGCACGTCGAGCAAGGACACGCGCCACCATCGACCATCCCCGACGGTCTCGAACCGGGTGCCGTCGCCGATCAGCTGCCCATGGCCGCCGCCATTGCCGACGCTGAACGTCGCGTGTTGTGGACCAATCGAGCCTTTCGTGTGCTGGTCGGATGGAACGCCGAACCCGGACGCGACATCGACGTCACCTCCTTCTTCGACCCAGAAGCGTCGGGGTGGGTGCTCGAACGCATTCAGCGCACCCTCGCCGGTGCCGCGGACGACCACGAGCCCACGCACGCACCGCTGCGCACCCTGCAGGGCGAGCGGTTCGACGGATTCCTCCGCCTGACACGCATCGTGCGACGCACCGCCGACGACGCCGACCCCGAGCCGCTGCTGCTCTTCACCGTCTCGCCCACGCTCGCCATGCGGTACGACCACCACCCGTTCCGCCGCGCGCTCGAACTGCAACAGGAACTGGTGTGCGAGTGGTCGCCGACCGGCACGGTGCTCTACGCGAACCGCGCCTACCGCTCGTTCTTCTCGCTCGGCACCGACATCGTCGGCCGCAGCCTCGACGAGCTCCTCGAACGCCGCGGCGATCCCCCGCTCGACGGCATGGGCGCGTCGATCCGCGAGAACATCCTGCGCGGCATCGAGTCCAGCAACCTCGGCTACCGCGAGAACCGCACCTACCCGAACGGCCGCACCGTGGAGTGGACGAACACCGCCGTCCGCGACGACACCGGCGCCATGATGTCGGTGCTCGCCGTGGGCCGCGACGTCACCGACCGCACCGCCACCGAGACCGAACTGCGCCGCAACGAGGAACGCTTCCGGCTGATGGCCACCCAGATCTGGGACACCATCCTGCTCGTCAGCCCCGACGGCCGGGTGATCGACTCGACCGCCCAGTACCGAACCGACCTCGACCGCGACCCCGACTACTGGCACGACCTCGAATTGGCCACCGCGGTCCACCCCGACGACCGAGCACACGCGCTCGCCGGGCTGCACGAACTGCTCGAGCTCGGGCCCAACGCGCAACTCACCATCGAGGTGCGCGCCATCCGCGCGAACGGCGAGTACACGTGGCTCGAGCTGAACGGCACGAACCTCCTCCATCACCCCTCGATGGAGGCCATCCTGCTGCTCGTCCGCAACATCGACGAGCGCAAGGAGTTCGAACGCCAGCTGGCCGAGACGCGCGACCGCGAACGGCAGGGCGTGCTGCAACGGGAGGCCGTCGTCACACAGGTGAGCCACGAGCTGCGCAACCTCGTGCACGGCACGCTCGGTCTCAGCGAGATCCTCGCTCGTGCCGACGTGCCGCTCGAGATCGGTGAAGTGGTCACCGCGTTGCACCGGCAGTCGCTCACGCTCCGCCGCATCGTCGACGATCTGCTCGACGCCGCGCAGATCGGGCTCGGTGCCGCGAAGGTGCGCGACGAGGCCATCGACCTGGCCGAGATGTTCTCCGACATCGAGCTCACGTTGGCCGGTCGCCACGTGCCGGTGGTGGCGCCACCCCCCGACGCCCACCTCCGCTTCGTGATGGGCGACGTCGACCGCCTGCGGCAGGCGCTCACCAACCTGCTCAGCAACGCGCTGCGACACACCACCGACGGCGAGGTGCGCGTGCAGGCCGAACCGGGCCGCACCCGCGACACGGTGCGCATCACCGTGGCCGACACCGGCACCGGCATCGACATCGCCGACATCGACCGGCTGTTCAAGCCCGGCGAACGCGGGCACGACGAACGCTCGCACGGCATCGGGCTCGGGCTCTCGGTCGCGAAGTCGAACACCGAACGCATGGGCGGGGCCATCGGCGCCATCCCGCGCAGCGGCGGTGCCACGTTCTGGCTCGAACTGCGCGCCGGCCGGCCGGCCGACCCCACACCGATGCGCGGCGCAGTGCGTCCGGCCAGCGCCGACGAGATCACCGAGCGGCTGTCGGTGCTGGTCATCGACGACGACTCGATCAACCGGCTCGTCGCCTCGATGCAGCTGCGCGACCTGCGCGCCGACGTCATCACCGCCGCCGACGCCGACGAAGGGTTGCGGCTCGTGCGGCAACGCTCGGTCGACGCCGTGCTGTGCGACTTGAACATGAGTGGCAACAGCGGTCTCCACTTCCTGCGCGAGCTGCGGCAGATGCAGATCGCGCAGCCGTTCGTCACTGTGATGACGGGCGACGCCGATCCGGCGCACCGCGACGCCTCCTTCGCCGCCGGGGCCGACCACTACCTGTTGAAGCCGGCCACGCTCGAGGACCTCGCCGACACGTTGGTGCGCTGCGTCGAACGCCGCTCCTGAGACAGTTCCTGGTGGACCAGAGACTGTCCGTATGGAATTGATGGACAGCCGCGAACTGTCAGAGTATGTTACTGCTGCAACGAGGCACCGCGCGATCTCGACATCAGCTATCACTCCACCCGAAGGAGCATGATGCACGTCCATCGATCAGGCGCGCGTGCGCTGCCATCGTCGCTGTCAGATCACCTGAGCGAGATCCTCGACGTTTCGCCGACTGCGACCGCATTGATCGACGGTAACGACGAGGTAATCTGGATGAATCAGGCGTTCCGACACCTTCTCGATGCTGAGGCATGGGACGGTACGGCCTTCGCGCTCAGCCTCGTTGTCGACCCCGATGCATTCGCGGCCGTCGTCGACCTTCGCCATCGCGCCAACCACGAGCGATCGGAGCAGCGACTCCATGTCGCGATGAGGACGCTGAAGGGCGTTCCGTTCGACGGAATCCTTCGAGCGTCGATAGCCCAGACCGGTGCGACCGACACCCTCGTGATCACGGCAAGTCCTCTCGTAGGGGTCCGGTTCGACCATCACCCGTTCCGGCGTGCACTCGAAGTGCAGCAGGATCTGGTGTGTGAATGGGCACCGAATGGAACGGTGTTGTATGCAAATCGTTCCTACCGCTCGTTCTTCGCGCTTGGCGCGAATGTGGTCGGTAGAAAGCTCGACGACATGCTCGAGCAGCGGTCCGATCCTCCCCTCGAGGGAATGGGCGAGTCGATCCGGCTCAGCATCATTCGTGGAGTGGAACAATCACCCGATGGCTACCGCGAAGACCGCACGTACCCCAACGGCCGCACGGTTGAGTGGACCAATAGTTCGGTGCGCGATGAGGCCAACAATCTGCTGTCCATTCTCGCTGTCGGTCGCGACGTGACGGACCGAACCGCCACGGAGACACAGGTCCGTCGCAATGAGGAGCGCTTCCGCATGATGGCGACACAGATCTGGGACACGATCGCGTTGGTGTCGGCCGACGGCCGATTGCTCGATTCGACTGCGCCGTATCGATCGGACCTCGACCGGCCGCCCGAGTTCTGGGCAGACGCCAACATCATCGATCTGGCACATCCGGACGACCGCCCCACGGCGGTCGAGGCGCTCCGCCATCTCGTTGCAATGGGTGCGGGTGCGCAGCACTCCGTCGAGCTCCGCGCCACGCGGCTCGATGGTTCCTACACGTGGCTCGAACTCAACGGCACCAACCTGCTCGCTCACCCGTCCGTCGAAGCGATCCTTCTCTCGATCCGCAACATCGAGGAGCGAAAGCAGTTCGAGCGCGAACGTACCGAGCTCATCGCTCGCGATCGGGCGAATCTCGAACGGCGCGAGTGGTTCGTCAACACGGTGAGTCACGAACTTCGGAATCTCGTGCATGGCACCCTCGGGCTGAGTGAGCTGCTCACTCGTGCCACACTCCCTACCGACGTCAGCGGGGTGGTCACTGCGCTGCACCGACAATCCGCCGGCCTGCGGCGCGTCGTCGACGACCTTCTGGACGCGGCACAGCTGGAACTCCATCCCGAACAGGTGCGGGACGACGTCGTCGATCTCGACGTGACGCTCGCCGACATCGCCCTGATGTTCGCGAGCGAGCACGTGCCGGTCGTCTTCGATCGCAGAGAGCGTGATGGAGTCCTCGTGAGGGGCGACGCCGACCGCCTCAGGCAGGTGCTCATGAATCTCGTTCGGAACGCTCTGAACCACACCACGACCGGGGAGGTCAGATTGGACCTCGAGCTGACGGCACGCCGCACAGCGAGGTTGGAGGTCCGCGACACCGGCACCGGGATCGACGCGTCCGAACTCGAGCGACTGTTCGACCGATACGAACGAGGCCGCGACGAACACACGAGGGGGCTCGGGCTCGGGTTGTCCGTCGCACGCACGCTGATCGAGCGGATGCACGGACAGATCGGCGCGCTTTCACGCGATGACGGCGCCACGTTCTGGATCGAGCTGCCGCTCAGCACGGCAAGCGATCCGACACCAGCGCGAGGTACTGCCCGGCGTCACAGCAATGCGCCACTCGCGACCCGGCTACGCGTACTCGTCCTCGACGACGATCCGGTGAACCGGCTCGTGGCATCGATGCAGTTGCACGAACTCAAAGCCATTGCCGTCACTGCCGAGACGGCAGCCGAGGCGATGGAGCAACTGGAGCATCGCGAGTTCGATGCCGTGCTCTGCGATCTCAACCTCGAGGGCGAGTCGGGACTCGACTTCCTGAAGGCACTTCGTGTTGCACCAGTGCGGCAGCCATTCGTCGCCATCATGACCGGTGACGCGGACCCCACACACCACGCACGAGCACTTCAGGCCGGCGCAGATCACTTCATGGTGAAACCGGCGACGATCGCCGACGTCGCCGAGACACTCGCACGGTGCGCAGGGGCCGTCCAATGACGGATGACCTCTCACCGAGCCGGGAACCATCCGGCCGGACGCGACGACCTCACTTGCATCCGAGCGAACGACTCTGACCGGTCCATCTCGCTCAGCAGCACGGCCGACCGGCATTCGTCCCGCCTCCTCACGGACACCTGAGAGGCACCCGGTCGGCCGTGCCGCGTCCGCCCTCAGCCGCTCGCCTGCACCTCGTCGAGCGCCACCCACACCGCCTCGGGGATCGGTGCCGTCGCGGCGGCGACGTCCTCCTCCACCTCCTCGGGTGAGCGCGCACCGATCAGGACGGTGCTCACCGCCGGATGGCGCGCGGCGAACTGCACCGCTGCGGCGGGCAGCGACACCCCCGCGTCCGCACAGATGCGCTGCATCGCCTGCGCCTTCCCGACCAGCGCATCAGGGGCGGCGCGGTAGTCGAACGTCGCCGTGGACGACGGCGCGGCGAGCAGACCGCTGTTGAACACACCGCCGAGCAGCACGTCGACGTCGCGGGCGGCGCAGCGTTCGAGCAACGGACCGCCCGAGCGATCGAGCAACGTCCATCGACCAGCCAGCAGCACGCAGTCCAGATCGATCCGCTCGACGAACCGTTGGAGCATCTCGAACTGATTCATGCCGCAACCGACCTTGCCCACCACGCCCTGGTCGCGGAGCTCGAGCAGCGCAGGGAACGCCGCCGTCAGCGCAACCTCCTCGAAGTCGTCGGGGTCGTGCACGTGCACCACGTCGAGATGGTCGACACCGAGACGCCGCAGGCTCTCCTCGAGCGAGCGCAGCACGCCGTCGCGGGAGAAGTCGAACACCGGATCGACATCGGGGATGTCGACGAACCCCGACGGCGGCCGCGGCCCGTCCGTGCGGCGCAGCAGCCGGCCCACCTTCGACGACAGCACGTACTGGTTGCGAGGCAGCCTTGCGATCGCTCGGCCGAGCCGTTCCTCCGCCAGGCCGTGCCCGTACTGCGGTGCCGTGTCGAACACGCGGATGCCGGCGTCCCACGCCGCCCGCACCGTCGCTGCCGCCTGCTCGTCGCTCACTGCGCGGAACAGGTTCCCGAGCGGCGCCGTGCCCAGCCCCAGCGTCGTCATCGCCACTCGGCCCCGTCGGGGAAGCGCAGTGTCGCGATCGACTCGGGGAGCATCTCGATCGAGTAGCCCGGTGCCTCGGGCAGCACGTACGCACCGTTGCGCACCGTGGCCGGGTGGAGGAAGTGCTCGTGGAGGTGATCGGCCCACTCGGTGGTCCGGTTGTCGAGCGATCCGCTGACGCACAGGAAATCGATCACGGAGATGTGTTGGACGTACTCGCACAGGCCGATGCCACCCGCGTGCGGGCACACCGGCACATCACGTGCGGCGGCCAGGAGGAGCACGGCGAGCACCTCGTTCAGCCCTCCGAGCCGACAGGCGTCGACCTGGCAGTAGTCGATGGCCTCGGCCTGCAACAGCTGCTTGAAGATCAGCCGGTTCGCGGCGTGCTCACCGGTGGCCACGCCCACGGGTCGCACACCGCGCCGGATGGCCGCGTGCCCCAGCACGTCGTCGGGATGGGTGGGCTCCTCGATCCACCGCAGCCGGTACCCGCCGAGCTCGTTCGTCCAGTCGATGGCCTGCTGCACGTCCCACACCTGGTTGGCGTCGGCCATCAGCTGACGGTGATCGCCGATCTCCTCGCGCATCACCTCGCACCGCCGACGGTCCGACACGACGTCGATGCCGACCTTCGTCTTGAAGCTGTTCCAGCCGAGCCCGATGGCCTCCTGGCATCGGCGGCGCACCTCGGGCTCCGGGTAGCCGAGCCACCCGGCCGACGTGATGTACGCGGGGTAGCCGTCGCGGCGCAGCACCGCGAGCCGTTCGTCCTTGCCGGCCTGCATCCGCTGCAGCATCTCCAGCGCGCGAACCTCGTCGACCTCGTCGCGCAGGTAGCGGAAGTCGATGCAGTCGACCAGTTGCGCCGGCTCCATGTCGGCGACCAGCTGCCACACGGGCACGCCGCGCTCCTTCGCCCACAGGTCCCACACCGCGTTCACGAGCGCGGCAGTGGCCAGGTGGATGACCCCCTTGTCGGGACCGAGCCAACGCAGCTGCGAGTGGTTCGTCACCGAACGCCAGAACGCCCCCATCGAGTCGGTGAGATCGCTCAACCGTCGACCCACCACCAACGTCGACAGTGCCTCGATCGCGGCGCAGCACAGCTCGTTGCCCTTGCCGATGGTGAACGTCATCCCGTGCCCCTCGTGCAGGCCGTCGGTGTGGAGCACCACGTACGCCGCCGAGTAGTCGGGGTCGGGATGGTTGGCGTCGGAGCCGTGCAGGAACGCCGACGTGCGCGCCCGCAGATCGTGGGTGGTGACCGAGACGATGGTGGTCATTGCGGGTCCTGTCCGTGAAGGTGTGCCTGAGAACATAAGTTCTCACGACAGGGGAGGTCGACCGATGAGTGGACGAGTGGTGGTGATCACCGGTGCAGCGGGTGGCATCGGTGGCGCGATGGTGCAGCGGTTCGCCGCGCTCGGCGACGTGCCCGTGGGGCTCGACCTCGCCGACGGGTTCGACGTCACCGACCCCGCGCAGTGCAGTGCGGCGGCCGACCGCATCGTCGCCGAGCACGGTCGCATCGACGTGTTGTGCAACAACGCCGGCATCAGCGCCATCGGCGACGTGGTGCAGAGCTCACCCGACGACTGGCAGCGCGTGTTCGCCGTGAACGTGTTCGGCGTGGCCAACATGTCGCGCGCCGTCATCCCGCACATGCGTGCCGCCGGCGGTGGCGCCATCGTGAACACCTGTTCCATCGTGGCCACCACCGGCCTCGTGCAGCGGGCGGTGTACGCCAGCTCGAAGGGCGCCGTGCAGGCCCTCACCAAGGCGATGGCGGCCGACGAGGTGCACCACGGCATCCGCGTCAACTGCGTGTCGCCCGGCACCGTGGAGAGCCCCTGGGTGCAACGCCTCGTCGCCGCGACCGACGACCCCGCGGCCACGTACGAGGCGCTGCGCAAGCGGCAACCGATGGGCGAGCTCGTCAGCTGCGACACCGTGGCCGACGCGGTGGTGTACCTCGCGGCACCCACCACGTTCACCACCGGCATCGACCTGCTGGTCGACGGCGGCATCAGCGGCATCCGCATCGTGGACGCGTCGTGACCCTGCGCGTCGCCCTGGTGGGCGGCCCGATGTACGACCACCTCTACAGGTTGCTCGACGAGTTCGACGTGGAGGTGGTGGTGCACGCCGACCACCCCACGCTCAACCGCGAGGTCGCCACGATGCTGGCGCAGGGCGAACGCCTCGACGTGCTCGCCACGCACAGCAAGTACGCACCGTCGCAGGCCCACTGGTTGCAACCGCTCGACGGGCTGGTCGAGTTCGGGTCGCTGGCACCGCTCGCAGTGGAGCTGTGCCGCCACGACGGCGTGCAGATCTGCGTGCCGCGCCTCATCGACGTGCGCATCCTGTGGTGCCGCACCGACCGCCGTGGCCCAGCGCCCTCCACGTGGGAGGACGCCGCCGAAGGCCGTGCTGTGTTCGGCTTCCCGGGCCGCGAATCCGGCCTGTTCGGCACGTTCTTCGAGCTCGTCGTCGGCGCCGGCGGGCAGCTGTTCGACGCCGAGGGTCGACCCACCATCGACTCCCCGGAGGCGGAGGCCGCGGTGGCCATGCTGTGCCGCCTCGCCGCCCGCGCCCCGGCCGACCTGCCGACGTGGCACTACGACCAGGTCGACCGTGCACTGCTCGACGGGCGCATCGACGCGGCCGGCGCGTGGCCGGGTGGGTGGGGCCCCATCCGCGACAGCGGCCTGGCCGGCAGGTTGACGCCGCACCCGTACCCGGCAGGGCCGGAACGCCGCGTCAGCTACGCCGGCTGCCATGCCTGGGCCGTGCCCTCCACCTGCGGTGACCTCGACGGCGCGCTGACGCTGCTGCGCGCGCTCACCAGCCGGGAGGCCAACGCGCTCGACGCGAGCGGCGGCAACGTGTGCGCCGACGTCGACGCGTTCGCGGCCATCGAGCCGACCGACGACATCGACCGCGAGCGGCTCGAGATCACGCGCACCACCATCGAGACCGCGATGATCACCTACCCGCCGCACCCGCGGTTCCCCGAGGTCGAGGACGCCGGTTGGCAGGCCATCCACGACGCGCTGCGCGGCCTGCGCGCGCCGGGGCCGACGGTGCGCGAGATCCAGGCACGTGCCGAAGCGGTGCTGCGCGCGAGCTGAGCCGCCGACGGCGCCGCGTCGCTAGGGTGCCCGCGTGGGCACGCACGAGCACGATCACCAGCACGGCCATCACCACGGCCATCACCACCACCACGACGACGGGTTCGACTGGGAGGCGATGGCCGACCGCCTCGAGCTCGACGCGGCCATCGTCGAGCCCATCACGCGCCAGGTGGTCGGCGCCCTGCCCGGACCGTTCCGTCACGTGCTCGACGTCGGCTGCGGCCCGGGCGCCGTGGCCGTCACCCTCGCCGAGCTCGCCCCTGACGCCACCGTCACCGCACTCGACTCGTCGGCCGCGCTCCTGCAGCGCGTGCGCGTCGAGGCCGAGCGCCGCGGCATCGCCCACCGCGTGCACGCCATGGAAGGCGACCTCGAGCACGACCTCCCCGAGCTGCCGGCCGTCGACCTCGTGTGGGCCGGCATGGTGCTCCACCACGTCGGCCAACCCGTCGCCACGCTGCAGCGCCTCCACCGCCAACTCCTGCCCGGTGGCACGTTGGCGATGATGGAGTTCGGCCGCACGCCCACCGTGCTCCCCGATCACGACCCGGTGGTCGTGTCCGGCGCGTGGGCGCGGTTCCAGGCCGCCACCACGGCGTCGCTGAACGAACGCCTCGGGCTCGACCCGGTTGCCGTCGACTGGCCGGCGCTGCTGGCCGTGGCCGGCTTCATCGACGTGGTCGACCGCGACCTCGAGGCCGTGCACCCCGGCCAGCCGACCGCAACCGTGCGCGCCTGGCTCGTCCCGCACCTCGCGCGCGGCGTGGAGATGGCCGGCGATCGACTCGACCCGTCCGACGCGGCCGCGATCCTCGAGCTCGCCACACAGGTGCCCCACCGCGACGACCTCACCGTGGTGGCGCGTCGGCGCATCGTCACCGCCCGACGACCGGCGGGCTGAGCGCCGCACGCCAGCACAGTTGTGCGGCAAACCGTCCACCATCCGGTACGTTGACCAGCGGTGGATGCCCAGAACCCCTCCGGTGCGCCCTTCACTGCGCCGCCCTTCGTGGCCGACTTCGCAGCGAACATCCCCGCAGCCGTGGGGCTCATCGACGCGAGTGGCTTCGTCGTGTGGGCGAACGACGAGTGCCGAGCGCTGTTCGCGTGGGATCCCGCGGCACGCCCGCGCCTGCACCTGAGCGACCTGCTCGCGCCGGAGGTGCTGGCCTTCGCACACGACACCCAGGTGAAGATGCAGAGCGGCGAGCTCACCGAGCTGCGCGTGCACTCGCGCTTCACGCGACTCGACGGCACGCACTTCGACGCGCACACGCGCGGCAACGTGGTGCGGTTCGGGCCCGACGACCAGCTGGGCATGCTCGGCGTCATCACACCCATCGTCGGTGGGAAGTTCGACCACCCGTATCGCCGGGCGCTCGACGCGCAGCGCGAGCTCATCTGCGAGTGGGCCCTCGACGGCACCATCATGTACTGCAACCGCGCCTACCGCGACTACTTCGGCTTCGACGAGTCGGTGCTCGGGCGCAACCTCTCCGAGTTCGTCGAGGCCGACGGTGAGACCGACAGCGACGCCACGATGGCCCGGTTCGACGCCGGCGAGCGCACGGTCGTGGTGATGCGTCACTACGACGACGGCCGCAGCATCGAGTGGGCGAACACGCTCGTGCAGTCCGATCACGGTGCACCCGTGTCGGTGCTCGCCGTCGGCCGCGACGCCACCGAGCGGCTCGCCGCGGAGGAGGCGATGCGTCGCAACGAGGAGCGCTTCCGCACGATGGTCACCTACATCTGGGACTCCATCCTGCTGCTCGACCGCGAGGGCAAGCTCGTCGATGCGACGTCGTCGTACCGCACTGACCTCGACTACCCACCCGAGCAGTGGCTGCAGATGTCGCTGTTCGACCTGTTGCACCCCGAGGACCGCGACGCTGCTGCACTCGCCCTGAAGTCACTCGTCGAGCGCGGCCCGCAGGCCGAAGCGTGGATGGAGCTGCGCGCCCGTCGCCACGACGGCACCTACACGTGGCTCGAACTGAATGCCGCGAACCTCCTCGACGATCCGGCGGTCAATGCCGTCATCCTCACCGTCCGCAACGTGGAACGCCGCAAGCAGATCGAGCGCGAGCTCGCCGAACGGCACGCGGAGGCCGAGGCGGCGCTGCGCCGTCGAGTCGGCTTCGTCGCGCAGGTCAGCCACGAACTGCGCAACCCGCTGCACGGTATGTTGGGCCTCAGCGAGCTGCTCGCCAACGCGAACCTGCCCCCATCGCTCGCCGACGCCGCATGGGCGCTCTACCGGCAGTCCACCACGATGCGCCGCATCGTCGACGACCTGCTCGACGTGGCGCAGATGGAGGTCGGCAACCTCAGCGTCAACGTCGGCCGGGTCGACGTGCAGTTCGTGATCAACGACACGTCGGTCGTGGCGCGCGAGATCGCCCGCCCCGGTGTGGAGGTGATCAGCATCGACACCCCACCCGAGCTGCGACACGTCTCCGCCGACCACGACCGGCTCCGCCAGGCGGTCGCGAACCTGCTGTCGAACGCGTGCAAGCACACCGAGCACGGTTGGGTGCGCATCGAGGCGTCGACCGGCGCGGCACCGCGGACGGTGCGCATCACGGTCAGCGACACCGGTTCGGGCGTCGAGGCAGACGACGTCGCGCGACTGTTCCAGCCCTACGAGCGCGGCGGCGAAGGCACCGCGGGCGTGGGCCTCGGCCTCGCCATCGTGAAGGGCACCATCGAGGCGATGGGCGGCACCGTCGGCGGCGCACCCCGCGAGGGCGGCGGGTCGATGTTCTGGGTCGAGCTGCCGATGGCCACCGCCGACCTGGAGGTGCACCCGACGCCCTCCACCACGGCCGATCACGCCGACACGTACCCGCTCCGCGTGCTCGTGGTCGACGACGACCCCGTGAACCAGCTCGTCGCCACGCTGCAACTGCGCAAGCTCGGCGCCGAGGTCACCACCGCATCGAGCGGTGAAGAGGGCTGGGGCCTGTTGCAGGTGCAGGAGTTCGACGTGGCGTTCATCGACGTGCAGATGCCCGGGATGAACGGGCTCGACCTCGTCCGCCTCAGCCATCTGCTGCCCGAGCCTCGGCCGCTCACCGCGATCATGACCGCGAGCGCGACCGCCGCCGATCAGCAGGCGGCCATCGACGCCGGCGCCGACACGTTCGTCACCAAACCCGCCACCGCGGCCGACGTGCGCGTCGTGCTGCAACGGCGCCTGCACACGCTGCCCGGCAACTCCGCCTGACCGAGACGTCCGGCTCGGGCGCTCAGCAGGTGGCGAGCTCGCGCGGACGTGCCGGCACTTCGGCACCGTCGAGGGCGCGACGCCAGTTGCGCGCCCGCAACGTGAACAGCCAGAAGCCGACGAGGCCGATCACCGCACCCGCACCGAACGCGACGCGCATGCTGAACGAGTCGCCGAGGATGCCGATGAACAGCAACCCGCTGCCGTACGACACGCCGAGCGTGGCCTGCATCAGCGACATCACCCGGCCGCGGCTGGCGGGCGGCGCGTCGCGCTGGATGACGGCCGAGAGTGCGATGAACATCGACGACCAACCGCCGCCGAGCACCATCGCCACCGCGATGACCCACGCGAGGTTGGGCGACACCGCGTACGACGCCAACGCGACCGACACGACGATGGCCAACCAGGCGACGATGGTGGAGCGGCCGTACCGCGCCGCGAGCATCGTGACGAGGATGCCGCCGACGATGGCGCCGATGCCCTGCGCCGACGCGACGATGCCGACCATGCCGGTGCCACCGTCGAACGTGCCCTGCACGTAGATGGGGATGAGGCCCATGAACGGCACGACCGTGGTGTTGAACAGCGCCAGCATGACCAGCGCGTGCCAGCAGCCGGGCGTGGAGCGCATCGCGCGGGCGCCGGCGAGCAGGCGCTCCTTCACCGTGCCGACCGCGCCGTGCGGGCGGAACGGACGACGCACCAGCGACACCGCGGCGGCCATCACAACGAACGAGAACGCGTTGAAACCGATGGTCCATGCCGGGCCCACCGCGAGCACCATCGCCGAACCGAGCACCGGGCCGATGACGCGGCCGCTGTTCCACGAGTACACGCCGAGCGACACCATCTGCATCAGCTCGTCGGCCGGCACGAGATCGGGCTGCATGGCCGCGTACGACGGGGCACCGGTGGCGCCGGCCGCGCTGCCGACGAGGATGAGCAACGTGAGCACCCAGGGCGTGCGCACGCCGAGGCCGAGGGTGATGGCGAGCGCCGTCGTGACCGTGGCCTGCGCCACGAGTGCGGCGGCGAACACCTTGCGACGGTCGTACCGGTCGGCCAGCAGGCCGCCCACCGGCGAGGCGATGCCCTGCGGCGCGAACGTGGCCAGCGCCACGAGACCGGTCTGCACCGCGCTACCCGTGCCGGCGGCCACGAGGCTGCCGACCACGATGAGCTGCACCCACGTACCGATGTCGCTGATGACCGCGGCGCCCCACAGGAGGCGCACGGCACGATGGCGCAGGGGGACGAAGGGATGGTTGCTCACGACAAGCACCACGCTACCCACGCACCGTCGCCGGCAGCGGGTCGTCATCGTACGTCGTCGGACACACCTGCGTCGCGCACCGCCGACTCGACGATGGCCCGCAGGTGCGGCCACGCCGCTTTGAACCCGGGGTGCAGCGGACGGCTCATCACCAGGTCGAGCGGCACCCACGCCACGTCGTCGGTCTCGAAGTTCATCGACGCACCGAACGTGGCCGGCACCTCGAGCACGACGGTGGTGTACGTCCAGTCGTCGGCCGGGGCGAACACGTACTCGCCGAGCTCACGATGCTGGTCGGGGATGTCGCCCACTTCCTCCGAGGCCTCGCGCAGCGCCGCTTCGAACGGGGTCTCGCCCTCGTCGATGGCACCGCCCGCACAGCTCCACGTGCCGCCCTCGTGCGCCATGGCCGACCGTTGCTGCAGCATCACGAGCGGGCCGTGCGCGGCGTCGAACACCACGAACAGCACGCCGGCCGCACCGAACACACCCCACCGGACGTGCCCGTCGGAGCAGCGCAGGAACCCGTCACCCGATCGGCGGTGCCACATGGGCGCCGACCCTACGGCACGGTGCAGCCCGAGTGGGTACTCGCACCCCCCGGGCGAGTACCCACCCCGGCCGATCTAGGCGCGTGCCCGACGGGGCGAGCGACGCAGCGACAGGACCAGGTAGCCGATGTCGAGCAGCAGCAACCCGGCGATGAGCTGCACGAGCATGCTGCCCGTGGAGCCGGTGACGACGAGCTCACCCGCGACGGTCGTGCTGGTGGCGACCGGGCCGCCCGACTCGACGGCCGTGGTGGTGGTGGCGGTGCTCTGACCGACGGCCGTGCTGCTCACGAACGCGCCGCCCGAGGTCGGCTTGCACACGAACACCACCGGCGACGGCAGGCCGATGCTGACGCTGACGTTCGCGCCGTACATCGAGAAGTCCATCTTCCCGCTGCGCGCCGTCCACTGCATGTCGGCCACCGTGAAGCTCACCGTGGCCGGCTTCGCCGTGCCGTCGGGGTTCGTGGTGACCGGGATGTTGAGGTTGATCTTCGCCGAGTCCTGCGTGGTCTGCACCGTGTTGGTGCCCGTGATGGCGAGGTCGAGCGTGCCCTTGATGGTGGAGCCCGGCGTGATGAGGCCGAAGTTGATGCCGGTCTGGAACACGCTGGCCGGGATGGTGACCTTCCAGGCGAGGTTCGAGAGCTTGAACGACGCGTCGGCGTCGACCTGTGCGGGCGCGGTGCCCGAGCCGTCGAAGCTGAGCTGGCTGAGGTCGGGCGTGACGCTGTTCTTGCACGACGTGGCGTAGGTGGCCGTGCCGCTCACCGGTCCGGGCAGGGTGGTCGTGGTGGCCGGCGCGGTCGTGGTGGTGGCACCCGCCGTCGTGGTGGTGGCGCCCGCGGTCGTGGTGGTGGCCGCCGACGTCGTGGTCGTGGCGCCGCCGGTCGTGGTGGTGGTGGCGGCCGTGGTGGTGGTGGCGCCACCGCCGTCGACCGTGACCGTGGCGAAGGGGCCGGCGGTGGCCGGGGTGAAGGTGGCGCCGCCGACGGCGGACGTGCCGGCCTGGCAGTCGAAGTTGGCCTTGATGAGGCCGCCGGCGACCTGCGCGCTGATGAACACGCCACCCTGCGGCGACACGGCGCCGGGCCCGACCTGACCGGCCGGGATGGCGGGCAGCGAACCAGGCGCGCCCTGTGCGAAGGCGATGTTGCCGCCGAGCGGGGTCCAGGTGGTGTCGGGCAGCGACAGGTTCAGGTTGAGCGGGGTGGCGGTCTCGTCACCGTTGCCGGGGATGCCGTTCGGGTCGCTGATGGTGGTGCTGACCGACGCCGTGAACGTGAGCACCTGCGTGACCTCGGCGGTGTTCGAGCCGGCGATGGCCACCCACCCCTTGACCGGGATGGTGTTCGGGCCGACGGTGAGGAGGCCGAGGTTGTAGCCCGACACGAGCAGGGTGGCGGGCACGGCCGCGGAGAAGTTGACACCACTCAGCGTGACAACACCGCCACCGACGCTCGCCGGGTTCGGAGCACCACTCCCCGTGAGCGTGACGGTGATGTCGCTGAACGTGCCCGTGGCGTTGCTCTTGCACGCATTCGTCGCCGACGCCGCGTCGACGGTGCGTCGCGACGGGCCGACGATGACGGCCGCCGCGAGTGCGAACGACAGCAGGACCAGCAAAATCAAGGCCCCCCGCTGGTGGCTGCGCATGATGGTTCCCCTTGGTGTGGCTCGGATGCCCGCGTCCCCACGACGAGCAGGGCGTCACCTCACCACGCCGCCACGGTCGGTGTCAAGACTGACGACCAACGTCGTACCTTCAATTTCCCCTCAAGAGGGGCTTGACGAGCGGACCGATCATCCTGGTATGTTGCCGCCAAGCCCACCACGTTCCGTGGCGAGCGACAGCCACGGGAGGGGACGTCGGCAGACGGCTCGTGGAAACGACGAAACCGATGTCCAGCAAGGCGGTCCACCGTGCTTGCACTTCGTCGTATCCGCACAGCCATCGACACTTCCTCGACAGTGGTGCACATCCGAGCCACCAACATCGAACCAGGGAGTGATCCTCTTGCAATCCACCACCAGGCGCAGGGGCGCCATCGCAGCGATTGCCGGCCTCCTGGCCGCCGTCGTCGCGGTGGGCGCCACCACCGGAGCGGTGCAAGCCGCACCGGGCAGCCTCGCCACCATGAACACCTGCCAGAACAACGCCAACGGCAACTTCTCCGACATCCAATGGACGTTGTCGGGCACCGCGGCACCGAACCCGCAGACGCTCGGCGCCGGCGACATCACGTTGTCGGGCGGCCGCATCGTCGGTGAGATCCCGGCGGCCATCCTCGTGGCCGGCTACAACCTCGGCGTCCTCACCGTCGGCTCGAACCCGATCCCCACCAAGATCTGGGTCGCCCGTTCGGCCAGCAACGTCGACACCGGCGGCGGCGTGAAGGGCACGCTCACCCGTGTCGACCTGCTCGACCTGCCGACGCAGCTGAGCACCGTCATCACCGACCCCGACGGCATCCCCGGCGGTACCGGCCCCGGCGGCGCCGACGAGACAGCCACGCCCATCTCCGTCGACCAGCCGCTGCCGAACTGGACCGTCACGCCGCTCGGCGGCAACGTGAGCTTCAAGCAGGGTGCGCCCGGCGCCATCGGCCCGCTGCCCATCGGCACCAACAACGCCAACGTCGCCACGACCGGCAGCATCTTCACCCAGTCGGTGGTGGCCGGTGGCCTCATCAAGGTGAACTTCGACTGCCAGCCCGGCACCTCCACGGTGGCCGTGCCGCCGAGCACCACCACCACGGGCATCCCCGCGGCGAGCATCGGTGCGTTCGAGGTCGGCGAAGTGGTGGCACCGCCCACCGCGCCGACGTGCACCAACGAGAGCGTCAGCGTGGGCGTCGGCCAGTCGGCCAGCGTCGACCTGCGTGACAACTGCGAGGACGTCAACGAGGCACAGGGTGGCGGTTCGCCGTTCACGTTCAACCTCGGCCCCGTCTCGGCAGGCACCCTCGAGGCCACCGCGGTCGACGGCGTGTACACCTACACGGCGCCGGCTGCCGACCCGGGTGCACCAGTGGTCATCGACTTCACCGCCACCGACGCGAGCGGCCTCACCAGCGCCGCCGGCAGCACCATCAGCGCCACCATCCTGGCCAACCAGTGCGACGCCACGGCCGAGACCTGCGACCTCACGCAGATCGTCGCCCAGCCCGTCGTCGGCACCACGATGACCATGTCGAAGGTGCCCGGCGCCATCGTCATGTCGCCCGTCGTGTTGAACGGCGCCGAGCAGGTGTCGACCGGTGCGCTGAACACCATCACCGTCACCAACGCCCGTGGCACGGCGGCCGCCTGGTCGGTCACCGCCTACGTCACCGACCTCGGTGCCGCAGGTGCTCGTACGTTCGAGCCGCTCCCCGGTGTGGTCGTGCCGCTGTGCTCGCTCGCCGGCGCCGGCCCGTTCGCCGCCAACCCGGCGTTCGCCGCCACCATCGACAGCGACCGCCTGTGCATCCCCGGTGACAACCTCGGCTGGACCCCGGCCGCGGCCGTGGCCCACAACGACATCCCCGGTGATGTCGCGGCCGTCAGCGCCGGTGCCGCCAGCGCCGCATCGCCGGCCGAGTGGCTCGCCGCCCTCGTGGCTGCGGGCAACACCGCCGATCCCGCTCAGGGCGTCGACGGCCTCGGTGGCCTGCTCAGCGCGAAGACGCTGTGCTCGGCACCGGTGAACCAGTCGGGTGGCACGTTCACCTGCAATGCCTCCCTGTACCTCGGTGTCCCGGCCTCGGCCGGTGCCGGTACGTACACGGGTGGTCTCGTGCTGACGCTCGCCTGACCTCGGTCGGGCGAACGCCACACAACCTGTACACACCAACTCGAGCGGGTGGGATCCCGGGCAACCGGGGTTCCACCCGCTCCCCATTGCAAGAACAAGGACGGGAAGCAGACGTGGAGCTCGGACGGAAGCGGCACCACCTCCGACACATCGCCGCAGTGGCCATCGGCCTGCTGCTGGGGACGACGTCGATCACCGCGGCGGCACCCGCTGCACCCCGGTCGACGGCACCGCCCACCGACGAGACGTCCACCGACTCGCCCGGCAGCTTCGCCGTCCAACCCTCCGGCGAGGCCGGACCGGGCGGTCGCGACTTCTTCATCTACACGCTGAAGGTGGGCGAGCTCTACGGCGACACCGTCGCCATCTCCAACCTCGGCACCGAGCCGGCCACGTTCGTGATCTACGCCACCGACGCGCAGAACACCACCGACGGCTCGTTCAGCCTGCTCCGCGAGGAGGAGACCCCCACCGACGTCGGCACGTGGGTGGAGCTCGGCGCCACCCAGTGGACGGTCGAGCCAGGCACGTTCGTGAACGTGCCGTTCAGCATCTCGGTGCCCGACGACGCCGCACCCGGCGACCACGTCGGCGCCATCGTGGCCCAGAAGATCGACGACCCCGACAACCCCGACGACGGCATCGGGCTCGACGTGCGGGTGCGCATCGGCGCCCGCATCTACGTGCGCGTCGACGGCCCGGTGAGCCCGTCGCTCGCCATCGATCGTTTCGAGATCGACTACGACGCCCCCGGCACGCCCTTCGGCAGCAACAACGCCAAGGTCACCTACGTGCTCACCAACACCGGCGACATCCGCCTCACGCCGACCGCGGATCTCGAGGTGTCGGGCCTGTTCGGGCTCGGCTCGACCTCGTCGCCGCAGCGGCAGATCCCCGAGCTGCTGCCCGGTGGCTCGATCGAGATCGCCGAAACGGTGCAGGATGTGCAGCCGTGGATGCGCATCACCGCCGACCTCGAGGTGCAGGCCGAAGAAGGCGCGGTGCTGGTGCAGTCGTCGATCACCCAGTGGGCCGTGCCGTGGCTGAGCGTCATCGTCGTCGGCGTCGTGGTGCTGGCGCTCGTGGTGTGGCGCATCATCGCCCGCCGACGGAAGCGGGCCACCGCCTGATGCCTCGCGGAGCACGGGCCGTGCTGCGGTGGTGGGTCGCGAGCTGCGCGTTCGCGACCCTCTTCGCCGCGGGCGCGGCCGGTGCGGCGCCGCCCCCCGACGACCCGAACACCCCGGTGATCGAGGTCGTCGACAGCGCGGTCATCGGCGACGCCGTGCTGCCCGGGCAGACGTTCAAGGTCGAGGGCCGCGGCTGGCCGACGAACACGCTCGTCCAGCTCGAGGTGTGCGGCGCCGAAGCCCGGTCGGGCTCGTCCGACTGCGCCGTCTCGAGCGCGCAGGTGGTGGCCACCGGCGACGACGGCACCCTCCGCGGACGTGTGCCGATCGTCATCCCGCCGTCGCCGTGCCCGTGCGTCATCCGGGCGCTCAGCCAGACCGGCACCGCCACCGCCACCACCCCGGTCGAGGTGCCCGGCGCGCTCTCCAGCCATCCCGGCGACGGCAGCGTCGTCGCACCCGCGCTGCGCCGGCTGGAGGTGGAGAACGTGTCGCTCAACGGCAGCAACACGCTGCGCACATGGCTCGGCGCAGGCCCCCAGCGCACGTTCGAGTTCGAGGTCGTCAACACCGGCAGCGTGCCGGTCAACGACGCCACCGTCATCATCACCGCCGGCCCGGTCGACGCACCGAACGGGTTCGTGCCGCCGGTGCGGCTCGACCGGATGGAGGTCGGCGAACGACGCGCCGTGTCGGTGCCCATCCAGTTCCCGGCACTGTCGTGGGGCGAGCAACAGGTGCGCGCCGTCATCAACGGCACGTCGGCGCCGGTGGCGTTCGCCGAGACCACCAGCTCCTACCCGTGGCTGCTCGTCATCGTGCCCACCGTGCTGCTCGTGCAACTGCTGCTCATCACCGTCCGCAACCTCGTTCGCCGTCGCCTCCACGAGGAGGAGTCCGAGGTCGTGGTCGCCGACCCGAACGAACCGGCCGACGACGCGCTGATCTGCGTGGTCGAGTACTCGCTGGCCGTGCCGTCACCCGACGGTGGCGCGCCCACCCAGGAGCACCGCACCGAGGTGGTGCGCAGCATGGCCACCGTGCGCCAGATGGTGCTCGACTCGCTGCGCGACGACACCGGTGACGACGACGGCGGCACCGACGGGGCGCCGGCCGCGCCCGCCATCGCCATCAGCACCATCACGCTGCTCGCCGACGCCGACGCCCGGGTGGGCACCGCCTACCACGCCTGCGACGCGCTGTGCGAGTGGATCGAGACCACGTTCGCCGAGAGCGACCACCCCGCGGCGAAGTCGCTCACGCTGCGCCGGCACGTCAGCCCCACCGGCAACACCAGCGCCGCCGCTGCCTCGGGCATGGGCATGGTGCCGCTGTCGGTGATGGTGCGCGCACCGCACGTGCGAGCCGCCGCCGTGGCATGACCGCGCCGTCCTCGCCGTCACACAAGAGACGGCGGCCCCACGAGAGGGTCGCCGTCCCTTCTCCGAGCCACCGGAGAACGAATCTCAGGCTAACCATCGATCCCGGCAAACACAGCGCGGGCCACCACCACCGGGGGCCGGGCACGGGGTACGCTCGGCCACGCCGCAACCTGACGACCAGGTGATGGGAGCTCCGACGCATGGGACTGTTCAGCAAGAAACCGAAGCCGGCACCGGCCGTGAGCGACGACGTCGATCCGTCGAGCGCGCCCACGCCGGCCGCAGGGCTGCCCGCGCCCGTACCGGCGCCCGCCCCTGCACCGGCCCCGGCGAAGGCGGCGAAGAAGTCGAAGAAGGCCACCATCGACCCGGTCGACTTCCTCAACCTGCGCGCCGAACTGATGGACGTGAAGGCCCGCCTCATGGCCGCCGAGCAGTCGCGCGCCATCGTCGAGAGCCGCCTCGCCGCGCTCGACGCCACCGCACTCGCGCTCTCCAGCGAGCAGGCGGGCTCCACCGGCGCCGGCGAGCGGCTCGCCGAGCTCGAGGCGCGGGTGGCCGAGCTGGCCCAGCCCGGCACCGACGCCGACGACATGGCCGCCGTGGCCGCGCTGCAGGCATCGCTGCAGGGTCGCATCGACGAGCTCGCCGGCCAGGTCGAGCAGCAGAAGGCCGCCGCAGCTGCCGCCACCGCCGCCGCCGAGGCGGCCACCGCCGCCGCAGCCACCGCGTCCTCCACGCCCGCGGCAGCCGCCACGGTCGACCCGGAGCTCGCCGCGAAGATCGACGCGCTCGAGGTGCAGGTCGCACAGGCCACCGCCGCAGCCGAGGCCGCGCGTGCCGAGGTGGCCGCGAAGGCCGAGCCGCCGTCGTCGCTGCTGTTCACCCCGGCCGCCACACCCACCGTCGACCCAGAGGTCGCGGCGCGGCTCGACGCCCTCGGCGACCGCATCACCGCCATCGAGCCGCTGCACGAACGCAGCGCCCAGATCGACGACCTGGCGCAGCGCGTCGCGCAGATCGACGTGCTCGCCGGACAGCTCTCGCAGCTCAACGCGCGGGTCAGCGCGCAGGCCGAGTTCGGTGCACAGCTCAGCGCGATGCGCGACCGCATCACCGAACTGCAGAGCGACACCGAAGTGCGCCGCGAGGCGGCACTGGTGGCCAACGACGACGCCGAGCTCCGCGACCGGGTCAACGGGCTCACCGATCGCATGCTCGCGGCAGAGGCACTGGCGGCACAGCTCGGCGTGCTCGCCGAGCGCGTCGCCGCCACCGACGCCACGGCACGCCACGCGAGCGAGCAGGTCGCTGCGCTCGAGCAGCGGGTCGACTCGGTGGGCACCGAGTTGGCCAACCAGATCAGCGAGCTCGGCCGCGACATCGACGGCCTCGCCGCCCGCACCGCCGACGTGGCCTCCGGCACCGTGAGCGACGAGGTGATGGCGGCGCTGCGCAACGGCCAGATCAAGCTCGCGAACGAGCAGGCGCGCTACGAGATCGCGTTCCGCGAAGACCTCGCGGCGCTCGCCGAGCACGTGCGCCGCAACCCGCCCCGCGCCTGACCCCCTCCCTTCCCCGGGACGATTCGCGCCCGACCGGGGGTGGCGGGTGGGTCAGCCGAGGAGCTCGAGCGCCTGGGCCACCAGGTCGCGGGCTTCGGCGATCTTGTCCTCGTAGGTGCCGAGGTCCTTGTTCTCGAGGGCGTCGTCGGCCTCGTCGAACAGCACCTTGGCCTGCTCGAGCAGCTCCTGCGCGGTGGCGTCGGTGGTGGGCGGCGGTTCCTCACCCGGGTCGGTGGGTGTGGTGCCGATGACGTCGCCCACTTCGGCGGAGAAGCCGGGCAGCACCTGCGCCAAGGCGTCGGCGATGGACACGCCGATGCCGACCTTGCCGTTGTAGTTCACCACCATGCGGCGCAGCAGCGGCTGGCCGGCCGTCGCCGACTCCACGTACAACGGCGCGATCCACACCACACCGCCGGCGACCGGGATCATCTGCAGGTCGCCGAACGCGACGTTCGACCCCTGCTGACCGAGCAGCGTGATGGTCTCGGACACCTTCGGGTCGGACGCCATCGTCGCACCGATGGTGTTCGGCCCCTCGGGGAGCGCGTCGAGCGGGAACTCGTACGCGACCAGTCGGCCGTACGTGGCCGGGTCGCTGCTCGCGGTCATGTACGCGATGAGCTCCTTGCGCTGGTCGGTGGTGCTGAACGGCTGGAACGGGCGGTACAGCTCGAACGTCGCGTCGGCACCGCCGCCGCCGTGGAACATCGTGTAGTACGGTACGAAGCGTGCCGCGTCGCTCTCGCCGGCGAAGTCGTTCGGCGCACCGGTGGCGGTGGTGTTGAGCGTCGCGGAGTCGACGCCGGAGCCACCCGGTTCGGCGGTGGCGGTGAGGGCGACCGACCAGGCGCCACGACGGTCGAAGAAGTCGTCGGCGTCGAGGCGGTACTTCGAGTACGCCGCGGTCTGGATGCGGAACAGCTCCTCCGGGTAGCGGAGGTGGTCGGCGAGGCCGGCGGGCATGGCCGACCGGTCGACGAACACGTCGGGGAACGCCGAACGCCACACCTGCAGCACCGGGTCGACGTCGTCGACGGCGTACATCACGATGTCACCGGTGTACGCGTCGACCGTGGCCTTCACGCTGTTGCGCACGTAGTTGAACGTGTGGTCGAGACCGCTGCCGGGGTTCACCTGGGTGCGGTCGGCGAACTGGCCGTACGGGTACCGGCTGCTGGTGGTGTAGCCGTCGATCACCCACAGCACGTCGCCGCCGACGACCACGGGGTACGGGTCGTTGTCCCACGACAGGAACGGTGCGGCCTTCTGCGCACGAGCACGCACGTCGCGCACCGACACGAACCGCGACTGGTCGTCGATGGCGCTGGACCCGACGAGGTTGTAGTCGAGCTCGGCCAGCGCGAACGCGAGGCGACGCAGGCCGGAGTTCAGCTGCACACCGGCGCGACCCTCGTACGGGCCGGTGTCGGTGATGCCCTCGCACGGCTGCTCGGCCACGGAGGTGTCGAGCACGGCGTAGCCGGACAGCGTGGGGCTGAAGTACAGCTGCGGTCGCTCGATGTCGACGATGTCGGAGCGGTAGGCCGGCTTGCCGTCGGACTGGATCTGCGCCGCCGTCGCCATCGCGAGCCCGCAACCGTGGGTGTTGATGAGGTGCGTGCCCTGCCACGACTTGTTGCCGACTTGCGACAGGTCGAGCTCGCGGGCGCCGACGATGACCTGCTGCACTCGGCCGTCGACCTCGTACCGGTCGGGGTCGAGATCGGCGATGGTCATGCCCGGCTGGCCCTCGTCGGTGCGGAACCGGGTCTCCATCTTCTCGTCGGGCTTGATGAGGCGAACGTCCTTCAACGCGTCGACGTCGGACTCGACCTCGCGAGTGGTGACCGTGTCGAAGCGGACCTCGCGCACCTCCACACCGCCGATGCCCAGCGCCTGGCGCGTGGCCTCGATGTTGTGCGCGATGT
This sequence comes from Actinomycetota bacterium, assembly GCA_039796575.1. GTDB lineage: Bacteria > Actinomycetota > Acidimicrobiia > Acidimicrobiales > Ilumatobacteraceae > UBA668. The sequence goes on from JBDKJP010000110.1 coordinate 28,632, forward strand.
ACTGCGCTTCCTTGTCCTTCTTGTTCGGGTTCACCACCAACGACTGCACGACCGCCGGGTAGATGACGCCACCGATGAGCGCGACCACGGCCCACAGCGCCGAGGCCACGATGGCAGGCCGCCACTTGTCGGTCTTCAGCGTGCTGAGGAACAACCCGGCCGTGAGCAACGCGATGAGCGCCAGCAGGAGCACGGCCGGCAGCTGCGCGTTGACCACGGTGTAGTTCGGGCCGGTGAACGACCCGCGGTTGGCGTTGGTGAGCTCGTACCGCATCACCCAGTAGTCGCCGGCCTTCAGCACGGCCATCAGCGCGAGCAGCACGGCGAGGTGTGCCTTCGTGGCGCGGCGCACCTTCGGCCGCGGCGGCTGCACGACGATGCCCCCGGCGAGCAGATGGGTGAACAGCATGAGGATGGTGATGAACCCCAGCGCGAGGAACAGCCAGTCGAGCACGAACGTCACGAACGGCAGCTTGAAGAGGTAGAAGCCGACGTCGTTGCCGAACTCGGCGTCGTTGATGCCGAACGACTTGCTGTTGCGGAACATCAACCAGTCCTGCCAGCGCGACACCGCCGGTGCGGCGAACAGCAGGGCCAGCACGATCGCGATGGCGAACCGCACCACGCGCAGGCGACTGCCGAAGAACTCGTGGAAACGCTCCACCACGGGGTGGGTGTTGGCCGCGAACGTCTGCGGCGCGAGGCGGTCGGCGATGATGAGGTTGAGCACCGCGATGGCGGCGAACGTGAGACCGAAGATGGCGAACAGCGTGGACTTCGCGGCGATCTCGCCCCAGAACACGTCGTCGCGTCCCACCGAGTCGAACCACAGGAACTCGGTGTAGAAGCCGGCGAGGAAGCGGGCCGAGAGCAACAGGCCGACCACCACGACGGCGGCGATGATGATGAAGGCGCGCCCTCGGTCACTGACACGGCGCGGACGGGCAGAGCGGGGGAGGTCTGCAGGGTTCTGCACGCGGCGAAGGCTACAGCGGTGCTCGCTGCAGCATGCAGCGGCACCCCTCGTGTGCAGGGGCGCACACGTGATCCGTGGGGAACGGATCGCCGGCCTTCACCACACCGGCCAAGGCGTTGTCCTCGGCGTCGGGGCAGTCGGGGCCGTTGGGGTCGACGGTCCAGCACACCGGGGTGCCGGGGGCGAGCGCCACGAGGGCGCCACGACCGAACGCGAGCTGCGCGATGTCGTCGAGGTGCTCGTCGATGCGCTGGTTCTTCCACTCGCGGTAGACGGCGCGGATGGTGGCGGTGAGGTCGGTGGCGTCGCCGTCGGCGTCGGCCACGGCGCGCTCGAGGCGGTCGCGCAACGGCTGCACGATGGACGACTCGATGGCCTTCACGGCCGGCTCGAGGGCGCTGCCCTTCGTGACGGCCTTGGTGTGCTCCTTCGCGCTGCCGTCGTCGATGCTCGCGGCACCGGCCACGGCCGCGGCGACGAGTTCGTCGTGGATGGCACCCGCGTAGTGCAGCACGTGCTCGGCCTCGCCGGGCAGCAGGTCGGCGAGCGACCGCACGGCCTTGGCGTTGCGCAGCGAGTGGAGCACGTCGTTCTGCTCGTCGGCGAGCACGCGCTTCAGCTTGCGGGCAGCGGCCACGATGAGCGGGGTGAGCTCGGCGTCGCGGCGCCCGAACGGGGTGTCGTCGTACTCGACCTGCGTGGCGGGCGCGCTGGGCGTGGCCTGGAACACCGAGAGCTCCTCGGTGGCGTCGACGGTGACGGTGACGGTGTCGTCGAGCGACTCGGCGGCCAGCGCGGCTTCGACCTCCAGCGCGGCATCGGCGTCGGGCTCGGGCTGGCGGGTGCGTTCGGCCACGGTCTCGGTGCGGGCGGCGCGGAGCTTGGCGAACAGGTCGTCGACGCTGCCCTTCGACGGCGCGGCCTCGGCCTCCACGGCCGGTTCGACGGCTGCCTCGACGGTGGCGCTGACCTCGGCGGGCGACGGGCCGGTGTCGCCACCGAACAGCGACACGACCGGGGCGATGGTGCCCTCGTCGTCGGTGTCGTCCTCGTCGGCCAGGTCGGCGGCCGGCTCGATGTCGAGCTCGACGACGTCGTCCACCTCGACCTCGACGACGTCCTCGACGACGGTGGCGGCGTCGATGTCGGGGGCCTCCTGCTCCACGTCGTAGAGCTCGGCCACCTCGACGTCGGTGTCGTCGGGGTCGTCGACTTCCTCCTCGAGGTCGGCGGCGACGGGCTCGTCCGCCACCTCGGGCTCGGTCTCGGCCGCCACGTCGGCCACGATCTCGTCGACCGTCGGCTCCTCGGGCTCGGGCTCGGCGGCACGGCGCAGCTGCTCGGCCGGCACCATCAGCGGCACGGGGCCGGTGGTGGGCGTGAGGTTGACGTACTCGCTGGCGCCTTCGCCCAGCGGGGTCATCTCGGCCATCACGTCGACGGCGGCGATGCGCGCACGCTCGAACGCCTGCAGCAGGCGGTCGCGGCCGTGCACCAGCTGCTCGATCTGCTGGCGGGCCATCTCGCGACGGCGGGCGAGCTCGCCGAGCACACGCTCGCGGTACGCCCGCGCCTCGTTGACCATGTCGCGGCCCTGCTGCTTGGCCATCTGCAGCTCGGCCTCCGCGTCGGCCGATGCGTCGTGGCGGCGACGGGCCGCTTCGATCTCGGCCTCCTCGCGCAGGCGCTGGGCCTCGTCGGTGGCTTCGCGCAAGGCGCGGGAGGCGTTCTCCTCGGCGCGCACCTTGATCTGCGACGCTGCTTCGCGTGCCGTGGAGAGGATGCGCGCGGCCTCCTCACCCAGCAGGCGGGTGACCACTTCCTCGTCCAGCGCGACGTTGGCGTTCGTGGTGCCCCGCTGCGCGGCGCGCAGCTCGCGCTCGAGGAACTTCTCGCGTTCCTGCAGGCGGGCCAGTTCGGCCGCCACCATCCGCAGGAAGTCGCGCACCTCGCCCTGCTCGAAGCCCTTTCGGGACGTGGTGAAGGACGCTGTCGACACCGCCGTGGGCGATGACGGGTCCGGACGGGAGAACGACATGGCCATTGACCACCCAGCGTAGGTCGACCAGCACGCGAAAGGGTGGCATCCCCACCCGGTGCGGCCGCGCGTCAGTCGGGGATGGGGTCGCCACCCAGTCGTTCGAGCACCGCGAGGGCCTCGTCGAGCGTGGCGACGGGGATGATCTCCACGTCGTCACCCACCACGTTGCGTGCCGCCTCGACGCTGTCGAAACCGGTCTCGGGCTGGCCGGCCGGCACCAGGAAGTACTTCACGCCCACCTGCTGCACGGCCGACGCCTTCGAGCTGAGGCCACCGATGGCACCGACGTTGCCGTCGATGTCGATCTCGCCGGTCACCGCGATGCGGCCGCCACCCATCAGGTCGCCCTCGGTGATCTCGTCGATCAACGTCAGCGTGAACGCGAGGCCGGCCGACGGACCACCGATGCCGGCCGTGTCGAACTCGACCGTGATGCCGTCGGGCAGATCGACAGTGGTGGTGTCGATGGGAGCGAACCCGATGATGGTGCGCGGCGTGTCCTCACCCGGGGCGAGGATCGTCTCGATCTCGCCCTCCTGCTCCTCGCCGTCGCGCTCGAACGTGATCGGGATGATCTCGCCCGGGTCCACGTCGGCGAGGATGGGCGACAGGTCGTCGAGCGTGTCGACGGGCTCGCCGTTCAGTTCGGTGATCACGTCGTCGGGCTGCAGCACGTCGGCCGCGGGCACGAACTCCTCGCACTTCGTGCCCTCGTCGTTGGCCTCGAGACAGATCAGGTAGTCGACGACCGCCGGCCCCTCCTTGCGCTCCACGGGGAACCCGGCCGCCTTCAACGCCACGTACGTGGCGCGGTCCTTGGCGCCGGTCATCTGCCGCTGCCCCGACTGGAGCAGCTGCTCCTCGGTCTGGTCGCCGTACTTGTCGGTGTAGCTCATGTACTTCACGGCCGGCGACTTGCGGGTGACCAGCCAGTCGAGCAGCGTGATCTTCGGCTGGCGGATGGTGACGAAGTAGATCTCGCCGTCGCTCGGGAACACCTCGGTGCCCTCCACGTCGAGGCGCGGCTCCACGGCCTCGGCGTCGGCCGGCACCAGCGCGAACTCCACCGGCTGCTGCTCGGTGGCGACGCACTCGTTCTGGTCGTCGCGCTCGACGCACCGGTCCTTGTCGACGAACCACTTCGACGGCATCACGGCCGCGGCGAGCACGCCCACGATGGCGACGAAGCCGAGCACCGCGAGGGGGATGGCCCACCATCGGTGCCGCGACGACGGCGCGCTGACGGCAGGAGGACCCACCGGTACAGTGTCGGATTGCGTGAGTATCACTGAGGTCACCACCGCGGCTGGCTGGATTGCCGGTCTTGCCATTGTGGCGTTGATCGCGACCGGGTGGCGAAAGACTGCCAGAGCGACGGCGCATCCGGCACGCGCCCGCCGACCTGATCGTGCGCCGACCGGCGTGGAGGTCACCACGGTGCAGACCCCCATCCACGCGCCCACGTCCGTGCTGCGGCGCGTGTGGAGCGTGGTGGCCGGCAGCGTGCTGGCCATCTGGGTGGGCGCCGTGCTCGCCACCGTCCTCGGGTTCGGCATCGCCTGGGCGGTCATCACCCTCACCCAGATGCTGAAGCAATGAGCTGGCGCGACCTGGCCGTCGCCGGCCACGACGGCGACGAGCCGACCGCGCGCGCCGCGCTGCGCGACCCCGACCCGGTGGCCCGTGAACTGGCGCTCGGTGCGCTCGCCCGCATGGGTGCGCTCACCGACGACGACCTCGTCACCGCGCTGTACGACACCACCTCGTCGGTGCGCCGGCGGGCGGTGCTGCTGTCGGCCACCCGCGTCGGCGTGCCGCTGCTGCCGGCGTTGCACGACCCCGACCCGGTGGTGCTCGAGGCCGCCGCGTTCGCCGCGGGTGAGCAGCAACCGTTGCTCGAGGTGGTCGACGGCGCGGTGCTCGACCGGTTGATCGCGCTCGCCACCGAGGCGTCCGACCCGTTGGTGCGCGAGGCCGCCGTGGCCGCGCTCGGCGCCATCGGCGACGAACGCGGGCTGCCCGCCATCCTCGCCGGCTGCACCGACAAGCCGGCCATCCGCCGCCGTGCGGTGCTGGCCCTCGCCCCGTTCGAGGGGCCCGAGGTGCAGGCCGCGCTGGCCGCCGCCCTCGAGGACCGCGACTGGCAGGTGCGCCAGTCCGCCGAGGACATCGCCCCGCACATGGACCCCGACGCCTGATCCCCGCCCGGGGACGGGCCCGTCGCTCGTCGTCGTGGCACGAGGGGCGGACGGCGGAATTGGTCCGTACAGTGCACGGGATGCGACGACTCGCCACCCTCCTCCTCGTCGGCGCCGCCATCCTCTCCGCGTGCAGCGACGACGGCGGCACCACCGGCGGCACCACCGACGCCGCCGCCCCCGAGACCACCGCGGTCGACACCACGACGGCCGACACCGCCGCACCCGGCACCACCGTCGCGCCCGAGAGCACGGTGCCCGGCGAGGTGCAGCCGCCCGATCCCGAGCGGCCGTTCGAGGTCTTCACTCCGTCGAGCTACGACCCGGCCACGCCGATGCCGCTCGTCATCCTGCTGCACGGCTTCGGCGCCAGCGGCGACATCCAGGAGGCGTTCTTCCAGGTGCAGCCGTTGGCCGAGGAGCGCGGCTTCCTGTACGTGCACCCCGACGGCACCGTCAACCAGATCGGCAGCCAGTTCTGGAACGCCACCGACGCGTGCTGCGGGTTCGAGAGCGACGTCGACGACGTGGCGTACCTCACCGCCATCATCGATCAGGTGAGCGCCGAGAAGAACGTCGACCCGAACCGCATCTTCGTGATGGGCCACTCCAACGGCGGCTTCATGTCGTACCGCATGGCCTGCGAGCTCGCCGGTCGCGTGGCGGCCATCGCCAGCTTCGCGGGCGCCACGTTCGCCGACGAGGACGACTGCGCACCGTCGGAGCCGGTGAGCGTGCTCCAGGTGCACGGCACCGCCGACGAGACCATCGCCTACGACGGCGGCACCACGCCCATCATCAACGGCACCTACCCCGGCGCACTCGAGTCGACGTCCACCTGGGCGGCGTACAACGGCTGCGCCACCGAGCCGACGGCCACCGACGCGACGCTCGACCTGCTGCCCGACGTGCCCGACGCCGAGACCACCGTGCAGGCGTTCGGCGACTGCCCGACCGGCGTGGCCGTCGAACTGTGGACCATGGCCGGCGGCCCGCACGTGCCGACGCTCAACTTCGCCGACGGCTCGCGCCCGATGGTGGAGGGGATGGTCGACTTCCTGCTCGCCCACCCGAAGGGCTGATGCTCAGGGCTCCCAGCTGAGGAAGATGAACGCGGCGAACATCGTGATGTGGTGCGTCGCCTGCAGCACGGTGGCCCGACCCGAGCCGAACGTGAGGACGCTGATCACCGCCGTGGCGACGAGCAGCACGATCTCCTTCGGGCCGAGGCCGAGCGTGATGGGCCCGTCGAGCCAGATCGACGCGATGGCGATGGCCGGGATGGTGAGGCCGATGCTCGCGAGTGCCGAGCCGAGCGCGAGGTTGATGCTGGTCTGCATCTGACCGCGCGACGCGACACGGAACGCGGCGAGCGACTCCGGCAGCAGCACCAGCAGGGCGATGACGACGCCGACGAACGACTGTGGCGCACCGGCCCAGACCACGGCGTCCTCGATGGACGGGGCGAGCACCTTCGCCAGACCGATCACGGCGCCGAGGCTCACCAGCAGCATCACGACGCGCAGCCAGATGCCGCCGCGCTCGGGCGGCAGCCGCTCGTGATCGGACTCGGGCAGCTCGCCGTCGTCGGTGGGGCACAGGAACATCCACCGGAACCCCACGGTCTGCACGAACACGAACACGCCGTACACCACGGCGGCGGTGACCGCGGAGAACGCGAGCTGCGAGGGCGAGAACGTGGGGCCCCGCGAGCTCGAGGTGAACGACGGCATCACCAGGCTCAGCGCCGCCAGGGTCATCAGCGTGCCGAGCAACGCGTTCGCGCCCTGCTCGCTGAAGCGCACCGTGCGCGTGCGCCGCGCATTGAGCAACAGCGACACGCCGACCACGCCGTTGCAGACGATCATGATGGCCGCGAACACGGTGTCGCGGGCCAGCGTGGCGGCCTTGTCGTCCTCGCTCACCATCAACGTCACGATGAGCGCGACCTCCACGACGGTGACCGCGAGCGCCAGCACCAGCGTGCCGAACGGCTCACCGACGCGGTGGGCGATGGCCTCGGCGTGGCCGACGGCGACGAGCACCACGCCCACGTGGAGCACGGCCAACAGCAATGCCACCGGCACCGAGGGCGACCGTCCCCAGGCCACCATCATCACGGCGACACCGAGGATCGGCAGGAGGATCGACATGCGGCGGGAGACGTCGTGGCGGTCCATCCATCGATTGTACGGGGCATGCCGCGAGCGTGCCCCGCGGTGCTCAGACTTCGTGGACGAAGCGGTGCGAGTACGTGACGTCGGCGACCTGGATGGAGTAGTCGGCGTAGAACTCGGCGATGCCGCGGCGTTGGGCGTCGCGGTGCTCGGGGTGGTCGCGCCACGCGTCGTGCGACGGGCGGTCGGCGAACGTGACCACGGTGACGCGCTCGCCGTCGGCGGCGCTGAACGTCTTCGCGTCGACGAAGCCGGGCATCGATCGGGCGAGCTCGAGGATGTGCGGCGACAACGCGCCGTACTCGTCGGCCGCGTCGGCCCGGAGCCGGTTGCGGAACACCGTGACGACTTCGCTCACTCCACTCCCCCTTCGTCGTGGCCCCATTCCTGCATCGCCGCCCACAGCGGGTCGTCGCCGACCGCGTTGAGGCCGGCGATCACACCGGCGCGGTCGGCGGCGGAACGGTTCTGGCTGAGCTTCGCCTTGCCCTCCAACCGCTCGACGTGGAACTCGAGGCCGATGATGCCCTTCATCATCTTCGCGATGAAGTCGTCGGGCGCGTCGTGCACCGACCACGGCACCTTCAGGTCGGCCTCGTGCTCGTCGGTGAGCATCTCGATCTGCTCGCGCAGCCAGTGCGGCTGGTCGACGACGCGGACGGTGCCGTGCACGTGCACGCTGACGTAGTTCCACGTCGGCACCACCTGGTGGTGCTCGGCCTTCCTCGGGTACCACGACGGGCTGACGTAGCCGTCGACGAGATCGAAGATCACCAGCGCCGACACGGCGTTCGCGGCGAGCGTGGCGAGCGGGTTCGCCTTCGACACGTGGCCCTGCAACAACCCGCGACCGTCGGCGAGGCGCTGCACCACCCACGGCAGGAGCGACGCCTCGAAGCCGGTCTCCGTCGACACCACCAGGGTGCCCGCGGCGCGACGCTCGACGATGTCGAAGCACTCGTCGGGGTCGTCGATGCGGAAGTGAGCGGGCGTGTACACGTCGATCAATCTGCCACGAGCCGGGCGGCCTCGCCGGTCATTCGCGCTCAGTCGTCGAGGGCGGCGCGCAGCTGCGCCAGGCGGGTGGGTACGAGGTGGTACCAGGCCCACGTGCCCCGCTTCTCGCTCGTGACGAGACCGGCTTCGCGCAGCACCTTGAGGTGATGGCTGACGGTGGGCTGCGAGCGGCCCGAGGGCTCGATGAGGTCGCACACGCAGGCTCCGCCGGCGCCGGCCGCGGTGATCATCGACAGCAGGTGCAGGCGCACCGGGTCGGCGAGGGCGGCGTAGCCCTTGGCGAGCTCGGTGGCGTCGGCGACGTCGAACTCGGTGCTGCCGACCGTGGCACAGCACGCGACCGGCTCGACCTTCGGTGCCCGGGTGGTGGTGCTGCGAGTGGACATCGAGACTCCTCGAGAAATACATTGACAATTGTCGATGAATCGCTACGATGTGAACATCGACGGTTGTCAATGTAGCACCGTCCCGTCCGAATGGAGACCCTGATGTCACGAGTGCAACTGGCCCTCAACGTGTCCGACCTGCAGCAGGCCATCGAGTTCTACAGCAAGCTGTTCGCCACCGAGCCCGCCAAGATCCGTGAGGGCTACGCCAACTTCGCCATCGCCGAGCCGCCGCTGAAGCTGGTGCTCATCGAGAACCCCGGCCAGGGCGGCACGCTGAACCACCTCGGCGTGGAGGTCGAGGACACCGGCCTCGTCACCGCAGCCATCACCCGGCTGCAGGCCGAAGGGCTCGCCACCGACGTCGAGGAGCAGACCGAGTGCTGCTACGCGCTGCAGGACAAGGTGTGGGTGCACGGCCCCGACGCCGAACCGTGGGAGGTGTACACGGTGCTCGCCGACGCACCGAAGATGGAGAAGGTGCCGGCCGACGGCTGCTGCACCCCGTCCGCCGAGACCGTCGCGTTGGGCGCCAAGCCGGCGTCGAGCTGCTGCTGACCCCATGACCCCGACCCGCCGTCCGCAGACCGGGCCCGCCGTGTGGCGACCGAGCGACCTCGCGCCCGACGAGGGCGTCGTGGTCCTCACCGCCGCCCAGCGCGACGCCATCGTGCACGCCACCCGGCGCGCCGGCGCTGCGGGTGTCACCGTCGCCACGGTCGACCGACACTCGTTCCCGCTGCCGTCGATGACCGAGAAGTTGGCCGAGTGGGTGCACGCGCTGGCCAGCGGTCGCGGGTTCCTGCTGCTGCGCGACTTCCCGGTCGACCTGCTCGACGACGCCGGCATCGAGCTCGCGTACGCAGGGCTCGGTACGCACTTCGGCCGGCCGGTCGGCCAGAACAAGGAGGCCGAGCTCCTCACCCACGTGCGCGACGAACGGCTGCCACCCGACGCGGGCAAGGTGCGGCTGTACCGCACACGCGAGCGGCAGGACTTCCACACCGACGGCGCCGACATCATCGGCCTGCTGTGCCTGCACACCGCGCTCGAGGGCGGCGAGAGCCGCATCGTCAGTTCGGGTGCGCTCTACAACGAGATCCTCCGCACCCGCCCCGACCTGCTCGAGGCGCTCTACACCACCATGGCCTGGGACCGGCAGGGCGACGTGCCGGCGGGCGAGCTGCCGTACTTCATGCTCGCCCCCATCAACGACCTCGGCGGCACGCCGCGCGTGTTCTACCTCGGGTGGTACATCCGCGACGCGCAGGTGCACCCCGAGGTGCCGCGGCTCACCGACGCCCAGCTCGAGGCCATGGAGTTGCTCGAGTCGCTCGCCAACGATCCGACGTTCCACCTCGAGATGGACTTCTGCCCCGGCGACGTGCAGATGCTCAACAACGGCCGCATCCTCCACGCCCGAGAGGCGTACGTCGATGCCGACGACCCGTCCGAACGGCGCCACCTGTTGCGCCTGTGGCTCGCCGCACACGACTTCGCGAGCGTCGAGGCCGGCCTGCGCGGCGGTGTGGCATGAGCACCGCCACCGTCGAGCAACCCGGTCGGTTGTCCACGCTCGATCGCCTGCTGCCGTTGTGGATCGGCATCGCCATGGTGGTGGGTCTGCTGCTCGGCCGCACCTTCCCCGGCCTCGACGACACGCTCGACGAGGTGAAGATCGACACGGTGTCGCTGCCCATCGCGCTCGGGCTGCTGTTGATGATGTACCCGGTGCTCGCGAAGGTGAAGTACTCGCGCATCGGGCACGTGGTGGCCGACCGCCGATCGCTCACGATGTCGCTGGTGTTGAACTGGGTGGTCGGCCCGGCGGTCATGTTCACGCTCGCGTGGCTGATGCTGCCCGACCTGCCGGAGTACCGCACCGGCCTCATCATCGTCGGACTCGCGCGCTGCATCGCGATGGTGCTCATCTGGAACGACCTCGCGTGCGGCAACGGCGAGCTCGCCGCGGTGCTGGTGGCGTTGAACTCGCTCTTCCAGATCGTCGCGTTCTCGCTGCTCGGCTACTTCTACCTCGAGGTGCTGCCCGGCTGGCTGGGCCTCGACAGCGAGGGCATCGACGTCACCGTCGGCGAGATCGCCAAGTCGGTGCTCATCTTCCTCGGCATCCCGCTCCTCGCGGGGTTCCTCACCCGCACGTTCGGCGAACGCGCGAAGGGCACCGAGTGGTACGAACAGCGGTTCCTACCGCGCATCGCGCCCATCGCGCTCTACGGGTTGCTGTTCACCATCGTCATCCTGTTCGCGTTGCAGGGCGACCGCATCACCGCGCAGCCGCTCGACGTGGCGCGCATCGCGCTGCCGTTGCTGGCCTACTTCGGGATCATGTGGTTCGGCTCGTTCTTCCTCGGCTGGCGGATGGGCCTCGCGTACGACCGCAACGCCGCGATCGCGTTCACCGCCGCCGGCAACAACTTCGAGCTCGCCATCGCGGTGGCCATCGGCGTGTTCGGCGTGGCGTCGGGTCAGGCGCTCGCCGGTGTGGTCGGGCCGCTCATCGAGGTGCCCGTGCTCGTCGGTCTGGTCTACGTGTCGCTGCACCTGCGCCGCCGCCTGTATCCAACGTGACGCACGTTGGTCGCGACCCTCGCTCCGGTATACGGTGGGGGGTATGAGCACGTCCGAGGTCACGACGATCGAGGTGTTCGCCGACATCTGGTGCACGTTCGCCCATGTCGGCCTGCGCATGGCCGATCGGCAGCGACGCGCCGACGGCCGCGACGACGTCGTGCTGCGGGTGCGCGCCTGGCCGCTCGAATGGGTCAACGGCGCGCCGATGGATCCGCAGAAGGTGGCCGAGCACGTGGTCGAGCTGCAGGAGCACGTCGCCCCCGACATGTTCAGCCAGGTCGACGTCGCCCACTTCCCCACCTCCACCATCGACGCCCTCGCACTGGTGGCCCGCGCCTACCGCGTGTCGACCGATCTCGGCGAGACCGCGTCGTTCGCCGTGCGTGACGCGCTGTTCGAGGAGGGCCGCGACATCAGCGACCCCGCCGTGCTGGCCGAGCTCGGCGAACGCCTCGGCATCGGTGCGCCCGACGACACCGATCGCGCCGCCGTGGCCGACGACTACGAGGCCGGCAAGGCCATGGGGGTCGTCGGCTCCCCGCACTTCTTCTGCCGCGACGAGAACATGTTCTGCCCCTCGCTGCGCATCACCCGCGGTGCCGACGGGCTGATCATCCACTCCAGCGTCGAGAACCTCGGCGAGTTCCTCGCGCGCTGCCTGTCGACGCACGACTGAGCGATTCGAGCCGCGCCTCCTATCCTCTGCGCCCATGATCGACTGGGCGGCGGAGCTGATCGACACCATCGGGCTCGTCGGCGTCGCCGTGCTCATCGCGCTCGAGAGCATCGTGCCGCCCATCCCCTCGGAGCTCGTGCTGCTGCTGTCGGGCTTCAACGTCAGCGAGGGCCGGTTCGGGTTCGTGGCCGCGGTGATCGCCGCCACCATCGGGTCCGTGGCCGGTGCGCTCGCCCTCTACGGTGTCGGCGCGTGGGTGAGCGAGGAGCGGCTCGAACGCCTGCTCGCCACGGTCGGCCGGTTCGTCGGGCTGCGTCGCGACGACATCGACCGCGGGTTCCGCTGGTTCGAGCGGCACGGCCGGGCCGTGGTGTTCTTCGGGCGCCTCATCCCACTCGTGCGTTCCGTGGTGAGCCTGCCGGCCGGCGCCGACCGCATGCCCCTGCGCACGTTCCTGCCGTACACGCTTGCGGGCAGCCTGCTGTGGAACACGGTGTGGATCAGCATCGGCCGTGCGCTCGGCGAGAACTGGCGCAAGGCCGAACGGTGGGGTGAGGTGATCGAGCTCGCCGCCATCGTGGTGCTCGTCGTCGGGCTCGTGGTGCTGGTGGTGCGCAGCCGTCGCCACCGACAGCGCACCGAACCCTGAGCGATACAGTCGCAGCCCGAGGAGAGGAGGCGCGATGGCTCGCGTCAGCACATACCTGAACTTCCTCGGCAACACCGAGGAGGCCTTCGAGTTCTACCGCTCGGTCTTCGGCACCGAGTACATCGGCACCATCGCACGCATGGGCGACGTGCCCTCGAACCCCGACGTGCCGCCGCTCACCGAGGCCGAGCAGCGCATGGTGATGCACGTCGAGCTGCCCATCCTGGGCGGGCACGTGCTGATGGGCACCGACATGATCGAGTCGATGGGCCACCAGCTGCGCATCGGCAACAACACCACCATCATGGTCGAGCCCGACACCCGCGCCGAGGCCGACCGCCTCTACGGCGCGCTCGCCGACGGTGGCAGCGAGGCGTCGGGGATGATGGAGATGTTCTGGGGCGCGTACTGGGGTGTGTGCCTCGACCGGTTCGGCATCCGCTGGATGGTCAACATCAACGATCCGCAGTGATCCGCTCGATCGCCATCGTCATGGCCATGCAGGCCGAGGCCGCGCCGGTCGTGACGGCGTTCGACGCGCAGCCCGTCTCGGTCCCCGCGCGCCGGCCGCATCGCTGGTACCTGGCCTCACGCGCCGGGGTGAGGGTGATCGTGGCCGTGAACGGTCGCGACCCCAGGTTCGGTGTCGACGGTGTCGGGCCCGAGCCGGCGGTGATGAACACCGTCGCCACGGTCGAGCGGTTCCACCCCGACCTGGTGGTGTCGGCCGGTACGTCGGGCGGCTGGGTAGCCCGCGGTGGCGAGATCGGCAAGGTGTACCTGTCGTACCCCCACGTCGTACGGCACGACCGGCGCATCGACCTCGACGGGTTCCGCGAGTTCGGCGTCGGCCGCTTCCCCGTCGTGCCGATGCGCGGCGTCGCGGCGGCCATCGGCGCGGAGCTCGGCGTGGTCACCACCGGGGGGTCGCTCGACGAGACCGCCGAGGACATCCGGCTCATGGCCGAGCTCGACGCCCGTTCGAAGGAGATGGAGGCCGCCTCGGTGGCGTGGGTGTGCGAGACGCTCGGTGTGCCGTTCGTGGCACTGAAGACCATCACCGACCTCGCCGACGTGGCCCATCCGACGGCCGACCAGTTCGAGGCGAACCTCCATACGGCCTCGGCGCGCTTGACCGAGCATCTCGTCAGGTTCGTCGACGTGGTGGCCGGACGCACCCTCGACGACCTCGACGCCTGAACCGCGGCGCGGAGAGCGACGAAACCCGCAGGATCTCCCACCATCCTGCGGGTCTCGCCCCAGATCTGCGCCGCCCGAGGCCCGCCTTGATCGTTCCGTCGTCGGTGTCCCGTCCACCGACTGACCACAGACTAGACAGATGATCTAGTGACCACAAGCTCACGTTCCGTGAACCTCCACCGCAGAGCGCGGCATGAGGATCGAGGACGGATGTGTGGCACCGTCGACTCGTCCTGCGACACTGGAGCCGTGGTCGATCCCGCGCTCCCCATGCACGCCACCAAGCGCACCCTGCTCGACACGGTCGACTCGTTGTTCGACACCACGCCGTGGGACGACGTCACCTCGGAGGCCGTACTCAAGGCCGCCGGCGTGTCGCGCGGGTCGATGTACCACTTCTTCGACGACTTCGACGACCTCGTCGAACAGGTCATCGCGATCCGCTACTCGAAGTGGATCGACGAGTCGATCCACGGCCTGCAGTGGGTGCTCGACACGGCGAACGACGCGTCTACCTTCGGCACGAACCTGCACACGGTGAGCGACATCATCCACAACCTCAGCTCCCCGACGCTGCGCGCCGAGCGCGTCGGCGTGCTGCTGCGCGCCTCGTCGAGCCCGCGGCTTCGCCAGCGCATCGCAGCCGAGCAACACCGGCTCACCTCGGCCCTCGCGGGCGTGGTGTCCGGCGCGCAGTCTCGTGGCTGGATCCGGGCCGGCATCGACCCGTACGCGACGGCCGTGTTCGTGCAGGCCTACGCGCTCGGCCGCATCGTGAACGACATCGACGAGGTCACGGTCACCAACGACGACTGGAACCGGGTCATCAGCGAGTTCATCGACCGCGTGCTGCTGCGCGACGACGACTGACCACGGCAGTCAGCCGGCGCGTTCGAGCTGCAGCAGCGCGACCAGGTCGTCGAGGTTCGACGGCTTGGCGATGAACACGTCGGCTCCCGCACGATCGGCGGCCGCGAGCGACTCGGCCGACACGTCGCCCGTCATCACCGCGATCACCGGCTGCGGCCCCGTACCGGCACGCACCCGGCCGGTGAGCTCGAGACCGCTCATGCCCGACAGGCGGACGTCGAGCAGCAGCACGTCGAAGTCGTCGGTCTCCATCAACTGCAGCGCCTGCTCCGCCGACGGGACGGCGACGACCTCGGCGCCGAGATCGGCGAGGAGGAACTTCGCCGCCATGCGGTTCAAGGGTTCGTCGTCGACCACGAGCACGCGACGGAACGGCACCGGCCGTTCGGCGGGCGCAGCAGGCGGTGCGGCCGCGGCGACCACCGGCTCGCCGAGGGGGATCTCCAACCAGAACACCGAGCCACCACCAGAGCGCGGCGTCGCCCCCGCCGAGCCGCCCATCGCGCGAGCGATGCCGGTGACGATGGCCAGCCCGAGCCCGATGCCGGGCGTGTCGGGCGATGCCTGCACGCCACGTTCGAACGGCTTGAACAACCTGGCCACGTCGTCGGCGGAGATGCCGATGCCGGTGTCGAGCACCGAGATGCGCGCCGAGCCCTCCACCGCGCCGAGGGTGCACACCACCTCGATGTACCCCGACGTGGTGTGCTTGCACGCGTTCGAGACCAGGTTCGCCAGCGCCTGACGGATGCGGTCGTCGTCACCCAGGGCGTACCGCGCCGCTTCTACATCGACCGAGCCCGAGACGGTGACGCCGGGGTGAGCGAGCTGCCGGCCGAGCAGCACGGCCTCGTCGATGATGGGCGCCAGGTCGACGTCGCGGCTGGCGACGCGCAGCGTGCCGAGATCGAGCTGCGACGCGTCGAGCAGGTCGTCGACCACCCGGCGCAGCGTGCCCGTGAGCCGCACGATGCCGGCCGATGCGTCGCTCGCGGTCGGGGCGAGTGCCTGCGCGGCGAGCACGTCGCTGAACGCCGCGATGCCCTGCAACGGGTTGCGCAGCTCGTGGCCCACCTGCGCCACGAGTGCCAGCCGCTGTCGCAGTTCCTCCTGCGCCTGTTGACGACGGTCGTCGAGCTCGAGCTCCATGCGCTTGCGTTCGTCGATGTTGCGCACGGTGAGCACCACTGCGCCCACCACCGGGTCGTCGAGCTGGTTGCTGGCCGCCACCTCGAGCCACGAGTAGGAACCGTCGAAGCGGCGCACCCGCACCTCGAACCAGCCGGCCGAACCGCCCGGCCGACCGAGCAGGTCGACGAACGCAGCGTCGACCACGGGCCGGTCGTCGGGGTGCACCAGTGGGAGCACCTCGTTGCCCATCACGTTGTCGACCGGGTAGCCGAGCGACGGGCGCGCGACGGTGACGTTGTCGAGCTGGCGGCCCTCACGGTCGAGCAGCACCACCGCGTCCTGCACGTTGTTCACCAGCGCGCGGTAGCGCCGCTCGCTGAGGCGCAGTGCCTCCTCCGTGGCGAGGCGCTGGGTGACGTCGCGACCCATCGAGAGGATCGACCGCACGTTGCCGAGCGCGTCGCGCACCGGCGTGTCGGCCCACTCGACCACCCTGCCGTCGTCGTACGTGCGCTGCTGGCGTTCGACGTGCAGGCCGGCCATGAGCCCGCCGACGAGGGTGACACGGGAGGTCGACTCGTCCCACGCGTAGACCTCGTCGAGCTTGCGGCCCACCACTGTCTCGGGCCAACCGAAGAAGTCGCGGCACGCCCGGTTGCAGAACAGCACGGTGCCGTCGAGCGCCCATTCGCACATCAATTCGTACTGGTGCTCGAGCGACTGCCACAGCAGGCGGTACTGGTTGGCATCGGCCTGCGTGGCCGCGGTGAACGTGGCGCACATCGCCACGACGGCGCCCTCGTCGTCGTACGCCGGCCAGGTGCGAAGGTTGGCGGTGAGCTGACCGCCGTCGACCCGACGGAACCGGTGGTGCACCGACTGTCCGCTGACCACACCTGCTCGGACCTGGGCGAGGTGATGGTCGGGCCAACTGGTGTCGAGATGGTCGCCGATGGCGCGCGCCGGGAGCCCGACCAGTTGGTGGTGATCGCAGCCGAACAGTTCGCAGAACGCGTCGTTCCCCCGCACCATTCGTCCGTCGAGCGCCACGATCACCACGGGCACGGGCAGATGATCGATGGGCA
Organism: Actinomycetota bacterium; assembly: GCA_039796575.1. GTDB lineage: Bacteria > Actinomycetota > Acidimicrobiia > Acidimicrobiales > Ilumatobacteraceae > UBA668. The sequence goes on from JBDKJP010000110.1 coordinate 45,630, forward strand.
GGGCAGTGATGAGCGCCGCGTGTTCGCTGCCGATAGGACCCTCACGATAGTTCACAATTGGTACGACTTCATCAGATTCTTTCCGGATCAACCCGTCGCACCGGCCACACCGGTCCTCGCACAGTATCCGAAACTGTCCATCCGGTCGAACGCCGCCCGACCACTACCCTGCGCTGGTGCACCGCCGCCAACTGGCCGACTACACGCTGCTCGCCGTGGTGTGGGGCTGCTCGTTCCTCATCCTCGTGCAGGCGGTCGAGGCGTTCGGGTGGGTCGGCGCCGTCACGTTCCGGGCGCTCATCGCGGCCGGCCTGCTGTGGGGCGCGGCGCGCCTGTCGGGGCGTCGACTCGCGTTCACGTCCGGCTGGCGGCCGCTGTTCGTCGTGGGTGCCACCACCGTCGCCGGCCAACTCATCGGCCTCTCGTTCGCCGCGCCGCGCATCGGCTCGGCGATGTCGGCCATCTTCGTCGCCACGATCCCGCTGTTCTCGATGGTGATCGGGCAGTGGTGGGGCACCGAGCACATCGGCCCCAGCGGTCGCGTCGGCCTCGTCCTCGGCATCGTCGGCATGGTGCTGCTCGTCGGCTTCCCCGCCGTGCCCGTCACGTCGTCGTTCGTGGTCGGCTGCGTCGCGTCGCTGCTGAGTTGCATCTCGTCGGCGTTCGGCAGCAACTACGCCCGGCTCCGCCTGCGCGGGGTGGGCGCATGGGAGCAGACCATCGGCTCGTTCGCGTTCGGCGGGTTGCTCACACTGCCGCTGCTGGTGCTCGTACCCGTGCCCGGCGTGCCGAGCGCGCTCGACGTGCTGTACCTGCTGCTGCTCGCCGCGGTGGTGAGCTCGCTCTGCTACGTCGTGTACTTCCGACTGGTCAGCGAGGTCGGTGCGACGCGCGCCATCAGCGTGGAGTTCGTCGTCACCGTGATCGCCGTCATCGCCGGCGCGGTGGTGCTCGACGAACAGCTGTCGTGGATGCAGCTCGTCGGTGGCGCCGTCATCATTCTCGGTTGCTCACTGGTGCTGGGGCTGCTGCCCCGCCGCGGTCAGCGACCCGATTCGGCGATGGCCTTCGACGCGACCTGACCGAGCAGTTCGATGCGCTCGGTGCGGTGGCCGTTGACGGCGAGGTTGATGGTCAATCCGTCGATGCCGGTGTTCATCGCGGCGAGCAGCTTCTCGCCCACCGTGTCGGGGTCGCCGTAGATGAGGATCATCTTCATCAGCTCCACCACCTCGTCGCCGAAGCCCTTCACCGCGGCGATGGCACGCAGGTCGGCCTCGGCCTCCTCCATCGTCGGCGCGAGGCACACCATCTGCAGCTTCGTGACCTTGATCTCCGAGCGGTCGCGACCGAGGCGCTCGCAGTGCGCGGCGAGCACGTCGAGCTTGCGCGGGATGTCGTCGATGGGTCCGCTCGACAGGTTCGACTCGTCGGCGTACTGGGCCACCATGCGCAGCGTCTTCTTCTCGCCGCTGCCACCAATCATGATGGGCACGCGCGACAGCGGTGCCGGCGAGTTGACCGCATCGTTCACCTGGTAGTGCTTGCCGGCGAACGTGACGCGCTCGCCGCGCAGCATCGGGATGATGATCTGCAGCGCTTCCTCGAGCTTCTCGAAGCGGTCGGTGAACGTGCCGAACTCGTAGCCGAGCGACTGGTGCTCCTGCTCGAACCACCCGGCGCCGATGCCGAGCGTGGCACGCCCGCCCGACACGTGGTCGAGCGCGGTGATGGTCTTCGCCAGCAGGGTCGGGTTGCGGTAGGTGTTGCCGGTGACGAGCGCCGAGAGCCGCACCTTCGACGTGTGCTGGGCGATGGCAGCGAGCAACGTGTACGCCTCGATCATCGGTTCGTCGTGGGCGCCGATGCCGGGCAGTTGGTAGAAGTGGTCCATCACGAACACGCGGTCGAAGCCGGCGGCCTCGGCGGCCTTCGCCTGCGCGATGACCGAACCGACGATGTCGTTGCCGGCCTCACCGGGATAGGTGAAGTTCGGGATCTGGTAGCCGAGACGGGTCATGACGCACTCCTTGGGGACGAGGGGAGGCTGACACATTCCCCACGAAGTGTCAGCCCGAGCAGACTGACATATTCGACCGAATGTGTCAAAGTGTTCCCGTGACCGGCACGTCGACCAACCCGCGCGACCCTCGGCGCGCCGCCATCCACGCCGCCGCCATCCGCGAGTTCTCGGCACGCGGGTTCGCCGCCACGTCGATGGTGCACATCGCCGCGGCGGCCGGCATGTCGCGCCCGGCGCTCTACCAGTACTTCGACAACAAGCGCGACATCTTCGCCTCGGCGTTCGCGTCGCTCGTCGACGACGCAGCCGACCACGCGCTCGCCGCGCTCGCCGAGCCCGGCACGTGGGCCGAGCGGCTCGACCAGTTCCTGCAACGCTTCGACGGCGACCTGTTCGAGCAGATGGCCGCGTCACCGCACTCGCTGGAGTTGCTGGAGGCGAAGCATCAGCACGCCGCCGACGCGTGGGTGGGCGGCATGCAACGACTGCACGCCGGCCTCGCCGCGCAACTGCGACGCACGGGTGCCCCGAAGCGACGCCAGTCGGAGTGGATGGAGATGCTGGAGCTCTCGCCGAAGGGGTTCAAGCTCGACCATCCCACCGTGGCGGTCTACCGCCGGCGCCTCGCCACCTTGGCCCGCGGCGTGGCCGCCGACATCGAGTCGTCGACGGCCACCTGATCCACACCGCTGGGCGGCAGGAGCACCTCGTCCTCCGAGCGCCGCAGCAGCGACTGCACCAGCGGCGCCTCGAACCGGCGCTGCACGGTGACGGCGTAGAAGTGCTCGTACAGGTCGGGCACCACCGCGTGCTCCACGAGCCGGCCCGTGACCAGCTCGTCCTGCACGACGACGGAGGGCAGCAGCGCGAGGCAGTCGGTGTCGCGCGCCAGCAGTCGCAGCAACGCCATGTCGTCGACCTCGGCGCGCAACCGGTAGCGCACGCCGAGCTGCTCGCAGCGCAGGTCGAACGCGGCACGGATGTCGGTGTCGCGGCCCGGCAGCACCACGGCCCGGTCGGCCAGATCGTCGGGGAACCGGAACACCGGCCCGTCGACCGGCCGACCCACCAGGCTCACCGGCTGGCGGGCGATGCGCCGGCAACGCCACGGGTCGGCGCCCGTGGCGTGCACCCGCTGGTTCGACAGCACCAGGTCGAGCGAGTGGACGCGCAGCCGCGCGAGCAACTCGGTGAGGCTGCCCGACGACAGCACGAGCTCCACGTCGGGCCGGTCGATGAGCGGACGGATGAAGTTCTCCTGGAAGTTGCGCGAGAGCGTGGCGACGGCGCCGATGCGCACCACCTGCCGCTCCTCGCTGCGGCCTTCACGCAGCACGGCCACCATCTCGTTGCCGGTGGCGAAGATGTCGTCGGCATAGGTGAGCGCGAGCCGACCGGCCTCGGTGAGCGCGAGCGTGCGACCGGCCCGCTGGAACAACGGCTGCCCGAGCTGGCGTTCGAGCTCCTTGATCTGCGCCGACAGTGCCGACTGCGACACGTGCAGTTGCGCCGCGGCACGGGTGAGGTTGCCCTCCTTCGCGACGGCCCAGAAGTAGCGGAGATGGTGGAAGTTGAGCGTCGACATCGTTCCCCCAAACAGAACGTTCTGTTCCAGATGATCTATTGGATCGAACTATAGTTCGCGGGCAGAGTGGACTGCATGTGGCAGACGCTCTTCCGTGTCGACGCGATCACCATCGCGATGGCGATGCTCGTGGCCGTGGTCGGCGTCTCGGTGATGCGCTTCTCGGCCACCTACATGACGGGCGACCCGCGCCGACACGAGTACCTGCAGCGCATGGCGCTCACCATCGCCTGCGTCGCGGTCATCGTGTTCGCCAACCACCTCGTGCTGCTCGTCGCGGCATGGACGGCGACGAGCCTCGCACTCCACGGTCTGCTCGCGTTCTACCGCGACCGGCCGGTCGCGGTGGCCGTCGCCCACAAGAAGTTCATCCTCGCCCGTTGTGCCGACGTGGTGATGGTGGGTGCCGTCATCGCGTTCGCCACGGCGTTCGACACGTTGCGCATCGACGAGATCGCGGCACGCGCCGACGCCGCCGCGCTGCCGGTCTCCGCGCAGGTGGGTGCGGTGCTCGTGGCCGTCGCCGCGATCCTGAAGTGCGCGCAGCTGCCGTTCCACGGATGGCTCATCCAGGTGATGGAAGCACCGACGCCCGTGTCGTCGCTGCTCCACGCCGGCATCGTCAACCTCGGCGGCTTCGTGCTGCTGCGGCTGGCGCCGGTGGTCGACGGCACCATCGTCGCACGCACCCTCCTCGTGCTCGTCGGCACCACCACCGCGGTGATCGCCGCGCTGGTGATGACCACCCGGGTCAGCGTGAAGGTGTCGCTCGCCTGGTCGACCTGCGCGCAGATGGGCTTCATGCTCGTGCAGTGCGGCCTCGGCCTGTGGGAGATGGCATCGCTCCACCTGCTGGCCCACTCGCTCTACAAGGCGCACGCCTTCCTGCGGGCCGGCGACACGGTGCGCCAGACGCAGCTGCGACGCATGCTCGCCCCGGCCGGCCCCGTCACCATCGCCTCGACCGTGCGCGGCGTGGTCGCGGCCTTCGCCGGCGTCGCCGTGGTGTCGGTGGTGTGGACGTGGTTGCCGTTCACCAGCACGCCGACCGCGGCGCTGTGGGTGATGGGCGGCATCGTCGCGCTCGCGGTGGTGCCGCTGGTCGGCTCGCCGCTGGCCGCCCTGGCCGTGCCGGCCGTCTACTTCGCGCTCCACGAGGTGTTCGCCGGCATCGTGCCGCACGGCGCGAACACGCCGGCCGTGCTGCTCGCAGTGGTGGCCGTGGCGTTCGCCGCGCTGTTCGCCGTGCAGTCGCTCATCGCGATCGACGGCACCCACCCGTTCGTCCGCCGCCTGCACCCGTGGTGCTTCAGCGGCTTCGCCATCGACGACGCGTTCACCCGCGTCGCCTTCTCCGTCTGGGCACCGAGGACATGACCATCACCAACGACTCCTCGATGCGCGCCGCCCACGGGCTGCGCCACACCGCCGATGCCGTCGAGACCGCGTGCGCTCGCATCGCGCCCACCTGGCCGCTCGACCAGTTCATCGCCGTGAACCCGTACTGGGGTTGGCGGTCGATGCACATCACCGACGCCGCCGCGCACCTCGCCACGCTGTCGGGCACCACGCTCACCGGCATCGCGGACGAGCCCGGCGCCACTCGCCTGCCACTGGCCACCGACGTGCGCGACCGCCACGACGCGCCGGTGCCGGGCCGCACGTGGACCGACCACGTCGTCCACCAGGTCGGCCAGCACTGCGCCTCGCACTTCGACGAATGGCAGAGCAGCTGGCAACCGCACCACGCCCGCAACCTGTTCGCCGCATGGCGGCAGCTGCCGGTGATGGCACACGGGGTGCGGTGGCACCGCGGCTCGGCGTGGGCCACGACCACCGTGGCCGCGCTGCCCGAGGAGGTCGACGAAGCGATCGTCGCGATGCTCGACACGCTCGGGGCGCCGGCGGAGGGTCGCGAGGCGTACCTGACGGCGCTGCTGCTCTCGGTGAACGGCTGGGCCGCGTGGTGCGCGTACGAACGGTGGCAGGCGCGCCTCGCCGGCGGTGACGACGACTCGATCGTCGAGCTCCTCGCGGTGCGGCTCGCGTGGGAATGGCTGCTGCGCCTCGACAGCGACGCCCCGGACGACGAGTGGGCGGCGTGGGCCGACGGCTGGGGCGACACCGGCGACGTGGTGGCCGCCGCGGCCGACGCGCAGCGCGAGCAATGGCGGCAACAGGCGGAGCGGGAACGCGAGTACCGCGACGCGCTCGCCGCCGGCCTCGCGTCGCCCGGCGCGCTGCCGCCGGCGACGACCATCCCGAAGGTGCAGGCCGTGTTCTGCATCGACGTGCGGTCCGAGGTGATCCGGCGTGCACTCGAGGCGGCGATGCCCGAGGTGCAGACCCGTGGCTTCGCCGGCTTCTTCGGCCTGCCCATCGCGTACACCCCGGCCGGCGGCGCGCTCACCCGGCCGCAACTGCCCGGCCTGCTCGCACCTGCTCTCGAGGTCGGCGATTGCGACGCCCGCACGGGCGCACCGGTCTGCGCGAGCGAGAAGGTGCGCACCCGGCGGCGGCGCTGGCAGCAGTTCCGCAGCGCGCCGTCGTCGGTGTTCAGCTTCGTCGAGGCGATGGGTCTGCTCTACGGGCCGAAGCTGGTGAAGGAGCAACTCCCCCACCACCACGCGCCCCGACCGTGGGAGCACGACGGCCTCGACGCCGACCAGGCCTCTCGGGTGCGCCCGACGCTGCCGATGGTGCACGACGACCCGGCTGCCGCTGCGGCGATCGCCGCTCGTGTGCTGCGCGCCATGGGGCTGACGGACGGCTTCGCGCCGATCGTCGTGCTGTGCGGCCACGGCAGCCGCAGCGCGAACAACCCGCACGCTGCCGGCCTCGACTGCGGGGCGTGCGGTGGGCAGACCGGCGAGGTGAACGCCCGGGTGCTGGCGGCGATGCTCGACGACCCGACGGTGCGTCGCCATCTCGCCGACCTCGGCATCGAGGTGCCCGACTCCACCTGGTTCGTGCCGGCGCTGCACAACACCACCACCGACCACGTCACCCTGTTCGACACCGAGTCGGTGCCCGCACACCTCACCGCCGCACTCGATGAACTCCGCGCCGCCCTCGCGGAGGCAGGTGCCGGGGCGCGCGCGGAACGCGCCCCGGCGCTCGGCCTCGGCCATCTCGTCGACGACACGGCCGGACTCGAGCGGACGATCGTCGAGCGTTCCGAGGACTGGTCGCAGGTGCGGCCCGAGTGGGGCCTCGCCGGGAATGCGGCGTTCGTCGTCGCACCACGCGCCCGCACCCGCGGCCTCGACCTCGGTGGTCGGGTGTTCCTGCACGACTACGACTGGCGGCTCGATGACGACCTGTCGGTGCTGACGCTCATCATGACGGCACCGATGGTGGTGACGAACTGGATCAACCTGCAGTACCACGCGTCGACGGTCGACAACCGCCGATACGGCAGCGGCAACAAGGTGTTGCACAACGTGGTCGGCGGCCGCATCGGCGTGTTCGAGGGCAACGGCGGCGACCTCCGCATCGGCCTGTCGATGCAGTCGCTGCACGACGGCGAGCAGTTCCGTCACGAGCCCCTCCGCCTCGCCGTGTACATCGAGGCCCCGCTCGACGGCATCGAGTGGGTGATCCGCGATCACGAGGTGGTGCGCGACCTCGTCGCCAACGAGTGGCTGCACCTGTTCCGCATCGACCCCTCCACCGGCGCCGTCACCCCCGTCACCGCCCGCTGAGCCGTTGGGCTTCTGGGCGTCGTTCGTCCCAGATCGCGTTCTGGGTGTGATGCGTCCCGGCAACCGGGACGCACCACACCCAGTTCACCGACGTCGACGCTCCCCAGGGAGTGTTCGCCACCCCCTGTGATGCCCCTTGCACGGAGCGCTTGCACCGGGCAAAGTGCGCTGCGCGTCCGGCGCTACGTCGTGTCGGACGGTCGCGAGGTGCCCGGAGGCACGATGATCGTCGTTCAGACAGTGGCCGTGATGCTCGTGGTCGCGGTCGTGTTGTGGTTCCTCCGCGGCGTGATGTTCTTCATCCGCACGGTCGGCTACAGCGACCTGCCCGACGAGCAGTTCTCGAACGACCGACTGTTCACCTTCCTCAGCAGGGACGTCGTCGTCGACATCGTGGCCGCGGTGTGGCCGATCGCGCCATGGGTGATCCGGCGCTTCCTCGCCGAGCGGTGGGAAGAATGGAAGTTGCAGCCGCCCCCGATCGCCGCCGAGACCGCGAGGGGTGCGCTGCGACGGCTTCCGAAGCCGCAGCGGTCGAAGCGGTAGACGTTGGTCTACTTGGAGCTGTTAGAAGTCGCGTCCATCACTCGGCGGGAGCTCGGCTGCGTCCGCCTGGTCGCGTAGCCGGCCAGTCGCGAGCTTGTTGGTCCGGAGATCGTCGACCGACACGAACGGCACCTGCACCCCACCGACGTCCACCATCACGCGATGCTCGAACGCGTCGTTGAAGGTCAGCCCTGTGGCGAAGGTGAGAATGTCGATCCGCTGCGGCTCGCGACCGAGCTGCACGACGACGTCGGGCTCTTGGAAGTCGGCCGATGTCAGACCGAGACCGCCGAATCCGAACTCCTCGAGGGATGCGACGACTCGTTCGGCGTTCTTCGGGTCGGTCCACACCCAGACGTCGAGGTCCTTGGTGTATCGCGGATGACCATGGGCGGCGAGTGCGTAACCGCCGACGATCAAGAAGCGGACGTCATGGGCGACGAACGATCGCAAGAACTCTTGGAAGTCGGGGTTCAGTTCCATGTGACCACCCGTGATGCTCGCGGCGAAGCGTCTCGACCGCATCGAGTCGTTCAGAGACAGGTCGCGTCACCCAGTAGCGCCACGGTTCGTCCGGCTCATCGAGCCGCCGCTTCGTCACCACACGCTCGATCGACGACATGCACCAATTCTACCGATGGTCGAGGGACAGGACCGCCACACGACCGAGGCCGATGTCCGCACAGAATGTGCGCCCAGAAGTACTTGCCAAGAGCGCCCCTACCGGGCACACGGCGCTCCTTGGGCGATCACGAGGCTTCCGTGTGCCCCCCGGGGTGACACGAAAGCCTCGAGACTCAGGTTCACCGGCATTCTGGGCATGCCCAGAACCACCCCGGGGTCATTCTGGGCATGCCCAGAAGGGTGCCGAACTGCCGATCTTCTCGGCCTCGGTCTCTCAGCCGGGCGGCGATATGCTCTCCCTGATTGCGGCGCCGCGTCGGCAGCGCACCATCACCGTCGGGACGGTCAAGCTTCCAGGTCGAAGCGGTAGACGTTGGTCTCGCGGGGCTGGAAGCCGATGCGCTGGTACAGGCGGTTGGCGGCCTCACGTGACGGTCGCGACGTGAGGTCGACCGTCTTCGCGCCCTTCGCACGAGCGAGGTCGAGAGCGTGACGGTTGAGCAGATCGCCCACACCGTGACCGCGCGCCGAGTCGTCGACCACGACGTCCTCGATCCAGGCGCGCACACCGGTGGGGATGCGGAACGTCACCAGCGTGAGCGTGCCCACGATGCGACCGTCGAGCCGGGCCACCAGCACGTCGCTCGCATCACTCGCCACCATCTCGGCCAGCTCGGCCAGCGTGGGCGGCGGCGAGCTCTTCGACAGCTGCGGGATGAGGTGGGCGAACGCGTCGACCAGTTCCTGGTCGGCCTTCGCGGCGATCTCGATGACGGCACTCACGCGCCCCACGCTACGGCACGACACGCGGCGAACGGCTTGCCTAGGGTGCCGCGGATGGAACCCGCTCGCGCTCTCGCTGCCGCCCTCGAACCCGTCGTCGGCCAGGTGTACTTCTCGCCCGAATGTCACGCGAACTACGAAGCCCTCGGTTTCGAACCGAGTCGCGGCCAGGCCAACGGCGTTGCCCTGCCCGACGGCCCCGCGTACTTCACCAGCCGCGGATCGTTGATGGGCCAGGTGCCCGGCGAACTGGTGGCCGCGGCGTTCGCCGTGTTCAACCCGCAGGCCGTGGTGCCGTCGGTCGCGTACGGCTGGACCCGCACCGACGCGGCCACCATCTGCGCCGCACGTGATGCCGGCGCGATCGCGCAGCTCGAGCGCGTGCTCGGCGCGAACCCCGACGGCGCGGCACGCGCACGCGAACTGTTGGCCCGCACGTGCGAACCGCTGCGGCCCGAAGGTCGCCCGCTCTACGCCGGCGTGCTGTCGCAGGCGATGCCCGACACCGACCTCGGTGCCGTGTGGCGCCTGGGCGACATGCTGCGCGAGTTCCGCGGCGACAGCCACACCGCTGCATGGATCGGTGCCGACCTCGACGCCACGGAGATCGGCCTCCTGAGCGAGCTCTACTGGGGTCTCCCGATGCGCAGCTACAGCCGAACCCGCGCGTGGACCGACGAGCAGTTCGACGCAGCGCACGACCGGTTGCAGTCGCGCGGCCTCGTCGACGCGGTGGGCTTCACCCCGCACGGCCACCAGGTGCGCGAGCAGATCGAGATCGACACGGACCGCCAGATGGACCGCGCGATGGCAGCGCTCGGCGGCGACCTCGACGAGCTGGTCGCCATCCTGCTGCCGTGGGGCGCGGCCATCCGCGACGCCAAGGGCTACCCGGCGAGCGGCCCGCACGACCTGGCCGACGTGGCCACCCGCCGCTGAGAGGTACGGTGCGCACATGATCGTCACCACTCTCGATCGGGTCACCGCCGACAAGTTCGCCGAGCACACCGGCTGGGCACCCAAGCCCGAAGGCCTGTGCCGCGGTGAGGTGTGCGTGCCGGCGCCGGGCTCGCTGCGCGCCGACGGCACCGTCGACGTGGAGGTCGCCGCGCAACGCCTCGGCATGCCGATGGTGCACGACGAGGCCCACGGCCTGTGGGCCATCGGCCCGGCCACGATGGGCGGCAAGGCGCTCGCCACCGCAGCGGCCGCCGACCCGGAGCTCATCACCCGCGACGGCAACCCGTTCAAGCTCAGTGCGCTCCACGGCCGGAAGGTGCTGCTGGTCGCCTGGTCCAGTTATTGAGGCTGCCGCACCAGCCTGCCCGGGTGGCAGGCACTCCACACCGAACTCGAACCGCTCGGCCTCACCGTGGTCACCGTCGCCCTCGACGTCGAGCCGCAGCACACGTACAAGTGGATCGACGCCGCCGCGCCGACGCACCCGTCGCTGATCGACACGATGCACGTCACCGGCGACCTCTTCGGCTTCCTCAACATCCCTATGGCCGTGTGGATCGACGAGACCGGCACCATCGTTCGGCCCGCCGAGGGCGCGTCCATCGAGCGGAGCCCACTGCGCGACATGGACATCCCCGAGGGGCTGCCCGAGCGTCTCGACCGCACCTTCCGTGAGGTGAAGGCCATTCCCGACGTGAGCGACGAGTACCGCGCCGCGATCGTCGACTGGGCCCACAAGGGCGCCGACTCGCAGTTCGTGCTGTCGCCCGACGAGGTGATCGCCCGGTCGCAGCCGCGAGGCGACGACGAGGCCCGCGCCGCCGCGTGCTTCGAGCTCGGCGAGCACCTGCGCCGCACCGTCGGCCACGACGCCGCCGTGCCGTGGTGGCGCGAAGCGCACCGCCTGTACCCGGCGAACTGGACGTACAAGCGCCAGGCCTGGACGCTGGTCACCACGCCCGAGGGCGCCGAGGAGAACGACCTCCTCCAGGGCCCGAACGACGTGTACGCCGGCAACTGGCTCGACGACGTCATCGCCGGCGGTGGCGGCGAGGCCTACACCGTGGTGCCGCAGCTCTGACAGCCGTTGGGTGCTTCCGTGCGCCACGGAAACACCCATCGATGTCGGGTCAGCTGGCGCGTCGGTGCGGGGTTGGGTCGTGCTGCTGCTCGGCCGACCACCGCTCGCGCAGGTAGCCCTCGAGGAACGACTCGCTCGCGTGCATCGTGCGCTCCACCTCGTCACCCACGAGGGTGGCGATGCGGCTGCCGACGATGGGCATCGGACAGGTGACCTCGCCCGTCATCTCCACCACGGTGCCGCACCCGTCGGGTGACGGCCCGAGGCGCATCTGCCCGCCGGCCGTCACCGGCACGCCGCGCGCGCTGACCTGCCAGATGCCCCAACGTGAACCGTCGGGCAACGGAGGGTCCCACTCGTCGTGCTGGTCGACCACGTTCACCGGGTCGAAGAAACGCTTCGCGAACAACGGCACGTCCATCGCCACACCGCGTCGGGTGCGCAGCGACGTGATGCCCGCACACTCGGAGTGCTCGATGACCCGCACGTCGCTGTGGCCGAGCGCCTCGTACATCGCCACCACCACATCGGGCGACGTCATCACCGCGAACACCACATCGGCGGGTGCCGAATAGAGATGGGTGGACGCGACCTTCATGGACCAATCGTGCGCCCGTCGGCCCGATCCGGTCAGGGCACAACGTCCCACGCGACGTGTGCTCAACGTCGTGCACGGAGCGTGATCGCCGGTTCATCACGGGCGGTCGGAGCGGTAGCGTGTGCGGCTGATGGAACACGTTCGCTGGCTGGCCCGCCCCACATTGCGGCGTCCGATGCTCATCGCGGCCTTCACCGGCTGGAACGACGCCGGCGACGCCGCCAGCAGCAGCGTCCGGCACCTCGTGGAGGCCTGGGGCGCCGACGCGCTGGCCGAGATCGACCCCGAGGAGTTCACCGACTTCGCCACCGTGCGCCCGCACGTGCGCCTCGACGCCCAGCGTCACCGCAGCATCGTGTGGCCCACCGTCGGCGTGTGGAGCGCGAGCACCCCGGGCGGCGACGTCATCCTCATGCTCGGCCCCGAGCCGGCGCTGCGGTGGCGGCTGTTCACCGAACAGATCATCGCCATCGCCCAGGAGTACGACGCGTCACTGGTGCTCACGCTCGGCGCCCTGCTGGCCGACGTGCCGCACACCCGGCCCGTGCAGCTCATCGGCACCGCCACCGATCAGGTGCTCATCGACCGGTACGACCTGCAACGCAGCCGCTACGAGGGCCCTACCGGCATCGTCGGGGTGCTGCACGACGCCTGCGCCCACGCCGACCTCCCGTCGGCGTCGCTGTGGGCCGCCGTGCCCGCGTATGCGTCGCAGGTGCCGTCGCCGAAGGCCGCGCTCGCGCTGGTCGAACGCAGCTGCGAGATCCTCGGCACGCCCGGCCCGGTCGCACGGCTGCAGGCCGAGTCCGAGGCGTACGACGAACGCGTCACCGCGTTCGTGGCCGACGACCACGACCTCATCGGCTACGTGGCCCGGCTCGAGAACCTCTCCGACTCGGGCGACCTCGACGACGACGACGACGACTTCTTCGACGCCGACGACGATGACGACGTGGTCGGTGGCGAGCTGGCCGACGACGAGCCGCTCGACAGCGACGAGTTGATGGCCGAGGTCGAGCGCTTCCTGCGCGACCAGGGCACCGACGAGACCTGACCGACGCGGGTCAGTCGGTGGGGTGTTCGCCGCGCCACACCGGCGCGCGCGGCGGCTCGAACGTGGCGGCCAGCGGTGCGCCGTCGATGGCGGCGAAGGCCATCGGCCCCCACCACTCCGCCCCCACCGTCGGCCACGGCAGGTCGTCGCGTCGGAACCAGCCGACACCCGACGTCTCGAGCGGGTGGCCCTGCAGCGAACCGCCGGTGGCCTTGCAGTGGAACAGCAGCAGGTACATCGCGAAGCGGGTGAAACCCATCCGCTGCCCGTCGATGACCGCGATGAGCTGCATCGGTTCGCACTCGATGCCGGTCTCCTCGAGCACCTCCTTCACCACCACCTCGCTGGCCGAGTAGCCGACGTCGGCCCAGCCGGTGGGGTACAGCCACACGCCGCTGTCGCTGCGCTGCACGAGCAGCACCTCACCCGCGTCGTTGCCCACCACCGCGCCGACGGCCACCTTCGGGGTGACGTAACCGGGCACGCCCTCACCGACGCTCTCCATCCACTCCTGCACGAAGTGGTCGCGTTCGCGTCGCACCTCCAACGCGTCGTCGGCGGCGGCCTTGATGTCGGCGGCGACGTGCAACACCTCCTCGAACCGTTCGCGTTCGTACAGGTTCTCGCTGAAGCCCAGACCGGTTCGTGCGATGGCCGCGAGCGTCTCGCTCCAGCGCACCAGGTCGCGTGTGAAGTCGGCAGGATCGGCATCGCTCACGGGGCGGACCCTAGCGGCAACCGTTCCACCACTGTCGGGGCGGACCGTGTCCTACACTGCGTTCAGCGCAGCCAGGCAGGTACCGGCCGGTCGCGTCAGGCAGGTGAGCCGGGAGCCTCTCCCGTCGGCCCCCGGCTCGCCGCCGCCTTCTACACTCGGCCCGTGCCGTCATCGTCCGTTCGTTCGCGCCGCGCCACGGTGGTGGTCGCGCTGGTGGCCTCGCTCGCGCTGGCCGCGTGCAGCGACGACGGCGACACCACGCCCACCACCAGCACCCAACTCCTCGGCGCCACCACCACCGTGCCGGCCGACGACGGCATCCTGCGCGTCGGTGCAGTGCTGCCGTCGGGTGGCACCGCGCCCGACATGGGCGTGTCGATGCGTGCAGCGCTCGCGCTGGCCGAGGCGGAGGTCAACGCGGCAGGCGGCGTGCTCGGCCGGCCAATCGACGTGAAGGTGGTCGAGGAGGGCGACAGCCCCGCCGCCGCCGAGCTGGCCGTGCAGGAGCTCGTGCGCGACGGCTACGACGCCATCATCGGGCCGACGTCGTCGCTCCACCTGCTGGAGACGCTCGACACCACCATCCGCGCCGGCGTCTTCACGTGCGCACCCACCGCGTCGGCGCTCTCGCTCGACGAGTTCCCCACCGAGGGGCTGCTCATCCGCACCGTGCCGAGCGATTCGCTGCAGGCCACCGCCATCGCCCGCGTCGCCGACGACACCGGCCGCGACGACGCCGTCGTGGTCTACCTCGACGACGGCTACGGCCGCCCGTTCGCCGCCGCGGTCGAGCGTGAGCTGCGCCTCGGTGGCACCACGGTCCTCGGCGGCTTCGCGTTCACCCCTGGCGACGTGCCCGACCCGACCGCCATCGCATCGGTCGGCTCGCTCAACCCCGGGGTCGTCGTGGTGGTGGGCGACGGCGTCACCGGACCGGCCATCGTGAACGCGCTCGACGACGCGGTGCCCGGTTCCGACGCGCAGTTCGTGGTGAACGACGCGATGCGCCGACCCGACGCGGCCGCTGCTCCGTACGGTGCCGATCTCGCGTCCCGCATCCTCGGCGTGTCGCCGCTCGCGCATCCGCAGGCCGGCAGCTTCCGCGACGCGCTCGTGGCCACCGACCCGACGGCAGGTGGGCTGTACGCGGCCAACGTGTACGACTGCCTCAACCTCATCGCGCTCGCCGCCCAGGTCTCCGAGAGCACGGTCGGTGCCGCGTTCGCCGGCGCGTTCCCGTCGCTCAGCGCCAACGGCAGCAGCTGCCCGAACTACGCGCAGTGCCTCGACATCCTCGACTCCGGCCGCGACGCCGACTACGACGGCCCGATGGGCTTCCTCACCATCGACGACCGCGGGCTCACCACCTCGGCGGTGTTCGACGTGTTCGGGGTCGACCCCGACACGGGCCGCGACGTGCACGACTCGTTCCTCACCATCGGCGACGTGTGACGCGCACACCCACCGCCGGGGTTCAGAGGGTGGCGACGAGCTCCTCCACCGGCACCACGTACCCGGTGTAGAACGCACCGAACTCCCCGTACACGGCCGACGCCTGGTCGAAGCGCATCGTGTACACCACTTCCTTCAGCACGTCGGGGGTGACGGCGAACAGGGTGACGCCCCACTCGTAGTCGTCGACGCCGGCCGAACCGGTGATGTACTGCACGATGCGACCGGCGTACTTGCGGCCACTGGTGCCGTGCTCGTGCATCAGCGCCTTGCGGTCCTCGAACGGGAGCGTGAACCAGTTCGTGTCGCCCTCGCGCTTCTTCGACATCGGGTAGAAGCACCACGCCGGCATGTGCACCGCACGCGGCGGGATGTCGGGGTAGAGACGGGCCTTGAGGTGCTCCTCGGGCATGCCGGCCGCGTACTCCGACACCTCGGTCATGCTCACGTAGCTGTCGACCACCTCGAGCCCGGCGTGCTGGATGCCGGACTGGAACACGCGCAGCTGGCGCCAGTCGTCGTGCATCGCCATGAACGCGGCGTCGCACTTGTGGCCGAGCGTCGCGACCGACACGACCTGCACCCCCGCGGCCTCTGCGGCCTTCACCGCGGCGACCACGGCCTCGCCGTCGAGCAGCGGGGTGGGCTTGCAGAACAGGTGGAGGACGGCACGGCCGACGGCAGGACTGATCGGTTCGCTCATGCCGTTCAGGCTAGGCGTTCGGGCGAATAGACGTTCACCCGATCGGCACGGACGAAGCCGGCCAGCACCAGCCCCGCCCGACGTGCCGTGTGCACCGCCAGCGCCGTCGGGGCGCTGACCGCGACGAGGGTGGAGAACCCCGCCGCCCATGCCTTCTGCACCAGTTCGAAGCTGGCCCGACCACTGACGAACAGCCCGAGACCGGTGGCCGGCAGCGCGCCGTCGAGCAGCAGGCGCCCCACCACCTTGTCGACCGCGTTGTGGCGGCCGACGTCCTCGCGGGTGAGCAGCACCTCGCCGTCGGGCGTGAACGCTGCCGCCGCGTGCACGGCACCGGTGGCGTTGAACAGGCCCTGCGAACCGAGCACCGCATCGGGCACCGCCTGCAGCACCTCGATGGGGATGAGCGGGTTCGACGGCAGCGGTTCGAGCCGGTCGCACAGTTCGTCGATGGCGTCGTTGCCGCACAGGCCGCAACTGGACGTGGTGTTGCCGAGCCGCGGCCGCGGGGCCGGGGCGCGTCCCCCGGTCTCGACCGTGACCACGTTGAACTCGCTGCCGACGGCCGAGCCGTTCGCGCAGTACCGCACTCCCAGCACCAGCGCGTCGGCGAGGAGGCCCTCGGTGAAGCAGAACCCCACGGCCAGCTCGTAGTCGTGGCCGGGGGTGCGCATGGTGGTGCTCACCGTGGTGCCGTCGAGCTGCACGGTCATCGGCTCCTCGACGATGAGCTCGTCGGGCCGCCGGGCGCGCTCGCCCGCCTTCACGGTGGTGACCAGCAACGTCTCGCTGCGGCTGCGGGGTGCCATCCCGGAGACGGTAGCGGCAGAAGCGACATTGCGCGATTGAGAACGACCTGCTCGTTACTGTGTCGGAATGGACACTCAGAAATCCCGCATCCTGATCGCCGAGCTCCTCGGCACGTTCGTGCTCATGCTCGGCGGTCCCGGCGCCGCCATCTTCGCCTTTGCGTTTGCCGACAACGCCGGCCTCGGCCTGCTGGGCGTGTCGCTCGGCTTCGGCCTGTCGCTCGCCATCATGGCGTACGTCATCGGGCCCATCAGCGGCTGCCACATCAACCCGGCCGTCACGCTCGGCATGCTGATCTCGAAGAAGATCGACACCGCCCACGCGGCCATGGCCGTCGTCGGCCAGCTCATCGGTGCGGTGCTCGGCGGCGGCGTCATCGCCATCATCGTCTCGAGCGCCGGCGGGGAACGCGGTGGCTTCGCCTCGAACGGCTACGAGAAGGAGTTCGGGTTCATGGGCCTGGGCGCCGCGGCCATCATCGAGATCGTGCTCACCGCGCTGCTCGTCATCGTGGTGCTCGCCACCACCACGAAGGGCTTCGCACCCGGCTTCGGTGGCCTCATCGCCGGCTTCACGCTCGCCGTCATCCACTTCATCTCGATCCCCATCGACAACACCTCCGTGAACCCCGCCCGTTCCATCGGCGCGGCCATCTTCGCCGACGGCTCGGTCGACGCGATCAAGCAGCTGTGGGCGTTCATCGTGTTCCCGCTCATCGGTGCCGTCGTCGGCGCGGCGGTGCACAAGGTGCTGTTCAGCAACGACGACTGAGCACTGACACGTGCTCCGTGCGGCCACGACTACCGTTGCCGCATGGAGCAGAACAATGGACGAATCCTCGCGGCCGAACTCGTGGGCACCGCGGTGCTCATGCTCGGCGGCCCCGGTGTGGCCATCCTCGCGGTGCAGTACGTCGGCATCCTCGGGGTCGCGCTCGGCTTCGGCTTCTCGTTGTTGATCATGGCGTACGCCATCGGCCCGGTGAGCGGCTGCCACATCAACCCGGCCGTCACGCTCGGGTTGCTGCTGGCGCGCAAGGTGTCGCTGCCGCACGCCGTGTTCGCATGGATCGGGCAACTGCTCGGCGGCGTGCTCGGTGCGACGCTCGTGTACGGCATCGCCAGCGGGCAGGACGGCTTCCAGCGCGGCCAGTTCGCCGCCAACCTGTGGAGCGGCGACTACTTCGGCTTCGGGTCGATGGTGGTCGTCGAGGTCGTGCTCACCGCGCTGCTCGTGATGGTGGTGCTGTTCACCACCACACGGAAGTTCGCACCCGGCTTCGGTGGTGTGGTCGCCGGCATCACGCTCACCGTGATCCACCTCATCTCCATCCCGGTCGACAACACGTCGGTCAACCCGGCACGTTCCATCGGCACCGCGCTGTTCGCCGACACCGACACGGGCGCGCTGTCGCAGCTGTGGGCGTTCATCGTGTTCCCGCTCATCGGTGCGGTGGTCGGCGTGGTGCTGTTCCTGATGCTCGACGATCAGCGACTCGAGGACACGGCGCTCGCCGCGGTGCCCGGCGCCGCCGCCGTGCGCGACACGCTCGACAAGGCGTCCGACGCCGCGGTCGACGAGGTGGAGGAGACGGTCGACGACATCGCCGACTGAACGTCAGGCGGGCAGCAGCTCCAGCAGCTCCGCGCGGTGCTTCGGGCCGAGCGGCTCCTCCGGCGGCCGGTTCTCGCGGTCCTGCCACACGGCGAACACGCGGGCGCCGACGTCCTGGTCCTTCACCAGCGCGTCGGGCGACGACAGCAGGTTGAAGCTGCGGAAGAACGCACGCATCACCACGATGTCGGTGCGGATGGCGGGCAGCAACCCGTCGCGGAACACCGAGCGCATGAACGTGCGCGGGTCGGTGGTGTCGCCGTCGGGATCGTCGCCCGCCAGCAACGCCGCCGCGACCCGACGTGCCTCGGCGTCCTGCTCCACACCGGCGCGGTACCACGGCACGATCTCGTCGCGCAGCGCCGTGTCGTACGCGCGGGCGATGGCCACCGGGTCACCCGTGTGCGCGGCGACCGCCTCGGCCAGCAGGTGCGCACCCCAGAACGCCACCGAGCAACCGCGTCCGTAGAGCGGGTTGGTGCACAGCACGGCGTCGCCCACGGGCACCACGCCGGTGGCCACGGGCATGCCGTCGGGCGCGTAGTCGCGCCAGCGGTTGAGCAGACCGGCCATCACGTGCACGTCGGGCGTGATCGGTTCGGCGCGGCCGTCGAGCCACGGTGCGGTGGCCACCAACTGCCGCGCGCACTCGTCGAACACCACCGGGTCGGCGAGCATCTTGCGCAGCTCGTCGTCGGCGGTGGGCGTGGCGAGCGTGACGCTGAAGCTGTTGTTGTCGCCGACGAACACGCCGTACTTCAGGTAGCCGAGGTCGCCACCGATGGGCCCGGTGCGCGGCGGGTACACCTGCCCCTCGCGCAGACGGTAGAACCGGCTGAAGTACACGATGCCGGTGTCGTCGACCTCCTCGTGCACCGGTGCGGTGCCGGCATCGACCAACCAGTCGCTCAGTGCGCTGCGGCGACCGGCGGCCACCACCACGAGGTCGCCCTCGACGGTGTTGCCGTCGGCGAGGCGCACCCCGGTGACGTGCGGAACGCCGTCGACCAGCGACGTGCTCGAAGTGACGAGACCGTCGACACCCACGCCGGTGCGGAACGTGACGCGACCCTCGGCCAGCGCGCACCGCCGCAGCACCCACTCGAACGTCGTGCGTCGGCAGGCGAGCATCACCAGTTCGTCGTCGCCGGGCTCGCGCACGAAGTCGGTGATGGTGGGCGGCAGGTCGTCGCCGAAGCGCATCTCGGTGGCGCCCTCGGCGATCAGCGCCTCGTACACGTCGGGGTGCTCACGCCGCAGCAACGTGGTGAGGCGGGCGAGGAATGCGTGGCTGTGCCGCACCTGCGGCGCGCCGCGGCGGTCCCACTCGAACGCGTCGTCGGCCGACGTCGGCATCGGCGTGTCGTCACGCTCGATCACCGTCACGTCGTGGCCCTGGCGCGCGAGCACCAACGCCGAACCGAGACCTGCCACGCCGCCACCGACCACCACGATCTGCATGGCTGCAGAAACTAGGGCCGCATCGGGGCCCGCGGGGAGTCGGGCGGGCGTCAGAGCGCCAT
Organism: Actinomycetota bacterium; assembly: GCA_039796575.1. Taxonomy (GTDB): domain Bacteria; phylum Actinomycetota; class Acidimicrobiia; order Acidimicrobiales; family Ilumatobacteraceae; genus UBA668. The sequence continues at coordinate 65,408 of JBDKJP010000110.1, forward strand.
CGAGTAGCCGACGCCGCGCACCGTGCGGACCCAGCTGGCCTCGCCGGCGACGTCGATCTTCTTGCGCAGGTTGGCCATGTGCACGTCGACGACGTGGTCGTCGCCGAACCAACTCGGGCCCCACACACGGTCGAGAAGTTGCTGGCGCGTGAACACCTGTTTCGGACTGCTCGACAGCGCGTCGAGAAGGTCGAATTCGATGCGGGTGAGCTCGACGTGCTGCCCCTGGACCGTGACCTCGCGAGAGTGCGGATCGAGCACCAACTCCCCGAACGTGCGCGGCAAGCCTTCGGCGCTGTCGAAGTGCGGTCGCCGCAGCAACGCATCGAGCCGCGCCACCAATTCGCGGGACGAGAACGGTTTGACCAGGTAGTCGTCGGCGCCGAGACGAAAGCCCTTGAGCTTGTCGACCTCCTGAGCGCGGCCGGTCGTCACAATGATGTAGGCGTCGGAGTGCTCGCGGATGACCCGGCACAGGTCGAGGCCGTCGCCGTCGGGGAGCCCGAGGTCGAGCACCACCACGTCGGGCATCGAGGCGTTCATCGAGACCAGGGCCTCGGCGAACGTGCCGACACGACGCACCGTGTGACCGGCATCGGTGAGGACGTCGGTGACCAGTTGCGCGAACTCAGGCGCATCCTCCACCACGAGCACGTCTGCGACCGTCACGCATCGCAGTCTGCCATAGAGGGTGGCGCGATCCGCACATCCGGGCAGGTCACCGGCAGGATGTCACGCGGCGACGAGCTCGACGAGGTCGCGGGGCTGGGGCTCGGTGGCGAGCGCCAGCTCGGCGGCCACGAAGCCGTCGCGGGCATCGACGGTGTCGAGCGTGGCGGCGGTGTACCAGGCGAACACGCTGTCGGGCGAGGTGAGCGGGTGCCACAACACGCCGATCTCGCTGAGGCCGCCCTCGAGGAGGCGGTCGACGGCCCACACGAAGAACACGGCGCGGGTGTCGTGGTAGGCGCCCCGGTGGAACGCCGGACGATCGGCACGCACCTGGGTGAGGGTGTTCGCCGCGCCGGTCTCGCGGACGGAGCGGACGAGGGAGCTGAGGAACTCGGTGTGTGTCATGACGCCAGTCTCGGGCGTGAAAGGGTGCGAAACCGCCGGAGTTCGTGACAATATGGTCGTCATGGCTGCGGAATCCACTGCAATCGATCGAATCGACCGAGCAATCCTCGACGTCCTGCGCGACGACGCCCGCATCCCCTACCAGGCACTGGGCGAACGCGTGCACCTCTCGGCCAACGCCGCAGCCGACCGCGTGCGCCGGCTGGTGCGCACCGGGGTGATCCGCCGGTTCACCGTCGACATCGACCAGGCGGCGCTCGGACGCGACCTCGAAGCCGTGGTCGACGTGCACGCCACCGACTTCGAACGGTTCAAGGACGAGGCGTTGAAGTGCCCCGAGGTCACGTGGCTGGCCTACGTCACCGGTCGCAACGACTTCCAGGTGCACGTGGCCTGCGAGGGCACGGCCGGCCTGAACCAGCTCCTCAAGCGGTTCACCCGCGAGTTCGGCGCCGACGACACGGTCACCACGGTGGTGCTCGAACGGTCGCGCTGAGGTCGCGCTCACCCGCCGGTCACGTGTTGCCGCGTTAGCAGTCCAGGGTTTAGAGTGCTAGCACTCTCGCTGCCGGAGTGACAGCCGGCGGCGTACCCCTGACCATCACCTCATCGTGGAGGAACGCAATGCCGAAGCAGATCGCATTCGACGAGGCCGCTCGTCGCTCGCTCGAGGCGGGCATGAACAAGCTCGCCGACGCCGTGCGCGTCACCTTGGGGCCGAAGGGCCGCAACGTCGTGCTGGAGAAGAAGTGGGGCGCCCCCACCATCACCAACGACGGCGTGTCCATCGCCAAGGAGATCGAGCTCGAGGACCCCTACGAGCGCATCGGCGCCGAGCTGGTGAAGGAAGTCGCCAAGAAGACCGACGACGTCGCCGGTGACGGCACCACCACCGCCACCGTCCTCGCATGGAGCATGGTGCGCGAAGGCCTCCGCAACGTTGCCGCCGGCGCCAACCCGATGACCCTCAAGAAGGGCATCGAGTCGGGCGTGGCCGCCGCCGTCGAGAGCATCCGTGCGCTCGCCAAGGAAGTCGACTCGAAGGACCAGATCGCTCAGGTCGCCAGCATCTCCGCCGCCGACACCGAGATCGGCCAGATGATCTCCGAGGCCATCGACAAGGTGGGCAAGGACGGCGTCATCACCGTCGAGGAGAGCCAGACCTTCGGCATGGAGATGGACCTCGTCGAGGGCATGCGCTTCGACAAGGGCTACATCTCGCCCTACTTCGCCACCGACATGGAGCGCATGGAGGCGTCGCTCGACGATCCGTACATCCTGTTCGTGTCGCAGAAGATCTCGAACGTGCGCGACATGCTGCCCGTGCTCGAGAAGGTCATGCAGGGCGGCCGGCCGCTCGTCATCGTCGCCGAGGACATCGAGGGCGAGGCGCTCGCCACCCTCGTCGTCAACAAGATCCGCGGCACCTTCAAGTCGGCCGCCGTCAAGGCCCCCGGCTTCGGCGAGCGTCGCAAGGCGATGCTGCAGGACATGGCCATCCTCACCGGTGGTCAGGTCATCAGCGAGGAAGTCGGCCTGAAGCTCGAGAACACCACGCTCGACCTCCTCGGCCGCGCCAAGAAGGTCATCATCACCAAGGACGAGACCACCATCGTCGAGGGTGCCGGTGACGAGGACGACATCAAGGGCCGCATCAACCAGATCAAGGCCGAGATCGACAACACCGACAGCGACTACGACCGCGAGAAGCTCCAGGAGCGCCTCGCCAAGCTCAGCGGCGGCGTGGCCGTGCTGAAGGTCGGCGCCGCCACCGAGGTCGAGCTCAAGGAGAAGAAGCACCGCATCGAGGACGCCGTCTCCACCACCAAGGCCGCCATCGAAGAGGGCGTCGTGCCCGGCGGTGGCGTGGCCCTGCTGCGTGCGCAGGCCGCCGTGCTCGCCGTGGCCGAGACCCTCGTGGGTGACGAGGCCACCGGCGCCAAGATGGTCGCCAAGAGCCTCGAGGCCCCGCTGAAGCAGATCGCCGAGAACGCGGGCATGGAGGGTGGTGTCGTCGTGAGCACCGTCAAGGGCCTCACCGGCACCGAGGGCCTCAACGCCGCCACCGGCGAGTACACCGACCTGGTGAAGCTCGGCGTCATTGACGCTGCGAAGGTCACCCGCTCGGCGCTGCAGAACGCAGCGTCCATCGCGGCGCTGTTCCTCACCACCGAAGCCGTCGTGGCCGACAAGCCCGAGGCTGCGGCCGGCGCCCCCATGGGCGGCGGCATGGAGGACTTCTGACCGTTCCGGTCAGCTGACCCCCGTCCTGCGGGACACACACGCCGAGGAGGCCCGGGCACCCGCCCGGGCCTCCTCCCGTTTTCCGGTCGCCGCACCTGCCGTGGGTCGGGTCCGTTTCGTGCCGTTTCCGACTCACTCCGGACCCACGGGTCCGTTGTGAGCCAGTCCTGGCGTGTTGCGGACCCGTGGGTCCGGAACACGCCACGTCAGTTGAGCGCCACGCGGGTGGCGACGGCGAGCTCGCGGGAGGTGACCTTGCCGGACGGCGTCGCCGCGGTCGGGTCGATGGTCAACACCACCGGTGGAGCGAGCGCGGTGCGGGCCCGGTCGAACGCCGCCACATCCGCACCCACCGACAGGTCGGTGGCATCGAGTGCCCATTCGCCGAGGTCGACGGTCGGGAACAGGTTGATCTCCGGCCCCAACAGTCGGCGTACCAGCGTGGTGCCGTCGAGCCAGGCGATGGTGGTGCCGTCGCGGCTGACCGTGTAGAGCCGGGGGCAGTCGCCGCAGTCGTCGTACGACGCCTGGAGCCCGAGGTCCTCGGCGTGCCGAGCAACCTCGTCGAGCAGCGACATGATGAACAGCCCACGCGACACGCCGCGGTACCACTCGCCGACGATCAACCCGTTCTCGGCGAGGTGCAGACGGCTGACGCCCTCCTCCCACCCGCCCACCTTCGCCACGGTGTCCAACGACCCGCTTTCGAGGTCGAGGGTCAACAACACGCCGGACATGGTCTCGATGCCCTGGCTCCTCGTCGGCTGGCGGTCGACGAGCAGCAGCGGGCGACCGGCCACCACGGCCGCGTCGTGCACGGTGAACCACCCCGACGTGACGTCGCCGGCGGGGATCAACGTGCCGAACAGGTCCTCGGGCTCAGCGCCGGGCGAGGCGATGCGCAATGGCAACGTGTCGGCGATGGTCCAGTTGTCACCCTCGCCGTTGCCGGACTTGCGCTGCACGATCATCGAGCCGTCGGGCGCCTTCGCGGCGAACGCCACCTGCTCGGTGGTCCACTGCACTCGATCGCCGTCGGGGGTGTACTCCCACACGCCGTCGAGGCCGGTGGTCACCATCGCCGGGAGGGCGGGCGGCACCGTCGATGTCGGCTGCTCGGTGGTCGACGGCACGGTGGTGGGCGTGGGCAGCGTGGTGGGCAGCGCGTACCTCGACAGCATCACCGTCCCGTTTGCGACGGGCACGTCGTACGTCGACCCGTCGGCGGTGTGGACGAGCGTGGCCGAGCCGTCGGTGTACTGCACCACCATCCACTCGCCGCGCACGTCGAGGTCGGCCACGAGCGTCGGGTCGCCGAGGTCGGCGATCACGCCGCTGCGCACACCCATCGACTCCACCTTGCCGTCGGCGCGCAGCACCACGTACGAGCCTGCGCCGTCGCCCACGACGAGGAACGGGTTCTCGAAGCCGGGCGCAGTCTGCTCGCCGGAACCGAAGCCGAACACGAACGTGCTGCGCTGCCCGGTGTCGTCGGTCGTGGCCGCGATGACCGACGAGTCGTCGACGATCGAGAACCGGCGGTAGCCCACCGCCCACGACCCCGGTGGCGACGTGTACAGCGGCTCGTTCGGCTGGAACCAGGCACCGAGCTCGAACGAGTACGCCGGGTCGGTGCTCGGCGTGCGGTACACGAGGCGCAGTGAGCCGTTCGGCGCGTCGGCGTCGTCGAGCGTGGTGGTGCCCGAGCCGTCGTCGGTGACCAACGCCTGCCCTGCCGGCACGAGGCCCGCCGCGTCGAGCAGCTCGATGTCGCCCCCGGTGCGCTGGTACACCACCGAGCCGTTCTCGAGCATGATCGCCCGCGACACCGCTGCGTCGTCGAACAGCCGCGTCACCACCGCCGAGCCACCCTCGCTGGCGACCTGCTCGATGCCGCGCTCGCTGGCGACGAGCACGGCCACACCTTCGGGCCACGCGATCGCCTGCTCGGCCGACGTGGTGGATGCATCGTCGGACGTGGCGGGCACGATGGCGTCGGGCGCGTCCTTGCCGGTCCACACGAGCGCGCCGATCAGCGCTGCCGCCGCGGCGATGCCGAGGCCGGCCCACACCATGGGGCGGCGCGGCGAGGTCGTGGCCGCAGCGCGCGTCGTCGGCAGCTCGGGTGCGTCGGGGGTGCCGGCCACCGCGTCGGTCACCAGGCCGCGGATGCGGGCGTCGAGATCGTCACTGTCCATCGAGGATCCTCCTCAGGTGTTCGCGCGCCCGTGCCAGTTGCTTGCGCACCGTGCCCTCGCCCACGTCGAGCAGCTCGGCGATCTGGGTCGGCGTGAGGTCGTCCCAGTAGGTGAGGTACACGACGGCGCGTTGCTGCGGGCTGAGCTGCTGCAGCGCGCGTTGCGCATCGGCCGACGACTCGTGTGCCGCGGCGACGTCGTTCGTGGCGACCGTGCGCTCCCGCCGCAGCCGACGCACGTCGCTGCGCTTGGTCGACATCGCCGCGGTGTACACGGCGCGGTAGAGGTAGGCGCGGGGGTTGCTCACGGTCGGCCATGCCGGCGAGCGGAACGCGGCCAGCACGCCGTCGGTCACCACATCGGGCGCGTCAGTGGGGCCGACGAGCGCGGTGGCGTAGCGGGTGAGCTCGGCCGCATGTCGGCGGTACAGCGCGACGTCGTCGTCCACGGCGGTCATCATCACCCATCAGACGCCACCGCCCCCGCCAACGGGTGACACGCCGGCGCAGTGCTGGTGTCCGATTGCGGACCCACGGGTCCGCAATGCGCCAGGAATGGCGCACTTCCCACCCGTGGGTCCGGAATGCGCCACGGATGGCACGAATCGGACCCGACCTGTGCGGCAGGTGAGACGGGCGCGGCGCCGGCGGGTCAGGGGTTGACGGGCTGGTTGCTGATCCAGATCTGGAACCAGCGGGCGGCCGCAGTGGCCTGGGTGAGCACCTCGTCGACCAACGGGCGCAGCGCCGCGGGGTCGTCGTTGTTGGTGAGCTGGTCACAGGCGTTGCCCAGTGCGCCGGCACCGAGCAGCAGCGCGCTCGACTTCAACGTGTGCGCCACGCTCTTCGCCGCGGGCACGTCGCTCTGCTCGACCGCGGTGGTGAGCGCGAGGCGACGCGTGTGGAGCTCGGTGAGGAACAACTGCACCAGGTACGACACGCGGCTCGGATCGCCGAGGTCGTTGATGAGGCCCGAGAGCGCGGCCTCGTCGACCGGCGCCGAGGGCGTGATCGTGGGGGCGTGCACCGAACGGCCGATGACGGCACCGGGGCTGAGCACGCCGTCGATGGCGCCGCACAGGTCGTCGAGGCGCGACCGCAGCGCGGTGGCCAGGGCGTGCGTGCCTTCCGGCAGCCCTTCGCGTTCGATGGTGCTCACGAGGTCGTTCACGTCGCGCAGCACCGTGCGGATGTGCGTGCGTACGGCCTCGACGTCGGGTTGCGTGGTGTCGTCCATCTGCACACAGTGTGCCCGATGCGGCACCCCGTGTCGCGTATTCGACGGTGGAGATCAGCCGCCGGCGACGGCGGGGATGATGCTCACGGTCTCGCCGGCGGGCACCACGGTGCCGAGACCGTCGAGGTAGCGCACGTCGTCGTCGGCCACGAAGATGTTGACGAACTTGCGCAGCGCGCCCGACTCGTCGAGCAGACGGTCCTTGAACCCGGGGTGCACCGCCTCGAGCGACTCGATGACGTCGGCGAGGGTGTTGCCCTCGACCTGCACCTGGGAGTTGCCGCCCGCCATGGGGCGCAGGGTCGTGGGGATTCGAACGGTCACAGCCATGACGGAAACACTACCTGCCAGGTCGGGATTTCACGACGAGTTCAGCCCCGTCGTCAGCCCCATCGTCAGCACGGCGCGATCGACGTCCAGGGCGCAGCCGCCTCGAGCTGCGCGGCCACCCGCACGAGCACGTCCTCGCGGCCGTAGCCGGCCACGAGCTGCACACCCACGGGCAGGCCGTCGGCGGTGCGGTGCAGCGGCAGGCTGATGGCCGGCTGCCCGGTCACGTTGAACTGCGCAGTGAACAGCAGCAGCTCGCTCACCCGGGCACCACCGCCGGGGCCGCTGAGGTACCCGATGGGCGGCGGCGGGGTGGCGATCACGGGTGACAGCAGGAGGTCGAACCCGTGGCTGCCGTCGGCCGGGTGCCACCACGACAACATCTCGCGGCACCACCGATGCTGCGCAGCCAGGCACTCGAGGTAGTCGACCGACGACACCTGTCGACCGATGGCGGCGAACGCGAGGTTGTCGGGCTCGAGGTCGTCGTCGGTGGCGGGACGACCGAGGAGCGCCTCGAGCTGCCGCAGGTCGTGCGCGGTGTTGGCGGCGAGCATGGTGACGAAGCGACCGCTGAACGACTCGTCGTGCATCGCCGCGGGCGCTGACGCCTCCACGTGATGGCCGGCCGCAGCCAACAACCCCGCGGCAGTGTCGACCGCGGCGATGCACTCCGCGTGCACGCGGCCATCCATGTCGGCACCGCTGAGCACACCGATGCGCAGGCGTCCCGGCGTCACACCCACTTCGTCGCGCAGATGGCGAGAGAACGGCGGGGCGATGTACGGGTCGCCCGGCTCGTAGCCGGCGATCGAGTCGAGCACCGCGGCGGCGTCGCGCACGCTGCGCGTGACCGCGCCGTCGATGGTGGCACCCGCCCACGCCTCGCCCACGTCAGGCGCGAGCGACACGCGACCCCGCGTCGGCTTGAGCCCGACGAGCCCGCACTCCGACGCCGGGACGCGGATCGAGCCACCGCCGTCGTTGGCATGGCCGACCGCCACGATGCCCGCGGCCACTGCGGCAGCCGAACCACCGGACGAACCACCGGTCGAGTGGTCGAGGTTCCACGGGTTGCGACTCGGTCCGTACGCGATGGGCTCGGTGGTGATGGTGCTGCCCCACTCGGGCGTGTTCGTGCGGCCGATGGCCACGAAGCCGGCCTTGCGGAAGCGGCGGTAGAGCGCCGAGTCGTGCGGTGCGAGGTGGCCGATGTTCTTCAACGCCCGAGTGCCGCCGTGCGCCGGCTCGCCCGCCATGTCGCACCCGAGGTCCTTCACCACCATCGGTACACCGGCGAACGGACCGCCGTGCTCGGGTTGCACCGCAGCGGCTTCGCGCAGCGCCGCCTCGTAGCGCGGATGGATGATCGCGTTGATCGCCGGGTTGCGCTCCTGCGCCGCGTCGATGGCGGCCTGCACCAGCTCGGCCGCGCTCACCGCGCCGCTGCGCACCAGTTCCGCCTGACCGGTGGCATCGAGCGCGAGGACGTCGTCGTGGGTTCCCATGGGGCGCACTGTACGCCTGCCCCTAACCTTGGTCGGATGCGAGTGCTCGCCGCCGTCGACAAGTTCAAGGGCACGGCCAC
>JBDKJP010000111.1:0-18314 GCA_039796575.1 Actinomycetota bacterium
CTGCACCGCGCGCCCGGCGATGAGCCAGTCGAGCTCGGTGGCGCGGCCGTAGTACGAGTACAGGTCGGAGGCCGCGCCGTACGACGGGTCCTCGCCGTGCGGCACGTCGACACCCCACACCGCGACGTCGTCGAGCATGCCGATGAAGTGCAGCGGCCAACCCTCCTCGCCGACGCGGTCGTCGACGAAGACCGACGAACCGATGACGTGGATGTAGCGGTGCTCGACGGCATCGTCGGAGAGTCGGATCGCAGGGTTGAAGCCAGCCATGGGCGCCACCGTAGGCTGCGCCCATGAGCAACATCGTCATCGTCGACGCCGTCCGCACGCCCATCGGCAAGCGCAACGGCGGCCTGTCCACCCTCCACCCGGCCGAGGTGCTCGCCACCGTCCAGAAGGCCATCATCGACCGAACCGGCATCGACCCCGCCGCGATCGAGCAGGTGGTCGGCGGTTGCGTCAGCCAGGTCGGCGAGCAGGCCTTCAACATCACCCGCACGGCGTGGCTGAGCGCGGGCCTCCCCCTCACCACCGCCGCCACCACGGTCGACACCCAGTGCGGCAGCAGCCAGCAGGCCACCAACTTCGCCACCGCGCTCCTCGCTGGCGGCGTGGTCGACGTGGCCCTCGCCTGCGGCGTCGAGGCCATGAGCCGCATCCCCATCGGCGTCGGCGGCAACAAGGCCCTCGGCCTCGGCGTGCCGATCCCGCGCACCTACTTCGAGCGCTATGAGATGACCTCGCAGTTCGAAGGTGCCGAGCGCATCGCCGACAAGTGGGGCATCACCCGCGAAGACACCGACGCGTTCGGCCTGCGCAGCCAGCAGCTCGCCGCCCAGGCGTGGACCGAGGACCGCTTCAGCGGCCAGTACGTCACCGTCGAGGCACCCGACCGCAACGAAGACGGCAGCCTCGCCGACACCACGCACACCGTCGCCCGCGACGAAGGCCTGCGCGAGACCACGCTCGAGAAGCTGGCCTCGCTGAAGCCGGTGGCCCGCGAGAACGGCGTGCACACCGCCGGCAACTCGTCGCAGATCAGCGACGGCGCCTCGGCCGTGCTGCTGATGACCGAGGAGAAGGCCGAGGCCCTCGGCCTCAAGCCCCGCGCCCGCATCGTCGACACCTGCAACGTGGGCGTCGACCCCGTGCTCATGCTCACCGGCCCCATCGACGCCACGCAGCGTCTGCTCAAGCGCACCGGTCTCGCCATCGACGACATCGACGTGTTCGAGATCAACGAGGCGTTCGCGTCGGTCGTGCTCGCATGGCAGAAGGAAGTCGGCGCCGACCCGGCGAAGGTGAACCCGAACGGCGGTGCCATCGCCCTCGGTCACCCGCTCGGCGGCACCGGCGGCTTCCTCATCACCAAGGCGCTGTACGAGCTCGAGCGCTCGGGCGGCCGCTACGGCCTCATCTCGATGTGCTGCGGTGGCGGTCTCGGCACCGGCACCATCATCGAGCGGATCTAGGCATCGAACGCCTCTGACCTGACCTGAACGTCACGCCCCGTCGATAGAACGGCGGGATGCGACGTCTCGTCCCGCTCCTCGTCCTGCTGGCCGCGTGTTCGCACGCGGCCAGCAGCGCGCCCGGGCCCAGCACGTCGCCGCCGGCGCTCACCCCCAACGCCACCATGGTGCGGGTCACCGACGGCGACACCATCACGGTGCGCATCGACGGGCAGCAGGAGAAGGTGCGCCTCATCGGCATCGACACGCCCGAGACCAAGAAACCCGACACACCCGTGCAGTGCTTCGGCCCCGAGGCCACGGCGTTCACCACGTCGCTGCTGCCCGAGGGCACGCCGTTGCACCTCGAGCGCGACGTGGAACCACGCGACAAGTACGGCCGTCTGCTCGCCTACGTGTACCTCGCCACCGACGGCACGTTCGTCAACCTGCAGATCGTGCGCCAGGGCTACGCCAGGCTGCTGACGTTCCCACCCAACGTGGCCCACGTCGACGAGTTCGTGGAGGCTGCCCGAGCGGCCGAACGCGACGACATCGGCCTGTGGGCCGGGTGCACCGGATAGCGTTCCGCCCGTGACGACCCTCGCCGAACGGCTCGGCCACGCAGCCGACACGAAGTACGTCATCATCTCGTGTGACGACCTCGGCAGCTGCCACGCGGCCAACGAAGGGGTGTTCGACGCACTGCGCCACGGCGTGGCCACGTGCGCCAGCATCATGGTGCCGGCCCCGTGGGCGCGCCACGCAGCCATGCAGGCCGAGCCCACCGACGACATCGGGGTGCACCTCACGCTCAACTGCGAGCACCCGGCCTACCGCTTCGGCCCCATCACGCACGCCCCCAGCCTGCTGTCGGGTGAGGGTGGCTTCCCGCGCACGGTCGACGACCTGTGGGAGCACGCCGACCCGGCCGAGGTGCTGCGCGAGTGCCGCGCCCAGATCGAGCGGGCCATGGCATGGGGCATCGACGTCACCCACCTCGCACCGCACCTGTCGGTCATCACGCTGCGGCCCGAGTTCTTCGACGTCTACCTCGAACTGGCGGTCGAGTTCCGGCTGCCCATCCGGCTGCCGAGCACCATCGCACCCGAGCAGGCCGGGTTCCCCTTCCGCCGTCTGGCCGAGGAGGAAGGCATCTGGTTCCCCGACCACTTCGACCACGACTGGCGGGCCGGCAGCCGCGACCGTGTCTACGACGCCATCCGCACGCTGCAGCCGGGCGTCACCGAGATCCATGTGCAGCCGGTGATCGACTCACCCGAGGTGCGCGCCATCACCGACGCTGCCCCGCTGTGGATCGACGACCACGAACTGGTCACCGCCGACGCCACGATGCGCACGCTGCTGGCCGAGTCGGGTGCCGTGCCCATCGGCTACCGCACGCTCAGGGACGCGATGCGAGCCGACTGAGCACTGCGGCCGCCGACCCGTCGGCGAACGCGGCGAACAACGGGCCGGTGGGGCCGCTGTTCTTCAACTTGCCCTGCATGAACGCCACCTCGGGCCGCGTGGCCGCATCGGCTGCGGCCACGGTGACCACGACCTCGGCGTCGTCGGGGCCCTCGACGGCCTCGTCGTTCTTGCCGAACGCGACGCGGTACTGGATGCTCACGACGGCACCTCGGCGGTCTCGCGCACACCGGCGAACAGGTCGTGCTCGACGGCCTCGGTGGGGATGTCGCCCACCAGCGACCGGGCGAGGATCCAGTCCTCCCACGGGTACGCCTCGGCGAGCTGGTCGTCGTCGAGCCCGAACCACCACGGCTCGTTCGGGTCGACCTGTGTGGCGTGCGCCCGGAGCGCACCACTGCGCGCCCACAGGAAGCCACCGACGTCGACCTTGGTGGTGATGCGGTGGTCCTGGCCCGGGCGGTCGAGCCACTCCTGCTCGTACGGCGACTCGCCGCGATGGCGGATCATGCCCTCGTGCACGGCCATCAGCCGAGCCTTCGACCAGACGCTGTAGTACAGCTTCGACGGCTGCCACGGCTCGCCGGCCTCGGGGTACCACGACGGGTCGCCCGCACGCTCGAACGCCGGCAGCGAGATGTCGTGCACCTTGAGGTGATCGGGGTGCAGGTAGCCGCGCTGGTCGTCGGCGTACGTGATGATGACCTGCGGACGGTGCTGCCGGATGACGGCCACCAGCCGGCCGACGGCCTCGTCGAGCGGCGCCTGGTGGAAGCAGTCGGGGTGGTCGTTGGCCGGCGAGTCGGGCATGCCCGAGTCGCGGTAGCCGAGCATCACCACGTCGTCGAAGCCGATGATCTGCGCCGACCGCTCGAGCTCGCCCGGGCGGACCTCGGCGAGCAACGCCTTCTCCTGTTCGGGCGTCAGCCCGTGGAACGGTTGACCCGGTTCGCGCAGCGACGGGTTCTGGAGATCGCCTTCTTCGCCACCCGTGCAACACACGAGCACCGTGTGCACGCCCTCGGCCTTGTACTTGGCCAGGGTGGGCGCGCCCTTGGAGGCTTCGTCGTCGGGGTGGGCATGCACGGTGAGGAGACTGAGCGGTGCGGCCACGGGCTGCACGATATCCACGCGAGCGCCCACGTAGGCTGCTGGCCGTGCGTCGAGTCGCTCTCCTCACCCTCGTCCCCGTGCTCGCCATGGTCGCTGCCTCGTGCAACGACGACGGACGGGTGCTGCGCGACGCCAAGCCCGATCAGACCCAGTCCATCAGCACCACAGCGGCCCCCGACACGGCGGTCATCGACGACGGGTCCTCCGATTCGCTGTCCTCGCCGAGCAGCACGCTGCCGCTGAGCGACGAGGCCGCCACCGTGTCGGCCCCCTGGGACGCCGGCGCCGCCATCGACCCGCGCTACACCTGCGACGGCGACAACGTGTCGCCCGCGCTGTCGTGGAGCGTGGCTCCTGAAGGAACCGTCGAGATCGCGATCACGATGAGCGACCTCGACGCCGCGGGCTTCACGCACTGGGTCATCGCGGGCATCAGCCCCGAGCAGATCGCGCTCGCCGAGGACACCGTGCCCCTCGGTGCGTATCAGGCCACCAACGGCGCCGGCGCCATCGGCTACTCCGGCCCGTGCCCGCCCGCGGGTTCGACGCACACATATGTGCTCACCGTGCACTATCTTGGTGAGCGGACGAATCTCACCGACGGTGTTGCCGCCGATGAGCTTCTGAGCGGGATTTCCGTGGCGGAACTTGCAACAGCAGAGGTAGACGGCACCTTCAGTCGGGGCTGATTCCTACCGATACACACTCCGCTACCACAAGATTTTGTAAGGATGGCGGACATCAACGACGTGCTACCCCCGGTACCGGTAGGCCTCTTCCAGGCCGACCGCGACGGTCGCGTCACGGCGGCCAACACCGCCTTCGGCGCGCTCGTGCAGGGAGTACCGGGTGCCGCCATCGGGGTGCCGCCGTGGGCGAACGCCCACCCGGGCGATCGGGCGATGGCCGAGCTCGCGTGGCGGAGGGCCACGGAGAGCGACGACGATCTGCGCCTCGAGTTCCGCGTGTGGCACGGCGAGGGGAAGATGTCGTGGGTGCGCCTCGACGCCGCACCGGTGCGCGACCACCTCGGCCGCATCACCGGGTACGCCGGCAGCGCGCTCGACCACACCGAGAACGCCCACCGCGAACTGCTGCTCACCCGCCTCGAGGGCGTCATCAGCTCCACCGACGACGCCGTCATCATCCTCGACCGCAACGGTGCACCCGTGTACACCAACGAGGCGGCCCGTCGCATGTTCGGCGTGGTCGAAGAGGTCGACCTGGTGCGCGACCCCGGTGCGCGGGGCCTGCTGCAGGCCATCCGCGACCAGGTGCCCCGCGAGGTCATGAACGCCTCGGTCACCAGCGCGTGGAGCGGTGAGGTCGGCTTCCGGTCGCACGACGGCCTGCAGCGCACGCTCGACGTCGACCTGGTGCTGCACCGCAACCCCGACGGCATCATCGAGTACTGGGGCGGCGTCGCCCGCGACGTCACCGCCTCGCGCCACCTGCAGAGCGAGCTCACCCGGCAGGCGAACCACGACCCGCTCACCGGGCTGCCCAACCGTCTCATGTTGCTGCGCACCGCGGCCGAGGCGCTCGACGGCATCCGCGGCACCCGCAACAACGCGGCCATCCTGTTCATGGACGTCGACCGCCTGAAGGACGTCAACGACACCGTCGGCCACGAGGTCGGCGACGCGCTGCTCACGCAGGTGGCCACCCGCATCGCACACGCGGTCCGCCCCTCCGACGTCGTGGCCCGCATCGGCGGCGACGAGTTCGTGGTGCTCTGCGACGGCGGCATCGACGAGCACACCGCACTCGACCTAGCCGAGCGCATCCGCCACGCGCTCAGCGGTCGCATCATGCTGCACGGCGTGGAGATCGAGCTGTCGGTCAGCATCGGCGTGGCCGTCGCCTCCTCGCACCACATCGAGGGCATGAGCGCCCACGAGGCCGCCGTCGAACTGCTGCACCACGCCGACATCGCGATGTACCAGGCGAAGCGTCGCGGCCGAAGCCGCAGCGAGCTGTACACCGACGCGATGCGCGCCGAGTCGCGCAAGCACAAGGAGCTCGGCAGCGAGCTCGAGCGAGCGCTCGCCGCCGGCCAACTGCGCCTCGCGTACCAGCCCATCATCTCCACGCACAGCGGCCGTGTCGCCGGTGCCGAGGCGCTGCTGCGCTGGGACCACCCCGAGCGCGGCACGTTGCTGCCGGCGCAGTTCCTGCACCTCGCCGAGGAGTCGGGCGCCATCGTGCCCATCGGCGACTGGGTCACTCGTCAGGCGTGCCTCGACACGCGGGCGTGGGTCGATGCCGGGCTCGTCGACCGCACGTTCAGCGTGCACATCAACGTCGCCGCCCGTCAGCTGGCCGAGGGCACGTTCGTCGAGCGCGTGCTCGCCACCGTGCGCCAGATGGAGCTCAGCCCGCACCAACTCACGTTCGACTTCGACGAGGACACCCTCAACGACCAGCAGCCCGGCAGCAGCCGCTCACTGCAGGCGCTGCGCCGGTTCGGCGTGCAACTGGCGCTCGACAGCTTCGGCACCGGCGTGTCGTCCCTCACCGCGCTGCGGTCCTGCGAGGCCGACGTGCTGAAGCTCGACGGCACCGTGGCCCGTCTGCTCGGCACCAGCGGCGACGACGACCCCATCGTGCGGTCCATCATCCAGCTCGCCCACGCGCTCGACATGCAGGTCGTGGCCGAATGGGTCACCTCGGCCGACCAGTTGCGCCGGCTGCGTTCGCTCGGCTGCGACATGGTGCAGGGCCACCTGCTGGGCGAGCCCACCGCGGCCGACCTGTTCGCCAGCCGCGTCCGCCGCTGAACCCCGCTCGTCGCCGGCCGCTCCTACACTCCCCCACGTGCCCGAGTCGCTGACGAACGTCCTCACGTTCGCGGTGCTCGGCTTCATGGGCGTGCGACTCGCGTCGGGTCTGCGGGTCTCGATGCGCCGCAACGGCCGGTCGCTGGTGCGCGAGATCGTCACCGGCATCCGCTGGCGTCACGTGTGGCCCATCGCCGTCGTGTTCCCCACCGTCATCGTCGTCGCCACCGTGCTGATGTCGGTGCCGGGCCTGCGTTGGGGCTGGTGGTCGATGCTCGGCGGCGAAGGCACTCCGGTGTTCGGTTCGTCGTCGACCACCGCCGGCACGGTGTGGGAGTGGCTCGTCCCGCTGGCGTTCATCACCATGCTCGTCCCCGCGCTGCCGCTGTTCGCCCACGCCGAGGAGCGCATGTTCCGGGCCGGGGCCGAGGACTGGAGCCCTGCTCGTCGCACCTGGAAGGTGGTGCAGTTCGGCATGGCCCACGCGTTGATCGGCATCCCCCTCGGTGCGGCGCTCGCCCTGTCGGTGGGCGGCGCGTACTTCATGGCCGTCTACCTGCGCGCCTGGGGCGTCACCCATCGGCGGCGCGAGGCCACGATGGAGTCCGCCCGGGCGCACACCGCCTACAACGCGCTCATCGTGCTGCTGGTGATGCTCCTCACGCTCTGGATCGCCCTAGCCTGACCGCCGTGTCACTGCCCCCGCCCACCATCCCGAGCTGCTACCGACACCCCGACCGCGAAGGCGGCCGCAGCTGCACCCGGTGCGGGAAGCCGGCCTGCAGCGACTGCCTCGTCCAGGCCGCCGTGGGCTCGCAGTGCCTCGA
Organism: Actinomycetota bacterium; assembly: GCA_039796575.1. Lineage (GTDB taxonomy): Bacteria > Actinomycetota > Acidimicrobiia > Acidimicrobiales > Ilumatobacteraceae > UBA668. The sequence continues at coordinate 7,603 of JBDKJP010000111.1, forward strand.
CTGCGCGAAGGCTGCCCGACCCGACGTGAACACCCGGGTGAAGCTCGCCACGTCGCGAGTGCTCACCCCGGTCACCTACGGCCTCATCGCCGCCAACGTCGGTCTGTTCGTCCTCATGGGGCTCGCCGACCCCGCCGCCTGGCGCGGCCGCATCACACCTCTGCACGGCCAGCTCGGCCTCAGCAAGTCGATCCTCGAGTTCGGCGCCATCAACGTCGACGGCACCCCGATGGATCCGCACGGCTGGTACCGGCTCGTCACGTCCGGGTTCATCCACTTCGGGTTCGCCCACGTGGCGATGAACATGCTGCTGCTGTTCCAGCTGGGCATGATGCTCGAGCGGTCGCTCGGCTCGCTGCGCACCGCCGCGATCTACTTCGCCAGCCTGCTGGCCGGTTCGTTCGGCGTCGTCCTGCTGGCCGACGGCGGCCTCACCGGCGGTGCGTCGGGCGCGGTGTTCGGGCTCATGACCTGTGCCGCCATCGGCATGCACCGCCGAGGCATCAACATCTTCACCACCGGCATCGGCACCACCCTGGTGCTCAACATCGTGCTCACGTTCGCCATCAGCCGCATCTCCATCGGCGGCCACGTCGGTGGCGCCATCGGCGGCGCCATCTGCGGCTGGTTCCTGTTCGCTCCGGGCTGGCGTCCGACACCGAAGTGGCTCGGCTGGGCCGTGTGCGCCGCCGTTGCGGTCGTCTCCGTCACCGGCGCCGTCCTCCTCACCATCTGACCGCGCCGGCGCACGCCCAGATGCCGACGCGCTGCGCACACCGACCGGATGCGACGGGTTCGATCAGTTCGCGAGGGTGACGGGCATGCCGTGGCGATGCAACAGGCGCGCCAGTTCGTCCTCGCGCTCGGGCGAGACGTCGCCATGGTCGCGCCAGAGTCGCAGCGCCAGCCCGTTGTCCGCCGCGTCACCGCCCACGGGGTGATCGTCGATCGCGCCCAGCTCACCGATGGCCTCTTCCGGTCCGCCGAACGAGGCGACCACCGGCGAAGGGAGGAACAGCAAACTGCCGATGCGCAACCGCCCCTCTGGGACCGTCAGCCAGCGGATGTGCCACGCGCCGACGCCACTCTCGACCGGCGCCGCGTCGAGCAGGTCGCAGAAGACCTGCCAGGTCGCGTCGACGAAGTGACCGAGGTGCGGCTCCCATCCGCCACCGACGGACTGGATCGATGCCCTCGCGCCCGCAGGATGGTCAGGCCGGGTGAACTCGACCGTGACCCTCGACGACAGGAACTCGCCCGACCCTGGGCTGCCGTCGATCTGGCCCAGCTTGCGGCTCATGAGATGCGCGCCTCCGACGAAACCCAGCTTCTGCGCGCGCACCAGGTCGTCGAGCTGGGCCAACCCGAGGTGGCGCTCGTTGCCGGTCCAGTAGCTCCCCTTGAACGCCTTGAGCCCGCCGACCGTGATCTGTCGATGCGTGTCGAACTGGCGGCGCGGGAACTCGATGGCCAGCGCCTGACGACTCGCGTCCAGCAATGGGTTGTCCTGGGAGTACTCGATGAGCGTGCTCCCCAGCGGTTCCCAGGAGTGAATCGGCGACGCGTATCGGATCTCGAAGTTCAGCACCGCCACCGCGCCACGCGTCGTCGTCCCGCCTCGACCATCCGCGCAACGTAGCAGTCGCCCGGTGGTTCTGGGCGCTTGGCTACCGCGGTGAGGGCGACACCACGCAGGACGCGGGAGCGGGCCGGAAACCCTGTCACACCCCTCGTGCACACTGCGGAGCATGAGCACCGCACCCGAGAACCGCCACCCGGAACAGCTGGCCCTGCTCGGTCCCACCGAGCCCGCGTTGCAGTTCCGCCTCGATCAGCGCACCCGCGAGCGCGGGCTGGCGCACGTCGCCGCCATCAAGGCGCAGCTGGCCGCCCGCGCCGCGGCACGGCAACAGCCGCAGCGCAGCAAGGCCGCCTGAGCCACCTCGGTGAGGTCGTCGCTCAGCCGGCCGTGGGGGCCAGGCTGCGGACGGCCTCCCAGTGCTTCAGGTCGGGGTCGAGCGGCAGGATCGCCAGGCTGGTGGTGGTGACGCCGTTGTCGAAGTAGCGCTGGATGGTGGCCCGGCACTGCTCGGGCGAACCGTGCACCACCAGTTCGTCGACCAGCGAATCGGGGATCGCCGCGAGCGCCGCCTTCCGGTCGCCGGCCTTCCAGGCGTCCCACATCGGCTGCAGCACGTCGCCACGGCCGAGCCAGTCGTGGAACTGCGCGTACACCGGCACGTTCAGATACGCCGCGATGGCGAACTTCGCGGCGGCACGCACGGCATCGGCGTTCTCGCTGGGGCAGCAGAAGATGCGGCAGACGATCTCCTTCTGCTCGCCACCGGCGGCGTCGTTCACCACGCCCACCACCTTGCGCACGTCGTCGGGCGACAGCCAGTTGATGATGGCGCCGTCACCCTCGCGGGCCGCCAGGCGCAGCATGCCTTCGCGCAGCGCGGCCACCAGAATGGGCGGGGTCTGTTCGGGGCGCACGCCGAGCTTGAAGCCGTTCACCTCGAACGTGTCGTACTGCTTCGACACCTTCTCGCCGCTCAGCGCGTCGCGCAGGAAGCGCACCACGTCGCGCACCTTCTTGTACGGCTCCACGAACGGCACGCCGTTCCAACGCTCGACGATGACGTTGCTGCTGCTGCCGATGCCGATGGCGAACCGGCCGGGTGCCGCGTCGGCCAACGACGCGACGCTCTGGGCGAAGCACGCAGGCGAACGGGTGTAGGCAGGGATGATGGCGGTGCCGAGGCGCAGACGCGGCTCCCAGGCGGCGGCCATGGCGAGCGGGGTGAAGCCGTCGGCGCCGTCGCTCTCGGCCGACCAGATGTCGGTGTAGCCGAGGTCGGCCAGCTCGGCGAGCTTGTCGCGGTGACTGTGCAGCGGACCGGGCAGCGGCACGGTCATGCCCGGGCGCTGCGGCAGCGGAGTGCTGGTCATGATGGTTCCCCCTTCGTCGGCGGCAGCAGGCGCGCCGCGTCCTCACCTTTCCAGAAACGCACGATGCAACTCTGACTGGCCGTCGCCAGCAGGGTGCCGTCCTCGGCGAACATGTGCACCAGGCCGTGGCCGAAGCCCCGCTCCACGGCGTGCACGCGGATGTCGAGCAGCACCCATTCGGTGGGCACCAGGTGCACCACGCGCAGCGTGTTGTCGAGGCTGTTGCCACCACCGCGCACGCCCAGGGTCTGCCCCACGCCCATCGGCACGAAGTCGCCCAGCACGGCGAGCGCCGCGGCGTCGACGCCCTCGATCACGTCGGGGATGCGCGCCCACATCATCACCTGGCCGTCGCCCGGGGTGCCGTCGAGCTCGTCGAACGGCCGGCCCTTGGCGAGGCGCTGGTCGAGCTTGTCGTTGATGGTGCCGTCGACCGGCCCGCGGAACGGCCGCTCGGGGCACTGGTCGGGCGGCGGCACGTCGGGCATCTGCTCGAACTGGCCGCGCAGCTCGAGCGGACGATCGCCGAGCGCGGCGTTCACGGTGAGGATCTCGCGGTTGCCCACGTGACACACGGCGCGGGCCTGGGTCATCTGGTGGCCGGTCACCGCGAGCGTGACGTCGATGTCCATCACCTCGCCGGGCTTCGCGTAGCTGAGGTACTGCGCCGTGGCCCACACCGTCTGTCGCCCGCTGGTGCCCTCCATCGCCGAGATGGCCGCACCGAGGCCGGCGCCGCCGAACAGGAAGTTGCCGGTGGTGGCCACCGACTGGGTGACCTCCATCGACCACCGGAACGGGTTGTGGCTCTGCTGCAGGCCGAGGAACGAACGGGTGTCCATGTCGTTCCGACTCTAGGGGCGGCACACTGACGGCATGGAGTTCACCATGAAGTTCGACACGCTCGGCACGACGGTGATGACCCCGCTCGGTGTCGGACGGAAGCGCAGCGGCGTGACGGTGACCGACGACGAGGTGGTGGTCACGCAGGGGTGGGCGTTCCGGGCGCGGTTCCCCCGCACGTCCGTGGTGACGGCCCGGCGACAGGCGGGCTCGGTCATCAGCCGCGGCGCCCACGGCTGGGCCGGACGGTGGCTGGTCAACGGCGCCGGCGACGGCCTCGTGGTGCTCACCATCGAGCCGACCGCACGTGCGCGGGTCACCGGCGTGCCGGTCTCGTTGCGCGAACTGACCGTGAGCGTCGACGATCCCGACGGACTGGTCGCCGCACTAGCGTGACCCCTCATGGGGACCACACCGTGGCAGGGCGACGCCTGCTCGCTCGTCGATGAATTCCGTGCCGGCCGACGCTCGCCCGTCGAGGAGTTGCAGGCGACGCTCGACGCCATGGAGTCGAGCCAGCTGAACGCGTTCTGCTTCCTCGATCGCGAACAGGCCGAGGCAGCGGCTCGCAACGCCGACGTGAGCAAGCCGTTCGGCGGCGTGCCGATCGGTGTGAAGGAGCTCGACAAGGTGGCCGGCTGGCCCGACACCCACGCCTCGGTGCCGCTCAAGGACCACGTCGCCGACTGCACGAGCACCATGGTGCAGCGCGTGCGCGACGACGGTGGCGCCGTGCTCGTCGGCCAGACCACGGCGAGCGAGTTCGGCGGCGTGAACCTCACCCGCACCGTGCTGCACGGCACCACGCACAACCCGTGGCAGCACGGCACCACGCCGGGCGGCAGCTCGGGCGGCACGGCGGCCTCGGTGGCGGGCGGCATCTGCACGCTCGGCACGGCGGGCGACGGCGGTGGCAGCATCCGCATCCCGGCCGGCTTCACCGGCCTCGTCGGGCTGAAGGCCACCATCGGCCGCATCCCACGCGGACCCCAGGCCACCTACGGCAACCTCACGGTCACCATCGGCTGCCTGTCGCGCTCGGTGCGCGACACGGCGCGGTGGTTCGACGTGTGCAACGGCTTCGACGCCCGCGACCCGCTGAGCATGCCCCGCGAGACGGGCTGGGAGCAGGGCCTCGGCACCCACCTCGACGAGCTCCGCGGTGCCCGCGTCGCGTTCGCCCCGACCTGGGGCAACGCGACGGTGTCGCCGATGATGTGGGAGCTGCTCGAGGCAGCCGGCATCGAGCTGGTCGACGAACTCGGCATGCGTCGCGTCGACGGCATCGACGTCGCCCTGCCGCGCATGGGCGCGGCGTGGTCGCTGAGCGGCAACATCGCCATCGAGGCACAGCTGGTCGACCACTGGCCGCAGTGCGCCGACGACCTCACGCCCGAGATCCGCTTCGGCATGGAGATGGCGGTCGGCAAGTACGACGCCGCGGCACGGGCGAAGATCGAACGCCGGCGGATGGAGGTGAACGAAGCGATGGCCCGCATCTTCGACCCGGTCGACGGCGTCGACTTCGTCGTCACCGCCACGAACCCCGACGTCGCGTTCGCTGCCGACGGGCCGCTGCCCGGCGTGTTCGGTGGCATCGACGCCGGCCCCGGCAACAACGGTCGCCTCACGTTCCCCGCGAACCTGCACGGCAACCCGGCCATCCAGATCCCCGCCGGCACCCTCGACGGTCTGCCGATCGGCCTCCAGGTCGTCGGGCGGCACTTCACCGAGGTGCAACTGCTCGACATCGCGCTCACCATGGAGCGCACGCGCCCGTGGCCCCTCGTGGCCCCGGGTGGGCCGCACTGATCCACGAATGACCGACCCCTCCCCCACCCGGCTCGACGCCGGTCAACGCCTGCTCGCGACCGGCCTCGTCCTCGGCATCACGCTGATGGCGTTCGAGGTGACGGCCGTGGTCACCGCGATGCCCACCATCACCGACGAGCTCGGCGGCGACTCGCTGTACGGCCTGGCCATGGCGGTGTACACGCTCGCCAACATGGTGGCGCTCGTCGCCGCCGGCGAGGTGGCCGACCGCCGCGGTCCCACCGTGGTCTACGTCGCGTCGATCGCGACGTTCATCGCGGGCCTCGCCGTCGCCGCCGCGGCGCCCACGATGGTGTGGGTCGTCGTCGGTCGCGTGCTGCAGGGCGCCGGCACGGGCGGGCTCCAACCCCTCGCCTACACGCTGGTGTCGCGGGCGTTCCCGCAGGAGCGTCAGGCGAAGATGTTCGCCATCCTCTCGGCCGGCTGGGTGCTGCCCAGCCTGTTCGCACCGCTCGTCTCGGGCTGGGTGGTCGACACGTTCGGGTGGCGGTGGGTGTTCCTCGGCATCATCCCGTTCGCCGTCGCCGTGGCGGCCATGGCCGTGCAGCCGATGCGACGCTTCGGCCCGGTCGAGGCCGAACGCGGGGCCAGCCGCATCCCCTTCGCCGTCGCCGCAGCGCTCGGTGTCGGCGCGCTGGCCACCGGGCTCCAGATGGCCACGCTGCTGCCCGCCGTGGCGCTCAGCGTCGGCGGTGTGGCACTCGCCTGGTGGGCGTTGCGCATCCTGCTGCCGGCCGGCGTCGCCGTCGCCCGCACCGGGCTGGCCGCCATCGTCGCGGCCCGCATTCTCGCCACTGCCACGTTCATGGGCGTCGACAGCTTCATCCCGCTCGCCACCGACCGCATCCACGGCGCCCGCCCGTTCGTGCAGGGCTTCGTCATCATCGGCGCCGCGATCTCGTGGACCGGCGGCCAGTGGGCGCGGGCACGCCGCCCGATCGACGAGCCGGGGCCGGCGGTGCGCACCGGGTTCATCGTGCTGGCACTCGGTGTCCTGCTGGTGGTGCCGGTGCTGTGGCCGGGTTGGCCGCTGTGGGCCACGTTCGTGGCATGGTGCGTCGGCGGCTTCGGCATGGGCCTGCTGTTCAACCCCACGTCGGTGGCCACCATGGAGTACGCAGAGGCGGGCAACGAAGGCAAGGTCAGCGGCCAGATCGCGCTGGGCGACGCCCTCGGCTTCTCACTGATGGGTGGCATCGGTGGCGCCACCGTGGCCGTGGCCGACCGAGGCTCGCTCGACATCAGCACCGCGCTCGGCATCAACTTCGCCATGGCCTTCGGCCTGGCCATGCTCGGCATCCTCGCCAGTCGCCGCATCCGCCGCGCCGGCCACTGACGCGGTGCGTCAGGCGGGTTCGTCGCGGACGATGCGGCCGGCGCGCACCTCGAGCGTGCGGGTGCGGGCCACGTTCGACAGCAGCGAGCGGTCGTGGCTCACGAGCAGCACCGTCCCCACGAACGTGGTGAGCGCCTGCTCGAGCTGCTCGATGGCAGGCAGGTCGAGGTGGTTCGTCGGCTCGTCGAGCACCAGGCAGTTCGAGCCCTTCGCCATCAGCAGCGCGAGCACCAGGCGTGTGCGTTCGCCCGGCGACAGCGACTCGGCCGCACGGTTGACGTGCTCGGCGCCGATGCCGAACTTGGCGAGCAGCGTGCGGGCCTCGGGCACCAGCATGCCCGTGGCGGCCATGAACGCCTGCAGCACCGTCGGCGCATCGGCCAGCTGATGACGGGCCTGCTCGAGGCGGCCGACCACCACACCCGGGCCGCGCCAGTGGTTGCCCGACGACACGGGCTCCTCGCCCAGCAGGGCGCGCAGCAGCGTGGACTTGCCGGCGCCGTTCGGTCCTTCGATGACCACCTTCTCGCCGTAGCCGATCTCCAGATCGACCGGGCCGAGCGTGAACGAGCCGTGCTGCACCGTGGCGTGCTCGAGCCGAGCCACGACGGCACCGCTCCGGGGTGCGGCCGCGATGACCAACCGGAGCTCCCAGCCTTCGCGGGGCTCCTCGACCACCTCGAGCCGCTCGATCATCTTGTCGGTGCGCGCCGCCTTGCCGGCCAGCTGCTCGGTCTGGTTGATCTTGAACGCCTTGATGTTCTTGTCGTTGTCGTCGGGCTTCTTCTTCGCACGTGAGAGACCCTGCGTGGCCCACTCGCGTTCGCGTTGGGCACGACCGGCGAGCGACGTGCGCTTCGCGTCGTACTCCTCGTAGGCGGCGCGGGCGTGCTGCTTGGCCAGCTCGCGCTCACGTTGGAACGCGTCCCACCCGCCGGCGTAGCGGGTGGCCTGATGGGTGAACTCGTCGAGCTCCACCACGTGGGTGACGGTGCGCTGCAGGAAGGTGCGGTCGTGGCTCACCAGCACGCAGCCGGCGCCGAGCCCGGTGACGAACTTCTCGAGCCGTGCCAGCCCGTCGAGGTCGAGGTCGTTCGTGGGCTCGTCGAGCAGAAACACGTCGAACCGGGCCAGCAGCAACGCGGCGAGCCCGGCCCGCGCCGCCTCCCCACCCGACAGCGACGGCATCAGCTGGTGCAACAGGTGCTCGCCGAGACCGAGGTCGGCCCACACGTCGCCCACACGCGACTCGAAGTCGGCCGCGCCGAGCGCCAGCCACCGGTCGAGCGCGTCGCTGTACGCGTCGTCGGCACCCGGTTCGCCGGAGGCGAGATCGGCGGTGGACGCGTCGAGGCGTGCCGACGCGGCGGCCACACCGGTGCGTCGCTCGAGGTACGACAGCACCGACTCGTCGCGCCGTTCGGGCTCCTGCGGCAGGTAGCCCACGTTCGCGCCGGCGGGCGACAGCTGCACGACCCCGGCATCGGGCGGCAGCTGCCCGGCCAGCACACGCAGCAGCGTCGACTTGCCCACGCCGTTCGGGCCGACGAGCCCGATGCGCTGACCGGGGTCGACCGACAACTCGACGTCGACCAACAGGTGGCGAGCGCCGAGCGACAGCGACAGGCCGCGGGCGTGGAGTGCGGCAGACATGTTCCCCAGTGTGGCCGGTGTCAGCCGGCCAGCACCGCGCGGGCCACCAGGTCGGTGCCGAACGCCGTGAGGATGGCCAGGTACAGCAGGCCGGTGGCCGCCATGACGGCCGAGTACGACCGCTCCTTCAGGGCTGCTTTGGTGACCTGGACGAGCACGATGGTGGTGACGGCGCAGGCCGCCCAGAACCAGCCGAGCTGGCCGCTCCACCCGTCGTCGATGGAGCCGCTGAACACGGCGAACATGCCGACGGGCAGCAGCATCGCGATCACTTCGACCGGCCAGATCCAGCCCAGCGCACGCACGAGCTCGTTGAGGTGACGACGGGGCAGGCCGGGCTGCACGAGGTACCAGTGGCCGAGCAGCATCGCATCGGTGACCGCACCGAGGAACAGCGCGCCGGCGAAGGTGCGCAGCAGTGAGACGACCGGGTTGCCACCGGCGTCGAGGGCGGCGGCGATGAGGCCGGGGATGGCCAGCAGCGGCGGGATGAGGTCGAGCACCGGCGGGAACTCGGGCCCGCGATCGGTGTCGGGGTCGGCCTCGGCGACGGTGCGGTCGATGCCGGTCATCGCGGCCACACGCTCGGTGCGCCGGTCGTGCTCGGCCTCGGCGCCCGACACGCCCGCCTTTCGGCGCACGATGCTCACCACCAGGGCGAACAGCGTTGCGAGCACCAGTGCGACAGCGCTGGCCTCGCGCACCGGCACCACCCCGAACCGGAACCCCAACCAGGCACCGAGTGCGGCCAGCAGCAGGTACGTGCCGCGGAGCAGCCAGCCGTAGCCGATGCCGACCTCACGGCGGCGGGTGGTGAACCACAGGAAGAAGAGGCCGCCGGCCGACCACTGCAGGAGCACGGTCGCGGCGTCGAGGCTGATCACGCCACGAGGTTAGGAAGATTTCTGCGCGAACCACCAAACGTTCACCGCGCAACCGTCGTGTCACTGGCGATGTGCGAAAGGATCTCCCGTCCCGCCCGCATCGACACTGCAGCGTTGACGTCAGCAGCCCGCGCCGACGTGATCGCTGTGCTGTGAATGCCTCAGTCCGCCACCGACGACCAGCCATGCTCCCGCCCGCCAGGTGAGGTCGTCGGTGGCGGCGAGGTTTCACCGCCCGTGCTGACGCTTCGACCGTCGCACCCCCTACGCTCGTGCTTCGTGTCACGCCGCGGCCTCGTCGCCCTCGCCCTGTCCACCGTGCTCCTCGCCGGTTGCTTCACCGGGCAACGTCCGTACTTCACCGACGCCGAGCAGTTCCCCACGGGCGTGCCCACGGGTGACGCTGCGGTCGATGCGGTGCTCCAGAAGCTCGAGGCCGCCAGCACCGGCCCGGCCACGGCCTCGTACTCCATCCTCACCAAGTACGGCAACGTCACGAACCCGGCGCTGGTGGTGCTCTCCCCCGGCAAGCGCAGCGTCACCGTCGGCAACACCCGCTACATCCAGACCGAGACCATCGCGGTCACCTGCACCGAGGACGGCAGCATCCCGTGCGTCGACGGGTTCGACCCGCAGCGCATCAGCGACACGTCGGTGACGGTCGACTTCTACGCGGCCGACACGGCGAAGCGGCTGCGTCGCGACGCCGACGCCAAGCTCGGCCCGGCCATCGCCAGCACCGCCACCATCGCCGACCTCCCCGTCACGTGCGTCGACGTCACGGTGCCCGGCGGTGTCGCGTCGTACTGCGTGCTCGACAGCGGTCTGGTGGCGAAGGTCGACGACGGCGACGTGCTCATCACGCTCACACTCTTCGGCGAGGTCGCCGACGAGAACGCGTTCGTCCCCCCGGCCTGAGAAGCAGCCGGCGCGTAGCGCCGAGCGGCAGGTCCGGGCGCGGTTGGACCGTTCTCTGTCAGCAAATCGTTGGAACTCCTTCAGATGAATTGCTGACACAGAGCGGAGAGCGGCGTTCGACAGGGAGTGCCGATGGCCCGGTACGTGCGCTCTGCGCAAGGGCGATCACGGGACGTGACGAAAACTCACTAGGGAGTGTCCTGGAGGGGCACGCGAACCGCGGCGGCCACAAGGGGCCGGGATCGCCCGCCGCCGCGCACGGCTTCTGGGTGGTTTCCGTCCCGGAAACCGGG
>JBDKJP010000112.1:0-18672 GCA_039796575.1 Actinomycetota bacterium
TCGGCGACTCTACGCTCTTGCCGATGAGCGACAACCTCTGGGAGACCCACGCCGAATGGTGGATCGACGGCTTCACCGACGGCGCCGATCCCGAGTACGAGGAGCAGATCCTCCCGCTGGCCGCCCGCGAGCTGTCGGGCGCGACGAAGGTGCTCGATGTCGGCTGCGGCGACGGCCAGGTGAGTCGCCTCGCGGCACGCCTCGGTGCCGAGGTGATCGGCATCGACCCGACGTGGAACTGCGTACGCGTCGCGGGGGAGCGCGGCACCGTCGTCGCACGCGCTGGAGCGGCGGGCCTCCCGTTCGCGGATGCGTCGTTCGACGCAGTGGTGGCGTGCCTCGTGTTCGAGCACATCCGCGACGTCGACGACGCCATCGCCGAGGTGTCGCGCGTGCTGCAGCCCGGTGGTCGCTTCTGCTTCTTCCTCAACCATCCGCTGCTGCAGACGCCGAACAGTGGTTGGATCGACGACCAGTTCCTCGACCCGCCCGAGCAGTACTGGCGCATCGGCGAGTACCTGGTGGAGAACGAGACCATCGAGGAGGTGGAGAAGGACGTGTTCATCCCGTTCATCCACCGACCGCTCAGCCGCTACGTCAACGCGCTCTCCGCCAACGGGCTGCTGCTCGAGCGCATGGAGGAGCCCGCGCCGCCGGCCGGGTTCCTCGCCAAGGCGGAGGAGTACCTCGCTGCGAGCACCATCCCACGGTTGCTCTATCTCCGCACGCGCAAGGTGTAGCCGCGTACAGTCTGCGACGTGGCCGACATCCTGCTCATCACCGGCATGTCCGGCGCCGGACGCTCCGGCGCCGCGGCCGTGTTGGAAGACCTCGGCTGGTACGTCATCGACAACCTGCCGACCTCGCTCGTCGACACCATCGTCGAACTGGTGAGCAAGCCGGGCAGCGGCATCGACAAGCTCGCGCTGGTGGCCGGCCGCCAGCACCTCGAACTGTTGCCGAAGGTGTCGCAGCTGCGCGCCGACGGTCACCGCGTGCGCCTGCTGTTCCTCGATGCGGCGGACACGGCGCTCGTGAAGCGCTACGACGCCACCCGCCGCAAGCACCCCCTCGACGGTGAGGCCGCCGGTCTGGTGGAGGCCATCGTGCTCGAGCGCCAACTGCTCGAACCGGTGAAGACCGCCGCCGACCTCGTGATCGACACGACCGAGATGAACGTGCACCAGCTGAAGTCGAAGCTGCTCGCCGCGTTCGACGAGGGCATCGACGACCACCGTCTGCAGATCGCCGTCGAGAGCTTCGGGTTCAAGCACGGCCTGCCCATCGACGCCGACATCGTGATGGACGTGCGGTTCCTGCCGAACCCGCACTGGGACGACGCGCTCCGCCCGCTCACCGGTCACGACCCGGCGGTGCGCGACTTCGTGCTCGAGCGCGCACAGGCGAACGACTTCCTCGACCGCTTCGAAGGGTTGATGTTGTCGCTGCTGCCGGCGTACGAGACCGAGGGCAAGAGCTACCTCACGGTGGCCATCGGCTGCACCGGTGGCCGCCATCGCAGCGTCGCCGTCGCCGAGGAGCTGTCACAGCGGTTGCGCGATCGCGGCTATGCGGTGCGCACCGGCCATCGGGATCTGAGCCGCTGACCACGCACGGAGTAGGCTCGGCCGCGAAAGCCTCCTGAGTGGAAAGGACGCAGCCATGACGGTTCGCGTGGGTATCAACGGTTTCGGTCGCATCGGGCGCAACTTCTTCCGCGCCGTGAAGGAGCGCGGTGCCGACATCGACATCGTGGCGGTGAACGACCTCGGTTCGCTCGACCAGATGGCGCACCTGCTGAAGTACGACTCGGTGCTCGGCGTGCTGCCGCAGACCATCAAGGCCTCCAAGGGCGGCATCACCGTCGACGGTGACGAGCTCCGCGTCCTGCAGGAGCGCGACCCGAAAAACCTGCCGTGGGGCGACCTCGGCGTCGACGTGGTCATCGAGAGCACCGGCATCTTCACCAAGCGCGACACGGCCGCCTACCACCTCGAGGGTGGCGCGCCGCTCGTCATCGTCTCGGCCCCGTGCGACGGCGCCGACGCCACGTTCGTCTACGGCGTGAACCACAAGGACTTCGACTTCAAGACCCAGAAGGTCATCTCCAACGCGAGCTGCACCACCAACTGCTTCGTGCCCATCGTGAAGGTGCTCGACGACGCGTTCGGTGTGGAGCAGGGCCTGATGCAGACCGTGCACGCCTACACCGGCGACCAGCAGCTCGTCGACGGCCCGCACAAGGACCTCCGCCGCGCCCGTGGCGCCGCCATCAACATCGTGCCCACCAGCACCGGTGCCGCCCGCGCCACGTCGCTCGTGCTCGCCTCCATGAAGGGCAAGCTCGACGGCACCTCGCTGCGCGTGCCCGTGCCGACCGGCTCGGTCGTCGACTTCACCGCCATCCTGAAGAAGGAGGCGTCGGTCGCCGAGATCAACGCCGCCATGAAGAAGGCGGCGAAGGGCTCGCTGAAGGGCATCCTCGAGTACACCGAGGACCCGATCGTGTCGAGCGACATCCAGGGCAACCCGCACAGCAGCATCTTCGACGCCGGCCTCACGATGGCCATGGGCAAGATGGTGAAGGTGCTCTCGTGGTACGACAACGAGTGGGGCTACTCGAACCGTCTCGTCGACACCACGCTGTACGCCGGCGCCAAGGCCGCCAAGCGCCCCAAGAAGTGAGCTGACATGAGCCGCATCCCCACGCTCGCCGATCTCGGCGACGTGCGCGGCAAGCGGGTGCTGGTCCGTACCGATTTCAACGTTCCCATGGAGAACGGCGAGATCACCGACGACTTCCGCATCCGCGCCGCGCTGCCCACCATCAACTGGCTCACCGAGCGCGGCGCGCAGGTGGTCACCTGCTCGCACCTCGGTCGTCCGAAGGGCCAGCCCAACCCGAAGTACTCGATGGACCCGGTGCGCGCTCGCCTCGCCGAGCTCGCCCCGGGTGTCGAGTTGCTCGAGAACCTCCGCTTCGACGCGGGGGAGGAGGGCAACGACCCGGCGTTCGTCGCGCAGCTCGTCGACGGCATCGACCTGTACGTCGACGACGCGTTCGGCGCGTGCCACCGTGCGCACGCCAGCATCGTCGGTCCGCCGGCCACGTTGCCGAGCGCCATGGGCCTGCTGTTGCAGAAGGAGGTCGAGGTGCTCCTCGGCCTGCGCGACGACCCGAAGCACCCGTTCGTCGCGGTGCTCGGCGGTTCGAAGATCAGCGACAAGCTCGGTGTGGTCGAAGCACTGTTGAAGGTGGTCGACTCGTTGGTGGTGGGTGGCGCGATGTGCTTCACGTTCCTCGCCGCGCAGGGGAACCCCATCGGCGACTCGCTGTTCGAGCCCGACCAGGTCGACACGTGCAAGCGCCTGCTCGAGCAGTCGGCCGCCACAGGGAAGACCATCCATCTCCCCGAGGACATCGTCGGTGTCGACGCGCAGGGCAACTTCGCCACGTTCGGCACCCGCCTTCCCGATGGCGCGAAGGGCTTCGACATCGGGCCGGGCAGCGCTGCCGCGTTCAGCGACGTCATCATGGACGCGCGCACCGTGTTCTGGAACGGCCCGATGGGCATGTTCGAGGATCCACGATTCGAGGCCGGCACCCGTACGGTCGCACAGGCGATGGCCGACACGAAGGCCTTCACGGTCGTCGGTGGTGGCGACAGCGCGGCGGCGCTCGCGCAGTTCCGCCTCGACGACGAGGTGTCGCACGTCAGCACCGGCGGCGGCGCGTCACTGGAACTCCTGGAGCTGGGCGACCTGCCCGGCCTCGCTGCACTGAGGAGCGCACCGAATGCGTAAGCCACTGATCTCCGGCAACTGGAAGATGAACCTCAACCACTTCGAGGCCATCCAGATCGTGCAGAAGCTCGCGTACCTCGTGGGCAAGGACGAGCTCGAGGTCGTCGACGTCAGCATCCACCCGCCGTTCACCGACGTGCGCAGCGTGCAGACCCTCATCGACACCGACAAGCTCGGCTACGCGCTCGGCGCGCAGCACTGCCACTGGGAGGAGAAGGGCGCGTTCACCGGCGAGGTGTCGCCGGTGTTCCTCGCGAAGCTCGGCGTGCAGTACGTGATCTGCGGCCACAGCGAACGGCGCGAGCTGTTCGGTGAGACCGACGAGATGGTGAACAAGAAGGTCGCCGCCATCCAGCAGCACGGGATGACACCCATCATGTGCGTGGGGGAGACCCTCGAGGAGCGCGAGGCCGGCCAGACCGAGACCAAGGTGCTCGGGCAGGTGCGCGCCGGGCTCGCCGGTCGCAAGCCCGAGCAGATCGGTGCGCTCGTCATCGCGTACGAACCGATCTGGGCCATCGGCACGGGCCGCACCGCCACCGCGGACGACGCACAGCAGATGTGTGCCGCCATCCGTGCGTGTGTGGCAGAGCTCGCGGGCGCGGACGCGGCCGAATCCGTGCGCGTGCAGTACGGCGGCAGCGTGAAGGCCGGCACCATCGCCGAGCTGATCGCGCAGCCCGACGTCGACGGTGCGCTGGTCGGCGGCGCCAGCCTCGACGCGGACGAGTTCGCCAAGATCTGCAAGCTCGGCGCCTGACCAGCCTGGACACTTCGCCCAGTTGGAACGTCTGATCCACGTTCCCGAAATTCGGGAACGGTGCCTACCGATCGGTAACGAGAGGTGCTAGCTTTGCCCCGCCTGTACCGATCGGGGAGGACGGTATTGGCGTAGGTGGCGCTCCCGCTCCACCAAATCACCTCCCTCCACTCACACCAGGAGGACCATTCACGTGAGGACTAGCAAAGGCAGCAAGATTGCTGCTCTCGCGGTCGGTCTCTCGCTGATCGTCGCCGCTTGCGGCGACGACAAGGACGCGAGCAGCACCACCGCAGGTTCCGAGACCACGGCGGGTTCCGAGACCACTGCAGGTTCGGACACCACCGGCGGTTCGGAGACCACGGCCGGCGAAGGCGGCGAAGCCGCCATGCGCATCACCTACGACATCGCTGAAGAAGCGGTGTGGGACGACGGTTCGCCCATCACGGCGGACGACTTCATCTGCACCTACGACGCGGTGATGAACACCGTCGGTTCGCTGAGCACGGTCGGCTACGACCAGATCCTCAGCGTCGCCGCCGGCGAGTCGGAGAAGCAGGTCGTGGTCGAGTTCAAGACCGTGTACGCCCCGTACCGTGGTCTCTTCAGCGGCCTCGTCAAGAAGGCTGCCGTCGCCGACTGCAACGACATCTCCGGTGACCTCCAGACCGAGTTCACGTTCTCGAACCGTCCCTACAAGCTCGAGTCGTGGGACGAGACGCAGGCCGTCTTCGTGCCGAACGAGAACTACTGGGGCGAGGACAAGGCCGTGACCCCGAAGGTCGTCTTCGTGCCGAAGGCCGACCAGGAGACCGAGATCGCCTCGCTGCTCGCCAGCGAAGTCGACTTCATCTACCCGCAGTACAGCCCCGAGACCGCTGACGCCGTCGCCGGTGACGCCAACGTGAAGGTGTCCATCCAGTTCGGTGGCGACTACGAGGGTCTGTACTTCCAGCAGCAGGAAGGTCCGTTCGCTGACCCGATCTTCCGCCAGGCGTTCGCGCAGTCGATCGACATCGACTCGATGATGACCCAGATCTACTCGCCCATCGTCGAAGGCGCTGAGCAGCTGACCTGCGGTCCCATCGTGCCGGGTCGCTACTGCGACGAGACCACGTTCCAGGACACCTACGACCCCGAGGCCGCCGCGGCGCTCCTCGAGGAGAACGGCTGGGCCAAGGACGGCTCGGGCATGTGGGCGAAGGACGGCGAGGTCCCCGAGATCCGCTGGATGATCAACACTGGTAACACCCGTCGTGAGGGCGCCCAGGCGTTCCTCATCCCGCTGATGCAGGCTGCCGGCTTCAACGTCGTCGCCGACAACTGCGAGGCCGAGTGCGTGTTCCAGCAGCGTCTGCCAAGCCTCGACTACGACCTCGGTATGTACATCAGCACCGCTCCGCCGGACCCGCAGTACCTGACCTCGAGCTTCGCTTGCGATCAGATCCCGACCGAGGAGAACAACTTCGCTGGCCAGAACAGCCAGGGTTGGTGCAACGAGGAGGCCACTGACCTCCTGTACAAGGCTGACGCCACCGTCGATCTCGACGAGCGCGCCGGCTACATCAAGGACGCCATCAAGCTGATGCGCGAAGACTGGGTCATGATCCCCACCTTCCAGTTCCCCAAGTCCGGCGTGTACCGCACCGACAAGGTCGGCGGCCCGGTCGAGGACGAGCTCAACAACTACGCGGCGTTCATCAACTTCCACCAGTGGACTGATGTCGACGGTGACGGCCAGATCGTCATCGGTGCCGAGCAGTGGCCGGGTTGCCTCAACCCGATCACCGAGTGCGCCAACTCCAGCTGGTACGTGTGGACGATCTCGTTCCCGCTCCAGATGGGTGTGTACGACACCACCAACGACGGTGACTACAAGCTCACGCCGCTCATGGCGAGCGAGCCCGTGGTCGAGACGCTCTGACGTCACGTCTGAAGTAAGTTTGTAACTCGTGGCAGCGGGGTCGGTCACTTCGACCGACCCCGCTGTCCAGTGAAGGAGGCAGGTTGTGCTGAGGTTCATCGTCCGACGTCTGCTCTGGGCGATCCCGACGCTGTTCATCGTGACGTTCGTGGTCTATTGCGCACTGCGCCTGGCCACGAACCCTCTGGCGAGCTACGCCCGCGCGAACCCGCGCATCGCGAAGCAGCCGGAGAAGATGGCGCAGTACATCGAGGAGAATGGTCTGTGGCCGGGAATCGGTGGCTACATCCGCGGCTACTTCGTGTGGCTGAAGGGGTTCGTCACCGGCAACTGGCAGGTCAGCATCAAGGGCAGCCGTCCGGTGTGGCCCAACCTCAAGGACGCGCTCATCAACACGCTGCGTCTGGGTCTCATGGCCTCCCTGGTCGGCATCAGCATCGGCCTCGCGCTGGGCATCTTCGCCGCACTCAAGCCGGGTCGCCTGCGCGACACGGCCGTCAACACCGGTGCACTGATCGGCTTCTCCATCCAGCCGTTCATCAGCGCCGTGCTGTTGCAGCTCTTCTTCGCCGTGCAGTGGTCGAAGTGGTTCGGTGAGCCGCTCCTGCCCACGTCGGGCATGTACCCACCGGGCCACACCGGGTTCGACCCGGTGCTGATGCTCAAGTACATGATCCTGCCGGTCATCGTGGTCTCCATCCAGACCATCGCGGCGTACAGCCGCTACATGCGTGCCTCGCTGCTCGACGTGCTCAACAGCGACTACCTGCGCACCGCCCGTTCGAAGGGCATCTCCGAGCGCCGCGTGCTCGTGAAGCACGCGCTGCGCAACGCGATGGTCCCCATCGTCACCCTCGCCGCACTCGACGTCGGCGCCATCGTCGGCGGCCTCATCATCTCCGAGGCCATCTTCGAGTACCCCGGCATGGGCATGTTCTTCCTCACCGCCGAGGCCAACGGCGACTTCCCCGAGCTGATGCCGTGGATGGTCATCGTCACCAGCTCCGTCATTCTCTTCAACCTCCTGGCGGACCTCGCGTACGCCTGGCTCGACCCGAGGATCCGCCTTGACTGAGTTCGCAGGGATCTCCCAGACCACCGCGTCGCAGCAGATGCAGCATCTCGGCGTGCCGTCCGACCCGACGGGCGACGCCTCGATCGGCATCCTGAAGACGTCGATGTCGCCGAAGCGGATGGCGCTCAAGCGGTTCGTCAACCACCGCGCCGCGCTCATCTCCACCATCGTGCTGGTGTGCATCATCATCTTCGTCGCCCTGGCGCCGCTCACGGCCCGCTACGGCGTGAACGAGAGCATCTTCAAGGCCGAGGCCAACCGTCCGAACCAGAACCTCGCCCCGTTCGACCTGGCGTGGTTCGGCACCGACGGCAACGGCCGCGACCTGTACAGCCGCATCATCTACGGCGCGCAGGTGTCGTTGCTCATCGGCCTGTTCACCGCCATCGGTTCGGTGATGCTCGGCACCCTCGTCGGTGGCATCGCCGGCTACAAGGGCGGCTGGCTCGACGACATCCTGATGCGCGTCACCGACATCTTCCTGGCGCTGCCGCTGCTCGTGGTGCTCGTCATCGTGCGTGGCATGTTGAAGAACGTCAGCTGGGTCACCACCATCATGGGTGAGGCCAGTTCGGTGCGGTTCCTCGTCATCCTGCTCACCATCATCGGTTGGATGGGTGTGGCCCGACTCATCAGAGGTCAGGTCAAACAGTTGAAGGAACGAGAGTTCGTCGAGGCCGCCCGTGCGCTGGGCGCCACGTCGAAGCGCATCATGTTCCGTCACCTGCTGCCGAACTCGGTGGGCCAGATCATGGTGGCCCTCACGTTCGCGGTCGTCGGCGCCATCGCCGCCGAGGCGACGTTGAGCTTCTTCGGTTACGGCCCCGACGCCGGCTCGGGCATGACCTCGCTCGGTCTGCTCATCCGCGACTCGAAGAAGGCCGTGCCCCCGGGTTACTGGTGGCTGGTCGTCTTCCCCGGCGTGTTCTTCATCATCCTGTCGCTGTGCATCAACTTCATCGGTGACGGCCTCCGTGACGCCGTCGACCCGAAGATGCAGCAGGAGCTGAAGTGACCGACGCAACGCTTTCCATCCGCGATCTGCGGGTCACCTTCAAGACGCTCCTCGGTCCGGTCCAGGCAGTGCGCGGCGTCAGCCTCGACGTCCACCCGGGCGAGGTGCTGGGCGTGGTCGGCGAGTCGGGCTCCGGCAAGTCGGTGTCGTTCCTCTCCGTGATGGGCCTGCTCGGCAAGAACGCCATCATCGAGGGGTCGGCCAAGGTCGGCGACGTCGAGCTCGTCGGCGCCAACCAGAAGGCCATGCGCCGAGTGCGCGGCAGCGACGTCGCGATGATCTTCCAGGACCCGCTGTCGGCCCTCAACCCGGTGCACCGCGTCGGTTCGCAGGTGGCCGAGATGATCCTCGCCCATCAGCGCGGTATGTCGAAGGACGCGGCGGCCAAGCGTGCGGTCGAGCTGCTCGACCTCGTCGGCATCCCGCAGCCCGAGCAGCGCGCCCGTCAGTACGCGCACGAGTTCTCGGGCGGCATGCGTCAGCGCGTGATGATCGCGATGGCCATCGCCAACAACCCGAAGGTGCTCATCGCCGACGAGCCCACCACGGCGCTCGACGTGACGGTGCAGGCGCAGATCCTCGAGGTCATCGACCGCATCCGCAAGGAGATGGGCACCGCAGTGGTGCTCATCACGCACGACCTCGGCGTCGTGGCCCGCATGGCCGACCGTGTGCAGGTGATGTACGCCGGCCGCGTGGTCGAGCGCGCCGATGTGCACAACATCTTCCACGGGTCGCGTCACCCGTACACGCGTGGCCTGCTCGGATCGCAGCCCACCCTCGGGAACGAGCGGCTCACCCCCATCCCGGGTGCGCCGCCGAACATGTTGCAGCCTCCGTCGGGCTGTGCGTTCCGTGCCCGTTGTGTCCACGCGGCGCCCGAGTGCGCCGGCGATCTGCCCGAACTCGTGCAGGTGGGGCTCACCGAGTCCGCCTGCGTGCGTGCCCATGAACTGGAGGCGCTCGTATGAGCACGCCGGTGGTCGAGGTCAACAACCTCACCAAGGAATTCACCGTCAAGTCCACCCGCGGCCTGCGCGTCATCCGGCGCACGGTGCACGCCGTCTCCGACGTCAGCCTCACCATCCCCGAGGGGAAGACCGTCGGTCTGGTGGGCGAGAGCGGTTCGGGCAAGACCACGGTCGGCCGTTGCATCCTGCGCCTCATCGAGCCGACTGCCGGTTCGGTGAAGTTCAAGGGCACCGAGCTGCTGGGCATGGAGCAGAACGACCTCCGCAAGCTGCGCCGCAGCATGCAGATCGTGTTCCAGGACCCGTATGCGTCGCTCGACCCGAAGATGACCGTCGGCGCGTCCATCGCCGAGCCGCTCGAGATCCAGCGCGTGTCGGGCAACCACCAGGACCGCGTCGCCGAACTGCTCGAGCTCGTCGGCCTTGCGCCCGACCACGCCCGCCGCTTCCCGCACGAGTTCTCGGGCGGCCAGCGTCAGCGTGTCGGCGTGGCCCGTGCGCTCGCGCTGAACCCGTCGTTCATCGTGCTCGACGAGCCCGTGTCGGCGCTCGACGTGAGCATCCAGGCCGGCGTCGTGAACCTGCTCCAGGACCTCCAGGAGCAGCTCGGCCTGAGCTACCTGTTCATCGCTCACGACCTCTCGGTGGTGCGTCACATCAGCGACACCGTGGCCGTGATGTACCTCGGCAAGATCGTCGAGGTCGGCCCGGCCGAGGACCTGTACATGGCCAGCGGCCACCCGTACACGAAGGCGCTGCTGTCGGCGGTGCCGCAGGCCGACCCGGTCACCGAGCGCGGCCGTCCGCGCATCATGCTCCAGGGCGAGGTGCCGAGCCCCATCAACCCGCCGTCGGGTTGCCGGTTCCGCACCCGTTGCCCCATCGCGAAGGAGATCTGCGCGGTGGAGGAGCCCGAGTTGAAGGAGCGCGGCCAGGGTCACCCGGTGGCGTGCCACTTCGCCGACACCGTCGCCCTCGAGATGCCGAACCCGGCAGCCGTCTGACCGATCAGCCCGATAGGATCTTCCGCCGTGCGCGACTTCATCATGTACGTCACCGTGATCGTCAACATCCTCGCTCTCGTGGGCATGGTGGCGGGCGTCCTCATGCACAGCGGCCGCGGTGGTGGCCTCAGTGACATGTTCGGCGGTGCGGGCACCACGGCGCTCGGCAGCACCGCTGCGGAGCGCAACCTCACCCGCATCACCACGGTGATGGGCATCATCTGGATCGGCACCACGGTCGCACTGAGTTTCCTGTTGGTGCGCTGACCGCGCACCGGTAGGTTGGTGAACCACCACGTCGGAGTGGCGGAATAGGCAGACGCGCTAGCTTGAGGGGCTAGTGAACGTAAGTTCGTGGGGGTTCAAGTCCCCCCTCCGACACCACAATTCCGGTACCAGCCGCCCGCTCGGGCGGCTGTTGCACTTTTCGTAGCCCGACTTCTTCGAGGTTCACCGTCAGCGGGGGCGCACCGTTGATGCTCACCTGCAGGCGGTCCGGATGGACGATGATCGCTTCGATGATCTGATCGAACAGGACGCGCTGCTCGCTGGCGGTTGCCTCTTCCCAGATGGCTTCGGTGTCCATCTCGCGCAGCATGGCAGCGACCTGCTCGAACCTGTCAGCCAACACGCGACGTTGCTCGGCGAGCTTCAGGTGCTCCTGAGCCTCGTCCTCGAGCGCTCTGATCTGACCGGTGAGCCTCGCCTCTTCCTCGTTGAACGCCGTTGGGGTGATCTTGTCGGCGTAGTACAGGTCGAGCAGCTTCTGACGCTTCTGGTGCAGCTTGACCACGGCGCCGGAGCGCGACGGCACAGCCGTCCGCGCCGGCCGGCCGCGGGTGTAGCTGATGCCGGATCGCCTCCTGCAGGTGTTCGTCATGGGCCAGCACATCGAGCGCGAGTCGAGCGGCCCTGTGCAGGCCCGTGGAGGAGCGGCCCGGGATGTCACAACCCTGCCCTCGGTGCTTGCAGCGGAAGATGCCAAGACCGTTCGCGTTCGTTTCGACGCTGAGTCGCCGGCCACAGCTCGCGCAGACCACGCGGCCGGCAAGAGGATCGCGGCTGATTCGCCCGCGCCGGGTGTGCGCAGTGTGGGCAGCCTCGAACAGGTCGCGGTCGACCACCGGTTGATGTACGCCTGGAACCAGTCGTTCTTGATACGTGTCTCACCGAGGTATACGCGGTTGCTGCACATGTGCCGGATCGTCGAGTACTTGAGACCGGTCGCAGCCTCGATCTGGGGGTACGACTTGCCAGAGGCACGTAGCTGGAACACACGTGTCACAAGCGGCGCTAGCTCATCCGGCTGCAGACGACCATTGATCATGGCGTAACCGGTCGGTGCCCGGTTCAGCCACTCTCCGCGAACGGCAATCGCCTGATGGTTGCCTAGCTTGACGTTCTCCACCAGACCCTCGCGGTAGTACTGGGCGAGCACGCCGTGGATGCCGGCCTGCATGCGCCCGGACGCAGAGCCGACGTCAACCCGGCCTTCGTTGACCGAGTGCACACCGACGCAGTGGGTCTCGAAGAGCTTGATTAGCCGACTCAAATCGGCGCTGTCGCGCGAGAGCCGGTCGAGCCGCCACACGATCACATTGGCGACCTGGTCGGCCTCCGTCAGGGCGATCAACTCAGCCATCGCAGGCCGTTTCAAGTCTTTGCCGGAAAGCCCGTCGTCGCTCAGGAACGTGACAGCGCCGAGGTCATTGTTGATCGCGTGCTGTAGACACCGGTTTCGCTGGGCGTCGGGGGAGTAGTCCACCTGATCCTCCGTCGACACCCGGATGTACGCAATGGTCAGCATTGGCGACCGCCTCCTCTGCTTGTTGGGCGAGAACAATACGCAGCTGGATCTGCACCAGTGTCTTGGCCACGATCGACCAGCTCGGCGAGCCGCTCACGGTGCACTCCTCCGACGCTTCTCGTCCACGCGCTCGGCGAACGTCTTCTGGCTGACCCGCTCGTAAAGCTGCAGCTCCGGCTCGACCGCCCACAATGTGTCGCCGATGCCCGACGTCCCGAGCGGCACCGCCATGCTCGACAGGACGCCAGTCGCCAGCTTGCGGAACGTTCGAAGCTCGCCCTCACGGATGCCGGCCCGAATCCGAGTTGCAGGGGCACAGCCTCCCGACAGCGTCGACCGTTGGATCAGTTCCCATCGCGGATCGAGAGGCCAGCGGGATCGGGTGTCATCGTTCGTTGGCACCCGCAGCGACAGCCAATTGCACGTCGCGTACGCCCAGAGCGCCGGCGCCTCACGCAAGGCGTCCGCTGGGGAGTCGACCCCGAGCTCCTTCAGCGCCTGGCGGCTGAACTCGAACTCGACGCGCATGACCTTCTGAGCGGGGTCATACTCGGGGCCCCAGACCTCAGGCCACCAGTCATGGCCTTTGTCGGTCATCTCCCGCGACTTGTCATAGATGCGGCACAGGAGCGCTCCGCCGCGCTTGCCGAAGACAAGGCCGCTCATCTCCTCATCGACCTCGTACAGAGATCGGCGCGTTGAGTACGTCACGAAGTTGCTTCGCTCGTTTGCCTTGAACTCGATGCCTTGCCAGTCGCTGTGAAGGTCCAAGCGGCTCACGTGAAGCGTCGCCTCGATCCCGCAGGCGTCGAGGAAGTTGGAGGCCCAGAGCACCGTGAGCTCAGGTCCCAGGGCGTGCAGCGCGACCGCCGTTGGCTGGAACCGCACCACAGGGAACTTGTCGCTCGGAGTGAACCCGATCCGCGCCAATTCGTGAACGGCACAGTAGCGATACCTCTGCCACGCCCACGGCTGCACCTTCACGTCGTAGCCGCCCAGCTGACACACGACAGACAGACCGTTGAGTTCGGCCGAAGCACGTGCGTCCTCGAGATCGGCGAACAGCGACAGAGGAGCGACCCCTTGTGCGGACAGATAGAGGGCGTCAACCCCGGACAATAGCTCTACTGGCGAATGTGCGAGTAGCCGGTCAGAAGTGTGCATCGGGCCAGACACGTCAGTCTCAGGCTTCCTGATCCGGCGAGGGCTCGCCCGCGGCCATCGCATCCCACATCTTCGGGGGATCAATGGTGATACCGATGAACTTGAACTCGTCTGGGTGCTGCCCAGTAATCATCCGGAACTTCTTGACTTTCCGCCAGATCGTCGACTTGTGCATCCCGTAGCGCTCAAGCCCCTCGAAGCCTCCGACCGAGTGCCACATCACCCAGAAGCCGATGAGGTCTTCGCTGAGATGCCGCGCGTACGCGGCCGCCACCGGGTCGATCAGTGGGCCGGCGACGCGGTTGACGCCGCGGGAGTAGGCGTCCCACGTCCGACGCGCGATGCCCTTGCCCTCTGCGCTCTCGCTCGGATCTTGCCGGAAATCAACCATTGGCGCGCACCGTACTCGCGGATTCGCTAGTCGTCAATACACGCAAGATTGCAAGTAGATCACCGTGGTATCCGGTGCGGTCACGCCATGTGCGCAGCTCGGACCTGATTCCATGCTCGATCAAGCGTGAGTGCTGCCGACGGGATGGTCTCCGTCCACCCATCGCCCTCAAGCAGTCCCGGGGGTAGGCCGAGTTCGACACGCCAGCGATGTAGGACCGCAGACTCGATGCTTCGTGCCTTCTCTCCTGTCTCGCAATCGAGTACGCCGACAATCTCCCAGCCTCGCCGCCGATGTTTGTCGAGCCGTCCCGAGCCGATATTTGCGATCCCTACCTTGTGGGCGCCGGCGGAGGGATGAGTCGCGAGATAGATGATTGCACGCTGATCGCGCTTGAATCCCGAGCTCGAGCAGGCTGGACATCCACCACCAGCTGCGATCCTCCCTGCAACGACGGCGACTTCGCTTCCGCATCGAGTGTGGCGGCAGAGCCACGGTCTCGCACGCCCTGGGTACTCCGTTAGCGGCTCGAATCCGGCGGCCAGCATCAGCTCGTTCATGTTGTCGGCGTTGCCGTGGATGCGTGTGATGCTCGACTTTGTGTGCCTGCAGTGAGCGCACGCTCCACCTTGGCGACGAACGTTGTTGTACGTCGGCGTCCCGACGCGCCCACAAATGAGGCACACGCACCGCCAGGGCTTGCCCGCACCAGGAAAGTCCTCGATTGGTTGCATACCAGCGAGCGTCATCACGTCGACGGCGTCCGCACCCTCGACGCGCGGGCCAGTATTCTTCGAGATCGCGCAGTGCTTGCATCCGCCGCCTTTCGCCACGGTGCCGTAGTGCGGCGAGACCACTTGCCCACATGTGACACAGAGCGATCTCCATGGTCGATGACGCCCCGGGTATGGCTGCTGTGGTTCAAGTCCGGCGGCCCGCATCACTGCGATACATGTCTCCGGATTGTTCAGCCGCGCTGAAATGGTCCTGGCGCGTCCGCAGCGAGCACATCCACCACCGTCGTGCTTCGCATGCGACAGCGTCGGAGAGCACTCCGCGCCACATGGAAGGTGAATCGAACGCCAGGCCTTGTGTGCACCCGGGTACGGCTCTAGTGGCTCAAACCCGGCCGAGCGCATCTGTTCGACAGCTGTCGTAGAAGGAAGCTTGCGCCTCGTCGCCACGCGTGCGTACCCACAAGTTCGGCAGCCGCTCCCTCGCTGGCGCACATGGGAATACTGCGGGTGACATTCGTTCCCGCAAGTAGTACACCTGGAAGGCCATGGGCTGTGAGCACCGGGGTACGGCCCAAGTGGGTCGAGGCCGGCAGCGCGCATCACGGCCAGCGCGTGCTCCTCAGTTACCTGACGTGCCACAAGCTGAACTCTAAACCGTCCGTTGGTTGGACCGGACACCTCTGCTTCATGGACTCGCCAGGGCGGCCCGCGGCAGCCTTTCCAGACATCGTGCAGTTTGGGGGTGCTGTGTTACAGGGGGCGCACCCGCGGCGGGCATCCAGGCTGCAGCGACAGCCCAAGGCTAGTCTCGTCGCCTCGGAGGTGCGCTGTGCGGTACACGGAGTTCAGCTTCAAGAACTTCAAGGGAATCGAATCCCTTGTCCTGCCGCTCACCGGCGATGTCACTACCCTCATCGGGTTGAACGAGAGTGGCAAGACGACGCTTCTTGAAGCCATCTTCTGCTTCACCTACGGCGCAGAGAAGCTCGACATGATTGATCCTGGCCTCGCGTCGCTTCGGGACCCAGAGCGCTGGGTGCCCATCTCGCGTCGTGCCAACTTCACTGACGTAATCGAGATCGCCGCACGGGTGGAGCTCGATGAGGATGATCAGAAGGCGTTCCGCCGTCACATGAAGACTGTTTGGGGCTTGACGGTCTCGAAGGTGCCGACGTCCCTCCGCATCACCGAGCGTTACACGTTCGAGGATTCGCGCCTCAAGAAGTCGAGTAAGATTTGGGATGGCCTTGAGATCCAAGGAACGAAGGGGCAACAGCGAAATAGTCGACCGTACCCGGGTTCATCCGATGAGTGGAAGGCCGCGGTTGCCTACCTCAAGGATCAACTGCCTTCGATCTGGTACTTTCCGAACTTCCTGTTTGACCTGCCGGAGAGGTTCGATCTCACCTCGGAGGATTCAGCGGCCGCAGTGGCCGCAGGATCCGTTCGAAGCGAGGAGAGTGAACGGAATCAGTTCTATAGGCTTACCTTCGAGCGGGTGCTGAGTCAGATTGGTGGCGGAGCGAACCTCGAAACGCACGTGCTCAAGCGGCTGGAGTCAGGCGATCGAGTCGACGAGCGCAGCCTCGCCGCGGTGCTACTTGAAATGGGCAGAGAAATCACCCGAACTGTGTTCGCGGGATGGAACCGCATCTTTGGCCGGCCGGCGACTGCTCAGGAAGTCGACATCCAGGCGCGTAGGGATGAGGAAACGAATGCCTCCTACCTGGAGCTGCGAATCAAAGGCCCCGATGGTTACTTCGACCTGTCGGAACGAAGCCTGGGCTTCAGATGGTTCTTCATGTTCCTGCTGATGACCTCGTACAGAGGTCTGTCAAGCGAGCGCAGCGGCGTGGTGTTTCTGCTGGACGAGCCAGCGTCAAATCTTCACTCTAAGGCGCAGGCAGAGCTGCTAAAAAGCTTTGAAGCACTCTCTGAGACGTGTCAACTCGTCTACACCACCCACAGCCACCACCTCATCAATCTGAAATGGCTGGATGCGTCCTATGTAGTCGCAAATGCGGCACTTGGCGATCTCTCCCTCGATGACTACCTCGCGGCAAGCGGCAATTCAACTACCTCGATATCCGCCGTCCCGTATAGGAGATTCGTTAATGACAACCCCGATCGCACGTCGTACATCCAGCCCGTGCTCGACGTCCTCGACTATCGCCCTTCCTCCTTGGAGCTCGTCCCTGCCTCTGTGCTGGCTGAGGGCAAGTCCGACTTCTATCTCCTGAGGTACTTCATAGACGTCTTGGGTGCGACGCCAGATCTGCCGGTAACCCCTGGTACGGGCGCTGGCAGCCTCGATACTCTGATCTCCCTTCATCTCGGATGGGGCCGCTCCTTCTGCGTCTTGCTTGATGGCGATGCCGAGGGCGTTAAGCAGCGGGCGCGATACGAGGAGGCGTTCGGGACCGCTCTTAGCGGGCGGTGCGTACTACTGCCAGAAGTGACATCGGTTGAAGTGATTGTGATCGAGGATCTGCTGGATCCGGTGGATCGTGACAACCTTCTCCGGGCCGTGCACGGGGAGGATCCCCCGCCCTACTCCAAGAAACGCCTCAACAGCGCCATCATGGAGCTTTACGCTCGACGCGAGGTCACGGAGATTTCAGACGTGTCGAAGCGCCGGGTGAATGCCCTGCTCTCGGCGCTACAGGGACTGCTCCGCGATCATTCTCTGTGACAATTGCCGCTGGTGAGCGGTCTGGGCTCAGCTTCTGCCCAAGTTCCCTGCTGAAGACGCCAAGGCGACATATGAGGTTCGGCCGCTCGCCAGTGCGACACCTCCGCTCGTCGAAGGGCAGTTCGGCCTAGCCGTTGCGCTACGCCACTAGCCTTCGCGCGGAGACGGGAGGGCACTTGTGAGTGACGCTGCTGCAACGATCATCGCGGCGACTGCAGCGCTGGTTGGCGCGGCTGTCGGATTCGTTGTCCGGTGGGCACTCGAGCGGCGTTCACGGTGGGATGTGGATCGCCACCGCGCGTTCGTCGCCTTCTATGTCTCCGCCTACGCAGTCTGGGACTGCATCGATGCAGACGGTAACTGTGACGCCGATCGATACACAGAATTGACGGAGGAGATGCGCGCTGCGTACGCCGCGGCGATGTTCATCTGCCGGAGGTCTGAGACGTCTGACGCGTTGGATGCTGTGCACGATGCACTTGGGAAGCTGTTCCTCGTCGTCGCCCCTAGGGAGGAGGAGCCCATCCAGCTGCCGGAGTTTCGACAGGCGGACCGCGAGGTGCACAACGCGTTGGCCGCGTTCACGAACACTGCGCGAGGAGAATTGGGCCTGGAGAAGCTCGAGCAGAGTTCCTATGACGACTGGGTCACGCTTTGGCGAGCGGCTGGTGACGAAGGAAATGGAGGGTCGGCATGAGGTACTGGTGGGTCAGCCAGAACCAGACTCATCGTGAGGAGGTGCCCGGAGGCTTGTTGTGGCCGCCGAAGCGCAACGCGAACGGTGCGGGAAATCCGTTCTACGACACGATGACCGAGGTGATCTCGGTCGACGTTGTCTTCTCGTACTACGACGCTCAGAATCAGGCCACGGGGTGGTCGGAAAATCAGCCAAACCGTCGCCGAAGCCGTCGTTCGCTCAGGGTGGGGCGAGTCTTCGGTTGGGAGATCACGGGCCGGTGCGAAGCGGCTCCATAGGTGCTTCGCGCGAGCGCGAAGCACCACGCCGATTGTCAGCAGCGCTCTCCCCGTGCCCATCAAGGGCCGCGCCTGCAGCCGCTGCGCAGCTTCGGCGCTCAGCCTTCGGCTGTCCCTTGACCGGCACTGCCTCGACCGCAGTTGGGGCGCCCCGTGATCAGGTCCAGGGCTCGAGTCGTCGTTCCGTGGAGACCGGTGACGTCAGTCCCCAGCCCCTGGAGATCTCAATGTGCGACGGGGAGGGCGTCGCCACGAGGCTCGATTCGTAAGCCCGCCCGGCTGCTGGCGGTCGCCGTATTCAACTAAGCCTCCAGTGATTCGTACTGGCGCAGCCGATCTCAACGGCGAGCGGC
>JBDKJP010000113.1:0-3238 GCA_039796575.1 Actinomycetota bacterium
TGCGGTTCACCGACTTCGACGTGCTCGAGCACGTCAACAACGCGATGTACCTCGCACCCGTCGAGCAGGAGCTCGCGACCCGCCGATCACTGCGTGCACCGTTGACCGTGGTGGTCGAGCACGGCGACCCCATCGAGCGCGACGACGAAGTGCAGTGGCTGGTGCGCGACCGCGACGACGGTGGCTTCGACGGGTGGCTGGTCGACGCCGGCGACCCGGCCGGGCGGCGTCAGTTCGCGGCGGTGGCGGTGCTGCCGTCGGCCGGCGGCTGAGCCGGCGCGGCCATCGGCACGAACACGTGCTCGCGGTAGTACCGCAGCTCGGACACGCTCTCGCGGATGTCGTCGAGCGCGCGGTGCGTGCCCTGCTTCTGGCGAAGGTGGTTGAGCACCGGCGGGTACCAGCGACGCACGAGCTCCTTGATGCTGCTCACGTCGACGCTGCGGTAGTGCAGGTACTGCTCGATCTCGGGCAGGTACGCGTCGAGGAAGCGGCGGTCCATGCCGATCGAGTTGCCGCACAGCGGCACCGACCGCGGCTGCGGCACGTGCTGCTGGATGAACGCGAGTGTCTGTGCGCCGGCCTCCTCGAGCGTGATGGTGGACGCCTTGATCTGGTCGAGCAGGCCGCTCTTGGTGTGCATGTCGACGACGACCTGCTCCATGAGTGCGAGTTGCTCGTCGGTGGCGTGCACCACGAGGTCGGGCCCCTCGGCGACGATGTTCAACTCGTCGTCGGTGATGATCGTGGCGATCTCGACGATCACGTTCTTCGCCGGGTCGAGCCCGGTCATCTCGAGGTCCATCCACACCAGCACGTCACCGAGGTTAGGCGACGGATACGGTTCCCGGCGTATGGCCACCGACGAGATCCCCGTGAAGCCCGCCGCCACCGTGATGCTGCTGCGCGACACGGCAGAGGGGCTCGAGGTGTTCATGCTCCGCCGCACGGTGAGCGCGGCGTTCGCCGGCGGCATGTACGTGTTCCCCGGCGGCAAGGTCGACCCGGCCGACGGTGAGGGCGACGAGGCCTACGTGGTGGCTGCGATCCGCGAGTGCTTCGAGGAGTGCGGTGTGCTGCTGGCCGTCGACGAGCACGGCCACATGGTCGACGACGGGCACCCGGTGCTCGAGCACCGCCACGCCGTGCACGACGGTTCGGTCGACATGCGCGCACTCGCCGCCGAGCACGGCCTGCGGCTCGACGTCGACGCGTTGCCGTGGGTGGCGCACTGGATCACCCCGAAGGGTGAGACCACGCGCCGCTTCGACACCCGGTTCTTCGCCGCGGCCAGCCCGGTGGGGCAGAGCTCGCACCACGACGACAGCGAGACCGTGGCCAGCATGTGGGTGCGGCCCGACGACGCCCTCATCCGGCACGCCGCGGGCGAGCTGCAGCTGATGCCGCCCACCATCGCGAACCTGCAGTTCCTGGCCGAGCACGCCGACGTGCAGTCGGCCATGGCCGCAGCGCGCGCGGTGGGCACGCCGCCGTGCATCCTGCCGAAGATCAAGGTGGTCGACGGTCGCATGGCCGGCATCGCCATGCCGGGCGACGCCGACTACGACTCGCTCGACTGAGCCGCCGCGGCGTCCTTCGCCGCGAGCGCCTCGTTCACCAGGCCGAGCATGCGCGCACTGCAGCCGGCCATGTTGGTGGGCGGTGCGATGTCGTCGACGATGCGACGCGCGATGGTGCGGAACACCTCGGCCGCGGCACCGGTGCCGTCGAGCGACACGGGCGCGCCCGCGTCGCCACCTGCGGCCACGCTGGGCTCGAGCGGCACCTGGCCCAACAGCGGCACACCGATCTGGTCGGCCAGCGCCTGGCCGCCGCCCTCGCCGAACAGCGCGTACTGCTCGCCGTGGTCGCACGTGAACGAGCTCATGTTCTCGACGACGCCGCTGACGCGCAGGAAGCTGCGCCGCGCCATGTCGGCGGCACGCGCCGCCACCTTCTGCGCGGCGAGCGCCGGCGTGGTGACGATGAGCAGGTCGGTGCGCGGCAGCATGCGCGCGAGGCCCATCTGCACGTCGCCGGTGCCCGGGGGCATGTCGATGAACAGGTAGTCGAGCTCGCCCCAGTGCACGTCGCGCAAGAACTGCTCGACCGCCTTGGTGAGCATCAGCCCTCGCCACATGAGCGCGGTGTCCTCGCCGACGAGGAACCCGGTGCTCACCACCTTCAGCGTGCCGCGGCTGAGGCCGCGGCCGACGGTGAGCTCGTTGGGGATGATCTTCGGCTTCTCGCTGCCCTCCACCGGCAGCGCCTCGAGCGGTTCGTCGATGCCGAGCAGGCGCGGCACCGAGAAGCCCCAGATGTCGGCGTCGAGCACGCCGACGGTGAAGCCCTGCGCCGCGACGGCCGCGGCGAGGTTGACGGTGACAGAGCTCTTGCCCACGCCGCCCTTGCCGCTGGCCACGGCGAGCACCCGGCAGGTGGTGGGGATCTCGGTGTCGGGGGCGTGCTCGCGGGCGTTCCAGCGGGCCTTCAGCATCACCTCGCTGCGCTCCTCGCTGTTCATCTCGCCCCACTCGATGTGCACGTCGGTGACCCCCGGGTGCACGGCGACGCGCGACTCGACGTCCTTCTTGATCTGGGCACGCAGCGGGCAGCCGCCGATGGTGAGCTTGACGGTCACGACCACCCGTCCGGCAGGGTCGACCTGCACGTCGGGCACCATGCCGAGGCTCACGACGTCGGCCCCCAGCTCGGGGTCGATGACCGCCGTGAGCAGGGAGAACACGTCGTCGGGGGAGGGTGGCGCCGTGGTGGCGGACCCTGCGTTCGGCTCGGCAGGAATCACGAAGTCAATGCTACGGTAATTCGGGGTTACACTGCCCACACGACGACCAGTCCGGTCAGGTTCCAGGAGGAAATCTTGTGATCACGCTCACCGACACCGCCGCTCGCAAGGTGAAGGAACTGCTCGAGGCCGAAGGCGCCACCGACCTTGCCCTGCGCGTGGCCGTGCGCCCCGGTGGCTGCAGCGGGTTCTCGTACGAGATGTTCTTCGACGGCGACATCGCCACCGACGACGAGAAGGCCACGTTCGGCCCCGCCGACGGCACCGTGCAGGTCGTGGTCGACGCCGCGTCGGCCCAGCTGCTCGAGGGCGCCACGCTCGACTACAAGGACGGCCTCAACCAGGCCGGGTTCGCCATCACGAACCCCAACGCCACCCGCACGTGCGGCTGCGGCTCGTCGTTCAGCTGAGGAACAGGTCGAGGCGCTCGCG